>NZ_JBAQMD010000119.1:0-27561 GCF_049302455.1 Rhodoferax ferrireducens | reverse complement strand
GGGGGGCCTCCGGCGGCCTGGCAGGGGCCTGATTTAAAAATATCCAAAACCGAATTCAGAAACACCTTTCACGGAGTCCAGTTTCATTGGTTCGGGAAACTACAGAACGAATGTTGCACTACCAATTCGGCACTCGTTGGTGAATCAGAACAAGATGTGCGTGATGGCAAAGTCTTCTGGCCTGACTTAACTCGCGTCTTTCCAAAACCCAGAAGGCTACTGGGTTCTGGCATCCCAGATGTGGTCAAGAAGTCGATTGATGAAGCAGAGAGATGCGTTCAAGCAGGGGCTTTCTTAGCTGCCGCAGCAATGTGTGGCCGTGCACTTGAAGCAATTTGCCGTCACTACGGAACAAAGGACACTTATCTTGGCGCCGGTTTGAAGGAACTGCGTGACAAAGGCATTATCGATGCTAGACTTTTTCAGTGGAGTGAGGAACTAAGAGACCAAAGAAATATGGCCGCTCACGCAACTGACCAAGTAATTTCAGCCCAAGACGCTAGTGATGTGCTCTCTTTCACTTACGCAATTATCGACTATGTTTTTTTGCTCGCCATGAAGTTCGAGCAGTTTCAGAAACGTAAAGACTCACGCAAAAATGAAAAACAACATGCCAAGAGCACAAAGTCCAATACCTAACCTTACTCGTTGAGGCTGTGCAAAAACCCTTTTTGATGGGGAAACGTTTGTGAAGCTAAAAATTCGGCCGCTCAGATCGCGCCATATTCAACGAACGCACTTCGAGCAAGGGGGTCGAGTACCCCTGCATTGGGGCCAGTGGTGCGGGGCCGATGGTTTTTGCACAGCCTCGTTAAACACTATGCGAACTCTCTCGCCCCTTCTGCTGTCTATTGCCATTTGGCCTTGCTTCGCTCAAGATGCTACGTCGCCGGATCAAGCGTTCGCGCGCATGGCTGGGCAGAAAATCTACGGATTGGTTGCAACGACTTCGGATATTCCGGAGGCAGCAATACTCAATAGCCCAGCTTGTGCCAAGCGCGACGCGGCGTGCATGGCATCGCTTCAGCAAGCAGCACAAATACAGTTCTCGACGGTCACTGTCTACGATACCTTCGTATTCGCAAAAGTCCTCGTACCGCGAGAAGCAGCCCTACGATACGGTGACATTATTCAGATTGAGGTTAAGTCGGATCTGACTCGCCCACCCATCTTCGTGTCTATGGGAGCGCGACTCAATCAACGTGGGCCAGCGTGCGATTGGATCGACGGAACTGATGTCCTTCGAAAAGGTGGCATTCTGTGCAATGGGTGGAGCTACAAGAGTATCAAGTGATCCACAGTCAACTTCCCGACCGGTTTAACCGGTCGCTCGGCACGGACACGCGGCAGCAGAATGGCGCTTCGCGGCGCGTGCTGCGCGCCGGGCAGCTTCGACGTCAAACCACTTTCCCGGAACTGAATCTATGCATATTCGATACGCACTCTGGCCCGTTCTTCTCGTTGCCGCAGCGTCGGGTGCTGCCGCAGAAGAATCGTGCGGCATGCGCGCCGTGGGTCTTCTTGCAGACGGCAAGACCAAGGAACTGGCAGCCTTGTTCGCAAACCAGTCCGAGGTTGTTGAGCCTTTGCAGCGCATGGTAGAAAGCCTCGGGAAAGTTACGAGCGTCCAAGAAGAGTCGACGGCTCGCTTCGCTCAGCACAAGCGCATTTCAATTCAATCGAAGGATTTGCCGCCTTCGTATAAATACCAGGGTTACTGGATCAACGCTCGCTCGGAGACGCTCGGCGCGTTGCAATTTCATATTGCTCGCGCACCGGAATCCGCCTGCGGACTTCTTGCGCTTCACATGGACACTGCGCAGTGAATTTGATGCGATGCAAGCGACGGGCGTGGTTTAACCAGTTGCTCGTCACGGAAATGCAGCATCAGAATGCCGCTTCGCGGCGCTTGCTGCGCGCCGGACAGCGCCGACGTTAGGTACTCGGGTATTGAGGTTGCTGTCGTCGGCTCACGTGAAAATTCAAGGCTGGCGATATTCCCTGGGGATGGTCAACGGCCGTCACGCAGCGTGGTTGCATCGCTGCTGCGCAACATGCCCTTGCTTTCAATGAACGAAATCACCTCTTGCACGCCGCTCAAAGTTTTCAGGTTGGTCATGACAAAGGGCTTGAGACCCTTGACCGTGGTGCGCATACGCGTCGTGTCTGCCGCCATGACGTCCAGGTTGGCGCCCACATAAGGGGCCAGGTCGGTCTTGTTGATGACGAACAGGTCGCTTTTTGTGATGCCGGGGCCACCCTTGCGCGGGATTTTTTCGCCGGCGGCCACGTCAATCACGTAAATCGTCAGGTCGGAAAGCTCGGGGCTGAAAGTGGCGGCCAGATTGTCGCCGCCGCTTTCGATGAACACGATGTCGGCATCGGGAAAGTCCACCAGCATGCGGTCAATGGCTTCCAGGTTGATGGAGGCATCCTCGCGGATGGCGGTGTGCGGGCAGCCGCCGGTTTCCACGCCCATGATGCGATCGGCTGGCAAGGCGCCGCTCTCGGTCAGCAGGCGCTGGTCTTCCTTGGTGTAGATGTCGTTGGTGATGGCGACCAGGTCGTAGCGCTCGCGCATGCCTTTGCACAGCATCTCCAGCAAGGTGGTTTTGCCGGAGCCGACCGGGCCGCCGATGCCCACGCGCAAGGGCGGCAGGATTTTTGTGCGGTTCTTGATGTGGTGCAGTGGGGTGTTCATGGCGTGTTGTGCTATTGATTAAGGAGTGCTCTACGCAGACTGCATAAGGGCTAGGACCTGAAAAGGCGTGAATACTGCACCTCATGCTGCGCGCTCAGAATGGCGAGCATGGGAGAAAAGGCCTGGCGCGCGTCGTCCGGCAGGGCCAGCGCGTGATCGACGGCGCACGGGATTTGCGCTGCCAGCGCCTGCAGAATGCGCTGTCCGGCGCTCTGGCCCAGCGGCACCGATTTGATGGCGGCTTGCACCATGTTCTCGGCCCAGCCAAAGGCATAGGCCAGCAGGCAATCGCGCAACGGGGCCTGGGTGGCGCTGGCTGCAAGCGCAAAAGCCAGCGGATACGTGGGCTGCAAATTCGCCAGCAGCTCGATTTGCCCCGCTGTGGCGGTGGTGTGGTTGCGCAGCCATTCCAGCAAGGATCGGCCCATTTGCTCGGTTTGGGCGCGCAGCTCATTACTTTCACGGGTTTGCAGTACCCAGGCGTTGAGTTGAGAAATTCGTGCTGTGTCGCCGCACTGCCAGGCGGGTATGGATTGGGCCAGGACAGCAAGGTCCGAGCGCGTCAGACTGAGGTCAAGCTGATCGAGCAGCCATTCAGAGGCTTCACTTTCTGTAGCAACTCGGGCAGTATCCACGGCGGCTTCGAGGCCCTCGGAGTAGGAGAATCCACCGATAGGCAGTGCCGGTGACGCCAGCCACATGAGTTGCAGCAGACTGGTGGCGTTCATGGCTCAATGCGCGTGCCGGCAGCCGGGGCCATGCACGTGTTCAGGCTCGCCATCGTGGCCATGCGCGTGCCCCCCCGTGGCGTAGGCGCCGTTCTCAGGCTCGAATGACTCGTTGACGGCCCGCACCGTCAGGTGCATGGCGAGCAGCATGTCGGCCAGCACATGGTCTGGCTCGATTTTGAGGTGGTCGGGTTGAAGCTCAATCGGCACATGGCGATTGCCCAAGTGGTAGGCGGCGCGCGTCAGGTCAAACGCGGTGCCGTGGCTGCTGCAGGGTGTGATGCGCAGCACAGGCTGCGGCGCAGCGTCGACCTTGACCAGCGAGCCATCTTCAGCGACCAGCACGTCGCCGCCGCGCACCACCGTGCCGCGGGGCAGGAAAACGCCAAGCTGTCGACCGGCCGAGTCGGTGGCTTCAAAGCGGCTTTTTTGCCGAATGTCCCAGTCCAGCTCAACTGTGCTGGCGCGTTTGACCAGGGCGAGTGCCAGACCGTGACCTTGTGGGATGAGTTTGGAGGCGTGGAGCATGGTTATAGTGACGCAATCAACAGGAGATACACGATGGAATCTTTGAAATTGATCGACGTGGGTGATGAAGTTGGCATTATTTTTCCCGAAGAATTGTGCAAACGCCTTCAGGTTGGCTTGGGGGATGAAGTTCATCTGACACCAACAGCGAATGGCTTTTCTTTGCAAAGCAATCAGTCAGGTACGACAGTTTTCTTCTCTCGCTCCTCTGAACCAAGCTGATATCAAAACAAAAAGTATCGCTGCGCCATCGGCAAACTCACCGCCGGCTCACAGGTCAGCAACTCACCGTCGGCGCGCACGCTGTAGGTCTGGGCGTCGATTTCCATCTTGGGCAGGTAGTGGTTATGCACCATGTGCTCTTTGCGAACGCCCCGGATGTTTTTAACCGCGCTTAAAGTCTTGCTCAGCCCATAACGCGCACCAATGCCGGCGTTTAACCCGGCTTGCGATACAAAGGTGAGCGAGCCGCGCGCCAAGGCACCGCCAAAACTGCCAAACATGGGTCGGTAATGCACCGGTTGCGGCGTGGGAATGCTGGCATTGGGGTCGCCCATGGCGGCCATGGCGATTGAGCCGCCTTTGACAATCAACGACGGTTTGACGCCAAAAAAGGCGGGCTTCCAGACCACCAGATCGGCCCACTTGCCAAGCTCGATGGAGCCCACTTCATGCGCCATGCCGTGCGTGAGCGCCGGGTTGATCGTGTACTTGGCCAGGTAGCGTTTGACGCGGTAGTTGTCGTTGCGCGAGTCCCGCTCGACCTGAGCTTGTCGAAGGTTGGCGCTGTCCTTCGACTGGCTCAGGACGAACGGATCAGGTGCCAGCCAGCCGCGCTGCGCCTTCATCTTGTGCGCCGTCTGCCAGGTGCGGATGATGACCTCACCGACGCGGCCCATGGCCTGGCTGTCGCTGCTCATGATGCTGATGGCGCCCAGGTCGTGCAGGATGTCTTCGGCCGCAATGGTTTCCTTGCGGATGCGGCTCTCGGCAAAGGCAAGGTCTTCGGCGATGGCGGCATCCAGGTGGTGGCACACCATCAGCATGTCCACGTGTTCATCCAGCGTGTTGACGGTGTACGGCCGTGTCGGGTTGGTGGAAGACGGCAGCACGTTGGGCTCGCCCACCAGTTTCATGATGTCAGGCGCGTGGCCGCCGCCAGCCCCTTCGGTGTGAAAGGTGTGGATGCTGCGACCTTTGAAAGCGGCCAGCGTGTCCTCCACAAAGCCCGATTCGTTGAGCGTGTCGGTGTGGATCGCCACCTGTGTGTCGGTGAGTTCGGCCACGTTCAGGCAGTTGTCGATGGCTGCTGGCGTGGTGCCCCAGTCTTCGTGCAATTTGAGGCCCAAGGCGCCCGCGTTGATTTGCTCGTGCAGCCCGGCGGGCAGGCTGGCGTTGCCCTTGCCCATGAAGCCCAGGTTCATGGCAAACGCATCGGAGGCCTGCAGCATGCGCTCAATGTGCCACGGCCCGGGTGTGCAGGTGGTGGCAAAGGTGCCGGTGGCCGGGCCCGTGCCGCCGCCGGTCATGGTGGTGATGCCGCTACTCAAAGCCTCTTCAATCAGTTGCGGGCAAATGAAGTGGATGTGGCTGTCAAAACCACCGGCGGTGACGATGCTGCCTTCGCAACTGATGACCTCGGTGCCCGGGCCGATGATGATGTCCACACCCGGTTGGGTGTCGGGGTTGCCCGCTTTGCCAATGGCCACAATGCGACTGTCTTTGAGGCCAATGTCGGCCTTGACAATGCCCCAGTGGTCAATGATCAAGGCATTGGTCATGACGGTATCAACCGCGCCCTCGGCCCGACTGCGCTGCGACTGCGCCATGCCATCGCGGATGGTCTTGCCGCCGCCGAACTTGACTTCTTCGCCGTAGCCGCCCGCGCGCAGGGTGTAGTCGTCTTCGACTTCAATGATCAGGTTGGTGTCGGCCAGGCGCACCCGGTCGCCCACCGTGGGGCCAAACATTTCAGCGTAAGCGCGCCGTCCGATGGTTGCCATATCAATCTCTTTCCGTTCGCCCTGAGCCTGTCGAAGGGCTGGCGATACGATGGTGTGAGGGCTTCGACAGGCTCAGCCCGAACGGTTACAGCGCGCCCTGGGTCAGCCCGCGAAAGCCGTAGACGATGCGGTCACCCGCGTAGTCCACCAGTTCGACGGTGCGCTGCTGGCCGGGCTCAAAGCGCACCGCTGAGCCCGACGCAATGTTCAGCCGCATGCCCTGTGCCAGAGTGCGGTCAAAACCGAGCGCGCCATTGGTTTCGGCAAAGTGGTAGTGCGAGCCCACTTGAATGGGGCGGTCGGCGGTGTTTTGCACCACCAGGGTCAGGGTACGGCGACCGGTGTTGAGGGCGTGATCGGGTCCGTCAGTGATGATTTCGCCGGGTGTCATGCAGGCCTCACTTTCCGCCGCGCGTCAACCAGATCGCCAGTGCCACAGCGCCCGCCGCGGCCACAAAGCCCCACACGTCGGTGGCATGCCAGTGGGTACCCAAAACCCCGTGCCCGTCATGCGCAAATACGGTACTAGCCCACGTATTCATTGCAGCAGTAGCTATTAATTTGAGAGTGTTTTTGGTGCTCATGGGCAGGCTGTCCTGTTGGGGAAAAATTGGCGGACTCAAACAATCGGCTGATGCACGGTGACCAGCTTGGTGCCGTCCGGAAAAGTGGCTTCGACCTGGATGTCGGGAATCATCTCGGCAATGCCGTCCATGACATCAGACCGGGTCAGGATGGTGCGGCCATAGCTCATCAATTCGGCCACGGTGTTGCCATCGCGCGCACCTTCCATCACGGCGGCGCTGATCAGGGCCACGGCCTCGGGATAGTTGAGCTTGAGGCCACGCGCCTTGCGACGCTCCGCCAGCAAACCAGCGGTAAATAGCAGCAGCTTGTCTTTTTCACGAGGGGTAAGTTCCATTTCGTTTCACTCAATGCTTTGATTAGCTAGCTCGTGCGGCCGCAAATGCCGGCCGAACGCGCGGGGTGAGTTCCATGCGGATCACTACGCAAAACCCGTGCCGCGCCATGCCGGCTGCTGTGGCATGGAAACTGCACCACAGCGGTGTGACCTCAGACATCCACCCCATCCCGCACGCGGCCGCGCCGACACGCGCGCAGCCCGAGGCGCTGCAGCGCATCACGCTGGTGCGGCGCGACTACAACGGCTGGGTGGCGAGCGAGACGCTGGAAGACTACGCCTTGCGTTTCACGCCGCAACGCTTTCGCAAGTGGTCCGAGTGGCGAGTTGCCAACACCGCTTTTGGCGCCGCCTCGTTCCTGATTCTGGAGGCCGTCGGCGCCACGCTGCTGGTGCAATACGGCTTTACCAATGCCTTCTGGGCCATTCTGGCCACCGGCCTCATCATCTTTCTGGCCGGCCTGCCGATCAGCATTTACGCCGCCCGCTACGGGGTGGACATGGACCTGCTCACGCGCGGCGCCGGTTTTGGCTACATCGGCTCCACGCTGACCTCGCTCATCTACGCCTCGTTCACCTTCATCTTTTTTGCGCTGGAGGCAGCCGTCATGGCCTATGCGCTGGAACTGGCGCTGGGCATTCCGCCCAGCTGGGGCTACCTGATTTGCGCGCTGGCGGTGATCCCGCTGGTGACCCATGGTGTTTCCACCATCAGCCGCCTGCAGGTCTGGACCCAGCCGGTGTGGCTGCTGATGCTGGTAGTGCCCTTTGCTTATGTGCTGATGCGCGACCCCGGTGCTTTCTCGGGCGTGGTGCACTACATCGGGGAAAGAGGAACGGGTCCAGGCTTCAGTCTGCCCTTGTTTGGTGCGGCGCTCACGGTCGGCATCGCCCTGATGACACAAATGGGCGAACAGGCTGACTACCTGCGCTTCATGCCTGCCAAGACGCCTGCCAATCACAAACGCTGGTGGTGGAGCGTGCTGGTCGGCGGGCCAGGCTGGGTGATTTTGGGTGTGCTCAAGATGCTGGGCGGGGCGCTGTTGGCTTATCTGGCGATCAGCCACGCGGTGCCGGTGGACCGCGCGGTGGACCCGAACCAGATGTACCTGGCGGCGTATGAATATGTGTTTCCCAACTACGGTTGGGCGGTGGCGGCCACGGCGCTGTTCGTGGTGATCTCGCAGCTCAAGATCAACGTCACCAACGCTTATGCCGGCTCGCTGGCCTGGTCAAATTTCTTCTCGCGCCTGACGCACAGCCACCCGGGCCGGGTGGTGTGGGTGGTGTTCAACACCCTGATTGCCTTCATGCTGATGGAGATGAATGTGTTTCAGGCGCTGGGTGATGTGCTGGGCCTGTACTCCAACATCGCCATCGCCTGGATGATGGCGGTGGTGGCCGACTTGGTCATCAACAAACCGCTGGGCCTGTCACCGCCGGGCATCGAGTTCAAGCGCGCGCATCTGTATGACATCAACCCGGTGGGCGTCGGTTCCATGGCGCTCGCGTCCCTCTTGTCAGTCACGGCGCACCTGGGGCTGTTCGGCCCTATGGCGCAGGCCTTCTCGGCCTTGATCGCGCTCGGTACCGCCTTCGTCGCGTCCCCGCTGATTGCCTGGGCCACGCGGGGCAGGTACTACATCGCACGCGAGTCCGCTCCCCCCGTTCGGGCTGAGCCTGTCGAAGCCCAGTGCAGCCCTTCGACCCATCGACAAGCTCAGGACAGGCCAAGCTCAGGGCGAACGGCTGTGGAAGGCCCCTACCCCGGCTTGCAGCGCTGCGTGATTTGCGAACGCCAGTACGAAGGCCCCGACATGGCGCATTGCCCGGCCTACCAAGGCGCCATCTGCTCGCTGTGCTGCACGCTGGACGCGCGCTGTGGCGACCTGTGCAAACCCCACGCTTGCCTGTCCAGCCAATGGTCCGCCACCTTGCGCTGGCTGCTGCCGCGGCGCAGCTGGTCGTACCTGGACAACTGCCTGGGCTACTTTCTGCTGCTCATGGGGGTGACCGTGCCGCTGCTGGCCAGTGTGTTCGGTCTGCTCTATCACCAGGAGTTGCGCGCCTTGACGCTGAGCGTGACCGAAATCGCGCAGTTGCAGGCGCCGCACGCAGCTTTGCGTTCGGGGTTCTTCAAGCCCGATATGGCGCTGCGGGTGATTGCCGGGCTGGGGGCCTGGTGGGTGGTGCTGGCGCACAAAAGCCGCCAGGTGGCGCAGGAAGAATCCAACCGCCAGACCCACTTGCTGATGCGCGAGATCGAGTCGCACCGCCAGACCGACGAAGCGCTGCAAACCGCCAGGCGCGTGGCGGAGCAGGCGCGCCATGCCGCCGACCTGGCCAACCAGGCCAAGAGCCGCTACATCAGCGCCATCAGCCACGAGCTGCGCACGCCGCTCAACAGCATCCTGGGCTATGCGCAACTGATGGGCGAAGACCCGTCCATCCCGGTGCACCGCCAGCAGGCCGTCAGCGTCATCAAGCGCGGCGGCGAGCACCTGCTCTCGCTGATCGAAGGCACGCTCGACATCGCGCACATCGAGAGTGGCAAGCTCACGCTCAATCCCCGGCCCATGCACTTCGCCTCGCTGATGCAGGACATCGCCAGCCTGTTTGAGCTGGAGGCGCAGGCCAAGGGCCTGCGCTTTCATTATGTTGAAGGCGCCGCCCTGCCGGCGGTGGTGCGGGCGGACGAAAAACGGGTGCGCCAGATCTTGATCAATCTGCTGGGCAACGCCATCAAGTTCACCCAGAAAGGGCAAGTGACGTTTGACATTCGCTACGCGCGCGAGATGGCCGTGATTGACATCGAAGACACCGGGCCGGGCCTGTCCCAACAAGAGCTCAATCGCATCTTTGAGCCCTTTACCCGCGCCAATACGCCGGGCGCCACGGCATCGGGCTCAGGTTTGGGGCTGACCATCGCCAAGATGCTGACCGACTTGATGGGCGGTGAACTCACGGTGACCAGCACGCCGGGCGTGGGCTCGGTGTTTAAAGTGAAACTGTTTTTGCCTGAAGTGCGCGTGACCTCGGGTGCGGTTGGTGCCTTGTGTTTGTCCGGCTCATCGGCTGACATGCCAAGGTCTTTGGCGAACAAACCGCGCCATGGTTATGCCGGACCATGCAGGCGCGTGCTGGTGGTGGACAACGAAGAGGCCGACCGCGAATTACTCGTCAATCTGCTGCAGCCGCTCGGTTTTGAGCTGCGCACCGCCGCCAGCGGCCATGACTGCCTGGACCTGCTGGCAACGGGCTATCAACCTGACGTCATCTTCATGGACCTGGCCATGCCCGGCATTGATGGCTGGGAGACCGTTCGCCGTCTGCGCGCACTGGGGAACATCCAGGCGCAGATTGCCATCGTGTCGGCCAATGCTTTTGACAAGGGGCTGGACAACGACGTCGACATGCCAAGTGAAGACTTCATCCTGAAACCGGTGCGCCACTCCGAGCTGCTGGACTGGCTGGCGCAGCGCCTGTCGCTCACCTGGCTGGACAGCGCCGCACCGGTCGCGGAGCCTGCCGCTGCGCCCCCGCCAGTCGCCCTGGTTTACCCCGCACGCCCGCAGCTCGATGCCTTGCGCGAGGTGGTGAGCCTGGGGTTCTTTCGCGGCATCATGAACAAGCTCGACGAGATGGAAGCCGCCGACGCACGATGCGCGCCCTTTGTGGCGGAGATGCGCGGCCTGGCCCGGCAGTTCCAGTTTGAGACCATGAGCCAGCAATTGAACCAGGTGATCCATGACAACTAGCGCCCCCAAACCCTCGTTGGAGCAGACGCTGGACCGTGCCAACAGCGACCTCGTGCTGATCGTGGACGACGTGCCCGACAACCTGTCGGTGCTGCACGATGCGCTGGACGAATCCGGCTACACCGTGCTGGTCGCCACCCACGGCGAGGCGGCCCTGCAGCGCGCTGCGCAGGCCCTGCCCGACATTGTGTTGCTGGACGCCATGATGCCCGGCATGGACGGTTTTGAAGTGGCCCGGCGCCTGAAAGCCGCGCCGCAAACGGCGCACATCCCCATCATCTTCATGACCGGCCTGCTGGACACCGAATACCTGGTGGCCGCGCTGGAGGCGGGCGGTGTGGACTACGTCACCAAGCCGATCAAGCCCAAAGAAGTGCTGGCCCGCATGCAGGTGCACTTGCAAGGCGCGCGTGAAAGACGCCAGGCTAGATCCGCGCTGGACGCCTTTGGCTATGCCAGCATCACCGTGCGCGTGAGCGACGGCAAACTGATGTGGCAAACCCCGCTGGCGCGCGAACTGCTGCTGCGCTACTACGGCACCGAGGCACCGAAAACGCCGGAGCCGGTCTGCCAGTGGCTGCGTCGCCACGTCAATGACGCAGCGGCGCTGATCGAGCCGCCGCGCCTGCACATTGAGCTGGGCCCGAAGCGCCTGACCTTTCGCCTGCACCAGCAAATCGGTGACTCCGAGGGCGGCGGCGACTGGCTCATCATCATGCAGGAGGCGTCGGATGAATCCGTGATCGAGGCCATCGCCCTGAGCTTCAAGCTCACACCGCGCGAGGCCGAGGTGCTGTACTGGGTGGTCAAGGGCAAGATCAACCGCGACATTGGCGACATCCTGGGCTCCAGCCCCATGACCGTCAAGAAACACCTGGAGCATGTGTTTGCCAAGCTGGGCGTGGAGACCCGCACGGCGGCGGCCGGCATGGCCATGAGCCGCATCCGCCAGCTGCATCCGCAGTTTGAACGGTGATTTATACATTTTTGGCCTCTAGCCCCCGTGGAATATACGTATATAGCTATCAATTAAGTAGTATTTCAACACTGATCCGGCGGTCGAATTCTCACGGGCACCAACCTGCTTGGCACGAGGCGCAGTCCCCATGACGGTGTGGAAACGAGACCTCAGAGCAACTGGATCAACGACGCGCAAGTCAGCCTTGCTGCGACCGCTCGATTCTGATGAAATGGCCCATGATGACGAATTTCTTAACGAGTCATTCAGAATGGTGCCCTCCCGTCGCACGGCGCTGCACATGCCGCTTGTTACTTGCGGCCTGGATGGTTCTTGCCGGGGTTTTGGGTCTTGGCCTGCCTGGCCCGGTCCAGGCCGCCAGCTCGCTCGATGACTGGCGCACACAAGCGGGCCAGACCCGGGTACTGGCGGAAAATGACGTGCCTCGCGCCTACACGCAGGCGCAGCGCCTGCAGGCCAGCCTGCCCGCCGATGCCACACCCGTTGACCGGGCCCGGGTGCTCAATCTGCTGTCGCGCATCGAGGCTTATCTGTCGTTGACCGAAAAGGCGCAAAAGAACGCCGAAACCGCCCTGGAACTGGCGCAACAGCAGGGGGACCGGGTGGGGCAGGCCGAGGCGCAGCTCAACGTGGCGTTGAACGCCGTCAACCAGGCCCGGATTGACGTGTCCATGGCGGCCACCACCCGCAGCGTGGAACTGCTCGAAGGCGTGAACCGGCCCGACTTGCTCGGCGAAGCGCTGCTGAGGATGTCCATGATGTACCGCCGCGTCAGTGACTTTGACAATTCCGTCACCATGGCCATGCAGGCCATGGAAATTGCCAAACGCACGAAAGACCCCCTGGCGCTGACCTACGCCCATCAGGGCCTGGCCATTTCATTTGATCTCAGCGGGGGCTACGCGCAGGCTGGCGAGCACTACCTGCAGATGCGCGACTACGCTCGCATTGCCCATTCGAAAATTCTGGAAGCACACGCCGTTCAAGGTCTTGCCGGGGTGACGGTGAGCCTTGGCCGTGTTGCTGAAGGCGAGCGTTTGACGCGCGAGGCGATTGCCATGTTCCGCTCGATCGGCAGCCCCTTCAGTCTGAGCTACGGGCTGTTTGGCTTAGCGGACTTGCTTCGCAAGCAGGGCCGTCACGCCCAAGCCGTGCTGCCGCTGGAGGAAATGGTCGCGATCTATGAGAAATATCCAAACCTCATCGGTCTCTGGTTTACGCTGAACGCGCGCAGTTCCAGTCTTCAGGCGCTCAGCCGCGTCGCTGCCGCACGGGCCGATGCCGAGAGGGCTTATGGGCTCGCCAAAGAAATTGGTTTGCCTATTTACCTGAGCGGTAGTGCGCGGCGCATGGCCGAGATTGGCACCGTCGACGGTGACCACCAGCGAGCCTACGAACTCTTTGTCGAAGCGGCCAACCTGGCGGACAAGGTGACGCGCGAAAAGGCCGGCGCACGCATGGTGGAACTTGCCGAACGTTACGCCACCGAGAGCAAGCAGCGCGAAATCGACGAATTGACCCGTCGCAACGAGCAACAATCCGCTGAGCTGCGCCAGCGCGCCCTGCAGGAGCGCTGGCTGTGGACCGTGCTCGGCGGCAGTGCCCTCGTTTTTGCCGGCAGCGCGTACTTCCTGCTTCGTCTGCGGCGCTCCAACCGGATGCTCGAAGCGCTCAATACACAAGTGCAGCGCTCCCAAAACCAGCTGCAAGCCACGTTTGATGCGGTCCCGGACCTGTTGTTTGTACTTGGACTGGATGGGCGTTACTACGAAGTTCATGCGCCCCATTCCGACTTGCTAGTTGCACCTGCAGAGTCTTTGGTTGGCAAAACAGTGTCAGACGTCATGTCCGCAGAATCTGCCAGTATTTGTTTGTCGGCATTGCGCGAGGCGAATGAAAAGGGTAGATCAACGGGCAAGCAGTTTGAATTGCAGCTTGCGCATGGCAGGGCCTGGTTTGAACTGTCCGTTGCCCGCAAGTCGGTGGGCCAGGGGCAAGAGCCGCGTTTTATCGTCCTGTCCCGAGACATCACCGAGCGCAAGCAGGCCGAGGAGGCGCTTCGCATCGCCGCCACTGCCTTCGAGTCCCAAGAGGGCATGACCGTCACCGATGCACAGGGCGCCATCCTGCAGGTCAACCGGGCCTTCACCGAAATTACCGGCTACAGCGCCGATGAAGTCGTAGGCCATAACCCGCGCCTGCTCAAGTCGGGACGCCATGACAAAGCCTTTTATGCCGCGATGTGGGAAAGCATCGGGCGTACCGGATCCTGGCAAGGCGAAATCTGGAACCGGCGCAAAAACGGCGAAGCCTATCCGGAGTTGCTCTCCATCACCGCTGTCAAGGAGAACGGTGGAATTGTCACGCACTACGTCGGGACCTTCATGGACATCACACTGCGCAAGGCAGCGGAGGACGAGATCCGGAATCTGGCGTTCTTTGACTTGCAGACCGGCCTGCCCAACCGGCGGCTCCTGCTCGACCGGCTGCAACAGGCCCTGGCGGCGAGTGTCCGTCACCGGCGCCAAGGGGCGCTGCTGCTGATCGACCTTGACAATTTCAAAACCCTCAACGACACCCTTGGCCATGACAAGGGCGATCTGCTGCTGCAGCAAGTCGCCCAGCGGCTGGCAGGCTGCGTGCACGAGGGTGGCACCGTGGCCCGGTTGGGTGGCGATGAATTCGTGGTGATGCTGGAGAATCTGAGTGAGCACCTGGAGGCTGCCGCCACCCAGGCTGAAACCTTGGGTAAAAAAATTCTGGCCTCGCTCAAGCAGACCTACTCTCTGGACGGCTATGAGTATCAAAGCACGGCCAGTATCGGCATCACGCTGTTTTCCAAGCAGGAGGAGACCACTGAGGATCTACTGAAACGGGCCGATCTGGCCATGTACCAGGCCAAGGCGGTAGGGCGCAACACGCTGCGATTTTTCGACCCGGAAATGCAGGCCGTGGTCACGTCGCGCGCCGCACTGGAAGCCGGCCTGCGCAGGGCGGTTACGAACGATGAGTTCCTTCTCCACTATCAACCTCAGGTGGACGACCAGGGCCACCTGACAGGGTGCGAGGCGCTGGTGCGCTGGCAACATCCTGAGCGTGGCCTGGTGTCGCCTGGCGAGTTCATTTCGCTGGCCGAGGACACCGGCTTGATCTTGCCCCTGGGTCGCTGGGTGCTGGAGGCCGCCTGCACCCAATTGGCCCAATGGGGCAACCGGCCTGAGATGGATCACCTGACTGTTGCGATCAACGTCAGCGCGCGCCAGTTCCATCAGGCGGATTTTGTGAACCAGGTGTTGACGGTTCTTGGCAACACCGGCGCCAACCCGCAACGGCTCAAGCTGGAACTGACCGAGAGTGTGCTGATCGCTGATGTGGAAGATGTCATCGCCAAGATGAGCGCCCTGAAAGAAAAAGGCGTGGGGTTTTCCCTGGACGACTTCGGGACCGGCTATTCATCGCTGTCGTACCTGAAACGACTGCCGCTGGATCAACTCAAGATCGACCAGGGTTTTGTCAGGAGCATTCTCGTCGACCCCAACGATGCCGCCATCGCCAGGATGGTCATCGTGCTGGGCGACAGCCTGGGCTTGGCGGTCATCGCGGAGGGGGTTGAAAACGAGGCGCAGAGGGGTTTTCTGGCCCGTTTGGGCTGCCATGCCTGCCAGGGCTATCTGTTTAGCCGTCCGCTGCCGCTGGATCAGTTCGAGGCGTTTGCGAAGCGGGTTTGATGCCCATGGGCGGCGCAGTTTTTGGCGTGATCAGCGGGCCACATTGCCGTGCAAAAACTCCGGCGCATGGAGAGTCCGGGCCATCGCGACAAAGGCGATTGAGACGGCATCCCAATTTTGGATCACGGTGTTGGCTGCCAAATCAGACTCAAGCGCAGCGGCGCTGGCCCGCAGGTGTCTGGATTTCAGTTCTGATTCGATGTTCTTGAAGTTTTGCATGGCGGTAGCGGTAGCGGTCAGATGTCTGATCAGTGGGTTGTAGGGACGATTAGCCTCATGTGCTGCGACAAAGGCAGCAATGGCTTCGTTGCTTGCAGCGCATTTAGTCAGTTTTGATGCCGCTTGTCGGTGCGCCAACGCACATGAAGACCCTTGGCGCAGTAAGGTGCGATAACGCACGGACTTTTCTGCCGGAATCGTCTAGGCTGTGCTTGGTGATCCAACTGGAGAACAGAAAATGCGTTACTTACTCATTGTGTTTTTGATGCTGTTGGGGTCGATGACTTCGGCCATGGCCCAGCTAAGCATCGGTATCGGGCTCCCTGGCGTCAGCATCGGGATCAACCTGCCGGTGTACCCGGAGTTGGTCCGGGTGCCGGGCTACCCGGTCTACTACGCGCCACGTTTGAATTCAAACTTCTTCTTTTACGATGGCATGTATTGGGTCTACCAGGGCGATAACTGGTATGCGAGCTCCTGGTACAGCGGGCCCTGGGGTCTGGTGGCGCCAGCGTATGTGCCCCTGTTCGTCCTGCGAATTCCGGTGCGCTACTACCGGGCGCCGCCAGTGTACTTTCGCGACTGGCGCGCGGATGCGCCGCCCCGCTGGGGCGAGCACTGGGGCCATGAATGGCAGCAGCAAAGAGGCGGCTGGGACAAGTGGAACCGCGGTTCAGCGCCCGCGCCCGCTCCGCTGCCCACCTACCAGCGACGGTATTCAGGCGATCGATACCCACCCGTGGAACAGCAGCGCTCGCTGCATGGCCAGAATTACCGGTATCAGCCGCGTGACACCGTAGCGCGGCAGCACTATCAGGAGCAAGCCGTGCCAACAGCGCCCGCGCGTGTTCAGCGGACACCGCAAGGCCGTCCGGCCGCGCCCCCGCGCGCACAGCCGCCGCAAATGAGAAACGAACAGGCTCCCAGGGTAGCTCCAACCCAAGCGCCACCGCGCCAGAGTGGCGCGCCAGGCCAGGATCAGAGGCGCCAGTCACCGCAAGGACGGGAGAAAAAGCGCTTGCTCGATGAGGAACGAGGCCAGGATCGCAACTAATTTCTCGTCAGTCGGTGAAACGCAGCGCTGCCACCGGTGGCAGATCGCGTGACAGGCACTGCCACGCCAGCCCGGCATCGGCACTGAGCCACAAACCGCCGGTGGTTGATGCCAGCGCCAGGGTCCGCCCGTCGCGCGTGACATCAAGCCCGTGGCGATAGACCAGATGGTAGGCCTGGCGTTGCGGCAAGCCCTCCGACAAAACCTGGAAGGACGCGCCGCCATCGTCGGTGCGTGTCACGACCATCCGGCCACCCACTGGAATGCGACACACATCCGCCTGGGCCGGCACGAACCAGGCGCGTTGCGGATTGTGCGGGTCGCAGGCGACAGCAAATCCGAAGCCCGAAGGGGCCGGTGCCGCAATGGCCTGCCATTGCTTGCCGCCATCGGTGGAGCGATAGAGGCCGCAATGGTGCTGCACCCACAACATATCGGGTTGCGCGGCACACTGCACCAGACAGTGCGGGTCCTGCGTGTTGCCGTCATCGGCATTCTCGGGCGGCAGGTAGTCGGCTTTCATGCCGCTGGCCGTCAGCGACCAGGAGGTGCCGGCGTCTCGCGTCTGCCACACGCCGCCACAGGAAATTCCCAGGGTGACGTGGCGAGGATCACGCGGATCGACCAGGATGGAGTGAATGCCGGCATGGTCATAACCGCCACCGAGCCACGCCCGGCGCCCGGGTTCTTCCCACAGCGGCTGGTTCAGCGTCCAACTGGCGCCGCCATCTTCCGACTTGAACAACCCGGCTGGCAGGCAACCGGCCCACAGCGCGCCGCGCTCGTTGGCGCCGCCCGCAGCCAGCGACCAGATCAGGTCTACGCTCCAGGGCGTGGGGTCATCGGCCCAGTGCCCCTCAGTCGGCTTGACGGGGAACGCGGGCGCCGCCATCTCTTGCCAAGTCTGGCCCTGATCGCGGCTCTTGTGCAGCTTGATGCCGAAATGGCCCAGCCGCAGCGCGGCATACCAACTGCCGTCGCGCCGGTCGGCCAGCACCTGCGTGACCGGCTCACCGGCAAAATGATGCGACGCGATGTGCCAGTTCGCGCCATCGCCCTGGACGGCAAACAAACCCTTGCGGGTGGCAAGCAGCAATGTTGGCATGATGATCTCCTCTCATCAAAGAAATTGAACGGACGTCAGCCACCGGTCAGGGCCTGGATCACCAACACCCGGTCGCCCGCGCCCAGGGACTGATTCAGCTTGACGCGCTCGGGCACCATTCGCCCGTTGACAAACACCGCCACATGTTTGCGCACCGCGCGCTGGTCGTCAAACACGTAGTGGGCTAATGCGGGCGCTGCGCGCAGCGCACCTTCGAGCACGTCGCGCAGCGTGCCAGGCGCGACCGACTGGGGCGCGCATTCGACGTGGCGGCGCAGGCTGGCGGCAAATTCAACGGTGACCATGGGTATAGGGCTCGGCTGGCGTTGACGCGGTGCGGCGCACCGCGCCATAACTCTACGCTTTTCAGCCGACGTTTGCCAGACCGATGCAGGCCCCGCTGCGGCGCCGGTTCCAGCCCCGCTTGAATGCTGTTCCAGGGTTTTTGACGACCCGTTCTGGCTGATTCAGCGCGGTGTCAGCGTGCCCGAGTTTGCCGCGTTGCTGTCGACCCGAAGATTACCGGTCCACTGGCATGCAAATCGGTTGCAGCGGTAGCGGTGAACCGGAACAAACAGGCTCCAAAAACGGTCGACAGGCCGGCGCGGGGTCCGGATCAAATTTCCCCCGCACAGCGGACAAAGGTGATGGCTGACGCTGACGTAATCTGCGGGTTTGGCACTGTAAGCTGGGCGGTTCATGTCAGAGTCCTTTTGGTGATTTCGACAAATCACCGTGGCCCGATTGAGTCAGTTTCGAAGCCGCCGGTCGGTGCGCCAGCGCACAGTCTGGATGGAACCACGGATTGCGCGGACCCGCTGGCCATCCGCCTGACCCCGGTGCACGGGGCCAGGTCAGCCTGAAAACGCAAACCGTTTGTCTGCGAACAGCCTCAAGCAGGCATCAACGGCCAACGCGTCGTAGATGACACCGCGGCCGCGTCCGATTTCCGCCAGCGCGGCATCAATGCCCAGCGACGCCCGGTAGGGGCGATGCGAGGCCATCGCCTCGACCACATCGGCGACCGCCATGATGCGCGACTCCAGCAGGATTTGCTCACCCTGGAGTCCCTGCGGATAACCCGAGCCGTCCAGACGCTCATGGTGTTGCAGCACCATGGTGGCGATGGGCCAGGGGAATCTGATGTCTTTGAGAATGTCAAAGCCGGCTTGCGGGTGATTCTTCAGGAGCATGTATTCAATGGCCGTCAGCTTGATGGGTTTGGCGAGAATTTCCGCCGGAACGCTGATTTTTCCCAGGTCGTGAATGCTGGCGGCGAGCTCGATGCCGCGCATGGTGTCTTCCTGCAGGCCCAGTTCGCGCGCGATGGCGACCGCCAGTTGCCCCACGCGCCGCTGGTGGCCAGCGGTGTACGGGTCGCGCATTTCCACAGTGTCTGCGATGGCCTTGATGGAGTCCTCCAGACTCTGGCGCAGTATGTCCTCATGGTGCTGGTGTTCGTAGGCAATGCGGTCGCGTTCAGCCCGCGTGCGCAAGGTGGCGATGCCGAAGGCCAGGTCGCTGGCGAGCTCCTTCAACAGGATGACTTCGGTTTCGTTGAATGCGTCGGGTGCCGCCGCAAAAATGGTCAGCACACCCAAGGTGCCCGCTTCGCTGGTGAGCGGCAGCGCAATGTTGGACTGGTAGCCGCGCGACTGTGCCTCCTCGCCCCACGGGGCCGATGCCGGGTTGAGCAGGAAGTTCTGATTGACCTGGACGGTGCCGGTCCGAATGGCTGTGCCGGTCGGGCCACGACCAGGCTCAATGTCGGCCCAACTGATAGGGGCCTCGGTCAGAAAACCTTCGTCGTAACCATAGTGGGCCGCCGGGCGCACCGTCTTCGCCGCGTTCTGCTCGGGGAATCCGACCCACGCCATGCGGTAGCCGCCGGTTTCCACAATCAGCCGACAAATGGCATCAAGCAGCTCGGGTTCGTTGGTGGCGCGCACCAGTGCTTCATTGCAGGCGCTGAGGGTGCGCAAGGCGCGGTTTGCTCTTGCCAGTGCGAGTTCATCCTGCTTGCGCCGGGTGATGTCGCGCACCGTGGCTTGCAGCACCGGCTTGCCGCCCAGTTCCATGGCAGTGAGCAACACGTCGGCGGGAAACTGTGCGCCGTCAAGGCGACGGTGCGTCCATTCGAACTGATGGCTGCCATTCCGGTACGCTGCAGCGACATGTTCATCGGCCAGGCGCATCGACTCTTCGCCACCGGGCTGGGTCGGGGGAGACAGCTGGGAGGGATGTTTGCCAACCAGATCATCCCGTGCCGGGCAAGCGAATATCCGCAGCGTGGCCGCGTTGCAGTCGAGGACGCCTTGTTCATCGAGCAGCATGATGGCATCGGAAGTCGATTCGTAGATGGTCCGGAATTTCATCGCCATGTTCTTCAACGCTTCTTCCGCCCGCTTGCGTTCAATGATGTCCCAGGAAAGGTCACCCAACTGGGAGGCGATCTCGATGTCGCTGTCGTCGTAGTTCACCAATTTGTTGCCAACGCCAATAATCGCCTTGATTTGGTCGCCTCTGAAAATCGGTACCACCACTTCCCGGATGACCGGCGCATGACCCTCAGGCAGCCCTTTGCGATGCGCCAATGAAGCGTAGTCGTTGTGAATCACCGCACGCCGTTCACGGACACAATCGACCCACACGCCGGCATCGTCGATGGAATAGTGGCTGCCTTTTCCTTCGGCCGTGCACAT
The DNA here is from genome assembly GCF_049302455.1 of Rhodoferax ferrireducens. GTDB lineage: Bacteria > Pseudomonadota > Gammaproteobacteria > Burkholderiales > Burkholderiaceae_C > Rhodoferax > Rhodoferax ferrireducens_B. Next base: position 7,134 of record NZ_JBAQMD010000119.1, on the reverse strand, counting down.
GCTTTTCAGCGTGTTCGTTGACCAGCTCTGCAAGGAGAGCGTTTTCTGATCCGCCTCGACGAAATGATGGAAGCCAATCGAGCTGCCGGTCAGCGTTTCAATTTCATCCAGGGTGGCAGTCAGAAATTCATCCAGCGAGTGTGCGCCGACGAATTCCAGCAGCCGCAGGCGCGCCTGCAAAACGCGCTCAAACTGCGTGCTTTTGAGGCGGGCGCGCAGCACCGTGATGCCGAACGCCAGATCGCCCGACAGCTCCTGCAGAAGCCGGATTTCGGCGGGGCTAAAGGCGTTGATCTCGGCCGAATAAATCAGCAGAACGCCGAATACTTCTGCGCTTTCGTTTTTCAAGGGCAAGGCGATGCCGGAACGATAGCCGTGCTGCAAGGCGCTCTCGCGCCACGGGGCCATGCTTGGGTCGTTGGCCAGATCCTGGAAATAGACGATCTCTGCGCTCCGGATCGCGACGCCGGCGGGACCTTGCCCGCGCGGTGTGTCCTCAGCCCACGACAGTTTGGCGTCGGCGATATACCCGCTGTCGAAACCACCCCAGGCCGCCGGACGTATGGTCTTGTCCGCGTCGTGCTCGGCATAGCCCACGCAAGCCATGCGGTAGCCGGCCTGGTCGCAAACAATGTGGCAAATGTCGTTGAGCAGGGTCTGCTCGTCCTGCGTGTGCAACAAGGCCTGGTTGCAGTTGCTGATGGCGCGCAGTTCGCGATTCAATCGATGCAGGGCTTCCTGCGAGCGCTTGCCCTCCAGCAGCCGCCACATGCCTTCCATGATCAGGGTCAACTGCTGCACGTCACCTTCGTCGTACGCCTCGACCTTGTTGCCAACGCCCGCCACGATGACGATTCTGGCGCCGTCAAACACCGGCACATTCATGTGACGTTTCAGGTTGACGAGGCCCTGCGGCCAGTCATTTTTCAAGGGATTGGCGGTGTTGTAATCGTTGGTGATGACGGGCCGGCGCTGGCGCACCGCTTCGCCCCAGAGCCCCGTGGTTTCGACCGGGTACACGATCGGCTCCTCGGCGATGACGCCCTCTGCCATGGCCGATTTTGACCACGCGTGCATGGTCAACACGCTCTCATCTTCGTTAACAAAGGTCAGGTAGCCGATTTTGCTTTGGGTCAGGCGTACGGCTTCTTCCAGGGTGAAATCCTCGATCTCTTTCAGCGTTGCCCCGGCCATCTGGTTGAGTTGCAGCAGCATTTGCATGCGTTGGGAGGCCAACTCCTGCGCCTGCTCCGAGCGCTTGCGGGCGCTGATGTCATGGGCCAGCACCGCCACACCGATGACATCTTCGCCACTCTTGATCGGGCTGTGCGAGACCTGAAAATAATGTCGCGACCGAAGTTCATCTCCTGAATACGACTCCTCCACAACCTGCTCTCCGGCGATTGCCCGATCAATGTTGTGCTGGGCGGTTTCCCGATCCTGCGGCACGGTCATGTAGTCCAGCAGACTGTGGCCTTGCTCGATCTGGGCACCGTAAAGCGCTTTCATGGCGGCGGCATGCCCCTGGTTGAAACTGGTGTAGCGGTATTGCCGGTCCAGAGAAAAGATGAGCGCATTGGCACTGTTGATGATGCTGCTCAAAGTGGAATACTGTTCCCCCAGTCGCTCTTCCGCCGCCTTTCTTCGGAGCAACTGTTTCTTCAAGGTCATCGTCCATATGGCTGCAATCAGGAGCAATATGAATAAGGTGACGACCGTGGTGTAGTAGATTCTTTGTGTGATGTGCTCCCGGGTTTCAAACACAACCTCTTTGGGCTTCCAGTTATTGATGACGGTCTGGTAACTACCATCCGCTTTGATACTTTTCAAGCCATTGTTGATGGCACTGAGCAGTTTCTCATTTCCTTTTTTCACCGCAATGGACGAATAAGAAAATGCCACAGGCTCACCCGTCACCCTGATATCTTGTATATTATTTTCAGCAATAATATAAGAGCCAACCCGGTAGTCCACCACCACGGCATCCACCTGGGCATCATTGAGCTGTTTAAATCCCTCAATAAAATTTGGAATGATGGTGAGCAGAATTTGCGGGTCTTTTCCCAATAATTGCTGGGGCAGGCCCCCCGCCTCCACTCCAACCCTCAGGCCGCGAAGGCTTGACATTCCTGCGATGCCAACTCTATTGGTGGTGGTAAAAATTGAAAACTGGGATTCAAGCAAGGTATCTGAAAAATCATATATTTCCCGGCGCTCCTGCGTCGGGTTTATCTGAATAAGCGCATCGGCTTTCCCTTCTGCCACCAGCGCCTGCGCCTCCAGCCAGTCCATGGTTCTAATTTCAATCGGCTGGGGCATGTATTTTTCAAGTGCACGAACGATGTCCACCACAACGCCTGCCGGGACCCCATTATTTTGGTAGACCACCGGGGCTATATTCCTGTTGCCCAGAAAAACGAGTTTATTTTGATTGGCTGATTCGGCAAAAGAGTTGGGGAGCGTCAGAAAAATGACCAAGACAGCAAAAACAATGGACAGCAGCAGCTTTCCCTGAGACAGGAATCTGTGCATTGCCATACCAGCTTTCATGTTCACTCTCTATTTTTTAGTCGGAGCATCGCTTCAAGCCACTGCCAAGTGCCATCCTAATACACGTTCGACCTCGTTGAAACAGCTTAGTTGCAAGGTCTTGATGCCGCAACAAGGATTGACGACATAAATGAGTATTTCGATCTTCCTGCGCGAGCGCCGCCAGCTCACGCGCGGCACCACAGTACCTGGATCGGGGACCGCCGAACAGAGTTTTATAAACTGTGGAACCATTTCATGAACCCGCAGCAGTCAAACACCCGAAAGCCCACCATGGCCCAGCACAAAAGCACCGTTATCTGGCAGCGTGACAACGCAGCCTTTGTTGACCACCGCTATAGCCGTCGCCACGCCTGGCACTTTGATGGCGGCGCCGTCGTGCCGGCCTCATCGTCGCCCCACGTCGTGCCCCTGCCGTTTTCAGATCCGGCCGGCGTGGACCCCGAAGAGGCGTTTGTCGCCTCGCTGTCGAGTTGCCACATGCTCTGGTTTCTGGACATCGCCGCCCGCGCCGGCTGGGTGGTGGATGGCTACCGCGACGAGGCCGTGGGTCTCATGGCACGTAACGCCGAAGGCCAACTGGCCATGACCTGCGTCACGCTGCGACCGGCGGTGCAGTTTGCACCAGGGCGCAGCCCCACGCCGGAGGAACTGCAGGACTTGCACCACCGTGCGCACGCGTCCTGCTATATCGCCAACTCCGTCAAGACGGACGTGCGGTGCGAACCGATTTCTGAAACACCAACCAGGCCCCTGCCATGACCTACCTGCCGCCTCACTTTGAAGAGACCGATACCGCCACGCTGCATGCGCTGGTGGGCGCCTATCCGCTGGCCACCTGGGTGGTGTTGCACCAGGGGGAGTTGCTGGTCAACCATATCCCGTTTCTGCTGGATGCCCAGCGCGGTGAACACGGCACGTTGGTCGGCCATGTGGCCCGCGCCAACCCGGTATGGCAGGCGCTGGGCGAGGGTGCCTCGTCGGTGGCCGTGTTCACCGGGGCGCAAGCCTATGTGTCGCCCAGCTGGTACCCGGGCAAACTCGTCCACGGCAAGGCGGTGCCGACCTGGAACTACGCCACGGTTCACGCCCACGGTGTGCCGCAGGCGTTTGACGATCGGGTCCGGCTGTTGGACCTGGTTACCCGTCTGACCCAGGTGCACGAGGCCAGTCAGGCCCAGCCCTGGCAGGTGCTTGATGCGCCCGCCGATTACATCGACAGCATGCTCAAGGCCATCGTTGGCATCGAGATTCCGGTGCGGCGCTGGGTCGGCAAATGGAAGGTCAGCCAAAACCGCCCAATCGCGGACAGACAAGGTGTTGTTGCCGGATTGAGCGCACAAGGCACCGCGGCAGCGCTGCAGATGGCGGCCCTGGTGCAACAAAAGACCAAGCCATGAGCACGGCGCGAACCTGCGCGCCCATGACGGCGGGTGTGCAGGTGATTTGAAAAGCCGCAGTCGAGCTCAATAACCCATCGCCAGACCACTGTTGCGGCGCGGATCGTTGGCGCCGTAGAAGCGGTTGTTACCCACCGGTTTGCCACCCAGTGAAGGTGCGCCAATCAGCAGGGCGGCCATGTGGTTGGCCGGTTGCGGGGCCCCCAGCTTGTGACCGGCAGCCTCCAGCAGCTTGCGTGTATCGGGCGAGATCGCAAAGTTTTCGACGTTGGTCAGATCAGGCAGCCATTGCTGATGAAAGCGTGGCGCATCGACCGCTTCCTGCACGGTCATGCCGTAGTCGACCACGTTCAGGATGGCGTGCAACACCACCGTGATGATGCGGCTGCCGCCCGGCGTCCCCAACACCATCACGGGCTGCTGGTCCTTGCTCACGATCGTCGGGCTCATGGACGACAGCGGGCGTTTGCCCGGGGCAATGGCGTTGGCCTCGCCCTGAACCAGGCCGTAAAGGTTGGGCACGCCCACCTTGGAGGTGAAGTCGTCCATTTCATTGTTCAGCAGCACGCCGGTACCTGCCGCGGTCATCTTGGCGCCGAACCAATCGTTCAGGGTGTAGGTGACGGCGACCGCATTGCCCCATTGGTCGGCGATCGAATAATGGGTGGTGTTGCTGCCTTCATGCGGCTCGACCCCGGGCTTGAGGTCTTTCGAGACACCGGCCTTGTTGGGGTCGATCACTGCGCGGATCTGCGCGGCGTAGGCCTTGTCGGTCAGGCGTGCGATCGGGTTCTTCACAAAATCCGGGTCGCCCAGGTAGCTGTTGCGGTCCACGTAGGCATGGCGCATCGCTTCAATCTGGTAGTGCACCGCCTGGGCCGAGCGAAAGCCCAGGTCCTTCAGCGGGTAGCCCTCCAGGATATTGAGCATCTCACAGATGACCACGCCGCCAGAACTGGGCGGTGGCGCCGAGATCACATGGTAGCCACGGTAGTCGCATTCGATCGGCGCCATCTCGCGCACACTGTATTGGTTTAGGTCGGCTTGGGTCAAGATGCCGCCGCCACTCTGGCTGGACTTGACGATGGCTGCCGCCACCGGACCCTTGTAGAAACCATCGGTGCCGCGCTGGCTGATCGCCTTGAGGGTTTTGGCGAGGTCCTTCTGCACCAACTTCTGACCGACCTGGAAGGCTTGCCCCTTGTTGAGGAAGATGGCCGCCGAGGCCGGGTCCTTGCTGAAATCAGCCGTGGCGGTATGGAAGATGTCGATGTCGCCCTGGCCCAGGGCAAAGCCCTTTTCCGCCAGTGTGATGGCCGGCTTGAGCAGCTCGGCGCGCTTCATGGTGCCGTATTTTGTGCGGGCATATTCCATGCCCGACACGCTGCCCGGCACACCAACAGCCAGATGACCATACGTGCTCAGGCCCTTGATCACGTTGCCGTCCTTGTCGAGGTACATGTTGGCGCTGGCGGCAAGCGGCGCCTTCTCGCGGAAGTCCAGAAAAGTCTTGCGACCATCGGCCAGTTGCACCGTCATGAAACCGCCGCCGCCCAGATTGCCGGCCGCCGGGTACACGACGGCCAGGGCGTAGCCCACGGCCACCGCCGCATCGACCGCGTTGCCGCCGCGCCGCAGTACGTCGACGCCGACCTTGGTGGCCAGTTGCTGGGCTGAAACCACCATGCCGTGTTCAGCGGCAACCGGGGCCACGGACGCGGCCTGCAAGTCGCTGTGCGCAGCCAGCAAGATGCCGGTCACCAACAGCGATGTCTTCAGTCTTGAGGCGAAGTGCAAGTTCTTCATGAGGAGGCTCCCGTGAGGGTGGTTGATGAATGGCGTACGGATTGTCTGCTTGTGGACCGGTTTGACAGGCGCGACCACGAGCCTGCATCCTACAAAAAATTGCCAGGCATGGGTATGTAAATTGTGCATAAGGTGATAGCGCCACACCGGCATGCGGGTCTCGCGGAAAGCAAGAATCTGCGCGGCTGCTGAGCTCTGTTTTGACGCCAACGTGGCGTGGCGTTGAGTGCGATTCTGCAGGGGGAGGTTGTAAGGGTTTATGACGCTAGCCCGCGTAGAATATGCGCAAACAGCTATGTAATTTGTAGCAACATAACGCCAACACAAGCGAAGGCCCACTTGGCCAAGAGAAGAGCCCAACCGACAAGAGGACCGATCCATCGAACATTCCGCCATCACCCCAGCCGCAGTCCTGCAGGCCGACGGGCTGTGCTTCCGTTACCCGCAGCGCGCGCTGTTCACGGACTGGTCGGCCCGCATTCCGCCCGGAGTCACCCTGGTGCGCGGCGGCGATGGCAGTGGCAAGACCACGCTGCTGCGCTTGTTGGCGGGGGAGTTGCCAGCCCATGCCGGGCACCTGCAGGTCAACGACGTCCGCCTGGCCGACTTGTCCGTCAGTTACCGGCAGCAGGTGTTCTGGGCCGACCCGCGCTCAAGCGCCTTGGATCAGATCACACCGGTCGACTACTTCAGCTCGCTGCACCGCAACCATCCCGGGTTTGACGACCAGCTAGTGGGCGAGCTGATCAAAGGCTTGTCGCTGGCGCCGCATCTGGACAAGCCTCTTTACATGCTGTCCACCGGGTCGAAGCGCAAAGTCTGGCTGGCAGCCGCCTTCGCATCGGGTGCCGCCGTCACGCTGCTGGACGAGCCCTTTGCCGCGCTCGACAAGGCATCGATTGTCTTTGTGATGGAACTCCTGGAAGACGCGGCGCGCCACCCTGCACGCGCCTGGGTGCTAGCCCACTACGAGGCACCGGGCGACGTGCCACTGGCGCAGATCATTGATTTGGGAGACTGAGGGCGGCTCATCCGCGGTCGCTTTGGTTCACAGTGACAAGCTGTTGCACCATCAAGACCATTTACTCCAGAAAGCCCAGCCGCCGCGTGATGATCAGCCTGGATCAAAAACGGGCGCTGCATCGGCGTGTCCCACCTGCGATGCGGCTTCAAGCTGCCGCGCTGGCAGTTCGAGCCCAGATTCGCTCACCAATCCGGGCTCCTACCAGCGATAAACGTCAGCCCTGACAATCCTAAGCCGGACGAGCCGGAACCAAACAAGTAATACCATGCCACTTCATAGCTAACGGGGCACGATCATGGAAACACAACTGCTCAATCGTTACGCGGTCAACATGCACGGTGTGCTGTCGTGCTA
>NZ_JBAQMD010000118.1:0-116384 GCF_049302455.1 Rhodoferax ferrireducens | reverse complement strand
GGGGGGGCCTCCGGCGGCCTGGCAGGGGCCTGATTTAAAAATATCCAAAACCGAATTCAGAAACACCTTTCACGGAGTCCAGTTTCATTGGTTCGGGAAACTACAGAACGAATGTTGCACTACCGTTTCGTCTGTTTTGGTCACGCGAGATTTCGTTGCCTGAGTGGGTGCTGTTGCAAAATTGGAATCATGCTCTATTGGCTTTGGGGAGGCCAACTGATTAGTCAATTTGGTGGCGCTGCACACGCGATTGCTGCTGTTTTTGCCAGCATTCCTGTCGCAGTTATTTATGTGGCATCTGTCCTGTTCTCTCTTTGCTCCTGCACTGGGGAGTCTTTTGGCTACCCTCTTACCGAGCATGAGCATGAGATGCCAAATGATCAAAGTTCATGCCTGTTGTTACATCTGTGCTCGCCCCGTATGTAACGATAAATCATTAAGGAGCAGTTGAGTGTCTATCCTGTTCGCAGAGGGTTTCACCCTAGGTATCGGCCTGCTCATTGCACTTGGGCCGAAAGACACTTTTGTCATCAAGAACAGCTTGGGTGGTCAGCATGCGCTAATACTGGTTTTGATCTGTGCATTGAGCGATGTGTTGCTCATCGTCTTGGGTGTGCTTGGGCTTGGGACTCTGATCAGCACCTCACATGGGGTCATGGTGATCGCCATGATGCTCAGCATTGCCTATTTGGTCTATTACGGCGTAATGGCCCTACGCGCGGCTATCGTTGGAATGCAAAGTCTTGAACTTCATGGATTGGATGCAGAGCACGCCATGCCCCGTCGGCGGGTTATCACCGAGGCGTTGTTTCATTCGCTGTTAACTCCCTACGCGTGGTTAGACACTGTATTGGTCATCGGGGCCATCAGCTCGACAAAGGCTGGACTGGGCAAATGGTGGTTTGCGTCAGGAGCTATTCTGGCTTCCTTCCTTTGGTTTATGTTTCTCACCCGTGGTGCCCGTGTAGCTGCACCGCTGTTTCGAAGCCGTCGGGCGTGGCGAATGCTTGATGCCATTGTGGCCGTATCTATGCTGGCATTGGCCATCAAACTATTGGGGGACTATCCTTGGCAAACGTTAGCGGCCACACCCGAATGATCACTTCACGGCCACGGTCATTGAAGAGCACATGATGGGAAATCAGCGTTTATGTGAATCAACAATTCCATACCATCAAAACTCGTCTTCCTCCACCTGCGCACAAGTCAGATCACAGCGGGCCACCACCTGCAACCAGGCCCCGATCTTGGGCAATTCATAGCGATAAAAATGGGCTGTAGCCCTTATCTTTCCTTGGTTAGAAGCTACTGAAACAGTAGCATTCTGACGCAGCGCCGCCAGCGCCACGTCCAGCCAGACCCAGGCCCAGGCCAGCACGGTGTGGCCGACGGCCTGCAGGTAGGGCACGGCGTTGGCCAGCGCCTGGGTGGGGTTGCCACTGGCCCAGGCGTCGTGGCCGTCAAGTTTTGCCGACTCGATCAAACTCATCAAGGTGCGCTTCGCTCCACCGGGGCTGAGTTCGATGAAGTCAGTTTCGAAATATCAGAAATCCAGAGCACAAAAAACCGGGGCAGCGCTGTCCAGTTGCGTGTGAAATCGAGTGCAACTTAAACCAAGCTCAAAGTTGTCTTGGCTCAGGGGTTCACTTTAATGCTGCGTGCGGACTTGCCACTGGTGTTTGGTCTGCTATATATTAGGTAGCTACTTAGGCATAGTTGACAGGGGTTAGAGCCTGTTTTTATATATATTTTCTTGCGGCGACCGCAGTTGTCATACAGATGTCTAAATCAGTCACTAAAGTGGGGAATCAGCGCAGACTCATCGCAGCAGGATGGGCCCCGCAAGTAGTTCACTTCATGGACAAAGAAGACTTATGACATTCGAACAACTCACCACCAGCAGCCCCGGGCGGCGCAGCGGCGTGGCCGTGTGGCGACAGATTGCGGACACCCTGACGACCGAAATTCGTGACCGCGCTTATGCGGGCACCGGCCGTCTGCCCGGGGAGGTCGAGCTGTCCGCCCGCTTCGCCGTCAACCGCCATACCTTGCGCCAGGCCGTGGCCGCGCTGCAAAGCGAAGGTCTGCTGCGTATCGAGCCGGGGCGGGGCATGTTTGTGCAGCACGAGTTGATGGACTACGCGCTCTCAAGGCGCACCCGCTTCAGTGAAAACCTGCTGCGCCAGGGCTTGCTGCCCAGCAAGCAGTTGCTGACCGCGCGCGAGATGCCGGCGCCCGAGCGTGCCGTGCGGGAACTCAAACTGGACAAGGGTGCCAAAGTTCTGATGGTGGAAATGCTCGACGAGGCCAATGACGCGCCCATCGGCCTGGCCACCGCCTACTACCCGGCATTGCGCTTTGCGGGCTTGCTGGAGATGCTGGCCGAGGGCACCCGCACCACCGACATTCTCAAACATTTTGGCGTGCAGGACTATGTGCGAGAGCAAAGCCGCATCACCACGCAGATGCCCAGCGACGAGACGGCGCGCCTGCTCAAGCAGCCCGGCACCCGGCCGCTGCTGTGTGTGGAATGTCTTGACGTGGACATGGACGGCACGCCGATCAAATATGGCGAGACGGTTTTTTGTGGTGACCGGGTGCAACTGGTGGTGAACGCGGGAGGCGCCGCATGAAGCCGCGCTACGCTGTCTATTTCGCGCCGGAACAGGGCTCGCCGTGGTGGGAGTTCGGCAGCCGCTGGCTGGGCCGCGACGAGTGCCAGGACGTCAACAAAGTCCAGCACGCACTGGCCGAGATCGGGCCGGTCGAGCTGCGCGAGATCACCGCGCAGCCCCGCCGCTATGGCTTTCATGCCACCTTGAAAGCGCCGTTCAGCTTAAGTGGCAGCCACAGCGCAGCCGACTTGACGGCGCGCCTGCGCGCGCTGGCGGCCACGCGCAAGCCGGTGCTGCTGGGGCCGATGCAGGCGCTTGTGCTGGGCGACTTTGTGGCCCTGGTGCCCGCCCTGGTGCCCGCCCTGGTGCCCGCCCTGGTGTCTGACGAACTGATGGCGCTGGCCGCAGCCTGTGTCACCACGCTCGATGATTTGCGCAGACCCTTGTCCGCGGCCGATCTGGCGCGCCGCCGGGTCGAACAACTCGATGCGCGTGAACAGGAACTGCTGCAGCAGTACGGCTACCCCTACGTGCTGGAACGTTTCCGGTTTCACTTGACCTTGAGCGGACCCCTGGCACGGCCCACGGCGCAGCGGGTGCTGCAGGCGGTGGCCGCCCCCGTGGCACAGCTGAATGCGACGGCTCCCTTGGTGCTGGACCGCTTGTGCCTGTTTGTCGAACCGGCGCCGGGCCAGCCGTTCCAGCGAATGGCCGATGTGGCTTTAAGCGCATGAGCGGCCTGTGGGTGTTTGTGTGCGGCCCCTCGGGTGCCGGCAAGGACAGCGTGATGGGCTGGGCGGCAACGCAGCTGGCAGCGCGGCAGGACATTGTTTTTGCCCGGCGCATGGTCACCCGCCCCGCGCTGCCAGGCTCGGATCATGACCCGGTGACCGTGCGGCAATTTGAGCAGTCGATGGCCGCCGGTGGCCTGGTCTGGCGCTGGGAGGCGCATGGATTTCACTACGGCATTGAGGCGCGTTATGCCGCGCAGGTCGCAGCCGGGAAGATCGTGGTGGTCAACGGCTCGCGTGCACATGCGAGCGGTTTGGACGCAACCGCGCAGGTGCGGGTGGTGCAAATCGTCGCCGACGCCGCACAGTTGGCGAGCCGGCTGGAACAACGCGGGCGCGATGCGCCCCATGAGGTCAACCGGCGGCTGGCGCGCAATGCGCTTTTCAAAGACCTGCGCGCCGACCACACCATTCTCAACCAGGGCGCGCTGGCGGATGCCGGCCGCCAGTTGGTGGACTACCTGGTGGCCGGGTCACTCTAACTCACTCGCTCCCGACGCTTGTGGCGACGCATGTGATGTTTTAATTGAGAATCTACCTTCATGCTTCGATTGGCTGACAATCCCTGCCTATGCTGCGCTATCTCACTGTCCCCGTGACGCCCTATCAACAAAACTGCTCGCTGCTGTGGTGCGACCAGACGATGAAGACCGCCGTACTTGATCCCGGTGGGGATCTGGAACGGGTGTTGGCACAAGTCGCGCGCACAGGTCTGGTTCTTGAACAGATCTGGCTGACGCATGGGCACATCGACCATGCAGGCGGAGCCGCGGAGCTGGCGCTCAGGTTTGGCCTGCCCATCATCGGGCCGCATCAAGCGGATCAGTTCTTGATCGATGGCTTGGCGCTACAGGGAAAAATGTTCGGCTTTGCGCATGTTCAGACCTTCAAGCCAACCCGTTGGCTCAACGATGGCGATACGGTCAGCCTGGGGCATAGCACCCTGACGGTGCGGCATTGTCCGGGCCACACGCCGGGGCATGTCGTGTTCTATTCGAGTGAAGCCAATCGCGCATTTGTGGGGGATGTATTGTTTGCGGGCTCGATCGGCCGTACGGACTTGCCCCAAGGCGACCATGACACACTGATCGCCAGTATTACGCAGCGTCTGTGGCCGATGGGTAACGACACTGTATTTATTCCAGGCCATGGACCCGAGAGCACCTTCGGAATTGAGCGGCGCAGCAACCCCTACGTGCGGGGCACATAACCTGCGTTCCTCCTTCTGGCAAGGGATGCCAACGTCGTGCTGGCAGCAGTGGACTGAATCGCTCCGCGGGCGTGCAGGTGTCAACGGATCCCTACAACCGTATCAGCGCAGTCCGACAGACAGAAGTCCCCGCGCCCAGGACAATTGGCGCCCCCTCGTTGCAGGGAGACCGAAATGCAGAACCCAAGCTCGACCCTGGTCGACCTCGAGACGAAGTTTTGGCAGTCGATGGTGGACCACGAAACCGATGTGGCGCTGTGCCATGCACACGGAGACGCCGATCGACGCTCGTTGAGCATCTTCAACTTTTCAGGAGAAACGAAATGGTCAGCAAAAATACGATCTGTCTGTGGTACGACGGCACCGCCGTCGACGCCGCAAAGTTCTATGCCGAGACCTTTCCCGACAGCGCGGTGGGCGCCATCCACCGCGCGCCGGGCGACTATCCCGACGGCAAGCAAGGCGATGTCCTCACGGTCGAGTTCACCGTGGCCGGCATCCCCTGCATCGGGTTGAATGGCGGCCCACATTTCAAGCACAGCGAGGCGTTCTCGTTTCAGATCGCGACCGACGACCAAGCCGAAACCGACCGCTTGTGGAACGCGATCGTCAAAAATGGCGGCCAGGAAAGCGAGTGCGGCTGGTGCAAGGACCGTTGGGGCCTATCGTGGCAGATCACCCCCCGCGCCCTCACCTCGGCGGTGTTCGGTGCCGATCCCGCTGCGGCCAAGCGCGCGTTCGACGCGATGATGACGATGGGAAAGATCGACATCGCAGCAATAGAGGCGGCTCGGCGAGGCTGACGCCTCAGCTCAAGTCAGACATTTGCCTTGACAGGCTCTGTTCATTGCCCGGCGGCAGCCGCCCACGGTTGCGCATGCGCAGACAGCAGCAAGCATTGATTTTTGGCAAGGCAATGGCGAAGGCTGCTTGCCACAATCCCATGCGGTACACGCAGAATACGCTGCGCAGTACGCCGGATTCGCGGCGCAGTTTCGCGCCCGCGAGAAACGCAAAGGTGATGACAATGGCAAGGCTTTTAATGTTGGCGCTGAAGCAGCCCTTCGAGCGCATGGCGGCCAGACGCCGCGGTCTCCTCTACGGCGCTGCCTTCGTGTCGGCCCTGTTGCTGGCCGGATGTACCGTGGAAGTGGAGAACAGGCAGGCGGCCCAGGAGGTCGCCCGGCTCTCCAAGCCACCCGGCTCTGTCTATATTGGCTGGCGTATCTTCCAGGACCGGTGCGCGGGCTGTCATGGCTTGTTGGCGACCGGCACGGCGGGCGCTCCCGATCTGTTGCCCATCGTTCGTGAAATGGGCTCGCACCAATTCGTGAGCCTCGTGCTCAAGCGTTATGACTGGAATCTTCCGGCGGCGCAGGCCAGCAGCGACGGCGCTACGCGGCAAGCCTTGATCGAAGATATCGTGCAGCGCAAGGAGAAATACATGCTCACGATGCCGGCGTGGCAAGGCGAACCCGTCGTGAGCGCCCATATCGTGGATCTCTATGGCTATCTCTCGGCGCGCGCCCAGGGTACGCAGGGCCCGGGTCGTCCGGCGCAGTAGGTCCGCGCCGCGCGCCTTCTCTGCCAGATTTGATTAAACGCAAGCACGTGGACTGCGTTTCCCCCTTCAATGCGGTGATCGGTCCCCTCGCGCATGCTGGCGCCTATCGCCTGCGCGTGTGACCCATCAACGCATTACCCGTAGGAGGACATCATGGCGGATATCGACAATCTGTTTGGCAAGGCGATCAGTGAAATTGAGCACATGCTCAACACCAAGACCGTCGTCGGCGAACCGATCACGGTGGAAGGCAACACACTCATCCCCTTGATCAGCGTTGGATTTGGCTTCGGCGTTGGCGCCGGCGAAGGAACGGACCCCAAGAAGGGCGGTGGTACCGGCGGCGGCGCGGCTGGCGGTGGCGGCGTCAAACCGGTCGCACTGATCATCATCAACAAAGACGGCGTGCGGGTTGAACCCGTGAAGGGCGGTGCCGCCTCGCTGCTGGACAAGATCGCGGACGTTGCTGGCAAATTCGCACCGAACAAGCCGAGCGCCGCTTAGGCGCTACCCGCGATGGGCGCGGTGTCGGTCATCATCGCCATCATTCTCGGGCTGCTGATACTGTTGCTCGCCCTGCCCATTGACCTTGCGTTTCGGGTCGAAGGCATCGAGACCTTTAATGGGCAAATTGCGATTCGCTGGATGTTCGGCTTGGTGCGTTTTCGCGTTCGGATTCCCGGCGTCAACAAGTCATCACGGGCGCCGAAAGCCACGCCGAAAGCCACCAAGGTGCAAGTGAAACCCGGCAAACGAAGCGGCCGCCCCAACGCTTTTGCCCTGCTCCGGCAAGCGGCGTTTCGCCGCCGGGTCTACCGCCTGGTCACAGACCTTGTCCGTGCCGCCCACCTGCACCGACTCCACCTGCGCATGCGGCTGGGTCTGGGCGATCCGGCAGACACCGGTCGTTTGTGGGCGCTTGTGGGACCACTGAATGCAGTGGCGCAGAACCTGCGCAACGCGGACGTGCAGATCGAAGCGGAGTACCTGGACCCGGTGTTCGAGTTCCAGGCTCGCGGCCGCTTGTTGCTGGTTCCACTGCAATTCCTGATCCTGGCCATCGGCTTCGCCCTGTCGCCGGCGTCGATCCGGGCCTGGCGCACCCTGAAGGGCCGCCATGCTTGAGCACACCCGCCACACCGAGACTGTGCGCGCCGGCACACCCATCACCCAGGGGCCCGTGATGCTGCTGCCCATCGAGCGCGTGGTGTTGCACTCGGGGCGGGGAGGTGACAGGGGCAGCACGCGTCTGTGGTTCTCGGCCATCAAGGAACCGTACGCGCTGATCGTGCGTGACGCGGGCGGCCTGTGGGCCATCGACACGGACGCCGCGGCGGTCTCGCTCGAAGCGCTTCGCGAGAGAGTGCCAGGACTCGACACCGTGCTGGCGGCCATGTGAGTTTCCCGGTTGAGGCGTCGTGACCGACCACTGGTCGAAGCCACTGGCACCCCCATTGCCAACATGCGCGTCTGGATTCACGACGTGCCCAAGGAAAGTTGGGGGATTCCGGGCATCAGTGCGAAAAATCTTGGGCGTTGATTTTATTAAGGTAAATCGGGCTGTAGCCCCCGTCATATATTGGTGAGTAGCTATTAAAAGTGGAGTGACTGGCGACGGTGCCGATACCGCGGAGCAGATGGCATCGATCTGTCGCTTGGCCTGTTCGCGCTATTGTTTTGTTTTGGACTCAAATGCCGCTGGCCAACGCGACAAATGGCCGGCCTGGCAACTTCAAGGGCTGCTTGGGAGCGGGATGGGGACCCGCATTGCTGCGGGAGCGGGTGTAGCCCACAGGCTCTTTTCTGGAAGCACAAATACATGATTCCGATTTCCAATCAGCGGCCTGACGCATTCGTGCGAAATGGCCGCGGGGTTGCCGAAAACAGATCGGGTCCAGCAGATAGCCCCCAGCGTCACCGTCAGGTCGAAGTCGGTACCCGTCGCCACGAACTGTGGAGTCCGAAGCGCTGCCCCCTCTCCTTTTAGCCCGATGCGCCGTTGACTGGGAGCAGCCGAGCACGTGACCGTCATATTTCTGTCGCGGGCTTGCGCTGACCCACCCGCAATGCATTACCAGAAGGTCATGCTATGCATTTCAACGACATGAAATTAGTCATCAAGAAAGCGGAGTTTATGTCGATAAGCCTTGAGAACATTTCAACCAGAAAATCATCAGCGTCACCGACTGCGGCGCCTGTTACTGTGACATAGCCCAAGCGCTAGAAGGACCCCTCCCATGAGTCAACAAACCGCCACCGCATCCGGCACGGCAACATCCCAAGGCGCCCCCATGGCCGGGGCCGCCACTTCCATCCGCGAGTTCCTGGCCTTCAAGCTCGGCCGCGAGGAATACTGCATTGACATTCTGCGCGTGCAGGAAATCCGCTCCTATGAAGAACCCACCCGCATGGCCCATGCACCGGCCTTCATCAAGGGGGTTGTCAATCTGCGCGGCGTGATCGTGCCGATTGTGGACATGCGCATCAAGTTCAAACTCGAGCAGGTGAATTACGACACCTTCACCGTGGTGATCGTGCTCACCATCGGCACCCAGGTGGTGGGAATGGTGGTCGATGGCGTCTCCGACGTCATCACCTTGGAGCCTGAGCAAATGCGCCCGGTGCCCGAGCTTTCTTCAGCCGTCAGCAGTGACCACCTGCTGGGCATCGGCTCGGTGGGGGACCGCATGCTGATCTTGCTCGACATCGAAAAATTCATGACCAGCACCGAAATGGGACTGATCGCGGAAACAACGCACTGACTTGAAAATAGATATGAACAACCTGAAAATTTCCACTCGCCTCACTCTTGGTTTTGCCGTGATCATCGCGGTGTTTCTTCTGCTGGCCGGCGTTACCACATGGCGTGTCAACATGGCCTCCGAGGCCACGACGCGCATGGAGCGCTCTGCCGATCTGCTGCAATTGGCGGGCAACTGGCAGGGTGATGTGCGGCAAAACTCCGCTCGCTCTCTGGCAGTAGGCTATTCAGAGGGTGGCACCATGCTCGACTTCTTCAAGGAGGCAATGGCTGCCACAACACGCGGGACCACCGAGACACAAAAGGCTTTTCTAGCCAAGGTGCAGGACAGCGAGTCCAGAAAGCGGGCCGAAAATGTGGGTGAAGTGCGCAAGACATGGATTGCGACCCGCGACCAGGTTAACGCCTTGAAGACTGCCGGGGACGACGCTGGTGCCCGAGTCTTGGTGGAAAAAAAATTCCTGCCCGTCACAGATGACTACATTCGCGCAACACAGGTGCTGGTTGATGGGGAAGCTGCCAATGTCCGCGCGGCCCAAAAGGAAGTCAAGGACATGTTCCAACAGCTGTATCTGGTGGGCGCACTGCTCTTGGTGCTGGCCCTGGCTGCTGCTGTCCTCACCAGTTGGAGCCTGTCGCGCAGCATTTCCCGCGGCGTCGATGCGGCACGTGTCGCCGCACAACACATTGGCGAAGGCGACCTGAGCCAGCCCCTGAGTGCAGCCGGAAAAGACGAAATTGGACAACTCCTCCAGGCACTGTCCATCATGCAGGACAACCTGAGCGGGGTCGTCTCCAACGTCCGCCAGGGCTCCGAGAGCGTGGCCACCGCCAGTGCCGAGATTGCCCAGGGCAACCACGACCTGTCGGCCCGCACCGAAAGCCAGGCCAGCGCGCTGGAAGAGACCGCCGCCTCTATGGAGGAGCTCAGCTCCACCGTCAAGCAAAACGCTGACAATGCCAAACAGGCCAACCAGTTGGCCCAGAGTGCTTCGAGTGTGGCCATCCAGGGCGGTGAAGTGGTGGCCCAAGTCGTCGACACCATGAGGGGCATCAACAATTCGTCCCAGAAGATCAGCGACATCATCAGCGTCATTGATGGCATTGCCTTCCAGACCAATATCCTGGCCCTGAACGCGGCGGTGGAGGCGGCTCGTGCCGGCGAGCAGGGCCGTGGCTTTGCCGTGGTGGCCAGTGAAGTACGCAGTCTGGCGGGGCGCTCGGCCGATGCGGCGAAGGAAATCAAGACTCTCATCAACGACAGCGTGGAGCGCGTCGAGCAAGGCACGGCGCTGGTGGGTCAGGCCGGTGCCACCATGACCGAGGTGGTGAACTCCATCAGGCGTGTGACCGACATCATGGGCGAGATCAGTGCGGCCAGTTCCGAGCAGAGTGCCGGGGTATCCCAGGTGGGCGAAGCCGTCACTCAGATGGACCAGGCCACGCAGCAGAACGCCGCGCTGGTCGAGGAAATGGCGGCAGCTGCCTCCAACCTCAAATCGCAGGCGCAGGATCTGGTCGGCACCGTAGCGGTATTTAAGCTGGCGCAAGGTCAGGGGGGCTTTGCATTGAGCAGCCCTCGCGCCGCCGCACCCGCGAACCACAGCGCGCCCAAGCAGCTTTCCCCGACCCGACAGGCTGCGCCCAAGTTCAAGACCGCGCTCAGTGCGCCGGCGGCAGCGCGCGCCAGCACCAGGACAGCCAAGAGCGGCGGCGACGATTGGGAAAGCTTTTAAGGCGACTTCTCAGACTTTTCAACAACTGAACGTGCGGCATCTCTGATGCTGCACCCAACAGACCAGTCCAACGCGTCGTTCAAAAATCGACGAGGACTGCCCTTCATGTTTGCAGGCTGCCGTGAACGACCGCTTTACGGCGTCAACTTGGAGGACTGCTTTTGGTCGGCTGCTGATGTCTATGTCGGCTTTGGAGAAGGCAGTTCGGCAAACTCTATGTCAGGAACCAGTCTTTGCCAGTCGTTCACGGAACCACACGCACGACGTGCCGCCAGCGGCCTGCGCAAGTAATGTCTTCGGGAATGGGGCCCGCATAATGGACTGGTCGAACCACACGCTGCTGCCATGTCCATCCGCCCCGATACCCAAACACTGATCACGGCCCTCAGCCAGGCCCGCCTGAGCGGGCAGCCGCTACGTGCTGCTGACTGGGTCAGCGCGGTCCACAGCGAGGCCGATGCCTACGCGGTTCAGGACGGCGTGGCCGCGGCACTTGGCTGGGCCAAAGGTTCGCTGGTGCGGCACTGGAAGTCCGGCGGCGCCACCCGATCTGGCCCATTCAGCCATGCGCCCTTGGACCCGGCGGCCATCAACCCAGCGAGTAAGACTTGGCCGCTGCTGGGCGTGGAGGCCGAGGTGGCGCTGCGCCTGGGCCGCGATGTCAGCCCCGAGGCGGCACGCGCCATGGAGTCTGAGACCGCCGGGGACTGGGTCGACGCGATGGCCGTCGCTGTGGAGTTGGTGGCCTCGCGCTGGACCGAGGGGCTGGCCGCGCCGGAGCTTCTGCGCATGGCGGACCATCAATCGAATGCCGGTCTGATGCTGGGCATTTGGCAGCCCTATGCGGCGCGCGATTGGTCGGCCCAGACATGCCAAGTTAAGGTCGGCAGCCAGACGCCGGTCACGCGCACCGGCAGTCATTCACTGAACGACCCAGCCTGGCTGTTGCCAGCCTGGTTGCAGCACCTGACCCGCCATGGGACCACGGTGGCGGCCGGTACCGTGGTGACCACCGGCTCCTGGGTCGGCTGCCTGCCCATCCAGCCGGATGATCGCGTCAGCGTCGACTTTGCGGGCCTGGGCAATCTGACGGTACGGCTGTAGCCGGGCAGCCGACAGGGCTGCATGATTTTGAATGCTGCCCTCAAGTGGCTTCGCCATCAGTGCAGGCAACATCGCCTAATTTGATCTGCCGGTATCGTCCGCGACTCCCCATTCACCCCGCTACCCATAAACTCCTGTGGTGTCCCATGCAATCCCCGATCAGCGCTGGTGAAGCCAAAAGTCGCAATTTCAAATGCAATGCAACGCCGATTGGCGTTGGCGCACCGGCACGTCCGAATGCGTGTATTTCGGCTGCCCGCAGTTTGGCGTGGCATGTTGTGGGTGGCGTTGAGCGGCCTGGTGTTTACCCTTCTCAACACGATCGTACGAAACATCACCCTGTCTCTGGATCCGTTTCAATCGCAGTTCTTGCGGTATTTGTTTGGCGTGGTGGCCATGTTGCCGCTACTGTGGCGTCAAGGCTTGAATGCCTATCGGCCGGTTAATTTACGCGGCCAGTTTTGGCGTGGCGCGGTTCATACTGCGGGTCTGATGCTCTGGTTCACGGCATTGCCGCATATAGGCCTGGCCGACATGACGGCAATTGGCTTTACGGGTCCGATTTTCATCATGATTGGTGCAGCATGGTTTTTGGGCGAGGATATGCGCGCAGATCGCTGGGTCGCGGCAACGATTGGCTTTGCAGGTGTACTGGTGGTGGTTGCCCCCAAACTCACTGGTCAGGGTGGCTGGTATTCCTTGGTCATGCTGGCATCGGCACCGGTCTTTTCTGCCTCCTTCTTGATGACAAAGACGCTTACCCGTTACGAAAAACCGGGTGTGATCGTGCTGTGGCAAGCCATATCAGTAACCGTTTTGAGTCTGCCATTGGGTCTGATGAATTGGTCGTCCCCGACAGCATGGCAGTGGCTGGGATTTGTGACCGCAGGCGTATTGGGTTCACTCGGTCACTACTGCCTCACACGTGGGTTTCGCGTCGCCGACATCTCGGCCACACAGTCCTTGCGCTTTCTTGACTTGATCTGGGCGTCGTTGATGGGTTGGTTGGTATTTTCCGATGTACCCAGCCAGACCACATTACTTGGTGCCTTGGTCATTCTGGCGTCTACGGTGTGGATTGCTCGACGCGAACATCGACGTTGATGATCAAATAATTGAACTATCTTACTGAGCAGCCTACGGCCTGTTCATGGTCGAAAGTTCAACTTCAAATCCAATGTCAGGTATGGCGCATGTCGTGCACCCGGATCGCAGCGGAAGTAGTCGGTGGCACCCATAGAAAAATGTCTCATCCAAAGAAATGGAAGTCAGAACTGCAAATCAACTTCGCTGATATTCATCAATGTACAAACCGGTCAAGTTCATAGCATGAAGTTGTGGGTGTCTCGCCCATGATTTCGTCTTGAAGGAGAGGGTCATGCAAACTTTTACTGGTCGTTTCATCAATGTCACTCTATCCACTGTCACCCTGCTTGGAGCAACGGGGATGGCATTAGCGGAATCTAGTCCACCGTCGTTTATCGCTTCGCCCGAAATTTTTAAGGTCATTTCAGAGAACGAGCGCTACAGAATCATTGAAGTCACATTGAATGCTGGGCAGCGCAGCCAAGTTTACGCAGCGCCCATGCGTGGCGTCTACTTCGTCACCGATTGCGCGCTACTTCGCCATCAGCCAGACATCAAGTCAAGAGAATCATTCGACGCAGCGGGGCGTGCTGCCGTGAAGGACGCGATTTCCTCCCAATCCACGGAAAACGTTGGTAAGTCCATTTGCAAATTTGTCACTTTCGAGTCCAAATAGGCCAGAGATCAGGCTCATGTGAGGTATTCCACTCGGTTCTGATAGCCAATGCCATTGCATCGCACTGTTGCCATGCGGAGGTAACAGTATTGGCATTTTGCACAGGTATTCAGCAGTAACGAATGTCAGCTTCGGGTCTTAAACGGACCTGGAAAAACTGAATTCATTTTCCGTTTTTGAGGCCGTTAGCATCGCTTGACGAGAAGTTTTCTCAGGCGCGACATCCACTGGGCGAGGGCCTTCACGCAATGTGAATGCACCGGGTACCGAAAGAGGAGCAAGACGTGAGGGATGGCATGAAGCATCCCTCTGATCACACATTTGTTTTGACCTGATCCGGCCAGCCATCAATGCCTTCGTCCAAGTGCATCCTTGGCGGATTTGTGCAGCGCCGCTACACTGCCAGCCCCATGAAGAGCACCCCGTTATCCAACACCCACGCCGTCGAATATGCACAGCGCATGAACAAGGTGCTGGACTACATTGACCAGCATTTGGACACGCCGCTGGACCTGCCCACCCTGGCAGAGGTGGCGTATTTTTCTGCTTTTCATTTTCACCGTGTATTTTTGGCCTGGGTCGGTGAGACGCTGGGTGACTACATGTGGCGCAGGCGCTTGGAGATTGCGGCCGTTCATTTGGCAGCGAACGCACAGGCCACCATTCTGGAAATCGCTTTGACCGTGGGCTTTGGCTCCAGCGAGGCCTTTGCGCGTGCCTTCAAACGGCGCTTTGGGTGCACGCCCAGCGCCTGGCGCGCTGGTACGCCGCAGCGCTGGGCGGATGAGTTGGCAAGCACCCGGCTGCGGCATGTAAATAGCAATCTGAATCAGCGCCACAGCAAGCCCGATCAGGCCGCAGCGCCGGGCACATCGGAAGATACAGGCCTTAACAACCTGGAGTTCAAGATGGATATGAAAGTGAAGAAATTGCCCGCCGTCCGGGTGGCCTATATGCGTTACACCGGGCCCTATGGCGCGGGGGTAAACCGTTTCTGGATGGAGAATTTCGTGCCGTGGTGCCTTGCCAATGGTCTTGATGGGGTGGGGTGTTACGGCATTGGCCTGGATGACCCTGGCGTGACCGCCGCCGCCAAGTGCCGGTACGATGCCTGCGTGGAAGTGCCCGCCAATTTTGTGGCCAAGAGCCCTGCAGGCATTGCTGATTTGCCCGGTGGTCTTTATGCCGTGGGTGACTTTGTGGGCACGGTGCCAGACATCAGTGTGGCCTGGACGGAACTGCTGCGCAACTGGTTGCCCTCCAGCGGCATGCAGGCCGATGCCCGCCCGTGCTTCGAGTATTACCCGCCCAACGCAAAGTATGACCCTCGCACGGGTGTTCTGGAATGCCAGATATGCCTGCCAGTGCGCTCGCTCTGAGCCTGGCGAAAGGGGCCGTACCAAATGAGGGGCCAGACATTAGGAGCGGCATGAAGATCCTCTTTGGACAAGGCCGCCTCAATCAGGCACCCGGCCCGCAATCCATACAACGCTCTATCACTGGCGGCCCGATGTGCAGCTTGTGGTTGAGATCCCGCAGGGCGGTGCGCAAGCCTTCTTCAATGACTGGATGGTAAAAGGGCATGTCCAGCATGGCGGACACGGTCATACGCTGTTGCGCCGCCCAGGCCAGCAGATGCCCGATGTGCTCGGCGGCGGGGCCGAACATTTCCGCCCCCAGGAACAAGCCGCTGCCATGCTCGCCGTAGACTTTCAGAATGCCCTTGTTGCGCAGCATGACCCGACTGCGCCCCTGGTCCTCAAAGGACACGAGTCCCTCTGCGAAGCGATCCTTGAATTGCTGGTCGAGCTGTTTCAGGTTGAACCCCACCGACGCGATTTGAGGATCGGTGAAGACCACCGCCAGGGGCGTGCGGCGCAAGCCGGGTTGAATCTCGGGATAACGCCCGGCATTCTCGCCCGCGATGCGACCCTGGTCGGCGGCTTCGTGCAGCAGGGGGATGTCGTTGCTGGCGTCGCCGGCAATAAAGATCGCGCTGCTGCCGCACTGCTGGGTGAAACGGTCAAACACCGGCACGCCGCGCTCGTTCAGCTGCAAGCCGGTGTTTTCCAACGCCAGCCCGGCGAGATTGGGCGTCCGGCCGGCCGCCGCTAGCACATACTCAAACGGCTCGGTTTGCCAGGCCCCGTCCCGATGCAGGTAATGGACTTCGACCCCGCCAGCCACTTCTTTGACAGACTTCACCTGA
Source organism: Rhodoferax ferrireducens (assembly GCF_049302455.1). Lineage (GTDB taxonomy): Bacteria > Pseudomonadota > Gammaproteobacteria > Burkholderiales > Burkholderiaceae_C > Rhodoferax > Rhodoferax ferrireducens_B. Next base: position 100,632 of record NZ_JBAQMD010000118.1, on the reverse strand, counting down.
GCCGACGCATCCAGATAGAACTCTTCGTTGAAAACCTTGTGGGCGTAATCCCGAATGGCCGGGTCCTGAATACCGGCAATACCGCCGCCGACGCCGAACACCTTGACCTTCACGCCCAGGCGGCTCATGGCCTGGGCCAGTTCCATCCCCAGTATGCCGGGGCCGAACACCGCCAGACTTGCCGGCAAAGTGGGCAAGTCGAATACGCTTTCATTGGTGAGCAGGTGCGCGCTCAGACCTTTGAGCACCGGCGGCAGCATGGGAATGCTGCCGGTGGCGATGACGACGCGCTGGGCGTGAATCAACTGGCCGTGTTCCGTCACCAGCGTACTGGCATCCTGAAAACTGACCTTTGCCTTTAAGCGGTCACACGGCGGAATGGCTTCAACCGTCTCCAGCACGAATCCGACAAAACGGTTGCGTTCGCGCTGCACGCGCGCCATGACTGCCGCGCCGTCAACGGTGATGCCTTTCACCTGCACCCCGAACGGTTCGGTATGCCGAGCCTGATGCGCCGCCTCCGCAGCGGCAATCAGCAGTTTGCTGGGCATGCAGCCCACACGGGCGCAAGTCGTCCCGTAGACGTCGCCTTCAATCAGCAAGACGGAATCGGTATGGGCGCGGGCGGCCCGGTAGGCGCCCATGCCGGCGGTACCGGCACCTATGACGGCGACATTGGCGTGAATGGGTTTCAAGTCGTTCAGCATGGTTTTCCCGGGGTTCGTGTTGCGGTTCTTGAACTTCTGCAATGTAGGCCTCCCGGCGTGATGAGTCTGTTCGCTAGCGAACAAAGCTCAAAGTCAACCAGCCACAGTTGAGGTTTTCGCTTGCAGGCTGCCTCTACTTCCAGTAATGTGAGAACTCATCGGAAAACGCTTTTGCTTATCCACTGCAAGGAGACCACCATGAAACACAGTCCGAACCCGCGTGACAAACAGGCACCGCATACCGGCAAGGTCGAAAACGACACCAACAAGCAGGGTGAGCAAGCGCCCACGCAGTTGAATCAGGGCCAGCGCACGCCGGACAGCCGCAGCGACCGCGAGTCGCACGTGGGCGGAAGCAATCAGTCGCAGTCGCGGCGCGGGCCGGTGGGAACGCCCAAGCGCTGACTTCCGCAATGTTTCAGATGAGGGATTTGCGAATTCGCGCGGAGATCACGTCAATCACCGTCACCGTCACAATGATGATGATCATCACGGCGCAGGTTTCGGCGTATTGAAAGCCGCGAATGATTTCCCACAGAATGACACCGATGCCGCCGGCACCGACCATGCCCACCACCGAGGCGGAGCGCACATTCGATTCAAAACGGTAGAGCGAATAGGAAATCCACAAGGGCAGCACCTGCGGGATGATGCCGTAGACAATTTCTTCCAACGCATGGGCACCGGTGGCGCGGATGCCCTCCACCGGCTGGGCGTCAATCGACTCCACCGCTTCGGAAAACAGTTTGGCCAGAATGCCGGTGGTGTGGACAAACAGGGCCAGCACACCGGCAAAAGGCCCCAGGCCCACGGCCACGATGAACAGCATGGCAAACACCATCTCGTTGATGGCGCGCGCCGCGTCCATCAGGCGGCGGATCGGCTGGTGAATCCACCACGGCGTGATATTGACGGATGACAGCAAGCCCAGCGGCACGGCAAACACCACGGCCAGCGCCGTGCCCCACAGCGCAATTTCCAGCGTGACGATCATTTCCCGCAGGTACAGCCGCCAGTCGCCAAATTTTGGCGGAAAGAAATCAAAGGCGTAGGTGGCCATGTTGCCCGCATCGCGCACCAGGTCGAATGGGCGCATATCGGCGCCCCGCCAGGAGCCGGCCAGCAAGGCCAGCAAAAGACCCCAGGCCAACAAGCCCAGCAGGTTGGTACGGGGTGTTTGCACCTCAAGAAAATCAGGCCTTGGTTGAGGTGCGGTCCGCATTACTGCACCTTGCCCAGCGCAGCCAGTTGTTTGTCGATATCGGCCAGCTTGCTCTGCTTGTCGGCAGCGGCCAGATTGGCATCGGCTTCGAATTTGTTGCGCGCCTTGAAGAGTTCAAGCTGGCGAATGGGAATGAGCTGGCCGTTGCTCGATGCCTTGAAGCCCGAGAGCTTGGACAGCTTGAAGAGGTTGTCTTTTTCCTGCTGGCCGCCTTGGCCATAGGTGTAGAAGAAATCACGCACTTTGGCCTTGGTGGCTTCGGGCAAATCCTTGCGGATCACCAGCGGGTCCAGCGGGATCAGCGGCGAGGTCCAGATGACGCGGATGTCGTTGAATTTTTCGGGCAGTTTTTCTTTCAGCTTGTCCAGGTTCTCGCTGTTGTTGGTGGCCACGTCCACCTGCTTGTTGGCGACTGCCAGTGCGTTGGACTCATGGTTGGCGCTGCGCGTGAGCTTGAAGAAAGTCTTGGGGTCGATCTTGTTTTGGGCAAAGACGTAATAGCTGGGCACCAGGAAGCCCGAGGTGGAGTTGGGGTCGCCGTTGCCGAAGGACAGGTTCTTGCCTTGCTTGAGCATGTCGTCCAGCGATTTGATCGGGCTGTCCTTGTGCACGATCAGATGCGAGTAGTAGCCCTGCGTGCCGTCGGCGTTGACCATTTGCGCAAACACCTCACCACCGGCGCGGTCCACGGCTTCCATCGCCGACTTGTTGCCAAACCAGGCCACATGGACCTTGTTGAAGCGCATGCCTTCGATGATGCCGGCGTAGTCCGGGGCAAAAAAGGCATTGACCTTCATGCCGGTTTTTTTGGCCATGCCGTCCAGCACCGGTTGCCAGTCCGATCTCAGGTTCTGGGACGATTCGGTCGAGATGATGCCGAAATTGATTTCCTTCAATTCCTGGGCTGCCACGGGATTGATGGCGATGAGCGTGGCGCCAGCCAGGCTGGCGAGCAGTTTCTTGATCATGGGAGTTTCCTTTTGAAGTGTGACACGAGAGAGAAATCGGATTCAGGCCGCGCTGGCGAGCGGGGCGCGCGCTGCCAGCGGAGCGGGCCAGACCAGATGCGGCGCAGCCGGCTTGTTGTCCTGCAGGCTGGTGATGTGGTCGCCCAGCGCCAGGATGTCATCGGCATCGGCGCCATAGAGTTCGCGCAGCAAGGTGGGCGTCAGCGCCACCGAAGGGCCGTCGTACACCACGCGCCCCTGGTGCAGGGCGACGGTGCGGGGGCAATACTTGATGGCGACGTTCACCTGGTGCAGCGACACCACCACCGTGCATTTGTCCTCCCGGTTGACGCGCGCCAGGATGTCCATGACCTTGCGTGAGGACTCGGGATCGAGCGAGGCAATGGGTTCGTCAGCCAGGATGACCCGGGCGCCCTGCACCATGGCGCGCGCAATGGCAGCGCGCTGCTGCTGGCCGCCCGACAGGGTCGAGGCGCGCTGGGCGCAACACTCGGCGATGCCGACCCGCCGCAAGGCCTCCACGCCGCGGGCCACCTCACTGGGCGTGAACCAGCGCAGCAGACTGCGCCACAAAGGCACGCGGTGCAGCGTGCCGGCCAGCACGTTGACGATGACGGGCAGCCGGTCCACCAGGTTGAACTGCTGAAAGACGAAGCCAACGCCCGCGCGGGTGCGTCGGATGTCGGCTGCGATTTTTCCGTTCTGCTGCACGGTCTGGCCGTGGATCTGGATCAGCCCCTGGCCCGCACCGTCCCCGGCCATGAGGCCGGCCATGTGGCGCAGCAGGGTTGACTTGCCGGAGCCCGAGGCGCCAATCAGCGCCACCATTTCACCGGCCTTGATATCCAGATGAATATCGTGCAGCGCTTTGCGGCCGCCGCGAAATGTCTTGTTCAGTGCATTGATGCTGATGGCTGTGCTCATGGTGACTCCTGTTCGAAGCGCCTAACTTAACGGCGCAATATGACAAACAGATGTCGGTTGGGTCGGCTATTTGTTCCAGCGCAGCAAGCGGCTTGAGGGTGCGCGCCTGCAATGCGGTGAAAATACAGGTCTCCTTTTACGGCTCTACCCCCATGAACCGACACCTCTGGCTGCTGGCCATTTGCCAGGGACTTTTCCTGACCAACAACGTCACCTTCATCGCCATCAATGGTCTGGTGGGCTTGAGCCTGGCGCCGCTGGGCTGGATGGCAACCCTGCCCGTCATGGGCTACGTGGTCGGCGGTGCGCTGTCGACCGGTTTGGTGGCCAAGACCCAGCATCGCTTTGGGCGCAAGCTGTCGTTTCAGATGGGTCTGCTGGTGGCGCTGGCGTCGGCTTTGCTGTGCGCCTATGCCGCCGTCAGCAAGAATTTCTGGTTGTTGTGTACGGCGACGGTGGTGGCGGGCTACTACAACGCCAACGCCAACCTGTATCGCTTTGCGGCGGCTGAACTCGCGACCCTGGCCTGGCGCGAAAAGGCCGTGTCGCTGGTGATGGCCGGGGGGCTGATTGGCGCCGTGCTGGGGCCCAACCTGGCGGCCCAGACCCGCACGCTCACGAGCGTACCGTTTGCTGGCGCCTACCTGGCCCTGGCCGGCGTGGCCTTGTTGGCGATGCTCGTGCTGGCCTTCATAAAATTCCCGCCGCCGCCGGTAAAGAAGTCAACCGGCAGCGGCCGTCCGCTGGCCGAGATCATGCGACAGCCCGCCTTCATCGTGGCGGCTGCTGCGGGCGCTTTGAGCTTCGGTGTGATGAACCTGCTGATGGCGGCCACACCGCTGGCCATGCAGCAGTGCAGTCTGCCGTTTTCCGATGTGGCGCTGGTGCTGGAATGGCATGTGATCGGCATGTTTGCGCCCGGGTTCTTCACCGGCCATCTGATCAAGCGCTTCGGCACGCTGACCATCATGGGGGTTGGCGTGGCGCTTAATGCGCTGTGTATCCTGGTGGCGCTGTCCGGCGTGGACCTGCAGCAGTTTTTGATCGCGCTGTTTTTACTCGGCGTGGGCTGGAATTTCCTGTTCACAGGCAGCACCACACTGTCCTTGCAAACCTACTCGCCCGAGGAAAAAGACCGGGCTCAGGGCGCCCTGAATTTCTTTGTTTTCGCCACGCTGGCCGTGAGCTCGTTGGCCTCCGGCGTGCTGGTCACGACCCGCGGCTGGCAGTTGCTCAATGTCGGCTCCTTGCTGCCGGTGGCCTTGACGGCTGCGGCGCTGGTGTGGCTCAGGCTGCGGCAAGTGCGGGCGCGGGTGGCTTAGCCGCCGCGCCGCAGGGCCTCCTGCGCCTGGCACAAATCAACCCAGGCGCGGGCTTTGTGCTGCGGGCTGCGCAGCAGATAACTCGGCGGATAACTGACGATGACTGGAATACCCTGGTAGCGGTAGATTTGCCCACGCAGTTGGCCCAGCGGCGTGCCGGCCAAACCGGGCAGACTGCCCTGCAACAAGCCCTGCGCGGCAAACCGGCCCAAGGCCAGGATGACCTTGGGCCGCACCAGGGCCACTTCGCGGCGCAGGTAGTTTTCGCAGCTGGCGAGTTCGGCCTGGGTCGGGTTGCGCGTCTGCGCCGGGCGGCACTTGACGATCGGGGTGACGTAAGCCGCTGTCGCCGCTTGAGCCGCTGGGGCGGCAACGCCACTGCCGGCGTGGCGGCTCAGGCCCAACGCCTTGAGCATGTTGTCGAGCAATTGACCTGCTGCTCCGGCAAAAGGCGCTCCCGCTTGCTCGTCGGCATCATCGGGCGGCTCGCCCACCAGCAGCCAATCGGCCAGGCGCGGTGCATCGGGCGCCGCTTGCACGGCGGTGCGGCGCCCAGTGCACAGGGGGCACGCCTGGCAAGTGGCGATGGCCTGCGTCAGCGCGGGCCAGTCCAGGCCGGCCACATCAGCGGCGGGTACGCCCGTGCTGGTAGCCGTTTCCCTGGTTTTGGGTGGTGCTGAAGTCTTTAAGACTTTTTGAGCTGTAGCCCCCGTCATTGCTATGTTGGTAGCTACTGTTTTAATAGCATTATTGGGCGCTTCTGGCGCTGCCTGCACGGCGGCTGGCAGCGCCGGCGCCGCGACCGGCAGATCAGCCGCGGCCGCAGGCATCCAGACGCGCACCCCCATCTCTTGCAACATGGCGCGCTGGCGGGGATCGAGGGCTAGACTCATAGTCGCATTTTCGCCCAGCTGGCGCGTCGTTTTTTGTGCGTTCAAAGCCGCAAGCTCATCACGATCGCGTCTTCGCGCTGACCATCGTCATCGGGGTAGTAGTTTTTGCGTTGACCGACGCGGCAAAAACCGTGGGCTTCGTAGACCATGATGGCACGCTCATTGCTCACGCGCACCTCCAGCCACAACCACTCGGCGCCTTGCCCCCTGGCCCAGAGCGTGAGCGCGTCCAGCAGCACCTGCGCCCAGCCCTGGCGCTGGTAATCGGGGGCCACGGTGATGTTGAGCAAGTGCACCTCGTCCACCCCTTTCATGGCCACAAAATAGCCCAGCAAGGTGTCCTGCGCCATCAAGAGCTGGATTTGATGGCCGGCATTGATCGAGTCCTCGAAGTTGCGCCGCTCCCAGGGATGGGCATAGGCTTGCTGCTCCACGCGCAACAAGGCGTCCAACTTCTCGGGCGTCAGGGGCTCGAAGCGGACCTCGACGGTTTTGGGAACGGCGCTCACAGCGCCGCCTTCTCAGTGGCGCGCTCAAGCGTGGTTTTGGCCACTTTGTCGCGGATATAAAGCGGCAGCGCCTGCCCGGCGGCAACGGCGGCGCCGTCGGCCAGCAGGGCGGGCGCCAGGCGCAGCAGGGCGCGGGCAGCGGGCAGGGCCTCGATGCGCGGCGCCACGCCGGGCAGACGCGCACCGTAGTTGGCAAACACATTGCCGGCCAGCGGACAGTCGGCATCCTGGCTTAAGTCTTCAGGGCAAATCAGGCTGTAGCCCTTGATCTGCTTCCACTTGCCACTATCGAAAACGTAGCCGGCGGCATACATCTCGTCCATCCGGGCGTCCAGCAAGGCCAGCACCTGCCAGTGGGCCAAAGCGCTCACCTGCTGAAAACGGGCTTCTTCCGCCACCGCCAGCAAGGTGTCGATCGGCAGTACCTTCAGGTTCGCGCCAAAAGCCAGGCCCTGCGCCACCGAGCAAGCGGTGCGCAGACCGGTAAACGAGCCCGGTCCACGGCCAAAGACAATCGCGTCCAGATCAGCAAATTGCAGGGCGGCCTGCGCCATCAGGCGCTGGATGGTCGGAATCAGCTGGCTTGAGGTCTGCGCGCCGCCGGGGCCGCTGTGCTGCCAGACCGGGTGCGTCGTCGTTGCGCCTGCTGCGTTGGCGCGCTGCACGGCGACCGACATGATGTCGGTGCTGGTGTCAAAGGCGAGCAGATTCATCGGCGATTATTTTACCGAGCAAACCAACCTCTTGCCCCCGAGAAATTTGAGTCATCAGCTACCTTTTTAATAGCAAAAATGGAAGAATTCACAGGGGCGCACTCAAATCCAAGTGCCGTCGCTCATGCACTGTCAGCGCTGCATTTGACATGATTCAATATGTTTGTAATCATATTGAGCAAATTTACTCAGTATGATTTATGACCTTTTATCGTAGTCAAGTTCAGGCGTTGCGCGACCGATTGCAAGAACCGCCCCTGTTCATCACGATTGTGGCCGGTCCCAGGCAAGTCGGAAAAACCACTTTGGTGCGTCAGGCTCTGGAAAAAAAAGCGCATTATTTTCTTGCCGTCGACCAGCCCACCGAGCCTCGCACACCGGCATTCGGGGACTTCACGTCTCAGACCAGCGAGGTTGAGGGGGCGCCCCGGGATGCCGCCTGGCTGATACGTAGCTGGCGAAACGCACGGCAACAATGCACAGCATTCAAACTCAACAGCCCTGAGCAGCCTTTCGCTTTTGTACTGGATGAAATCCAGAAAGTGCCACGTTGGTCGGACACCGTCAAAGGTTTGTGGGATGCGGACCGTGCCCAAGGTCTGGAAATGCACGTGATCTTGTTGGGAAGTTCTCCGCTGCTGATGCAAAAGGGCTTGACCGAAAGTCTGGCGGGTCGCTACGAGCTCATGCGCGCAACGCATTGGTCATTTATCGAGATGCACCAGGCGTTTGATTTCACGCTCAATGAATACATTTATTTCGGTGGCTATCCTGGTAGCGCCCGATTGATACGCGACGAAGGCCGCTGGCGCAACTATGTTCTGGCTAGCTTGGTGCAACCCAGCATCGACACCGACATTCTGCAAATGACCCGCGTGGACAAGCCAGCCTTGCTCAAGCAACTTTTTGAATTGGGGGCCAGCTACTCGGGCCAAATCCTCGCGTTGGGTAAAGTCAAAGGGCAGCTGCAGGATGCCGGGAATGAGACCACGCTAGCCGGCTACCTTGACCTGCTAGGCAACGCAGGCCTGTTAACCGGGCTGAAAAAATACCATGTGGGCGCGGCGCGGCGGCGCGCATCTGCGCCGAAATTCAACGTACTCAATACCGCGTTGATGTCCAGCGCCACAGCTTATACATTTGCCCAGGCGCAGGCTGATCGCAGCTACTGGGGGCGTTTGGTTGAAAGCACGGTGGGCGCGCATCTTTGCAACACGGCGACCAGCAACGAGGAGATCAGTTACTGGCGCGAAAGCCCGCATGAGGTGGACTTTGTGATCGCCGATGCCATCCGGCTGACCGCGATAGAGGTGAAAAGTGGTCCATCCATCGGCAAGCTCGGTGGCCTTCATGAATTTGTAAAACAGCATCCCGCCGGCAAACCTTTGCTGGTCGGCACGGGTGGCGTTGAGTTGACTGAGTTTCTCTCGTATCCACTGGCGCATTGGCTTGATTTGGAGTGAGGTCTGACGTGAAAGCCTTCAAAATCCAAACTTCAGACCACCTGCCGCTTGAGCGCAGCGCCATGAAGCGAATGCAAGACGACACCTTGTCCAACCCTGAACCCCTGAGCCACTACCGTGACGTGCCGGCGTGGGTATTGATTGCCGACCCCGGCGCCGGGAAAACAGACGCTTTCAAAACACTGAGCGAGGCAGAAGCCGGCTACTACACCACGGCACGCGACTTTGTGGAACTGGGTTCGCCAAAGGATCAGAGTCCCTTGATTTTCATCGACGGACTTGATGAGATGACGGCGGGCAACGCGACCGGATCAACCCCGCTCGGGCAGATCCGAAGCAAACTTCAGCAGCTCGGCACACCGAAGTTTCGGATTTCCTGCCGGGAGGCGGATTGGCGCGGCAACACTGACAGCGCAGCACTGCAGCGCTTGGTCGGTGACAACAACTTTTTAGAGCTGCATCTCGCCCCTTTGACCCGCAATCAAACCCAGGCCTTGATTGCCCATTGGCAACCATCCAATGAGCAAGACGCAGCCCAGTTCATGCGCGAGGCCGAACACCGTGATCTTGAAGGCTTGCTGGACAACCCGCAAACCTTGCGCATGTTGGTCAAGGCCATGTCCGCCAGGTCGAACCACTGGCCTGCCAGCAAAACCGAAACATATGCACTGGCCTGCGAGCAACTGGTTCAAGAGCAGAACGAGGAACACCGCACCACACAACAAAATGACCTCCTGCCTTCTGAACAAATGCTTCAGGCCGCAGGCTACCTGAGCGCCGTCATGCTGCTATCCGGCAGTGCAGCCATCGCGCGACAGTCAGCACGCGAACCCCACGCGGGCACTCTGGCGTTGACGGACCTCAGCCGAGGCGAAAACGCGCCCGATATAGCAGCCTGCCAAGCCGCCCTTCGAACCAGCCTGTTCCGAGGGACTGGCCGTAGTGAATTCGTCCCCGTTCACCGCACCGTAGCGGAGTATCTGGGCGCGCACTACCTAATTACTCGCATTCACGCTGGCTTGCCCGCCAGCCGTGTTCTGGCGTTGATGCTGGGCCAGGATGCTGGTATCGTGCCCGAACTGCGCGGCCTGCACGCCTGGCTGGCCGCGACAGCGTCAGAGGAACTGCGCCGCGAGTTGATTGAGCGCGACCCGCTGGGCGTGGTGCTGAACGGCGACGTGCGCGCCTTCAGCCGCACTGAGAAATTGCAGGTACTCGACGCCTTGCGTGATGAAGCCACGCGCTACACCTATTTTCGCAACCAGAATTGGGCGAGCCATTCCTTTGGCGCCTTGGCGACGGCGGACATGGCAGGAGATTTCAAAGCCCTGCTGCAATCGGCCGACCGCAACTCGCCGCATCTGGCGTTGCTCGATTGCGTATTGGATGCCTTGGCGCATGGGCAGCACATGCCAACCCTGGCCCCAGAGTTGGAACAGGTGGTCCGCGATAAAACGTATTGGTCAGGCTCACGCAAAGAAGCATTAGAAATTCTTGCCACCTATGCGCAAGAAGACAACAGCTGGTCAACACTCACACAACTGCTGGCGGACGTTCACAGCAACGTCGTAGAGGACTTGGAAGACGAGCTTCTGGGTACGCTGCTGCAAGTCCTCTATCCCAACCATATTTCCCCAGCAGAGGTATGGCGGTACTTCAGGAAACCCAAGTCTGAGCAACTGCTGGGCTCCTACTGGCAGTTTTGGCATGACCTGTCAAAAGAAAAAACACCACCGGAAGACGTTCCAATCTTGTTGGATGCCTTGTTTTCGACAGGTTATCAGCTCAGCAACCAGCACGACCACATGGGCTCGCCCCAAATCGTAGGTGAATTGCTGGTACGAGGCGTGACACAGAACGGGGACCGAATTGATGTGCGACGGCTTTACAACTGGCTGTCCCTGGGCTTGGGCCCTCACCAGCACTGCCCGCTTGATCAACCAAACAAGGCCGCCTTAGCGCAATGGCTTGGCGAGCGCCCCGCTATTTACAAAGCATTGTTTGAACATGGCTTATCCGTGCAAGCCAATACGAGCGAAACTGTCTTCCGTAATTTGTGGTGGATTCGCGCGAAGCTTTATGGCGCGCCTGAGCCTGACGACGCCATGCTTTGGTATTTGTCGCTGGCCGAAGCAAGCATTGATGAGAACTTGCGGCGCCAGCTGGTTACCGAATCGTTTCAGCTAACCCATCAAAGAACGGGGCCAAACACTGCAATTGAACTTCTAGAAAACTGGTCCGCCGACCACTCAATCGATGCCGTCTGGGTCGCGGATTTTCTTCGCTGTCCCTATCCGCCACTTGAGCCCGAGCAAGAATATATTGACCATGAGATCAAGTACAAAGAGCGTGCCGCCGAGGAGTCACGTCAGACGATCAAATTCTTTAGCGAAACACTGTCCGGTTTTGCTACCGGTCCGGCTCACTTAGGCGCGTTGGTCGAGGTGGCAAACGCCTACCTCAACTTTTTTCGGCGTTCAGATGAGAAAAATCCTGAAACTCGCCTGCTTGAGTTACTGAACCAAGACAAGGAATGGGTTCGCCTTGCCCTGCATGGCTTGCGCCAGTGCCTGTTCCGCGATAACCTGCCTTCCGCGGCCGATATCGTTGATCTCCACACCAAAGGTCGACGCTACAGCCTGGCGGCGCCCTGCCTCGCCGCCATGGAACTGCGCTACGCAGAAGACCCAGCGGCGGCGTTTGATCTGCCGCCAGCCCTTTTGGAAACGGTAGTCGCTTTTCGTCTGACCAACAACTTCTATGAAACACCCGTCTGGTTCAAGCAACTGCTGACACAACGCCCCACGGTTTTGGCCAACGTCCTCCAGCGCTTGATAAGCCAACAAATCGGCGCAAAAAGAGAACATGTTGATGGTTTGCAGGTACTGGCCCTTGACGCAGACTACGCGGCAGTTGCAAGTCAAATTTCGCCGAAGCTTATCGCTGACTTTCCCGTCAAAGCAAGCAAGAAGCAGTTGCCGAGCCTGCGGCTGTTGATCGTCTCGATGATGGGTCGCGTATCCCGAGAAACCCAGCTCTCGTTAATTGCCAGCAAACTTAGCACCAAAGGCATGGATGTGGCACAACACGCTTACTGGCTGACGGCCGGTGTCTTGCTTGCGCCCGAGCTGTATCTGGAACGCACCCAACAGTTTGTTGAGAAAACCCAGGTTCGCATCAGCCATGTGTTTGCGCTAGTTCATGAACGCAGAGGAAGAGGCCGCTTGCAGGCCGATCTGCCCGTCGCGACACAATCCTTTCTGATCGGCCTATTGGGTTCTCGTTCAAATCCATCTTGGGTAAGGGGGTCCGGCTGGGTTACCCCGGAAATGGAGATGGGCCGCTATGTTGAAAGTCTGATTTCAGCGCTTGCAGGCAAGCCCGACGATGCTGCACTAGATGCCCTGACGGCTCTGCAGCAGCGGCAAGACTTGAAACACTGGGGCGACTCGCTCAGCCGCGCTCTGTATGACCAACGCATCACACGGCGAAAAGCGCTGTTCAAACCCGCTTCAGTCGCAAAAGTTTGCCAAACGCTGGCCAACAAACTTAACCCCGCTAACGCGGCCGATCTATTCGCTCTGACGGTTGATCACCTAAAGCAGCTGATACGTGGGATTCGGGACAGCGACACGGATGACTATGACCAATATTGGGCCGGTGACATCCCAAAATCCGAAGAACGTTGCCGTAACGCCTTGTTGTCTGCCCTCAAACCACGTCTTGCTCCGATTAGTATTTCGGCAGAGCCCGAGCGCCACCACGCTGACAGAAAGAGGGCAGATATTGAAGTCGCTTCAGGACTGATCCACATTCCCATGGAAGCCAAGGGGGAGTGGCATAAAGACGTGTGGAAAGCGATTGGCAATCAGTTGATCGCCCAATACTGCAGAGAACCGGCCAGCGATGGCTACGGCATCTTCCTGGTCTTCTGGTTTGCCGGCAACATGAAAGCAGCCCCAACTGACGGCGGTGCCAAAGTCAAAACACCACAAGAGTTGCAGCAGCGGCTGGCAGCCACCGTGCCGGAGGAACTGCGACACAAGATCGCAGTTCTGGTGGTGGACTGCTCAAAGCCGACCGCGACTCAATCTATAAAGAAAATCAGCCTCTAGCCCCCGTGCTACCTGCTTGAGAAGCTATTGTTTTAATTGCAACAGGTAGCGCCACCCGCACCCCAAACAAAATCCCCAGCGTCACCAGGACCAGGCCCGCAGCCAGATTCCAGTACAGCGGTTCGCCCAACAACAGCACCGCGCCCAGGGCCGACAGGCCCGGCACCAGCGCCGTGATCATGGTCGAGCGCACCGGGCCAAAGTGCTGGATCATCTTGGTAAACGTGATGCCCGATACCACCACCGAGCCCCAGCCCTGAAAGACAGCCTGGAACAGCACTTCGCGCAGCGGCGCGCTAAACACCTGGCCCTGTACCCAGCCACCGAGCAGCAGCACGGTGTAAACCGGCACATAAGTCACAAACGCAAACGCGGTGATGGCAATGGTGGCGCGCACCGCGTTCAGGTGATAGCGCCGCGCCAGCACGCTGTAACAGGCCCAAGTCAAAGCCGCCAGCATGAACAGCAGATCGCCCTTCCAGACCTCGCCGCCGTCGAAGGCGCCGATCAGGCTCTTGCCGCCCACCAGCAGGTCGCCCAGAACGATCAGCCCCAGCCCCAGCGCGCGCACCGGCGTGATGTGGTCATGCAAAATCAGCGCCGCCAGCAGCGCCGTCCACAGCGGCAGACTGCCCGGCAGCAACACCGAGGCGTGCGCCGCCGGGGCAAACACAAAACCGTTGTAGGCCACCAGCGCATACAGCAGCCCGCCAAACAGGCCCACCGTGGCGGTGACGCGCCAGCACAAAGGCGACACGCCCAGCAGCGACGACTGATGGATGCCGCGATCGCGATCGCGGTACACCAGCCAAGCGCCCCAGGGCAACAACACCAGACTGGCGCCGACGATGCGGCAAAAGGCCAGGTCGAAGGGGGTGAGCGTGCCGCCGCGCGCCGGGTCGCTTGATACGCGGGCGATCAGGATGAACGAGGTCCAGACCAGCACCGTGACCACGGCGGCGGCGATGCCGATGGTGCGCGCTGAAAAAGCGCTTGAATTCGAGGGTGAGGCAGCGTGCATCACGCCATTATCCGTGGCGCAGCGGCGGCTGGATAATCGGTGCATGTCCTCCCCTATTCGCTTGCTGGCTATTTTGATCGGGGCCTTGACGCTGTGGCCCGCCCTGGCACAAAACCTGCCGCCCGAGGTGGACGCGGCGCTGGCGCGCGCCCAGGTGCCGCGCGATGCCGTGGCGCTGCTGGTGATGGATGCCGAGGGCAAATTGCCGCCGCGCCTGAGCTACCGCGCCAACGTGCCCATGAACCCGGCCTCGGTGATGAAGCTGGTGACCACCTACGCGGCGCTGGACCTGCTGGGCCCGGCCTACAGCTGGCGCACGCCGGTCTATGTGGAAGGCGCCGTGAGGGACGGCACTTTGTTTGGCAATCTCTATATCAAGGGCCAGGGCGACCCCAAGCTGGTGGCCGAGCGCCTGTGGCTGCTGCTGCGCCGGGTGCAAGGCCTGGGGATCCAAAAAATCGCCGGTGACATGGTGCTGGATCACAGCGCCTTTGAGCCGCTGGACGTGGACCCGGCCAGCTTTGACGGCGAGCCGCTGCGCCCCTACAACGTGGCGCCCGACGCGCTGCTGCTCAACTTCAAATCCGTCGTCATGACCTTCGTGCCGGACTTGGCAGCCAACAGCGCATCGGTGCAGTTCGAGCCGCCGCTGTATGGTGTGCAGATGCAGACCAGCGTGCCACTGGCCAATGGAACGAAGGGGACTAATGGGACCAATGGGACAAAGGGCACGAATGGCAGTTGTGGCGACTACCGGGCAGCGCTCAGGGCTGATTTCTCTGACCCGGCGCGCATCCGCTTTGCGGGCAGCTACCCGGCGAGTTGCCTGGAGAAAGTCTGGCCCGTCGCCTACGCCGACCCCGCCAGCTACAACGCGCGCGCTGTGCAAGGCCTGTGGCAACAAATGGGCGGCCAGCTTGGCGGCACGGTGCGCTTGGGCTCCGTGCCGCCGCTGGCCCTGGGGCTGCCGCCCACGTTTGAAGTCGCTTCGCCGCCGCTGGCCGAGGTGATCCGCGATATCAACAAGTACAGCAACAACGTGATGGCGCAACAACTGTTCCTGACGCTCAGCCTGAGTGCCCAGGGCCAGGGCACGCGTGCGGCTTCGCGCGACCTGGTGCAGCGTTGGTGGCAGCAACGCATCGGTGCCACGGACGTGCCCACGCTGGACAACGGCTCTGGCCTGTCGCGCGAGGCGCGCATCAGCGCCCAGGCGCTGGCGCGCCTGCTGCAGTCGGCCTACGTGTCGCCCCTGATGCCCGAACTGATGAGTTCACTGCCGATTGCCGGTGTCGACGGCACGCTCAAACGCAGTCAAGCGCAGTCGCAGGGCCGGGCGCACCTCAAAACCGGCAGCCTGCGCGGCGTGGTGGCGGTAGCCGGTTATGTGCATGCCCATAGCGGCCGGCGCTACGTGCTGGTCGCCCTCATCAATCACCCCAACGCCAATGCCGCGCGCCCGGCCATCGATGCGCTGCTGGACTGGACGGTGAGAGACAATGGCGCCCATGTCCCTGACTGAACTATTTGGCTACTGCGCCGCCGTCCTGACCACCGTCAGCTTTGTGCCGCAAGCCTGGCACACCTTCACAACACGCGACGTGCGCGGCATCTCGCTGGGCATGTACAGCGTCTTTACCGCCGGTGTCGCCTGCTGGCTGATTTATGGCCTGTTGCTGGGCGCCTGGCCGATCGTGATCGCCAACGTCGTCACGCTGGTCCTGGCCGGGGGCATTCTGGTGATGAAGCTGCGGTTTCGGTGAATCGCTCCCCATTGGCCTGAGCCCGGACTTCGGGTCGCCTCGTCAAAAATCGTCGAAAAGGGGTTTACCCCAATACCCGCCTTGTGGCCGGCAACCTATGATTTGACCCGTAAATAGCACGACCGTTCTTTTTTATTTTATTGGAGTCAACAGATGAAGCAATTCAGAGTTCTAGCAACGGCCTTCGCCGCCGCGCTGCTGGTGGCCGCCTGCGGCGGCGGCGGTGATGGGGACCAGTCCCCGGCTGTCAAATACGCCAGCGTGGTGTCGTTTGGCGACAGCCTGAGCGATGCCGGGACTTACAGCGTGGGTCCGATCAAAGCTTCGGGCGGGGGCATGTTTACCGTCAATGGCATTGCCAGTGCCAGTGCCGTTGGTGCCGATCCAGTCCCCAGCTACAACTGGGCGCAATTGGTTTCAGCCGCGGCCATTGGCAAGACATCCTGCGCGGCGCGTACGGGTGGCTTTGGTGTCGTCGAAAGCGTGGTCGCAGGGTGCACCAACTACGCCCAGGGCGGCGCCCGTGTTGTCGATCCAAAAGGGGTGGGCAATCCTGTCGGTGTTGGATTTACAGCCGGCCCGCTCACCGAGCCCGTGGTGACGCAGATTGCAAACTATCTGGCTGATGGTGGCAGTTTTGCTGGTACCGAACTGGTCACGGTGCTCGGTGGTGCCAACGACTTGTTTGGGCAGACCGACAAGTTAAAAGCGGATGCCACTGCAGCCGGTGGTGCTGCTCTGGCGACATCGTTGGTGACCCAACTGGTGGCTGGTGCACCTCCGGCCAATCAGTTGGCCGCTCAGGCGTTTATTGGCGGCGCCATTCAGACCGAAGCGGTTAAAACAACGGCGACGCCGACCAGCATCATCACTGCTGCCGTGACGGCTGCCGCCACTCACGCCGCAATGAACGGCTACACCAACACCGCTGTAGCCAACGCGGCAACGATTGCTCAGACCGCCGGTGCGGCCGCCATCGCCGCCGGGAACACCTACCTCGCCACGACCGGTGCAGCCAATGCGATGACCGGCATGGCCGTTGCAGCCACCGCCCTGGCCAATTCTGTCAAGAGCATGATCACCAGCGGAGCCAAGCATGTGGTGGTGGTCAATATTCCCGATGTCAGCCAGACACCGATGGCGATGGCCACCATTGTTTACAACACGGATGGCAGCATCAAGGACAATTCCCAGCAGCAGCTTGTGTTGGCATTGACGTCCCAATTCAATACGACCCTGCAAACCGCGTTGGAAGTTTCGCCCGGTGTTGCGGTCCCCGGTGTGGTCTTTGTGGATGCCTTTGCCGAGAATCGGCGGCAACTGGCGAACAAGGCGCATTACGCCTTGACGAATGTGAAGGATGTGGCTTGTAACCTGACTTCCCCCGTCAACGTGCTGGCCACGGCAGGAAAAGCGGACGGCAGTTCTTTGGTCTGCAACGCAGGCAACCTCATCGCAGGTGATACGTCGCATTACCTCTTCGCCGACAACGTCCACCCCACGCCCTACGGTCACAAGCTGTTGGCCCAGTACGTGACCAAGGCCTTGGTCATCGCGGGCTGGCTTTAATCCATTGAACTTCAAGGAGAAACCTTTATGACATATCAAGTGAAGTTCCTCACTGTGGCGGTTGCCGCCATGCTAACTGCCGGTGGCGTCTGCGCCCAAACCGCAGGCACCTGGATGGTGCGTGCCGGTGTCACCAAACTGGCGCCATCGGTCAACAGCAGCTGCCTGTCGGCGCCTGATTTCGGCGACGGCCCCACCGGCTGCACCAAGTCCGATGTCGGCGCTGACACCCAGCTCAGCGGCGGTATCACCTACATGTACACCGATCACTGGTCGGTGGACGTGCCGCTGGCGCTGCCCTTCAAGCACAGGATCATTGGTGCCGGCTCCATGGCCGGCTCCGGTGACCTGGGCACGGTTCAGGCGCTGCCGGTGACCCTGTTCCTGCAATACCGTTTTCTGGAGGCCAATGCCAAGTTCCGACCCTACATCGGCTTGGGTGTCACTTACGCCTATTTCTTTAACGAAGAAGGCAGCGGCCGTTTGACCGCCACCACCAACCCCGGTGGCCCGCCGACCCAACTCAACGTCGATGCCAAGTTCATCCTGACGCCGCAAATCGGCGCTACGCTGGCCTTGAATGAGAAGTGGTTTATTGACGTCTTCTATACCAAGTCCAAGCTCAGCACCACCACCCACATGTCCACCGGTCAACACATGGACATGGACCTGGACCCAGCCGCCTACGGTATCGCTGTCGGCTACAAGTTCTAAACGACCAAGCCAAATGCCTGACATCCCCTGCGAGCCGAGAGATTCGCAGGGGATTTTTCATGGCTGTCGTCTATCTCGCCAGCTTGGGTTGCCGACCTGGCTGGCTGCCCGTTGCAGGCGGTCGCGCACACCGTCCCACTCGGCACCCGCAGGTGGCGTCTCAATCCACATCTGCTGCACGCCCTGGGCATCCAGATGGCGCAGCACGGCAAACAATTCACGCGCCGCCGCTGCCGCGTCAGCGGGCATGTGTTGCGACAGCAGCCGGGACGAATGGCTTGGGTGGACGCTGCGGGCATAGACGGCAATCGTCGGCAGCGCTGGGGCCTGCGCCTGGGTAGCGACCGCAGCGCTGGCTGCAGGGCCCATCGCAGCCTCATCAGCCACCCACCGAGCGAGCGCGGCTTGCAGCGCAGCCGCATCCATCAGCCGTACCGTGGCCTTCGGTGCGTAATGCGACTCCAGCGTGCCGGAGGCCCTGGGCGCGGGCGCAGCATGCGTCGCCAGCTCGTCCTTCAACAGCACTTTCAGGCCACAAGCGGCTTGCACCTGTTCGCGCGTGATGGCGCCGGGCCGCAACAGCACCGGCTGGCCGCGCGTGCAGTCGATGATGGTGGACTCGATGCCGACCGTGCAGGCACCACCGTCCAGAATCAGCAAGTCAGGGCCAAACTCGCTTTGCACATGCGCGGCGGTGGTCGGGCTGACCCGGCCAAACTGATTCGCGCTGGGGGCGGCGATGCCCCAGACCCCATGGGGCTGAGATGCCCATTCTTTCTCTTGCGACTCTGCGCTTTCAGAATGAGCGGGAATCTGCCCCCCATTCAGGCGCAGCGCCTGGAGCAGCGCTTGCGCCACCGGGTGCGACGGGCAGCGCAGGCCAATCGTGTCCTGCCCACCGGCGGCCGCGCTGGCCACACCGGGGCGGCGCGGCAGGATCAGCGTCAGCGGCCCGGGCCAGAAGGCTTGCATGAGCCGGTCGGCAAAGTCCGGCACCTGAGCTGCAAAGTGCCCCACGCAGCCTGCATCGCGCACATGCACGATCAGCGGGTGGTCCACCGGGCGGCCCTTGGCCTTGAAGATCTGCGCCACGGCCGCGTCGTTTTCGGCATCCGCGGCCAAGCCGTACACCGTCTCAGTGGGCAAGCCCAATAAGTCGCCAGCCCTGATGCGTTGGGCACCAAGCGCGATGGAACTTGCGGCAAAACCATCCAGGATCATGCTGGGTGTTGCACTCAAAAGGGGTCAATGCCCAGCAGCCGGGCTGCCGCCAGCGCCGTGGCGCGCACCTCGGCCACGGTGGCGCCGGTGAAGGTCAGGTGTCCCATCTTGCGGCCCTTGCTGGCTTTGAGCTTGCCGTACAGGTGCAGATGCGCACCCGGCAGCGCCAACACCTGATCCCACGGCGGCGACGCGCCATCGATCCACAAATCGCCCAGTAAATTGAGCATGATGGCCGGGCTGTGCTGGCGCGGCTGCAGCAGCGGCAAACCGGTGAGCGTGCGCACCTGCAGGTCAAACTGCGACAGGTCGCAGGCGTCCAGCGTGTAGTGGCCGCTGTTGTGCGGGCGCGGCGCCATCTCGTTCACGATCAAGGTGCCCAGCGTCTGCGCCGCTTTGGAGTCGTCTTGCAGCAAGAAAAACTCGACACACAGAACACCCACGTACCGCAATTCATCTGCTATTGATTTGGTAGCTGCTACCGCTTGCTGCACGAGGGCTGAAGGCATATTTCCTTCATAAGCCTGGGTGACCGCCAGAATGCCGTCGCGGTGCAGGTTGAGTTGTGGCGCGAAGTTGACGCAGCTGCCGTCCCAGCCGCGCGCCACGATCACCGAACACTCGGCTTGCAGTGGCAGCATTTTTTCCAGCACGCAAGCCACGTTCTTCAGTTCATCCCAGGCCGCAGCCAGTTCGGCCCGGCTGCCAACGCGCAGCTGGCCCTTGCCGTCGTAACCCAGGCGCGCAGTCTTCAGGATGCCGGGGAGCAAATCGTCGGCCACCGCCGCCAGCTGCGCCGCTGTTTCAATCACCGCATAGGGTGCTACCGGCACGCCACAGCGCACAAAATGCGCTTTTTCCTTGATCCGGTCCTGTGCGATGCCGACCGCCTCGGCACCCGGCGCCACGGGACGGTGCGCGCCCAGCGTGACCAAGGCGGGAGCGGGCACGTTCTCAAACTCGGTGGTGATCGCCGCGCAGCGCTGCATCAGCTGCGCCAGGCCTTGCTCGTTCAGGTAGTCGCTCTGAATGTGGTAGTGACTCACCAGCCCGGCCGGGCTGATCACGTCCGGGTCGAGCACCGCGGTGAAGTAACCCATGGCTTGCGCCGCCTGCACAAACATGCGGCCCAATTGACCGCCGCCCATGACGCCAAGCGTCGTTTGCTGGCCGCTGCCGGCGGTTGCGGCCGTGCCTGTCGTGCCGGGCAGAATGGTCTTGACGCTCATAGCCGTGGCGGCAGGGTCATGCCGCGGGCGGTTTCGGTTTGCGCGGCACGAAAGGCGTCAAGCTGGGTCCGCAGCGCGGTGTCGTGATTGGCCAGCATGGCCACCGCAAACAGCGCGGCGTTGGCCGCGCCGGCCGCGCCAATGGCGAAGGTCGCGACCGGCACGCCCTTGGGCATTTGCACAATGCTGTGCAGCGAGTCCACGCCCGACAGATGCCTGGACGCCACCGGCACGCCCAGCACCGGCACGGTGGTCTTGGCGGCCAGCATGCCCGGCAAGTGCGCCGCGCCACCGGCCCCGGCGATGATGGCTTGCAGGCCGCGTGCGCGCGCCGTTTCAGCGTAAGCAAACATATCGTCGGGCATGCGATGGGCCGAAACCACACGGGCCTCGTGTGTGATGCCAAACTGTTGGAGAATGTGGACTGCGTGTTGCATCGTGTCCCAGTCGGAGCTGGAGCCCATAACGACACCGATTTGAATTTTCATAGTGTTGAGGACAGTGCTTGCCGGTGCGCTACGCTTGGCCGGCTGCGGTCTGTCCCGCAAGTTGATTAAATTGAATTTTACTTACCCCCAACCCGAACTGCCCCCCATGATGAACGTAACGATTGCAAATTTTGACGCCGAGGTGGTTGCCGCCTCGATGACTGTTCCCGTGCTGGTCGACTTCTGGGCCCCTTGGTGTGGCCCGTGCAAAGTCATCGGCCCGCTGCTGGAAAAGCTGGAGACGGCTTACGCCGGGCGCTTCAAGCTGGTCAAGATCGACTCCGACCAGGAGCAGGAACTCAGCCAGGCCTTTGGCGTGCGCAGCATCCCCACCTGCGTGCTGATGTTTCAGGGCAAGCCGGTCGATGGCTTCATGGGCGCCCTGCCGGAGGGCGAAATCAAGGCGTTTCTGGACAAACACCTGCCCGCCGGTGAGGTGCTGGAGGCCGAGGTGACGGCCGAGACGGTGTCGGACGCACCCGATGAGAACGACCCCGACGCCATCCGCGAGGCGCTGCAGCAGGCCGTGCTCAAGAATCCGGACGACGAGGAGGCCCGCTTCAACTACGTCAAACGGCTGCTGCAAGAGGGGCGCACGGACGACGCCAAAGTCGCCTTCGCCCCGGTGATTGCCAAGACTGCGTTGGTGCGCCGCTTTGATTCGTTGCAGCGCTGGATGGACGCTATTGATTTTGCAGCTGATCGCGCAGATTTGACGGGGGCTACAACTGGATTTGATGCAAAGATTGCGGCGAACAAGCGTGATTTCGATGCCCGCTTTGGCAAAGCCCAATCGCTGATCGCAGCGCAGGACTGGACCGGCGCCATGGACGAGCTGCTGGAAATTTTGATGCGCGACAAGAGCTGGGCCGACGACCTCGCGCGCAAGACCTATATCGCGATTCTGGACATCATCGAGCCGCCCAAGGTCAAGGTCGCCGACGGCCAGATTCCGCCGGTGGACCCGGTGGTGGCGACCTACCGGCGCCGCCTGAGCAGCGTGGTGCTGAGCTGAATGGGCGCTAGGCGTCGGTGCTGAGCTGCCTGGGCGGCAGGACTTGCGACGGCGCTTGAATCAACACGCTCACGGCTTTCTGTCTTTCAACAGGTCCCGCAAGCGTTTCGGCGCCGGGATCAGTGGTGTGCGGCTGCGCGTCCAGGCGCCTTGTTCGGTCGGCGACAGGGCACGGCCCCGGCTCATGAACCACGATGCCAACTTGTACAGCCCGAGCCGGCTGTAGACCTGCGCCCAGACACTCCAGACAGCCGTGCCGGCAGCGGTGCGCGCGGCGCCACTGCCGCGCAAGGTGGCCTCCATGCTGTCGGGCCGCGCCTGGGCCTCGTTGCGCAAGCGCACCAGAATGTCGGTGATCGGAATCTTGACCGGACACACCTCGACGCAGGCACCGCACAGGGTGGAAGCAAAAGCCAGCGGATAGGTGGCATCGAGCCCCAGCATGTGCGGCGAGATGATGGCGCCAATCGGGCCCGGGTAGGTGGTGCCATAGGCGTGGCCGCCAATGCGGGCATAAACCGGGCAGTGGTTCATGCAGGCGCCACAGCGGATGCATTTCAGGGTCTCGCGCAGTTCTTCATCGGCATAGGCCTGGGTGCGGCCGTTGTCGAGCAGAATCAGGTGCACTTCTTCCGGGCCATCCTTTTCACCCGGTTGGCGTGGGCCACTGATCAGGTTGAAGTAGGTGGTGACCGCCTGGCCGGTGGCTGAACGCGACAGCAGGCTGTAGAGCGGGGGCACGTGTTCGAGCTTTTCCACCACTTTCTCGATGCCTGTGATGGCAATGTGCACGCGCGGCACGGTGGTGCACATGCGGCCATTGCCTTCGTTCTCGACCAGACACAGGGTGCCGGTCTCCGCGACGCAGAAGTTCACCCCCGAGAGCCCAATATCCGCATCGGCAAACTTGCGCCGCAGCACTTTGCGCCCAATGCGGATCAGCGCATCCACATCTTCGGTGTAGGCCACGCCCGGAATCTCGTCGGCAAAGAGTTTGGCAATTTCCTGCTTGGTCTTGTGGATGGCCGGCATGATGATGTGCGACGGTGTTTCACCGGCGAGCTGCACGATGTATTCACCCATGTCGGACTCGAATGCTTCAATGCCGGCCGCTTCCATGGCATGGTTGAAACCCACCTCCTCGCTCACCATCGATTTGCCTTTGATGATGCGTTTGGCCTTGACCCGCTGCGCAATGCCGAGCGCGATGGCGTTGGCCTCATCAGGGGTTTGCGCCCAGTGCACCTGAACGCCGTTGCTGGTCAGCTTGGCCTCCAACTGCTCCAGCAGACGTGGCAGATGGGCCAGGCTGTAGCGCCGGATCGCCGAGCCCAAATCACGCAAGCCTTGCAGTTCCTCCTGATCCGGAAACTGGGCCAGCCGTTTGGCCATCAAGAAATCCATGGCGCCGCGAAAATTCTTGCGTTGGCCCGGATCGTTAAGAACGCCCCGGCTGCGCTCCTTGAAGTCTTCCATCGGGTGAATTTTGATGACCTGGCTCATGCCGCTGCTCCTTGGTCTGCATTTGCTGCGTGGCGCAACAGCACCACCAGTTCCCGCGGGCCATGCGCGCCGTAGGCCAGCGTTTGCTGAATGTCCGCGGTCTTGGACGGGCCGCAAATCAGCAGTGCGTTGGTGGGCAAACCGTCTTTCCAACCCTCGGTTGTGATCGCCGAATGAAAATCGGAATGAATGGTGGCCACATCCAGCAATACGAAGTGCACCGAGGGCACCAGGGACATCAGGCGCGGCTCCGAGGCGTCGGGCCACAGAATCAGACTGCCAATTTCCGCAATGGCACTGCGGGCCAGCGTCAGCGAGGCATCAATGTCGTCGAACAAGACATCGCGCCAGGAGTCGATGGCATCGGCATAAGGCAGGAGTTTCAGATTCTCGGGCTGACGGGCTTCGAGTTCTGCCCCATGCGTCGTGCCGGTGCCGATCAGCAAGTTGCGCAGACCCTTAGCCGCTGCGATGCGCAGCAGCACCTCAATCCAATCCGTGGCGCTGACGTCATGCACTTCGGTCTTCACGGCTTGCAGTGCGGCGCGCAGACGGGTGACGCGCTGATCTGTATCTTCGTTGCGGCGGTGCGCATCAAACCAGGTCTTGACGTCGGGCAGTGGCGGTGTCTCTGCAATCGAGGTGGCGCGCAGGCGGGCGAGGATGCTGTCGCGCGCGCTCATGCTGCGGCCTCCGTCGTGCGCCGCCACAAGAAGCTGGCCAGGTGTTCACCCGGCAAGGTGGGGCTTGTACGCCCGGCCAACTCATCCTGTTTGGCGGCCCGTCCGGTGATGTTGAGCAGGCAGCCGCAGTCGGCGCTGACGACCCGCTCGGCCCCGGTGTCTTTGATGGCGGCTACTTTGTCGGTCGCAATCGCCTCCGAGATATCGGGGTAGCGCATGGCAAACGTGCCGCCAAAGCCGCAGCATTCTTCAATCCGCGCCTGCTCGACCACATTCACTTGCGCCAGGCTATCGAGCAGTGCCGCGCTGGTTTCATGCGAGCCCATTTCGCGCCGTGCATGGCAGGAGGTATGCAGCGCCACGGTGCAGGGTGTGCCCAGATCCGGCTGAGCAAAATTCACCACGTGCACCAAAAATTCACTCAGCTCATAAACGCGCTCGGACAGCTCCACCGCCTTGGCATGCAATACCGGATCGTTGGCAAACAGGTGCGGATAGTGTTTGCGAATCATGCCGCCGCATGACCCTGATGGAATCACCACCGGCCAGGGCTCCACGAACAGATTCAATTGCTGCAAGGCAACCGCGCGCGCCTCGTCCGGAAAGCCGCTGCTGTGCGCCGGTTGACCACAGCAGGTTTGCTGCTCCAGGTAATGCACCTTGATGCCTTCGCGTTCCAGCAGTCGAACCGTGTCAAGACCCGCTTCGGGCGTGAATTGATCGATCAGGCAGGTGGCAAAAAGATAGACATCACTCGGCTTGGGTGGATACTGGCGCGGGAATTGGCTGTTTGGCTCCATGCTGGCTCTTTTCTCGATAGTTCTTGTTGATTGGTAAATTGGTATGACCAATAAATTCGACTGTAAAAAAACAAATGAGCCTGAACAATAGGGGTTTACCCTGGTTGGTGATGGACCCTCTTTCCCCAGCCCCGTTGCCCGGCCGCAGGGTCAGACGCTGACGGGTGCCAAGGTTCCCAGGCGTCTCATGGCGCTGAGGCGGCGCTCCTCTTGCCGGGCGCTGTCTTCCATGCTCTGGCGTACAAATTCGATGTGGCTGCGAGCGGCGCGGGCCGCTTCCTCGGGCCGGTGTTCGCGAACAGCTTGCCAGATCGCGTGGTGCTGCGACTGCAACTGTTCCCAGCGCTGAGGCTGCGCATGAAGATGCGCCAGGCTGCCGGAAATGTGACCATGGATCACCCGCATCAGACTGGCGCTCAGGTGCCCGATCAACACGTTATGGGCCGCCTCCGCGATCACTTGATGAAAGAGGACATCCTGGTCAATACAGGCCTGCAAGTCGTTGCTGGCAAAGGTGGTCTCCAGCGCTGCATAGACGGCGTCCAGGCGCTGGATGTCGACATCCAGTGCGCGCTCGGCGGCGAGGTAGGCGGCCTGGCTTTCCAGCATCTGGCGAAATTCGAGCAAGTCCTGGTGCAGCAGGGGGTGGCCGTTGAGCATGTCCTGCCAGGGGTCGACAAAATGCGCCTCCAGCCGGTCGGTGACATGGGTGCCGCTGCCGTGATGCGTGCTGAGCAAGCCTTTGGCGACCAGCTTCTGGATGGCCTCCCGCAGCGAAGGGCGCGACACACCGAGCTCAACGGCAAGATCGCGCTCTGAGGGCAACAGATCGCCAGGTTTGAGCGAACCTTCCAGAATTCTTTTTTCAAGCTCGCCGGCGACGGTGTCGGCGAGGCGGGTGACGGCAGGGCGGCGTGCAAGCATGGCATTTTAAATTGGTAAGACCAATTGAATGATAGCGCCACCGCCGATACTGTCAACCGATCAACCGCGTCAGCGCTTCCTGGTATTTGGCAGCGGTCTTGGCAATCACCTCGTCGGGCACGCGTGGCGCGGGCGGGGTTTTGTTCCAGGGCTTGCCGTTGACCTGCACCTGCTCCAGCCAGTCACGCACAAATTGCTTGTCAAAACTGGGTGGGTTGATGCCTTCCTGGTAGCTCTCGGCGGGCCAGAAGCGCGATGAATCGGGCGTCAGCACCTCGTCCATCAGCGTCAGCGTACCGTCGGCGTCCAGGCCAAACTCGAACTTGGTGTCGGCAATGATGATGCCCTTGGCACGTGCAATTTCCGACGCCGCCTTGTAGATGGCAATGCTGATGTCGCGGATGCGGGTGGCCAGGTCCAGGCCGATCATCTCGACCGTTTGCTCAAACGTGATGTTCTCGTCATGGTCGCCCGCCGCAGCCTTGGCCGCCGGGGTGTAGATCGGCTCGGGCAGTTTGGAGGCGTTCTGCAGCCCGGCTGGCAGCTTGACGCCGCACACGGCCCCGTTGTGCTGGTATTCCTTCCAGCCGCTGCCGGCCAGATAACCGCGTACCACGGCTTCCACCGGCAAGGGCTTCAGGCGCTTGACCAGCATCGAGCGGCCCGTCACCTGCGGCACTTCGGCGGCGGTGACCACGCTCTCGGGCGCATCACCGGTGAGGTGAATCGGGCACAGGTTCAGACCTTTGGGGCCGAGCTTGTCAAACCAGAACAGCGCCATTTGTGTCAGTAGCGCGCCTTTGCCCGGAATGGGCTCACCCATGATCACGTCAAAGGCGCTCAGGCGGTCAGAGGCCACCATCAGGATGCGATCAATGCCGACGGCGTAGTTATCGCGCACCTTGCCACGCGCCAGCAGCGGCAAAGAGGTGAGCATGGAAGTGTGCAGGGCGGGTTGTGAAGTGTTCATGGAGTTGGGTGCCAGTCAAGAAGAAACCAGAAAGCGGTTGGTGTCCCGGACAGATTGGGTTGTGCGAGGTGTAACCGTATGAATTTTAAGCCCGCGCCCGCGCTGGAAAATGCTGCAAATTCAATAGCTGATCAAGCCCATTCAACGGGGGCTGGAAGCAAATAGGGCACATAAGCAAGACGCCGCAGGGCTGCAGGCCCATGCAAGAAGCCACCCGCAGGTGGCTTCTTGAACGCTACCAAGAGCCGCTAAAGATCACTTCACCACTTGCGCCAGCTCACCACGCGCATATTGCCCCGCCACCACGCTCAATGAGTGGCTCTTGATTTTTGAACCTTGACCTTCACAGCCAAACTCCAGGTAGCGCTGCTTGCACAGGGCCTTGGCGGCTTCGCGGGCGGGCTTGAGCCAGTCGCGGGCATCGAATTTTTCGGGGTTTTCAAACATGTATTTGCGCACGGCACCGGTCATGGCCAGGCGAATGTCGGTGTCGATGTTGATCTTGCGCACACCAAACTTGATCGCTTTCTGGATTTCTTCAACCGGCACACCGTAGGTTTCGCGCATCTTGCCGCCAAACTGGTTGATGATGGCCAGCGACTCTTGCGGCACGCTGCTGGAACCATGCATCACCAAATGGGTGTTGGGAATACGCTTGTTGATGGCCATGACGCGGTCAATCGCCAAAATATCGCCGGTGGGCTTGCGGGTGAATTTGTAGGCGCCGTGGCTGGTGCCAATGGCAATGGCCAACGCGTCAAGCTGGGTGCGCTTGACAAAATCTGCCGCTTGCTCGGGGTCGGTCAACATCTGCTCACGCGTCATGGTGGCCTCGGTGCCGTGGCCGTCTTCCTTGTCACCTTTCATGGTTTCCAGCGAGCCCAGGCACCCCAGCTCACCTTCCACCGTCACGCCAACGGCGTGCGCCATGGCGACCACTTTGCGCGTCACCTCGACGTTGTAGTCATAACTGGCAATGGTTTTGCCATCGCTCATCAGGGAGCCGTCCATCATGACCGAGCTAAAGCCCAGGTTGATCGCTCCCTGGCACACGTCGGGGCTCTGGCCGTGGTCCTGATGCATGACCAGCGGGATGTGTGGATAGGCTTCGATGGCGGCCAGAATCAGATGTTTGATGAAGGGCTCACCAGCGTATTTTCGCGCGCCAGCGCTGGCTTGCAGAATGACCGGTGCGCCGACCTCATCGGCGGCCGACATGACGGCCTGCACCTGCTCCAGGTTATTGACGTTGAAAGCCGGGATGCCGTAACCATTCAGGGCGGCATGGTCGAGCAGTTCGCGCATTGAAACAAGTGCCATGATGGTGTCCTTGATAAGTTGGTAACTGATTGGTAACTGGTCTGAATTTTAACGGAGCGGCACGGTTGCGCGCTGCACTTTGGCTCCGGCGCCCGACTTTAAGCGTGACTTAATGTTTCACCATCACCGCCCACGTCTTGTCACAACACGACTCCCGTCGTGAAACCCGCAGTCACCCGGTTCGCGAACCTGCTGCTTCTGTTGCCATGGCCCGGCGTGGTGCAGGTGTCAGGCGGACCCATTGCCAATGCGCCCGTCAAAACGCCCGCGGCTTATGCGGCCTGTGGTTTAGACGGCGAAAGCCGCTAGCGGACCCGGCAAATTTTCAGCATATTGGTGCCGCCGGGCGAGCCCATGGGCTCACCACAGGTGATGGCATAAATGTCGCCTGCCTGCACGATGCCTCGGGTTTTCAGATAGTTCTCGGCCTCGTTCAGCGCCGTGTCCCGGTCGGCACTGGTATCAATGAACAAAGGGCGCACATTGCGGTACAGCGTCATCTTGCGCTGCGTCGCCACTTTGGATGTGAGCGCGTAAATCGGCACCTGAATCAGGTGGCGGCTCATCCACAGCGCGGTGGAGCCGCTGTCGGTCATGGCCACAATCGCCTTGGCACCCAGGTGATGCGCCGTAAACAAGGCGCCCATGGCGATCGACTGGTCAATGCGTTTGAAGGTTTTGCCCGTGAAGTCAGCTTCGAGTTTGAAATCTTCGCCGCCCTCGGCCGCATGGCAAATTTTGGCCATCTCAACGACGGTCTCCAACGGGTATTTGCCCGCCGCCGTCTCGGCTGACAGCATGACGGCGTCGGTGCCGTCCAGCACCGCGTTGGCCACGTCGCTCACTTCGGCGCGGGTCGGTACCGGGTTGTTGATCATCGACTCCATCATCTGGGTGGCGGTAATCACCACCTTGTCGTGCTCGCGGGCCAGCTTGATCATGCGTTTTTGCAGCGCCGGCACCACCGCATTGCCCACCTCGACGGCCAGGTCGCCGCGCGCCACCATGATGCCGTCGCTGGCGAGCAATATTTCTTCAAGTTTGGGGATCGCCTCCGCACGCTCGATCTTGGCAATCAGGCCGGGCCGGTGGCCGTTTTCGGCTGCCACGTTGCACAACTGACGCGCCATTTCCATGTCGGTCGCGTTTTTGGGAAAGCTGACGGCCACGTAATCAGCGTGAAAGCTCATCGCCGTGCGGATGTCGTCCATGTCCTTGGCGGTGAGCGCGGGTGCGCTCAGGCCGCCGCCTTGTTTGTTGATGCCTTTGTTGTTGCTCAACTCGCCACCCAGTTTGACGGTGGTGTGAATCGCCGCGCCCTTGACGGCATCGACCGTGATAACGATCAGACCATCGTTGAGCAACAGCACATCGCCCGCCTTGACCTCGTTCGGCAATGCCTTGTAGTCCAGCCCGACGGCGTCAATATCGCCCAGCTCGGTGCGCGCAGCATCAAGCACGAACTTTTGGCCCGGCTCCAGAACCACCTTGCCGTCGGCAAATTTTCCAACCCGAATTTTGGGACCCTGCAAGTCAGCCATGATGCCGATCTCGCGTCCGGCGCGCTTGGCCGCTTCGCGCACCAGACGCGCCCGGTCAATATGGTCTTGCGCGGTACCGTGACTGAAGTTCAGGCGCACCACGTTGACACCGGCGCGAATCATCTGCTCCAGCAACGCGGGGTCGCTCGAGGCGGGGCCGAGAGTGGCAACAATTTTTGTGGCGCGACGGGGCATGAAGCAGTCTCCTTGTAATCAAGTTTCCATTTTTACATGGAAACAGTTACATGCCAGCAACAGCCTGTCCCCCTGCTTTTGCGGCCCCCAAAGCGTGCCGCAGAGAAGAAAGGACTACCGGGCGACTGAACGCTCGGCCAGGAATATCTCGATGCGGCGGTTCTGGGCCCGGCCGCGCTCCGTGTTGTTATCGGCAATGGGCTCATGTGAGCCGCGGCCATTAATCTGGATGCGCCGGCCATCCACGCCGCGGGCAACCAGGTAATCGCGCGCACTGGCGGCACGGTTGACCGACAGCGGGTCGTTGATGCTGTCAGAACCGGTGCTGTCGGTGTGACCGATGATGCGGATTTCTGTATTGGGCTGGCTGCTCAGTCCTTGTGCAAACTGGTCCAGGATCGGACGCATATTCGGTTTGATGTCAAAGCGGTTGATGTCGAACGAAATGTCGCTTGGGATATTGAGCTTGAGCTGGTTGTCAGCCGTCTGCATGACATCAACACCGGTGCCCGCCGTGGCGCGTTCCATATCTGCCTTCTTCTTGGCCATCTGCGTTGACCAGATATAGCCACCCAGTGCGCCGACGCCAGCACCGATCGCGGTCGCTTCGCGGCTGTCGCCAATGGCGGCGCCTGCCAACGCGCCAACACCGGCGCCGATGGCTGAACTGCGCTGGGTTTCGGTCATGTTGGCGCAGCCGCTGACCAGCAGGGCAACCGCACCCATGCTAAAAATAACAATACGTGATTTTGATGAGATGGTCTTCATGTTTCGTCCTGGTAAGTTGCTCGTGCTTTTTCTTATAACACCCACATCTCAGCATTCTTTGAGAAACCGCATGTCCTACAAGGAAAATGGGTGAGCTCTTATCTGGGCGCAGGCTGTACACCTTCGATTCGCCCGGCGTGCGCGCCGGCGGGTCGGTTTTGAACAGCTTGTGAGACTGTCGATCAGTCTTCAGCAATTGAGGGCACTGCGTTGGTTCGCTGCGTGCCGTATCGCTTACACCAGCAAGGCAGCCAGTGCGGCCACGGCCGCTGTTTCGGCGCGCAGCACGCGGGTACCCAGTGTCACCGGCGCAAAGCCACAGGCCAGCGCGATGTCTTCCTCGGCCGGGCTCAAGCCGCCTTCAGGGCCGGACAAAAAGGTGATGGCTTCGGTAGGGGCGCCGGCACTGGCAGGACCGGCGAAGGCGTTCACGGCGGCACGAACACTTTGCGTACCCGGGCGCAACGACAACAACAAACGCTGACCGCTCGCCTGCGCTGCTTGCGCCTTGATCCACGCCGCCAAGGTCATGACCGCATGAATCACCGGCACCCGGTTGCCGCCGCACTGCTCACAAGCGGCCACCGCCACACTTTGCCAGTGCGCTTGCTTCTTCCCGGCTCGCTCCGGGTTGAGCCGCAGCACGCTGCGCTCGGTCATCAGGGGCTGAATACTGGCCACGCCCAGTTCGGTGGCTTTTTCGACCAGCCAGTCCATGCGCTCGTTGGCCGGCATGCCCACGGCCAGATGCACCTGATGCGCTGCTTCGCGCTCTACCGCGTGATAGGCGCCGACCTGCACCTGCACATCGCTGCGGCCCATGCGCGTGACGCTGGCCTCAAACTCTCCGCCCTGCGGGTGCTCTGAGTCGCGTTCGTCCCAGCCGGGGCCACCATTAAACAGCGTGATGCTGTCGCCCGGCTGCAGGCGCAGCACTTGCACGTGACGGGCAGCGCTGGCTGGCAGGTCAAGCAGCTCACCGCAGCGCAGCGAGGTTGGGCAGTAAAAACGGGGCATAGGGAAATTGACAATAACTATGTTATTGCTACCAAATAAGTAGCGATATGCCTATATTTCACGGGGGCTAGAGGCCAAAATACTATAAAAAATGCCGACTGACAGTCGGCATCGTGGGTGTCGCGCGGACGGGTCTTACTTGGCGGCTGACGCCGCCTCAGCCGGGGCGGCGGCCGCTTGCGGCTCCGCGAACTTGCCACCGGCGGCGTTCACCATATAAACCACGGCGCGACCGACTTCCAGGTCCTGAAATTCACCGCCGCCCTGGGCAACCATGGCATTTTTACCCTTGAGCGCCGAGTTCAGCAGTGCGTCATAGCCGGTCTGAATGCGCGGCGCCCAGGCCGCCGCATCGCCAAATTTGGGGGCGCCGACGAGGCCAGCGGTGTGACAGGCCGTGCACTGGGCTTTAAACACCTCTTCACCGGTGCGCAGCGGCCGGTTGGCGTCACGAATTTCGATCCGGCCAATTTTCTGGATCCGTGCGGCCACTGCTTGTTCCGTGTTGGCTTCGGTGGCGGCGGGTTTGTTGCCCATGGTCACGTAGTAAACCAAACCAATGATGGCGAAGATCGGAACCACAAACGAGAAAGTGACGGCAAGCAGCATTTGCTTGGGGTTTTTGATGGGGCCGCTATGCGCCTCATCGTGAACAGTAGCGGGGCTGTTGTCGGTCATGGTGTCCTCTGGAAATCGGGGGGCTTGAAAAGCAGGTCGCGATTATAGCGGCCGCCCCCTCTGAAAGCACCTACAATGCACGCTCCAGCAAGCGGCTGTAGCTCAGTGGATAGAGTATTGGCCTCCGAAGCCAAGGGTCGTGGGTTCGATCCCCGCCAGCCGCACCAACACCTCCCAACTTCTTGATCTACAAGGGCTTTTGGGAATCGGTGCTGACTGCTACATCACCTTGCTACAAAAGGTGGGTGAAATGCAGAATCTTTTCAGGCGTGGAGGCGTGGAGGCGTGTGGTGGGCACGACTTGTCGTCCCGGCGCGGCTGCGGGATACAGCGGGCCGTCGTGAATTCATTCAATCCTGCCGAACTCATGAGCTTGCCATTGCAAAGTTGGTTGCAGCTGTCTTGTTGGCAGACTGGCGAGGCCAGCTTTTGCGGCTAGAGTCTGTACCCATGACTATTGACGTTCTCAAACTCGTTGAAGGGTCGCCGGTTCTTTCGAGCGGTGGTTGGGTGCCTCTAGCCGAAGCTGTGGGCTTGTCTGGCATAGGCATGGATCACTTTCTGCGGGCCGCTGCTGGTGGCGTCCTTAGACTTTTCTGTCGCCTGTCACAAGTTCGTGGTTACGACGTTGCACTTGATGAGCTTGAACCCAACGATGCCATGGCTGGGCGGTCTGGCGGTGTTGTGATACCCCAACCAAATTCCATGCCAGTGAGTGCGCTTGAGCGTACCCGAACCGACATGTTGCCCCTCAGTGATGTGAAGGGAGTAGCGGCGGCGGTGCTCGCTAATGGTCTTCAATCTGTGGAAATTGTTGCATTCGATTTGCCGGGGCACCCGGGGATGCTGTTTGCGCCCGACACAGTGATGACGGTGCCCGTGCAGCGGCTCGAAGTATTAGTCGCCGATGTTGAGACGCAGCGCAGGCGATTGGCACATGGCGTTTCATCGGATGCGATTGAACACGCGAAGGCCGCCCGAAAGGCGATGGTTGAAGCTAAACCTGCCGCGCATGGGAAATGGGCATCTAAGCGGTTTTCTGAGGCGGTAGACGCATACTGCTCAGACAAGGAAGGCTTGGCAAAGACGCTTGCCAGTAAATTTGAGCAACGCCAGCGCAAGGCCGGGATCATGCTGTTTGCAGAATTCATGGGTGACCTGCCTCTTTCGGAAATTGATTCAGACACGATCCGGGCGTTTCGAGATGGTCCCCTCAAGACCTTGCCCGGCAAGGTAAATCACTTGCCTAAGGAAATTAAGCGCGCGACGATGAAGGAGACCATCGAAGCGCTTAAGGCCGACGGTAGAGCCTGGCCGGTGATGACTCGCGACATGCAGCGCGAGCGCATGCTTTGGTTGTTCCGGCTATTTGCTTGGCTGCATACAAAGAAGCACCTCGCTGACGATCTTGCGAGTGCTGTTCGCGATGAACTTGGCCTGACGCGAGCGGAGGCCATAGAGGTTGAGCGTAAGTCTGAGGCGGATGACGAAGAAGAAGGGCGGCGTTCCTTTACCGACGATGAGCTTGCGCGGATTTTTGGGCAGACCCACTTCAAGACTGGGAACGGTGTTCACGTCACAAAAGGCAACCAAGCATGGCGACCATTTGAATACTGGATGCCCCTGTTGGCACTTTATGCGGGATGCCGCATCAGTGAAGCGGCTCAATTGCATTTAACTGACGTTGCGCTGATTGATGATGTTTGGTGTATTGACATTAACCGCAAGACTGCGGACAAGTCGCTTAAGACGCCGGCAAGCGCCAGAGTGGTTCCGATTCACGCACGCCTCATTGAGTTAGGGTTTGTAGATTACTGCCGGCGGCTTCGCGAGAAGGGATTTCGGCGGGTGTTCGCCGAGCTTAGCTACACCAATACGCCCGCACGCTACGCCAAGGAGGCGATCCGGCGGTTTTCGGCCATGTTGGAAGGTTTGGGCATGCCGCGCGACAACACCCGCGTGTTTCACAACTTCAGGCGTAATGCGAACAATGGGCTTGCCCGCGTGCCGATAGCTGAGTTGATAAGCGCCGACGAAATGCTGCGGGTCTACATTCGATATACCGTGATTGGGCACAAGTTGCCGGCAGATGTAAATCGGGAGCACTACACCGAGACATCAAAGGCAGAGATGACAGCCCTAGTAAATGGTTTGACTTATGTTGTGCCTGAGATTGCGCCGTTCGACATTGAACATGGGTTGTATCGAGTTGGACTCGCTCTGAAAACGAAACACGGGTTCAGGCGCGATAGAGAGGACATGGGGCCGCTGAATGACGAGTTGCCGACAGTTCACCTATAAGCACTTCTTCCGGTCAGCCGAGAAAAGATGGCCTTGAGGACCGTGACCTTACCTGATCCGAGCTGCGGGTGCCAAGGTCATCAGGGCGCATCATTGCACCCAACTCTCCCCCATGACCTGCGCCTGCTGCAGCACCAGCTCGACCGCCGCATCCTGTAAATCGGGCGGGTACTTGTACTTGCGAAGAATGCGCTTGACCATCAAACGCAGTCTGGCCCGCACGCTTTCACGCTCTGACCAGTCCACACTCAGGTTCTGACGCAGGTTCTCGGTCAGCTCGTGGGCGATCTTCTTGAGCGTTTCATCAGTCAACTCGCGCACCGCTGATTCATTGTTGGCCAGCGCGTCATAGAAGCGCACCTCGTCTTCGCTCAGGCCCAGGGTTTCACCGCGCGTTGCCGCATCACGGAACTTCTTCGCCATCTCGACCAGTTCCTCCATCACCTGCGCGGTCTCGATGGACCGATTCTGGTAGCGGGTGATGACGTTGGCCAGCAGCTCGGAGAACTTGCGGTTTTGCACCACGTTGCCGGCAAACCGGCTCTTGATCTCGCCTTCGAGCAGGCGTTCCAGCAACTCAACCGCCAGGTTCTTCTCCGGCAGGTTGCGCACCTGTGCCAGGAATTCATCATCCAGCAGGCCGATGTTGGGTTTGTCCAGGCCCACCGCGTCAAAGATGTCCACCACGCTCTCGGAGACCACTGCCTGGCTGATAATCTGCCGGATGGCCAGCTCACGGACCTCGTCGGTGCGCTTCTTGGCCGAGGTCTCCTTCTTGGTCAGGATGACCTTGACACCCTGCATGAAAGCGACCTCTTCGCGCACCGCTTTGGCTTCATCGAGCGTGCAGCACAAGGTGAAGGCTTGACTCATCGCCAGAGCCGCGTCGGCAAAGCGTTTCTTGCCATCCCGGGTTTCACCTGTCTTCAGGCCCAGCACATGATTGGCTGCACCCGCCAGCGTCTTGTGACCACCCGTGAGAAATCCGCTGTAATCAAAGCCGTGCAGCATGGCGCGTAGCACGTCCATCTTCTCCATCAGCACACTGTACGCCTCGTGCGCGTCGACGGTGGGGCGCCCACGACCCTGGCTGGCCGTGTACTCCTTCATGGCGGCTTTCAACTCGCTGCCGATGCCGATGTAGTCCACCACCAGGCCGCCCTGCTTGTCCTTGAAGACGCGGTTGACCCGGGCAATGGCCTGCATCAGGTTGTGGCCTTTCATCGGTTTGTCCACGTACAAGGTGTGAACGCAGGGTGCGTCAAAGCCGGTGAGCCACATATCGCGCACGATCACCATGCGCAACGGGTCGGTTGGGTCTTTGAATCGCTTCTCCAGCCGTTTCTTTGTCTGGGCGCTGTAGATGTGCGGGCGTAACAGCGCTTTGTCACTGGCCGAGCCAGTCATCACGATCTTGATGGCCCCGCGTTCGGGGTCTGCGTCATGCCAGTCCGGGCGCAGCTTGACGATCTCGTTGTAGAGATGCACGCAGATGTCGCGGCTCATCGCCACCACCATCGCTTTGCCCGTCTGGGCCGTGTTGCGCTGTTCAAAGTGGGCGACCAGATCGGCGGCCACGCTGGCGACGCGGGGTTCGGCGCCGACCACCTTCTCCAGCGCGGCCCAGCGGCTCTTGAGCCTGGCCTGCTGGCTCTCTTCATCGTCTTCCGCCAGCTCGTCCACTTCCTCGTCGAGCAGGGGGAGGTCAGCCTCTTTCAGGCTGAGTTTGGCCAGGCGGGATTCGTAGTAGATGGCGACCGTGGCACCGTCCTCTTTCGCCTGCTGCATGTCATAGACGTGGATATAGTCACCAAACACGGCACGGGTGTCGCGGTCGGTACTGCTGACCGGCGTGCCGGTGAAGGCGACAAAGGTGGCGTGCGGCAGTGCGTCGCGCAGGTGCTGGGCATAGCCGACCTGGTAGCGCTCGGTCACCCCGCCAGCGTCATAAGCCGGGGGTGCAAATTCGGCGCGGTGCGGCGTCGCCAAACCATTGCCAGTCGCTTCGACCTTGGTAGCGAGATGCACCCGACCTGCCTGGGCGAGCGGGATTTTTCGTGTTTTGAGCTTGGCCTCGAAGCCGTACTGGGTACGGTGCGCCTCGTCGGCGATCACCACGATGTTGTGCCGGTCAGAGAGAACCGGATACATATCCTCATCCTCACCCGGCATGAACTTCTGGATCGTGGCAAACACAATTCCACCGGAAGGCCGGTTCGCCAGCAATGTGCGAAGGTCTTGCCGCGTGTGTGCCTGTACCGGCTGCTCGCGCAACAGGTCTTGCGCCAAGCTGAACACACCGAATAACTGACCGTCCAAGTCGTTGCGGTCGGTGATGACGACGATGGTGGGGTTCTCCATCGCCGGCTCCTGCATCACGCGGGCAGCAAAACAGGTCATGGTGATGCTTTTGCCACTGCCCTGTGTGTGCCAGACCACGCCTCCCTTTTGCGAGCCACCGGGACGTGATGCCGCAAGCACCTGTGTGATCGCCAGCCGTACCGCGTGAAACTGGTGGTAGCCGGCAATCTTCTTGACGATGCCGCCATCATCTTCAAACAGCACAAAGTAGCGCAGGTAGTCCAGCAGATGCTGGGGCGCCAGCACGCCGCGCACCAGCGTTTGCAGCTCGTTGAACTCACCCAGCGGGTCCAGCGTCACGCCGTCGATGGTGCGCCAGGCCATGAAACGCTCGGGGTCTGCGGAGAGCGAACCCAGCAGCGCCTCGGTGCCGTCCGAGATGACCAGCATCTCGTTGGTTTGGAACACATCGGGGATCTGTTCCATGTAGGTCTGGATCTGGTCGTAGGCTTTCCAGACATCGGCGTTCAGGTCGGCCGGATTCTTCAACTCCAGCAACACCAGGGGCAGACCGTTGACGAACAGGATGATGTCGGGTCGGCGCGTATGGTGCGGGCCGCGAATCGAAAACTGGTTCACCGCGAGCCAGTCGTTTTTGGCAGGCGCGGCCCAGTCGATCAGGCGCACAAAGTCGCCCCGTGTTTCGCCGTCCTTTTGATACTGCACCGACACACCGGCCACGAGCAGGCGGTGGAAGTGCCGGTTGGCACTGAGCAGGGCCGGGATACCCAGGTCCAGCACCTGCTTCAGGGCGTCTTCGCGGGCAGCGGAGGGAACGGCCGGGTTGAGCTTGCGGATCGCTTCACGCAGGCGAAATGTCAAGACAACCTGATGGTAATTGGCGCGCTCGGGCGTGGGGCCGTCCGGGGCGAT
Organism: Rhodoferax ferrireducens; assembly: GCF_049302455.1. Classification (GTDB taxonomy): domain Bacteria; phylum Pseudomonadota; class Gammaproteobacteria; order Burkholderiales; family Burkholderiaceae_C; genus Rhodoferax; species Rhodoferax ferrireducens_B. The sequence continues at coordinate 62,842 of NZ_JBAQMD010000118.1, read as the reverse complement.
GTCGGGGCCGAAGGCATGGGTGTAGCCCACATCGGACAACCAGCCCAATGCTTCCTGTTCGAGCTGATCTTCGGTCATGGGAGGGCTTGAATTGCCGGTCTAAACACGGCATTCATCTTGACCAGAGTCTCAGCGAACCATTTGATGTAATCAGGCCAGCGGACTTCATCTTCCAAAGGGCAGTCGTGACGCCACGCTGCGATGCGACATGAGTGGGCATCGGGTAACTCCTGCCAATCCAACTTGCATCCGAGCTTGGCTTCGATCGCCTCCTTCTGTGCCAGCAGAGCGTGATAATGCTGCTTGGAGTCGGCATGGTGGATATAGACCTCGACGCCCAAGCGACGGTCGCGATGGCTGGCAGTTGGATTTAGTCCAAACCCTGCGCGACCGATTGAGTTGTTCAGCCAATGCTGAGGCTGCGGCTTCTGCGGGCGAATGTTCTGAGCGTGTATGGTCAGGTACTCGTTCAATGCGCTCCAGAACTTGAGCAACCTTTGCTTGGTGGGCGTTGAAGTTGAAGCTACTCGCGCCTGCTCGCGGCCCGATTTGGCCCATTCATTGGGTCGGGCCACCACCTCGAACTTGGGCGCGAAAGGCGAATCACCAATGCGCCACAGTTCAACTTCAACGGCAAAGAAGTTCAGGTCTTCCGTCGTGTTCTGGTTCAAAAACTCCAGTGCAGCAATGTGTTCTGGTCGAAATGTCTCTGCGACCCAAATCACCTTCTTGGCCCCGATGCCGGCAGCGTAGGTGATGATTTGCCCCAAGTGGCCATGGTTGGTCTTCTCAAGCTGGTTTTCGATGATCACCTGGTCTTCACCGTTGGTGCAAAGAATGTCCAGCTTGAAGTCACCCACCCAATGTTCGGATGCCACCAACTCCAGGCTGCCCAACTCCAGGGCGTCTGCAAGAGCGTTGAGATTCTCAGCCTCTGCCAGCCATGGCGTGAAGTCGTTGGCTTCGTGCTTCCAGGCTTCGCGCAGTGGAACGCGCTGTAACTTGCTGAGTGGCTTTTTCATGGCGGAGGTAGATTCAGTGGTAAGGATAGAGTTTGCGGGTAACTTTCTGGCGACCAGCAATGCACAGCTTCAAATATATGGACCTTCCGTGAAGCACCTTGTCTGAAGTGCTGAAGTAATGTGCGTCACAGAAGCGCCACACAATGGATGCATTCGCACCAACAGTCTGGTCGTGAAAATCGAAATCGGCAGACTCGATCAATTCACACTCACGTAACTCTCGCCGATTGTGAGCAAAGAACAGTTCCCAATGAGTAATGATGATTGGCTTGGCATAAAGGTTGCGAATGATGATGGAGTTGCCGACTGACTCATCGGATGTGCTTGAGAAGTCAATCTCCAACCTGTCGCGATCGCGCCACCAATCCATGATTTTGATTACAGCCAACACTGTTGAAAGTAAGGCACCCCATAGTGCGATCCAGTCATTCAGCCCCAGTCGGTTGAGATAGCACCAGAGGTTCATGAAATTTGATCCTTCATGGAGGTATCAGATAAACGCAACTGCCCCGAGATCAGCCGCGGAAGCAGGGTGTCGCGCAGGGTGGCGAGGGTTTGAGCTTGCTGGCTATTGCGGAAAACTTGTTTCCTAATTACGCCGACTACATCATCAAACGCACTTAATACCGCTGCATCGGGAAAGGGTGTCGTCAATCGATAAACGTTGCCTCGATTTAAGCCTGGCACCGCTGCATCGGTGTTCATCCCCGTTAGGCCGAGTGTCTTCAACAGGTAGAAGCAGTACGTCATCGGAATAGTTGTGCGAAGGTAAAACACTGTGTCGATAGCAAAGAACGGTTGATCTTCCCAATACAAGCTACCGACAGTACCCTTGCGACCAATGATGATCGATGGGCCAGTTACAAGGCTTTCATTGTGGTGGCCCGTGATGCCGCCAGAACCGTACACGGGAATTTCACCTGGAATGCGGTCAGTGGACTTCAATGCCTTTCCGTAAGCCAACTCCATGAACTCGTCAAGTCGAGCCGTCCGCCACCCCCTCGGCACCAAGCCCAACTCCGACTCCTCAAACCCATGTGGAAATAGCGCCGCCGTAGTCTCATCCATGCCTTCGGGGGCGCGGCCTTCCATCTTGGCGCGGACGGGGTCGAAATCGACAAACCACGACTTGAACAGCGCCTGGGCGATGGCTTCGAGCGTGGCGTTGGTTTCGCGCAAGAGGGTGATGCGGTCGTCGAGGGCTTTCAACGTCGCCGCTGCAACCAATTGCTGCTCAAACGGTGGCAAGGTCAGCGTCACCTTTCGCAATTCGCTCTGCTTGATGCCAAGAACAGTTGTGCCAGTGGCACGAGACTTTAGCTGAGACTGCATTTCATCCGTTTGCAGCAGGTAGAGCAGGTAGGTGCTGTCAAGCAGCCCCGACTTTCCACGCAAGGTCACCACGCGCTGGGCGAGGGCAATCTTTTCTGGACCCAGTTGTGCGACTTCACCGAGCGGAGCTTCAACTGTCAAGACGACATCACCCTCTTTGGGAATGCCACGACGCATCCAAGTGGCGTACGCATCCTTTGCGATGAACTCGGTTGGTGTTTCAATTCGGCCGCCCTTGATGACCTTTGCGGTAATCAGTGGGATGCCAGAGTCTGTCTTGACCGGCGTTTTGCCACGGTAGTCGATGAGAGCATCAAGACAGTCCTCAAGTGGGAGAACTGTCGCATCAGAACTCATACCCCAGCCCTCCCAGCTTCTGCCGGATCAACTGGTCATGCTCCGTGCCCCTTGCCATCTGCTCGCCCAGCTTTTCAGTGAGCTGCTGCATTTTGGTGGCGAAGTCTTCGTCGTTGTCTTCGACCTCTTCTGCGCCGACGTAGCGGCCAGGGGTGAGGACGTGGCCGTGCTGGGCGATTTCAGCCAGCGTGACGCTGCGACAGAAGCCGGCAATGTCCTGGTAGTCGCCGGCATCCGGCTCACCGCGCCATGCTGCAACCGTTGCAGCTATGCGCTCGATCACCTCATCGGTGAACTCGCTCTGCACGCGGCTGATCATGGTGGCCAGCTTGCGGGCGTCGATGAACAGCACCTCGCCCTTGCGCTTCATTTTCTGCTTGACCAAAAACCACAGGCAGGCCGGGATCTGCGTGTTGAAAAACAACTGGCCCGGCAGCGCCACCATGACTTCCACCACGTCGGCCTCGACCATGGCGGCGCGGATCACGCCCTCGTTGTTCTGGCTCGAACTCATGGAGCCGTTGGCCAGCACGATGCCGGCGCGACCCGTCGGTTTTAGGTGGTGCAACATGTGCTGCAGCCAGGCGTAGTTGGCGTTGCCCTGCGGTGGGTCACCATAGACCCAGCGCGGATCGCCGGTCAGGCTGCCATGCCACCAGTCGCTGATGTTGAAGGGGGGATTGGCCAGAATGAAGTCGGCGCGCAGGTCGGGATGCTGGTTGCGCGTAAAGGTGTCGCCGGGTTCGCGCCCCAGATTGAAGTCTATGCCACGAATGGCCAGGTTCATGGCAGCCAGACGCCAAGTGGTCGGGTTGGCTTCCTGCCCGTAGATCGAGACATCGCCCAGTTTGCCGCCATGCGCTTCGATGAATTTTTCGCTCTGCACGAACATGCCGCCCGAGCCGCAGCAGGGGTCATAGACCTTTCCGCTATGCGGGCTGAGGATGGCAACCAGGGTCTTGACGATGCTCGCCGGGGTGTAAAACTGGCCGCCGCGCTTGCCCTCGGCGCTGGCGAACATGCCCAGAAAGTATTCGTAGACCTGGCCCAGCACATCACGGGCGGTGCTGGGATTGTCGCCAAAGCCGATGGTTGAGACCAGATCAACCAGCTCGCCGAGCTTGCCATCAGGCAACTGGGCGCGGGCATAGCGTTTGTCCAGAATGCCCTTGAGCTTGGGGTTTTCAGTCTCGATCTGGGTCAGGGCTTCGTCGATGCGCTTGCCAATGTCGCTCTGTTTGGCCGCTGCACGCAGACTTTCCCAGCGGGCAGCTTCGGGCACCCAGAAGGCGTTGACCTCTTTGTAATAGTCGCGGTCTTCCAGCTCGGCGGCCAGATCGTCGGTGCTGGCATTCTCGAAGTAATAGTCGTCCGCTGGGTTGACGAGCCGGGCCGTCAACTCGGCGCGGCGGGCGGCAAAGGTGTCGGAGATGTACTTGACGAAGATGAGGCCGAGCACTAGGTGCTTGTATTCGGCGGCGTCCATGTTGGCGCGCAGCTTATCAGCGGTGGCCCAGAGTGTTTTTTTGATGTCGTCGAGCATGTCGATGCGTTTTCCCTGTCAGATTGTTCTTGATTCGCTTTTTTGGATTATGCGGCTCAAACAGGCTATCGGAGCCTTTCGGCCCGAAGGAGTCCTCCCGTGCTTGAACCACGCCGGGTGAAGGTTATGCAACACTTAAAATTCCGCGCAAATTTGATGATCGGCTTCAAGACGGTTAGCTGGTGCACGAAGAGGCAGACGGGTCGAAAAAATGTTACCAGCGGGACATCGCCCCAGTGATTTTGACTAAGGAGAACTTTGATGAAACGGAAACTTTTGATCGTGGCGCTCGGCCTTGCTTGTGCGCTGGCGCAAGCCCAAACCAAGCCGCCGAGGAAGGCAAAGCCGGTGGTGCAGCAGCCGGCGCCGCCTGACACCTTGGCTGACCTGAAGGCTGAATTTGAGTACCAGCAGACGCAGCTTGCGCCTTACTTGGTCCTGTACGAGGAAGCAAAGCGCAAGCATGAGGACTGCATCAATGAAGTCTTCAAAAACCCGCTGGGCCACATAGGCTGCCGCGCGCAAGAGCGTGAGGTTGTACTGGTCAGCCGCATGGCAGAGCCGACGGCCGTCAAGTTCAACGCCGCAAAGGATGCCTACGAGCGTGAGCAGCGCAAGGTCGATCGGCAGCAGGGCAAGCAGCCATGACCATCGCTTTTGACGCGAATTTGCACTTGCTCTTCGTGAATAAGCGCTACGTTCGCTTCAGGTCAGGTGGTGATTTCCCAACGCAAAGCCCATTTCACCACGGGCATGGCTCTATAAGCACTTTCTCACCAGCCTGGAAAAATCTGGCAACGAGGGCCACCAGCGGAACCCGATTGGCATTTTGGGCATAAGGTTGACCCTCACACGAGCGTCCTGAATGCCACGCCAATCGCACACCCGGTGATCTTTCGCAATCAACAGAATCCTCTGATGGCCATGTGTCAACTGCCAGGAACCCAGCTATCCAAAAGCGCCTGTTGGATCGGATCGCAGAGGTCTACCCTCGGCAACAATTGATATTTTCCACTGCTGGGGCGCATAAGTTTTCGCTCACGATCCCGAAACCGCGCGCCCCTGGTGCGACAACGACCCGCTTCGGCGACATAGCCAAATTGCTCGACGTGGGCTTGGAACTGCACCACCCACCAAAGTTCGAGTCTGTTCAGTTCGCGCTTGATCTTCGTGTTCGGGCCAATCACCAGCTCCTCCAGGGTGAAGTAAGAATAGGCGTCGGCACCATACCTCTTCGCGTCCCGCCGCATGCGCAGGTTGGGTGCAGTGCCGGCGCGTAATTGGCTGCGGTGCATCACACACCGTCTGTGGATGTTCTCCGCCTGCCCGATGTTCACCATTCGCGTGGCTCGGTTCAGCATTGCGTAAACGCCCGGCGTTTTTGGAAGAAATTCGATGCCATCAACCGGGGGTGTGCGAAACACGGCGTCAATGTCGGTATCCATCAGCGGCTCCTAAAGCGCCAAGTCAATGAGGGCAAGTTCATGTTCATCGGGTTGGATCAGTCGTCGTTGCGATTGAGGGCAGCCCGAGCCAATTCGTTCTGCCGTTCAACGATCGCGTTGAGGGCTGGTGTGATGGCCTGAATGAATTCGGGCGATTCGGCCAGGTTCACATCGTGGCCATCAAGCCCTTCTCGCACCAGTTTGAGCAGATCGAGTTCGTTGGCGGTGATGAGGTGCTCGCCCATGACCTCGGAAATCGCGTCCCACAGTGATGGGTCGCTTTCTGCAACGACCTTGGCCAACAGAAACACAGGATCGACCTCAAGCAGCTTGGCAGCAATCACCGCCTTGCCCGCGGGCAGCTTCATGCCACCCGACTTGATCATGGCGATGACGTTGGGCATGGGGTAGTCGAGCGCCTTCTGTAGATCGACGTTTTTGATGCCCAGATCCTTCATTCGGGTTTTGAGAATATCCTTGACGGGCAGTGCAGTGAAGCGGTGGTCACGCAGTCGGAAGCTCAATGCGGTCGGTACCTTGTCTTCGCTCATGCTCATACCGCCACCAGTGCGATGACGCCGTTGCCAGGAAACACGATTGGCGCGCCCACAGTGTTGCCAGACAGCTCGCGCAGGTGCTTGATCAGGTTTTGCTCGGTGGAGGTCAAGCAGAGGGGATTGAACTTTTCCTCAATGACCTGCAGCAGCACCGGGTCTGATTCACGCAGGGCAACCGTGAGCAGTTCGACTGGATCGAGTTCGAGCGCTGCCGCAAGTGCCGGAACCCTGTTAAGCGGCATGTGCATGGTGCCAGCTTTAATCAACTTCAAAACGATTTCCCGCTCAAACCCGACCGCTGCACACAGTTCACGATCGGTTAGGCCCAGGGCCGATTGCTGGGCCTGAATGAGGCCAATGAGGGATTGGGGTGCGGGGGTTAAGGCAGTGTGCATCAGCGGCTCCGTTTTCAACAGGGCTGCGACATGCTGCCCGTGCAAAAATTGTAGAGAGCGGCTTTCAGCTTATCGGTGGCAATGTTGTCTTCACGCAGTGGCAATCAGGTCGCATTGCTCACAGTCGCCTCTGGTAAAACCGCGGATCATGGCGCCCAGCCGTGTGCATACATTTTTGAAATTGACGTTGCTTTGAAGACATCCAATCCCGCCGTTCGATCTGATTTCTTATAGGTGCGAGCCGGGCGTCTTCCAGCTTGCCATCGATGACAGGAGGGTGCGATTGATCAATGTTTGATACTTTGTTCCGGTAGCCCGTGCCCGCATCCTGTAGGCAGCAAGAACCCTGCTGCAGAGTCGAATCGTGATGTGCTCTGACCCGGTCACAGAGTGCGGAGTGGGCCTGGATGCAGCTGCAGGTGCAGGTGCATCGCATGGTGGCAACTCCATCATGTCGGCATCCTCAATGTCGAGTTCCATGTCCAACTCCTCATTCATGGTGTCCAATTCCGCTACTGTTTCGGCTAGCATCTTCTCCACTGCCACCGTGTCATCGGGCGCACGCGCCATAAGATCCGCCGCCACTGACTTGTTGTTGAGCTTGGACATTTTTGACATCAACTCAGTCAGGAAATCTTCATTTTTTGTTTTCATTTCTGTTGCTCTCTGGTTGGAAATATTTAACCTGGTGCCATCCGCCATGCAGTGCTCATCGAGTCCATGAAGTGCCGTGCCATCTCGTTCACTCGCTTCATCACTTTTGCGATCAAGCTCGGTTTCACAACCGCACGCCAGTCGTCCGCTTCATGCTTGCCGGAACGCGCTGTGGTTGGATAGGTAGGTAGGATGCACGGGCCTGGATCGGTTTCTTCCTGGTCTTGATTGCTCACAGTCACAGATGAATGATCGATCATCGCGCTTTGATTAACTGTATTGTGGTTACTGTATTCAGGACTAGCCCCGTGCAAGTTGAAATCTCCCTCTGGCGCCATGTCAATCGCGGGCAAATTCGTTACCGAATTTTCACAAGACTGAGCGCGGGTCAGCGCCCGCAGCGCCTGGCGGATCCTGTCGTTTGTGACGCTGTCGCGGCGCGTGAAGGCGGCTCTCTTGCGGCGATCACTGGGGCGAATCTTGTATGAATCGGTGCCGCGGCCAAGTTGTATAGATGCCTCTTGAAGCAGTGCCACCAACGGGTTATCGGTTTCCACGGGAAGTACCAACGCAAAGTCTGCCGCCAATGTCTCGAAGCGGAAGTGACGCCATTCCTCAATCGTTACGAATGGAACGTCTCGGTCGATCCACGTCCTTTCTGACCGTGCGCTGTATTCCTCAGTCGGCAGCGGCGCGTAGGCAATGCCGTCCCGGGTGTCCTTGGTCTTGACATAGTGTCGCGACCTGTAGCTGTCTCCACGATCGCCAGATTCGCGTCTCGGTGCCCTACCTTGATTGATCGTCAAGCAACGCCGCAGCGCCCGCAACGCCTCCCTGTTCGATTCAACATCTGGGCATTCCCCGTCCTTTTTAAGCAAACGCCCTGGAGCTTGTCTGCCCTCGCGGTTTGCGTCCGCAATGGCGATCGAGTTAGCGTCCATGGCGGCGGCATACTTGGCGGCGAGTATGGGCGCGTCAAAGTAGGCAGGGATCGTGATCCGAGGACGGCCGTTGGGCAGGTTTGCTTGATGCCGCAATAAGTACAACGCCGCTGTCGCCAGAATCTCTGGGGCATTGCTTGGATGCCTTGCATCAATCGCGATTTCTACTCCCGTGATCTTCACGGATTCTTCTGTCAGCGATTCACCGGCACGCGCCAAAGTCTGCAACTGGCGCAAGAACTCATCGGGGGAGCGCGGATTTTGAACTCGAAACCGGAACTTTTTCGACGATTCATCTGATTCCAGCGATTCAACAAAAAGATTGCCCCAGACGCCGTAAGCCCGTCTTCTGACAGCGTGCCACTGGCTCGGTTCTATGAGCGTCAGCTCAATCTCGATCCAATCGATCGAGGCTCGGAAGCTGAAGCCTTCAAGCCCGAGCGGAAGACCGGACTTGAGTCTTGCCGGATTGGGAGACGTAGTCATGACGGGAAATGGCCGACGCATTGCTCTGGCTTTCACCACGATGGCAATCCCACCGCATGTAGCAACTGCGTTGCAATGTCACGAGCTTGGTCAAGATCAAGGCGGTAGACCCTGAACGGATTACCTGTAATCAACTGGACATATCGCTCTTTGGTCACCTGATCCGTTTGCTCATGGACGCCGATGACTTCAAGTTTTCGGCCAGTTGTGCTGCCGGTGGCGGTGCCGATCCCGTAGGCCAGCATGGCTTCTGCAGCCCTCCCCGACAGCTTCAACACACCAAGACGTCGGGACTTTTCCCACTCGATGAACTTTGCCAGATCCTGTGGGCGATAAAAGCTCCGATTGGAAATGTGAACGACGTCGATCCGATACGGGACATGCCGGGAAACATTTCGGTTGTTACGCAGCCATAGCTCCCATTGATCAGGGGTTCTATCTGAGAGTTGCTGACTCAGAAACTGCGCCGCCTGGCTGTTGCCGTAAAGCTCATCGTTTGGGCATTGGGGATCGATTTTCATGTTGATCCAATTTTAAAATCGAATCAAGAAAAACGCCATATAAGCGCTTTTCTTGATTCTTTCTATAAGCAGAACTACACTAGATGTGTTCGATAGGCTATGCCCTATCGGTCAATCAAAACGCTTATGGAATGCAGTCCGATAGGCTCAGTTTTGAATCAACGGACACTTATTTAACGAACAACAACCTAACGCACATTTATGGCAACAATCCTCTACACCCGGGTCAGCACCGCCGAGCAAACCGTCGAGCATCAAGTCACCCAGGCACGGGCGGCAGGGCTTGTGTTTGACCAAGTCGTCACCGACGATGGTGTCTCTGGCGTCACCATCAAGCTGGCCGATCGTGAGGGCGGTCGGCGGTTGTTTGATCTTCTTCGCAGCGGGGATACGTTGGTCGTGCGCTGGGTGGATCGGCTTGGTCGGAACTACGAGGACGTTTCAGACAACATCCGGGCATTCATGCGACGCGGGGTGGTCATCAAGACCATCATCAACGGCATGACCTTTGACGGTGCTGCGGCAGACCCGATGACGCAGGCTGTCAGGGATGCGCTGATCGGTTTCATGGCTGCTCTGTCACAGGCACAAGCTGAAGCCACGAAGGAGGCTCAAAAGGCCGGGATTGCCCACGCAAAGGAGCGTGGGGAAAAGGTCTACCTGGGTCGCAAGCCTAGCTTCGCAGAAAACCAGATCAATCAGGTCGTCACCCTGAGGGGTGAAGGGAAGGGCGTTACTGAGGTTGCCAAACAGCTTGGGCTGTCTCGCGCGACCGTCTATCGAATTTTGAAAAGTCCCAGCGATGCACACGCGAGCGCCATGGCCTGGCGTTGACCAACGTCACTACTATCCAAGGATGAGCCGAGTCCGTCGAATGCTCAACCATTGCTCCGAGTAATTTTCTCTGAGGCCGGCACTGAGTCGCCCCTTAAGTTGGCGGTTCATCGCCTCAAGCGATACAACTCGATCAAGCCATCCGCGTACATGTGCATGGCGTACGGCAGCCATGTCGGGACTGTTCAAGAGCCATGTGTCTGCTGTGGTTAAGGTGCCAGCGTAGACAATCAGATCGCGCTCACCAGGATCAAGAACGGCCAAAGGGAATGACTCGTGAAACTTGGCTCGCATCTCATCTGTGACCATCGCCACGTGCCGCATCGATGCCCGAAGCACTAGTTCATTGATGAGTGTTTCAGGAGATCGGTTTTGAGCGCCAGTCTGGGTTTCCTCGATAACCTTTTCCACAGTTTCGATCGCGAAGTAATTTGCGATCGTATTCCAGCACCCAGTACGGTGAGCCTCAATGATGACGTTGGTATCAACGATGACTCGTTGCCCGGGACGGAAAGTCATGCCAAACCTTAAAGGTCAAACGGTGCGGGGAGTCCATGTTCTGCGAACAGGTCTCGAAGGTCGTCTACAGAAGTGTCTAAGAGTTGAGCAGCGCGGCGTACAGACACGTGCCCCTCGTCCATACCCCATGACAATACAGAAATGAATCTTTTGCTATATGGAGCAGGCAATTCAACTCTGGTGTCTTCGCCGTTTGCTCGCAAAAGCTCGTCTGGAATCGCGTTTGCTTCAGCCTTCGTTATGACTTTCGTGTTGACAAGACGCCACTTCAAGGCGGAACCGCTAACGCCTAGCTTTGCGGCGGAATCCTTCACCCATCCCACTATCGCGGCACCTCGCTGCGGTGTACTTCCGGCAACGAGCGCCGAAATCGTCTTCGAGGGCATTAAGAGACCGGCTGCAAAATTTTCCGCAAGTTGTTCGACTCGCTTATCGTCTCTGTCTGCTGGTCGTTCCGACTCGACGTGCTTCGGCGGCATCGTTGACCATGTGAGTAGGTGGAATAGCTCATGTGCGAGGTCAAATGCTCGTCGAGCTGGATGCTCATTACGATTAATCAAAACAGCGTTCAACTGATCAAGCTGGCAAGCAGCACCCGAAACGCCACTCACCGCATCTACATAGAGGACAAGAGTGTCTAGTTCCTCTTGTAAAGCCTCGGCCAAGCGAACGGACGGAACTTCACCCAGTCGTAGGGTCGCGCCAATCGCCTCACCTTCAGCGATTGCATCTTCAAACGACGAGCGCGAGGTCAGTGCAACGCGGCGCAGCGATGAGTGGATTGAGTCTCCGCGCAACTTTGACAGGTGCCGGAAAGCAGCTATCCAGCGTCCTGCCTTCTGCTCAAATTGGCTGAGTGCTAGCTCGTTCGCATTAGTCTGCCGCCAAGAAAATTTCCCTTCGCCCGCAAGCTCAAAAGGATCGGTAAAGTAATCAACCCCGACGCCAAAGACCTCGGCAGCTCGCACCATTTCTTGAAAGCCGAGCTTTCGTTCTCCCAGTTCTATCTGAGAGAGGGTTTGGCGATCCTTAAAGCCCAACGCCTTCGCAAGCTGCTCCTGTGTCATCTTGCTCTGATCGCGCAGGGCCTGCAGGCGAAAACGAGTCGAAGATGCATCCATTGAGGTTCCCTCTAAAAGCACGCTATTATATATTGCAAATTACAACGATGCAAAAAATTCTTGCGAAAATCACTTTCGCAAGAACTTTGGTGTCTGACGACTTTAAGGTGGTTTGTCCTAGCGAGTAGACAGGGCTGAAAATGATAAGCGAGGATTATGTAGTGAGTGATTGCTCACTCCACGTTGTCACTTTGAATTTGAGGGCTTTGCAACCCAGCAATAAGTCAAGTGCTTGACGAATGTGCCCGGGGCTACACCGCGTGATCTTTGACGATGTCAGTAACGAGTATTAGGCTTGGTGCAGTCGAGCTGCCGGGGTCCAAAATCACCGCGACAAACCGTCCTTGCAAGTACTCGCGTTTCCGTTTTCTACAAAATCGTGGTACAAACCCTTGACGATTATTGTGATGTAGCGGGGCCGAAAGTATTGGGTTCGATCCCCGCCAGCCGCACCAGCATTAACTTCCCCAGTGATTAAGTGCTCGCATCAAGAGACCGATGTAGCTTAGCCATTACTCAGGCGCACCAAACGCGTGAGTTCGGGCTGAGAGTCGGTTGACTTGATCTCGTTTTTCCGTGGCCCATCTTGGGCCTACTCATCGCCTATCGCCCATCGCTGATTCGATAAGGCTTGTGCCTGTTCAATATTGAATATTAATCTCTGGCCCACGGGTTGCCTTGCAATTCTCCTCAGCTTCGGCAAGGTTCATCGTCTTTGTGGCCGGGATGACAAGCTGTCTGCGCAGGCTCTCTTACGTGCCAATGTACCAGGGCAGCCTCAATAAAAAGCCAGTGAATTTGCCCACACCACGTTTGTTTGAGTGGCACCAGGGTTGGCGAAACGGTGCGCCAGGGAACTGCGGAAACGAAAGGAGTCTCCCTCGTACAAGAGGACGATTCGGTCATCGACGGTGAGTTCAAGTGTGCCGGTGAGCACGAGGCCGCCTTCCTCGCCGCGGTGTGTATAAGTCTCCGGTCCAGATTGTCCGCCCGGGCGGATCGACACGAGGTAGATCTGCATCTCGCCTCCCAAATCAGGCGAAAGGAGTTCCTTCGTCACGCCGTAAGTCCCAAGATCGAGACGCCGGCGTGAGCCTCGCCGCACAACCAGGCCCTTTTCAGCCGGGTTTTCCAACGGACCACTGTCAAAGAGCCAACTCAAGGGGACCCCCAAAGCGGTGCAGATCTGCGTCATCGATTTCAAGGAGGGTGACGAGAGGCCACGCTCGATTTGGCTGAGCAAGCCAACTGACAGTTCCGACTGTTGCGACAGTTCAGTCAAGGTAAGGCCCTTGATACGTCGCCGCTGCCGCACCTGGATGCCCAGCCCCATTTTTTGTGCGTCCGCAGACGCCGTAGTTTGCTTCTTCATTTCAAATATTCCTTGCCCTTTTCACGTCAACAGATCACGGGTGAATCTCTATTGACATCAAAACATCCCGTCTGTAGTATGAAATAAATGACGCAAATTTTCAATATAAATGAAAGTATAGCGGCCATATTTAACTAGGAGCCAGCATGTCCCAGCCAAACTGTTCGTCACTTTGGGCCAGTACCGCAGCACCTGACATTGAAGCAAGCGCGCTTCAGGAGATAGTGCCGGCTGATGTGGTCATTGTTGGCGCAGGGTTCACCGGTTGTGCCGCTGCGCTGGCAATGGCACAGCGCGGTGCCCGGGTCCGACTTCTCGAAGCGAACGTTGTCGGGTGGGGTGCCTCAGGCCGAACCGGCGGACAGGTGATACCGGGTTTGAAATTCGATCCGGACGAGATCGAGGCCATGTTTGGGCCCGACCTCGGTCCACGCATGGTGAATGCGGTCGGTAGCGTCGGCGACGAAGTTTTCGGCTTGATTGAACAGCACGCAATTTCATGCGACGCACAGCGCAAGGGCTGGCTTCAACCGGCCTTCTCAACACGTTCCCTGAATTTGGCCCTACGGCGTTGTGAGAGTTGGCAGCGACGAGGTGCCGATGTGGCGCCGGTTGATCGATCAGAAATGGCACGATTGCTTGGCACCGACCATTACCTTGGTGGATGGGAAGACCGTCGCGCCGGTCATGTGCAGCCAATGTCCTATGTGCGCGGACTTGCTGGGGCTGCGCAGCGGGCCGGAGCCGTGATCCACATCGACTCACCGGCCCTCTCTCTGACTCGTCAGGGTACGAAGTGGCGGGTCTCTACCCCCCAAGGGGCAGTCGACGCTGATCAGGTGCTGCTCGCGACCAATGGCTATACCGATGGATTGTGGCCGGGGCTTGCCAGAACGGTTGTGCCGATGATGAGCTTTCAAGCCGCCACCGTCCCGATTTCGGAAGACTTGGGAAAGAGTATTTTGCCCGAAGGGCATGCCGCTTCAGACACGCGTCGCTTGTTGTGGTACTTCCGTCGTGACGCTCACGGGCGGCTCACCATGGGCGGTCGCGCGCCCTACCGTGAAGACCTCGGTGCGGCTGATGCCGACTACGTCCGCAATGCCGTCAACCGGTTGTATCCGCAACTCAGTGGCACACCGTTCGAGTTTCACTGGGCTGGGCGTGTGGCCATGACACAAGACCATATCCCGCACCTGAACCGACTTGACAACGGGCTTTGGGCGGCGCTCGGCTACAACGGCCGGGGTGTTGGCATGGCTACCCTCTTTGGACGATATTTGGCCGATCTCGCGACAGGCGTTCCGGCAGAGGGGATTCCATTCCCTGTCACCTCAATGCGGCCCATTCAGGGCTACCCCTTTACTCGCCTGGTCGCCCGCGCCCTGGTGAGCTACTACCGTATTCGAGATCAGCTCGAAGCGGCCTAGATCCTGGCAACGATTCCCGCTACTCCCTGCTTCACCCCTGAAAGGAAACATCATGTCAAGACTTCTACGCCTGTTCACCTTGTGCCTTGTTTTCATTGGATCGCTCGCCAGCGCTCAAACGCCCCTTCGTGTCGGTTCGACGCCGACAGGGATTCCGTTCACCTTTCTTGACACCAAAACCAACAAGATTTCCGGCGTCATGGTCGACCTGGTCAATGAAATCGGTAAGGACCAGGGCTTTGCGGTGGAGATCAGCCCGATGCCCTTTAGCTCGCTCATTGCTGCTCTCCAGGGCAATAAGATTGACGTCATAGCAGCGGCCATGTACATCACGCCGCCGCGCCAGGAGGTGGTCGACTTCAGCGATCCGATTTACACCTACGGCGAGGGCCTGTTCGTCGCCGCGAAGGATAGCAAAGACTACAAGGCCTATGAGGACCTCAAGGGCGAAGTGGTGGGGGTTCAGATTGGCACGGCCTACGCCAAACCCTTGCAGGCATCGGGCCTGTTCAAGGAGGTCAAGGTTTACGACTCGATCTCCGACATCATGCGCGACGTCAACCTGGGCCGGATCAAGGCCGGCTTCGGCGACTATCCGATCGTGGCTTATCAGCTGGGCCAAGGCGTCTTCCCTGAGACGCGTTTGGTCAAGGGTTACAAGTCGGTGTGGGTCGGCAGCGTTGGCATAGCGGTGCGCAAGGGCGACAAGGCAACGATCGACAAGATCAACGCCGCGCTGCGCAAGTTCAAGGCTGACGGCACCATTGATCGCGTCCTCGCCCGCTGGAATCTGAAATAGTCCAATTGAGCTAGAGGCAAATGGCTGCGTTCGCTTTAAAAGACTTGATTGAATTCGCGCCCATATTGGCGCAGGGCGCAGTTGTGACCGTCGAGGTCTTTGCCTGCGGGCTGATCGTGGCCACGTTGCTCGGGTTGGTCTGGGCACTAATGCGGGTTTCAGGCGTGCCGGCTCTGGCCGTATTCTCGAAGGGATTGATCAACACCATTCGAGGCATCCCGATCCTGGTGCAGCTGTTTTTTATCTACTTCGTGCTTCCCGACGTCGGCATCCAGTTGAGCGCATTTCAGGCTGGTTTCATCGGACTGGGGTTCGCCTATTCCTGCTATATGGCTGAGGTCTTTCGCGGCGGGATCGAAGCGGTCGATCCTGGACAAGTCGAGGCCGCGAAATCGCTCGGTATGGGGCGGGCCATGACCATGTGGCGCGTGGTACTGCCGCAGGCATTCAAGGTTGCGCTGCCACCCTACGGCAACACTTGCATCATGCTCATCAAGGACACCTCGCAAGCCTCAATCATCACCGTGACTGAGTTGACCTTTCAAAGCAAGGTCATCGCAGCGTCGACGTTCAAGAATGCCGAAGTTTTCACCTTGGTCGCATTGTTCTACTTGCTACTGTGCATACCGCTGATCATGATTGTCGGTCGGCTTGAGAAGAGGTTTGGACGCTGATGATATCGATACGCAACATACGCAAGTCTTTCGGAAGCAATCTCGTGCTCGACGATATATCGCTGGATGTCAGCCAAGGCGAGGTTGTCTGTGTCATCGGGGCTTCGGGATCGGGAAAGTCAACGCTGTTGCGTTGTGTTAACGGTCTGGAAACCTACGATGCAGGCGACATCACGGTCGACGGCCAGCGCGTCGATCACGTCGGCCGCCAGATGGTCGCGATTCGCGAGAAGGTTGCGATGGTCTTTCAGCGGTTCAACCTGTTTCCACACCGAACCGCTTTGGAAAACGTGATGGAAGGCCCGATCTACGTCAAACGCGAGTCGCGGGACTCTGCTATGCGTAACGCACGCGCATTACTCGCTCAAGTGGGACTGGCCGGCAAAGAAGACGCTTATCCGGCCAACCTTTCAGGCGGTCAGCAACAGCGGGTCGCCATCGCCCGCGCATTGGCGATGCAGCCGCGGGCCATCCTCTTTGACGAGCCGACCTCGGCACTCGACCCGGAGCTTGTTGGTGAAGTGTTGTCGGTCATGCGGGCGCTGGCCAATCAGGGTATGACCATGATGGTGGTGACCCATGAAATGGGCTTTGCACGCGAGGTTGCGGACCGCGTCATCTTCATCGATCGGGGCCACATTGTGGAGCAGGGACCGGCACGCGCTGTCCTGGCTGCGCCCCAGCACGAGCGAACACAGGATTTTCTGCGGCGCGTGACCCACCCGATGTAGAAAAAAACCAGCAATGAGCCTACACCAGCACCAGACCCGGAAGTGACCAACGAAGCCCTCGAAGTGATGTCCTGGCGCGCTTCGCGCAGGCGCCACCCCGATGGGAAGATCTGCTCATCACACCGGGGGGTGCATTCTGGTGCGCCAGTCTGGTGTAGGTATAAACACCGATAGAGTGTCATTTTTTTCCAAATAGAATAAATTGTTACCATGTTTTCTATTTTAGAAAATATTAATAGCTGATTTTTTCCAATTGGACTCTTGTGCGAGAATTTATTGACCCCACCGATCGGCGCCTGGCCAAGCTGCTTTCTAGCGACGCGCAGGACAGCGTGAACCAACTGGCGGACAAATTGCAGCTGAGTCCGCCAACGGTCCGGACACGCTTGAGGTCTTTGATCGAGAAAAATGTTCTGAAGATCGTGGGCTTGCTAAACCTGTCGGAGCGGCCCGAGTTGATCGCCGCCGTTGTGGGCATCAACGCCAATGCGCAGGGGCACATGGACGAGCTCATGAAGAAGATCGCAGAACTGCCATTTGTAACTTCCGTGAGTCTCGTTACCGGTCGTTTCGACTTGATTGTGGAGGTACTGGTGGCCGGAGATGTCCAGGATCTTTACCGGGTCACGAGCGAACTTCTTCCCAAGGTTGCTGGCCCCGGGGTTGTTAGCCGCAGTGAAACGTTCGTGGTGATGAAGTCGCATAACAAATGGGTCAACCTCCCGCGTGGATGCTGGGAGCAAGGTGTCGATGAGGAGCAGTTGACCACCTTATCGAGACCCAAAAAGCGATGAACGGTTTTATGAGTTCTCTCCTGGAGGATGGTCCTCTGTGGAGATTATTAAAGGAGTTAGCAAATGAAGATGTCGAATTTTTTCCCCGCGATACTGCTGGCGTGCGCGGGCTTCGCGGGCGTTGCGGCTACCGCCCATGCCTCTACCCTGGATGACATTCAAAAACGCGGCGAACTGAGAATTGCAGTTCAAACACAGGGGCCTCCGTTTTCAATGATCGACAAAAACGGGGAGCGCACCGGCAGTTCCGTGGAACTTGCCAAATTGATGGCCAAGGAGATGGGCGTCAAGGCGGTCTTTCTTGACCTCGACTGGGATGGGCTGTTGCCGGCGCTCATCTCTGGCAAAGCCGATTTGCTGGCGGCCGACATGACGCCGACCCTGGCGCGTGCGACCAAGGTCGCTTTCACCAAGCCTTTTATTTACATCGGCCCTGTCGTGGCGGCAAAGGCAGGGAGTAAATTCACTTCCACGGCCGCCTGCAAGGCGCCCGGTACAAAAATCGCGGTTCTATTTGGCAGCACCGGCGAGAAGCTGGCAAAAACCGTTTTTGAAAAGGGTGAAATCAAGAGCTACAAAGGTGGCGGTACTTTGCTGCTCGACGCTGTGAAGAATGGACAAGCCGACTGCTTGCTCAATGACAGCTCCGCTGTGGCGGGCCAATCGGCCGGCTATCCCAAGGGAACCTTCAAAATCATGCCGGAACTGCTGGCCAAGGAAGCGTTGGCCTATGCAACCCGTTACGACTCCCTTGACCTTCTGACCTGGATCAATTTGTTCATTGACCAGACCACGCTGGACGGTCGCCTTCAACAGAATCTTGACTACTGGGTCAACTCGGCGAAATGGAAAGAGGCGCACTAAGCGTCTGCTGTGAGCGTGGAATCGGCGTCGTGATCACCGCGCCGATTCCTATGCCCCAATTCCTTCAATCATTGGCTGTTGCATGTTATTGAATCTGAACTTTCGGGTGATAGGAGAAACTCTTCCCGAGTTCTGGGTGGGTTTCGTGTCCACCTTGTCGATTTCATTGACTGCTTTTGCCGGTGCAATTGCCATTGGCATCATCGCTTGTGCGATGAGCATCCAGCCCTCCCGCTTGGTTCGGGCGCCAGCGGTCGCCTATGTGGATGTGATCCGGGCGACCCCCTTGCTGGCGCAGCTCTATTTTCTGTATTTCGGCTTGCCAAGTTTCGGCGTGCTCATGCCCGAAACCGTGATTGGCATCATCGCGCTTTCGATCAACAGCGGTGCCTATGTCAGCGAAATCATCCGCTCCGGCATCATGTCGATTCCTCGTGGGCAGGTTGAAGCGAGCGCCAGTTCGGGCATGAACTATTGGCAGCAAATGCGCCTCATCATTCTCCCGCAGGCGCTGCGCCCCATGGTGTCGCCGCTGATCGGGCAGGCGATCGTGCTGGTCAAGGATTCATCGTTGCTGTCGCTCATTTCAGTCCTGGAGCTCACGCGTGCCGGGCAGACCTTGGCCAATGACCGGTTCATGCCAGTGGAAGGCTTGGCAACCACTGCGGTGGGCTACCTGATCATCTATTTTGGATTGAAGTTGATGGCAGCCGCATGGATGCGCATCAATCATCCCTCTGCACGCCACTGAAGGGCCATGACATGACGCTGTTCCTAGAGCAACTACAAGGCATTGCCCAGTACTACCCGGTCATTCTGAAGGGCGTTGGCGTGACCCTGGCACTGTCGGTCATTGGCATTGTCGCGGGGACCATTGTCGGTTTCGTGCTGGGCATCGCACGCGCTAGTTCCAACACGCTGCTC
Source organism: Rhodoferax ferrireducens (assembly GCF_049302455.1). Classification (GTDB taxonomy): domain Bacteria; phylum Pseudomonadota; class Gammaproteobacteria; order Burkholderiales; family Burkholderiaceae_C; genus Rhodoferax; species Rhodoferax ferrireducens_B. Next base: position 43,527 of record NZ_JBAQMD010000118.1, on the reverse strand, counting down.
TCGTTTGTCGTCGGCGCCTACACCGATATCTTTCGCGGTACACCGGTGCTGGTTCAGGTCTTTGTCGTCTTTTTCATACTGCCTGAAGCGGGCATTGAGCTTGACTCATTCACGGCCGGCGCCCTGGCGCTGTCCAACATCGCGGCCTGCTTTATCTCCGAGATCGTGGCCTCCGGGATCAGGGCGGTGCCCGTCGGCCAGGTAGAGGCGGCCGCATCCGCCGGCCTCACCCGCTTGCAGCAACTCCGGTTGGTCGTGCTGCCGCAAGCCACCCGCATGATTGTCCCTTCGCTGGTTGGGCAATTCGTTCTGCTGGTCAAGGATTCTTCGGTTGTCTCCGCGATCGGGCTTCTCGATCTGACGCGGTCTGGCTGGATCATCGTGCAGAGTGTCCCCAATGGAATGCTCGTTTTTTCTGTGGTGGGCATCGGGTATTTCCTGATCTGTTATCCGCTGCTTCATTTGTCCCGGCGAATGGAAAAGACTTGACCTGTCAGCATCCCTTCAAGACACATCAGACCCACTCACGGCGACAGCGAAGACGACGAGGAATATCCAGCATGATCAAGTTCAACGAGCTCAACAAATGGTACGGCGCGCATCACGTTCTGCAAAACATCAATCTTGAGGTTGCAAAAGGCGAAGTCGTGGTCGTTTGCGGGCCGAGCGGGTCTGGGAAAAGCACACTCATCCGTTGTGTCAATGGCCTAGAGAAATTTCAAAGCGGCACTTTGATCGTCGATGGCCTGAGCGTCGCCGACGAGGCAAATCTGAGGCAGCTTCGGATGGAGCTGGGCTTTGTCTTCCAGCAATTCAATCTATATCCCCACAAGACGGCACTTGAAAACGTAACGCTTGCACCGATACATGTTCGAAAGTTGCCCAGGAAAGAAGCCATCAACCGTGGGCGCGAGATTCTGGGAAAAGTCGGTTTGGGCGACAAATTCGATGCCTACCCCCAGCAGTTGTCGGGGGGGCAACAACAACGGGTCGCCATCGCCCGCAGCCTGTGTATGCAACCCAAGGTCATGCTTTTTGACGAGCCGACCTCTGCGCTTGATCCCGAAATGATCAACGAGGTTTTGGATGTGATGGTGTCCCTGGCGAAAGACGGTATGACGATGATTGTTGTCACGCATGAAATGGGTTTTGCCCGCAAGGTGGCCGATCGCGTGGTGTTTATCGACAAGGGTGTCATTGTTGAAGTTGCCGAACCTGAGGCCTTTTTCACAGCGCCAAAGAATGAGCGAACGCGTGAATTCCTGGGGAAGATTCTTCAGCATTAGGTACCACAGCCGTTTCAGAAAATTACAAGAACTTCAGAAAGATATTTGATGAGTCACACGGGTAACACTGGGACAGAGAGCGAACGTTCAATTGCCATCATCGGGGCCGGCGTCGTCGGTGCGGCGTCAGCCTTGGCTCTAGCGGCCGAGGGCTACTTGGTCACGGTTTTTGATCATGGCGAAATTGGCGCTGGCACGAGCTCCGGCAACGCCGGCGGCATCGTCACGGGCGCTGTGACGCCAACCGCCACACCGGGCGTTCTTCGATCTATTCCGTCGTATATCCTCGACCCGCACGGTGCGGCTGTGCTGCGTCCATCGTACTTTTTTCAGGTGCTCCCCTGGCTGCTTCGCTTTATTGAAGCGGGTCGCCCGACACGCGTTTCGACTATCGCCAGGGCACTTGATCCGCTCGTCTCCAAGGCCATGCAATCGCACCTTGCATTGGCCGATGTGAGCGGCAGCCGTGATCTCATCCGGCCGGTGGGTTGGCTGAAAGTTTACGGATCAGATGCCGGGTTTTCAGAAACTGCACTTGAGCGCGAATTGATGGCGCAACATGGCGTTAATTTTTCTGTCCTCACTGCCGACGAGGTCGCCGATCTTGAACCCAAGCTCAACAAAAATTCATACACACGTGGCCTGTTCCAACCCGATAGCGGCTTCGTCAACTACCCCATGGGTTTGACACAAGCTTACTTTGAGGGCGCGCGACAACGTCAGGCGCAATACATTCAGGAGCGCGTCCTGGAGGTCCGCCCCAGCGAAGGTGGTGGCATCTCTATCAAGACGGATAAAACCACCCGGCAGTTTGATTCTGTGGTCGTCGCCGCGGGAGCCTGGTCAAAGAAGTTTGCAAAACAAATTGGTGACAACGTCAGCCTCGACACGGAGCGTGGTTACCACATTTCGTTTGGCTCGACGGGTGATGAGCTGCTTCGTCGGCCCGTCGGTTTCCCTGAAAAACATTGTGTTCTGTCGCCGATGCACGACGGTATTTCTCTGGTCAGTGGCGATGAACTGGCGGGGTTGACCGCGCCGCCAGACTACCGACGCATACGCGCGCTGGCGCCCTTCGCCCGCAGCGTGCTACCTGGCCTGGCCGAACAGACGATTCAGCGTGAATGGATGGGCTATCGCCCCTCAACGCCGGATTCCTTGCCTGTGATTGGGCGTTCGCCACGCTGCAGGAACGTGTTCTACGCTTTTGGTCACGGACACCTGGGACTCACCTTGGCAGCGATCACGGCCCAATTGATTGCCGGTATGGCCAGCGGCCGTCCAGATCCCTTTGACCTGTCACCCTATCGAATCGACAGGTTCTGAGCCACCGCACGATGGACACCGAACGCGCCTGCTGGAGTGAATCATGATCAACGAAACCGAATCCGCAAAGATCGGCATCTTGTGCTGGGAAACAGGGCAGGTGCCCAGGGGTCTGCAGCAACTTGAATCCTTGCGTGGCAACAGCACCAATCCCGCGTCGTATGGTTACCCGGTCAGGTTCCATCCCGTGCGTGGTGCCAATGTCCACACGATACTTGAAAGCCCGGATCAAACCGTGCTCGGTACGATGATCGCCGACGCCAGGACGATGGTATCGGAGGGTATCCGGGCCATCACCACGAGTTGTGGATTCAATGCCATCTTCCAGCGGGAACTGGTCGAATCCGTTGGCGTGCCGGTGTTTACGTCGAGTCTCCTGCAAGTGCCCTTGGCAAGGCGGATTTGCGGCCTGCAGAACGAAATTTGTATCATCACTGCCAACGCGGGGGCGCTGCGCCCGGAGCACCTGAGCTCGGTCGGCATTGCAAGCACGGATGGCTTGCATATCCTGGGTCTCGAACAATGTGCGGAGTGGAACAGGATGTTCGCCGAACCAGATGCCGAGATCGATCTCGACGTCATTGAACAAGAAGTTCTGGGCACGGCGCGCCGAGCGCTCGATGAGCATCCCGGCATTCGGGCCTTTGCTCTTGAATGCACGGATCTGCCACCCTATTCGGCAGCGATTCGACGCCAGTCCGGCCTACCGGTATTCGATTTCATCACCATGGTCAATTACCTGCATTCAACCCTCTGACTCTGCCGACCTCATATTGGGCGCATCGGGTTGGCATGTGCTTGACGCTCATGCCTGACAAAGCCCATGCGCAGGCCGGCGGCGCGATGCGGCTGATTCAGGTTCTGCGAGAATTCCCGGTTGCCGCGCTCATTGGCGCTTATGCGGAGGAACATGACAAACCTCATCGGAGATGGGCTGGCGAACATTGAGGCATGCGCGCAAGCCTCGTTGGCGCTGCTGCAGCGCAACCTCACACCGCACGGCATTCTCGCGGCCAGCCGGACCGAGGCCGCAATAGCACGAAGATACACGCGTATTTTCGCGCGAGATGCGGCCATTTGCGTACTGGCCATGTGCGGCAGCGGAGACGAGTCGCTGGAGCAGGGCGCGGTGGACAGCCTGGACGTTTTGGCCAGTCAGCAAGCGGGAAACGGGCAGATTCCAAAGTATGTGGACCCCGAGGGCCAGGACGCGGATTTTTGGTACCTGGGGTGTATAGATGCCACGTTATGGTGGCTGATTGCGGTAGACCATGTCCGTCGTCAGGGCGTCATCGATCCGGAGCGCTGGCAGGTCGAAGTCCAACGGGCGACCGCCTGGCTGCTGGCCCAGGAGCACCAGCACTTCAGGCTGTTGCAACAAAATGAGGCCAGCGACTGGGCCGACATCATGCCGCGCTCCGGGTACGTGCTGTATTCCAATGCCCTGTGGTACGAAGTCAAAAGGCGCTACGGCCTGACCAGCATCCAGACGACGCATCACCACTTCAACCATCTATTCAATCCCTTTCAGCGCGATTTGCCCGAGTACCACCGAGCTCGCCTGTTGCAGCACTATGCCCGCCGCGGTCAGCGTGATCCGGGGCTGTACCTGAGTTTCGTCAACCTCTCTTTTGCTGGCAATGAGGGCGATGTCTTCGGAAATCTGCTGGCCATCCTGTGCGGCTTGGCCAGCGAATCAACTGGCCATCGCATTGTCAAGACCATCATCGCAGCGAAAGCAAGTGAACCCTACCCGATTCGGGTGGTGCTTCATCCGCTGTCGCGCCAGCACGAGCTTTGGCGTCCGTACATGGCACGTCACCAGCAGAACCTGATGCACCAGTACCACAACGGAGGCATATGGCCGTTCGTGGGCGGCTTTTGGGTCATGGCGCTGGTTCGCCTTGGCCTGCGTGAGCTGGCCTGGCAAGAGCTCACACGGCTCGCCAGCGTGAACGAGCTCGACGGCTGGCGGTTTACCGAATGGTTTCACGGCCATTCGCTCCAGCCCATGGGAATGGCAGGGCAGAGTTGGAATGCGGCTGCCTTTTTACTCGCGCGCCGCGCGGTTCTTGGGGTCTCTTCGTTTCCAGCGCAATAACGGGAGGTACACAAAGCCAGCACTGGCTGTTTGATGCGATCGTGCAGGCGCTCGGAGCGCGCACCGTCCTTCACCAGAGACTTGGGAAAAGTTCGCAGCGCTACTTCGCCGCCAGCCCCAGTTTGAGCGGCACCGGCTTGCCAATATCGGATTCGATCTTCTCGGGCGCCGCCGCAGCGGCGCGTGCGGGGTCGACGCCGGCTTCCTTGAGCGCGGCCAGAATCGCCTCGGCTCGCCGCGCGCCCAGCTTGGCCAAGGCGTCGGCGGCCAGCGGCTGGCTCTGGTTCAGGCGCTCCTGCAACTGCTTGTAGAAGGCACTGGCATCGGCCACCTGCGGTTCGCCCTGGATTATCTTGCCGACGCGCTGCCAGAGCGGCAGTTTCGCCTGGGCCGCTGCGGTCTTGGTGTCCGGCATGCTCGCCGCAGCAGCGGGAGCGGCGGCGCCGCCTTCCGCTGCCTTTTTCTGCTTGTCGAGTTCCGCCTCGCCGAAGCGCTCGGCATACAGGTCGCGCATCGCGCCGCGCACCGCGCGATCACCCAGGTTCATCAGACCGGGCTCTTCGCCTGCCTGGAGCTTGATGCCGGCACGGCGGGCGACCTCGACCCGCACTGCGCCCGCCCGCAAGGCGGCGCCATCGGCTGCTTCGCTGTACTGTGCGGGCACCGAGAGTTTCAGTTGCGCGCGCTTGCCCAGAATCTGCGCCACCTGCTTGAGCTTTTCGCGCTCCGGGGGCAGCAGCCTGTCGCTGCCGGCATCGAAGTCGATCGACTCCAGCTTCTCGCCGCTGACGCCCAGCAGGCTGCCCAATGCGCGGAACGGCGCGGTGACGATCCTGGTCAGCAGGTTCCCGATGGCCTTCCAGATGATGGCGCCGTAGCTGAACTGCGGGTCACTGAGGTTGCCCGAGATTGGCAGGCCGAGGTCGATGCGGCCATTGCTGTCCTTGAGGATGGCGATTGCCAGTTGCAGCGGCAGCTTGAGCGCATCGGGGCTGTCGACCCGCTCGCCCAGGGTCAGCTTGTCAATGACGATCTGGTTGGCGCCTTCCAGCTGGCTGTCGCGTATTTTGTATTGCAGGTCCAGCGAAATCTTGCCTTCGGCGACCTTGTAGCCGGCGAACTTCATGCTGTAGGGCGAGGCCGGCACCATGTCGACATTCTTGAACACGACGTTGATGTCGGTGTTGTTGCGCGGCGCGAAGGGGTTGAGCTCGCCGCGGATGCGCGCCAGGCCGAATTCGTCGACCCGGCCGTCAAGCTCGATCTGGCTGCGCGCCTCGCGGTTCGATGAGAGTCCGTTGATTACGCCGTTGAGCTCGTATATCTTGGCGCTGAACTGCGGCCGCAAACTGAGATCGGTGAAGTCCAGCTTGGCGTTTTGGAAGCGCACGCGCCGGATGCGAACCGGGAACGGTTCGTCGCCAGCCTTGGCCTTAGCCTGAGTCGGCGCCTCGACTTTCGCGCCGGCATTGGGCTGCACCAGCAGGCGGGCCGCATTGAAACTGCGGTCGTCTTCGATGATCAGCGTGGCGTTGGGTTCGACTACACGCAGTTCGGGGATGTCGAGCCGGTTGGGGCTGAAGCTGGCCGTGAACTTGTCGGCAGCTACGTTCTTCCACGCGGCGAACAGGCCACCGTCTTGTTCATTGAGCTTCAGCCCGGCGACGTTGAGCGCGCCCACGTAGCGCAGGCCCGCGCTCTTGGCCGTGCCCGCGCCGGTGGTGAGTTGTCCTTGCGCGGACACCTGGCCAGCGGCGATTTTCAGCTTCAGGTATTGGGCCAGCAGGGGCTGCAAGGGCGCCAGCGCGAGCTGCTTGAGACGCACATCGGCCTGCACTTCCCTGCTGGCCGGGACCACGCTGCCTTGTGCCGTGAACTGCCCCCCTTCGCGCAGCTTCAGGTCGGTGTTGAACTTGACCGACTGCTTGAGATCGCTGCTGGCGCCTTCGAGTTTCAGCGCAAGGTCGGTGACCTGAACCTTGACGCCGGCGCCCTGATCCGCCACATCGGCGCCGAACTTGCTCAATTCGACGGTCTTGGCCACGGCGACCCATGGCTTGCCGGCTGCCGCCGCAGCCTGCGGTCCGGTCGCGCTGGATCGGGGCAACAGCGCCATGAGATTGAGTTTTCCGTCCCGCGCACGCACGAGCTGCAGTTGCCCGCCCTCGGCATAGAGGCGCCCGACGCTGGCCTGCCGGGCAGCGAGGTCAAGTGTGCCGTCCGTGAAACCGAGCTGCGCCAGCTTGAACGGGGCTTGCGCGCCGCTGGACAGCACCAGGTCAGTGAGCGAAAGGGCAGCCTGCGAGAGCTTGAGCTGGAAGTTGGCGCCGGCCTGCTCGGCGGCCACCTGCAACTGCAGCCGAACTTTGCCCGCGTTCAACTTGAGCGGCGGTCTGGCCGTTTCGTCCACCGCGCTGACCGCCACCTGATCGAACAGCACTTGCTTGACCGCCAGCTTCCAGTTGTTGACAGCCACCGCGGCAGCCGGCCCCGAGGCCGCCGGACCCGCGCTGGCGATCATGAGATTCGCCAGGTCGAGTTCACCCCTGGCGTCGCGTTTGACACTGAGCTTGCCGCCGTCGGCGCGTACCTCGCCCACCGTCACCTGGCGACGTGCCAGATCGGCGTTGATGCCGTTGATGTCCAGGCGCGTCAGCGCGGCGAAGGAATCGGTAACGCCCTCGCGCGCCAGCGCCAGATCGCGCAGCGACACCTTGGCGCCTTCCAGGCTGGCTTCAAACTTGCCGTCCGCGTAGGACAGGCTGTACGGCAAGGTGGCGGAAAGCTGCCCGGCTGCCACCCTCGCACGGGTGTACGACTTGAGATAGACCGCCAGCTCCGGCAGTGAGGCGTTTTCGAGGGTCACTTCGCCGCTGGCGCGGATCGGGTTCACCGACGCAGTGCCCTTCCAGCGCATCTTGCCGCCGCGCGCGGACTGGGCGGTGAAAGTATGAGCGTCGTTCTGCTCCGGCAAGGTGCTGAAATTGCTCAGCGAAAAATCGATCGGCGAAAAGGTGTTGTCATAACCGGCCCGCCGGTCGTGCATGTCCACCGTGCCCTGTTCCAGCGTGAGTTGCTCGACGACCACGCGTGGCAGGCTGGTGTCGGTGGAAGCTTCGTGCGGTCGGCGCTCAAGCGTGGCCAGCAGCTCGGCGAGATTGAATTTACCGTCCGGCGCGATCGCCAGGTTCGCGCTCGGTGCGGTGATGCGGATATCGGAAAAACTCCAGGCACGCCGGATCAGGGATTTCCATTGCAGTGCCACGGCGAGTTTGCCGACCGCGAACAGCGGCGTGCCATCGGCCTCGGCCAGGCGTAAATCCTGCGCCTCCAGGCGCAAAGTGAAGGGATTGAAACGGACCTCGCCGATCGTCGCCTGGCGCGCCAGTTCGGTCTGCCCGAACTGGGGGACCTGATGCTTGATCAGCAGCGGAACCAGCCAAAACCCGGCCACCGTATAGGCGGCAAGCAGGCCCGCCGCGCCCGCAACCCACCGCTTCCACCGAATGTTTGCCCACTGAAAGCTCTGTCTGGCCATTGTTACCCCTTGGTCGCCTCTTGTTCTGGAGGGCGGAAATCAGCGCCGCTGCTGTGAGTATGCCCCTTTGGCGGCTGAACTGGAAGAAGACGGAAGGACCAGAGCGCGAGTCAATCGCATGAGCGACAGGAAGACCCATCGACCCATCGCGGGTGCCCTGTGCCCATGCAGCGTGAAGCGAGAATGGATTCTTTGGCCGTGCTCAACATGAGCCGCCTCATCGCCGAGCCATCGCCTCTGCCTGGATGGCTGTGAGCGCGATCGTAAACACGATGTCATCGACCAACGCGCCGCGAGATAAATCATTCACCGGCTTGCGCAAGCCCTGCAGCATGGGACCGACCGACACGACCTTCGCCGAACGCTGAACCGCTTTGTAGGTGGTATTGCCCGTATTCAGATCGGGGAATATAAAAACCGTCGCCTGCCCCGCAACCGCGCTGCCCGGCGCCTTCTGCTCGCCGACTTCACGCACGGCGGCCGCGTCGTATTGCATCGGGCCATCGAGCACCAGCTCCGGCCAGCGGGCATGCGCCAGCGCGGTGGCCGTGCGGACCTTCTCGACATCGTCACCCGATCCGGATTCCCCGGTGCTGTAGCTGATCATCGCGACCTTGGGTTCGATGCCGAAGGCCAGTGCGCTGTCGGCGCTCTGCTTGGCGATGTCGGCAAGCTCCTGGGCGGTCGGATTGGGGTTGATCGCGCAGTCGGCGTAAACCAGAACCTGCTCGGGCATCAACATGAAGAAGCAGGACGATACGATCGACGAACCCGGCGCCGTCTTGATCAACTGCAACGCAGGGCGCACCGTGCTGGCCGTCGTGTGCACCGCGCCGCTGACCAGGCCATCAACTTCGCCGACTGCCAGCATCATGGTGCCGAGTACGACGGTGTCTTCCAATGCGACCAGGGCCTGCCCGGGCGTCAGTCCTTTGCTCTTGCGCAGTTCCACCATGGGCGCCACATAGCGTTCGGCAATCTCACTGGGTTCCAGTATCTCAAGCCCTTTTGGCAGCTCGATCCCCAGCGCGTCAGCCACCGAATGGATCACTTTGCGCTTGCCCAGCAAAACGCAGCGCGCGATGCCTTTCTCGGTGCAAATGACAGCTGCACGGATCGTGCGGGGTTCGTCGCCTTCTGGCAGCACGATGCGCTTGTTGGCGGCCCGAGCCTTCTGAATCAACTGGTGGCGAAAGGCCGGCGGCGACACGCGCGTCGGTGCGGCACGCTCCAGCCCGGCAAAAATCATATTGCCATCAAGCTGTTCGGCCACGCTTTCGATCACGTTATCCATCCGGGCCAGATCGTCCTGCGGTACCGCCAGGGGCAAGCGGCTGATGCGGGCGGCGGTTTCATAGCTGTCGCCGTCGGTGCGCAACACCGGCAGGCCGCTGTGAAAGGCGAGTGAGGCAAAGCGTTCGATCCGCGGGCTGATGGCGCTGTGGTGGGTCAGCATCAGGCCGGCCAGCTCAACGCCGTTGCTGGCCGCCAGCGCAGTGGCCAGTATCACATCGTCGCGGTCGCCGGCAGTGACCACCAGTGTGCCGGGTTTGAGGCGCGGAATGACTTCGGCCACGGAGCGCCCGCACAGGACTGTTTCAAGCATGCGCCGGGTCGCGATGTCGCCCTCAATCATGACTTCAGCGCCCAGATGGCGGGCCACGTCGATCATGCGCGGCGCCGACAGCGCTGGGTCTTCTTTGACGACGCCCCAGATCGGCACGCCGTCCAATTGCCGGGCGGCGGCGGCTTCATCGAAGTCCGCAGGTGCACGGTTGAAGATGACTCCCACCACATGGCGACCGACATTGCGGATCTGGGCAATCAGGTAGTTGGTCTCGGCGATGCCCTGCGCGTCCGCGGCGCTGGCCACCAGGACCACGTCCGCCTGCAGGCTTCGGGCGATCTGACCCGACAGGCGCGGAATGAATATCCTGCTCGGATCCGCATGAATACCTTCGACCAGCAGCACATCGGCCTCCTTGGTGCAGGACATGGCAAGGCTGACGATCTCTTCAAGCAGTTCATCCGTCTGGCCGCTGCTGACGCGCTGTGTCACCAGACTCATGGGCAAGGGGTCGGGGGTGTTCTGGAGATGACAGATGCTGCGTGCGAACAGGACCGAAGGTTCGGTGTCGGCCGTGCGCTTGGTGATCGGCTTGACAAACGCCACTTTCAGTCCGCGCTGCTGCAGCGCCCGCAAGAGACCGAGTGAGACCGAGGTCAGGCCGACGTTAGGTTGTGTTGGCGCCAGGAAATACGTACGCATAGGGGGAGAACTCCGCTTTTGATCACCAACCCCTCCCGGTCAAATGGAGAAGGATTTGTGTGCTGCATCATAATTGCTTAAGGGATTTACCTTATTGACATAAGTGTTGTCACGCAACGCGGTGTCGAGCTCCATCCGTCCTTCGGCATTTTCAGTGCGCACCATCACCGCCCCGGTACTACGCACCAAAGTCAGCATGGCCACCAGTTCATTACGTCCGACAACACTGACCCAGCAAACCACCCTGAAACTACTGCATAAAATTGTTTGCAAAATTGTGGGTCGTATTTGAGTCGCCGTGATGGATGGCTTCGCAAAAGCACACAGACAGGCGTACCCTGCTTTTTTGTTCTTTGCGGGGAACTCGCGCTGATAACTGCTCAGGCAGGCTGCCTAAGGGCTTGAGGCTATCTTTAACCCAAGAATATGGAATGAAACAACAACCATGACCTACTACGCCAACCCCACCCGTTACGACGCCATGCCCTACCGCAACTGCGGCCGCAGCGGCCTGAAACTGCCTGCTGTTTCTCTGGGCCTGTGGCACAACTTTGGCGACGCCACGCCGATGGCCACGCAGCGCGCCATGCTGCGCACCGCCTTTGATCTGGGCATCACTCACTTCGACCTGGCCAACAACTACGGCCCGCCCTATGGCAGCGCCGAAACCAACTTTGGCGAACACCTGCGGCGCGACTTCCGGCCCTACCGTGATGAACTCATCATCTCCAGCAAGGCTGGCTGGGACATGTGGCCCGGCCCTTATGGTCAGGGTGGTGGTTCACGCAAATACCTGCTGGCCAGTCTGGACCAGAGCTTGAAACGCATGGGCCTGGACTACGTGGACATTTTTTACTCGCACCGCTTCGACCCCGACACCCCGCTGGAAGAAACTTGTGGAGCCCTGGCCAGCGCCGTGCGGCAGGGCAAGGCCCTGTATGTGGGTATCAGCAGCTACTCGGCGGCCAAAACCCGCGAAGCGGCGGCCATTTTGAAAAACATGGGCGTGGCGCCGCTGATCCACCAGCCGTCTTACAGCCTGTTGAACCGATGGGTGGAAGAAGACCTGCTCGACGCGCTGGATGACACCGGCATGGGCTGCATCGCCTTCAGCGCACTGGCGCAGGGCCTGTTGACCGACAAGTACCTGAACGGCGTCCCGGCTGATTCGCGTATCAACCGCCCGGGCGGCGGCTCGCTCAAGGCTGAGCACCTGAGCGAACAAAATCTCACACATGTGCGCGCCTTGAACCAGATTGCGCTCGAACGCGGGCAAAGCCTGGCGCAAATGGCAACCGCCTGGGTACTGCGCGACAAGCGGGTGACGTCCGCGCTGATCGGTGCCAGCCGCCCGGCGCAAATCATTGAACTGGTGGAGGCGCTGCAAAACATGCAGTTTTCTACCGCAGAGTTGGCTGCCATTGACCAGCACGCGGTGGAATGTGGCATCAACCTGTGGCAACGTCCCGCCACCGACCAGCGGCCGAACTGACATGCGCCAGATCGGTAACGCCCTGTCACTGCGCCAGTACGGCCCCTCGCCCGGCAGCCATGCGCACGATCACTTCCAGGTGCTGCTGGGTATGGAAGGCGAGTTGGCGCTGGAAGTGCAGGGCAGGGGACGACGCATTGCAGCCGGGGACGGCTGCGTGATCGCGCCGGGCGCGCGCCATGATTTCGAGGCGCGTGCCGGTGCCCGCTGCCTGGTGCTGGACACCACGCAAGCGGCGTGGGCCGATTGCCCGACTGGCCCCGCCCACTCGGCCGCAGCACTGGCGCTGGCTGGCTATCTCAGGCTGGCCCTGGCGCAGCACAACACGCTGGCCCTTCAATACGGCCCGCTGCTTCTGCTCGATTGCTGGCGTGCGCCCGTCCCGGCATCCACGCGCAGCCGGCGGCACATTGACTGGGACGCCCTTGGCCGCTGGGGCCAGTTGCATTTGCACGAACCATTGACGGTGGCCGATCTGGCGCAGCAGGTGTTTTTAAGCCCGACACAATTTGCCGCGCGCTGCCGCCGGGAGACCGGCATGAGCGCGATCCAATGGTTGCGCGACCTGCGCCTGGCCCGCGCCCGGGCATTGCGAACGACCGGCCTGAGTGTCGGGGCGGTGGCGCACCGCTGCGGCTACCAGTCCGCCTCCGCGCTGGCTGCTGCCATGCGGCGGCATGGCAGCCAGACTTGATTGCGCCGCGCCGGCCTTCTGTACACCACGCCGCCGCGCGCCCGATTTTGCAAAGCGTTGCTGTGCAACGCAAGACCGTCGCTGCGCGTCAACAAGCTGATTAAGCTTGGGACCCATGAAAGCCAATCTGTACGCGCTCGCCGCGATCTGCCTGTGGGCGTCTCTTGCCGCTCTGGGCGTCTTGCTCAAACACGTGCCACCCTTTTTGCTGACCGGTATTTCCTTGGGGCTCGGCAGTGTCCTGGCGTGGCCGTTTGTGTTCAAAAACCCACGGCAATGGCGGGTCGCGCCCGGCACCCTGTTTCTGGGTGTTTCGTCTCTGTTTGGTTATCACTTTTTTTTGTTCATTGCTTTGCGCATGGCGCCGGCGGTGGAGGTGAACCTGATCAACTACCTGTGGCCCTTGTTGATTGTGGTGCTGGCGCCGCTGTATGTGCCGGGCATCCGGCTGCGCGCTGTCCATTTCATGGCGGCGGCGCTGGGTTTTGCCGGTGCCGCGCTGGCCATTTGGGGCGGACGTGTCTCAACCGATGCCAGCGCCAACCTGACGTCATCCGCCGCGGGATGGGGTTATTTGCTGGCGCTGGCCGCAGCGATTGTCTGGGCCAATTATTCGCTGCAAACCAAGCGCGTTGCGTTGAGCGGCAAGGGCTTTTCCACTACTGCGATTGGTTTGTTTGGCTTGTTGGCCGGTCTGCTTTCCCTGGTCTGCCATTGGGTGCTTGAGCCGCCGGTGCAACTGACGGGGCATGATTGGCTGCTGTTGTTGGCCATGGGACTGGGGCCACTGGGAGCGGCTTTTTTTCTGTGGGACAAGGCCTTGAAACTCGGCGACGTACGGCACGTTGGCATTCTGAGCTACCTGACGCCGCTCGCGTCCACCGTGCTCCTGATGCAGGTGACCGGGCGCGCCCTGAGTTGGAGCGTGGCGCTGGCAGCTGCCTTGATCATCGGCGCGGCCTTGCTGGGGACCCGGAGGAACTGAGCTTGGCGTCTCATGGACAATGCACGCATGATCCAGCTCAACGACATCCAAACCGCCGCCGCCCGCCTGCAAGGCCAGCTGTTGCGCACGCCTTGCGTGGCGTCGCGCACCCTGTCTGACATCACCGGGGCCCAGGTATTCCTCAAATTCGAGAACCTGCAGTTCACCGCCTCCTTCAAGGAGCGCGGCGCCTGCAACAAACTGGCGCAACTCAGCGCTGAAGAACGCCAGCGCGGCGTTATTGCCATGAGCGCCGGCAACCACGCGCAAGGGGTGGCTTACCACGCGCAACGCCTGGGCCTGCGCGCCGTGATTGTGATGCCATGCTTCACGCCGGGCGTCAAAGTGGAGCGCACGCGCGGTTTTGGCGCCGAGATCGTTCTGCATGGCGACACGCTGGACGAGGCTCGTGCCCACGCGCTGGCGCTGGCTGAGCAGCAACGGCTTGTTTTTGTCCATCCCTATGACGATGCGGATATCGTGGCCGGCCAAGGCACGGTTGCTCTGGAAATGCTGCAGGATGTGCCGGACCTGGACACGCTGGTGGTGTCAGTCGGCGGCGGCGGTCTGATTGCGGGCATGGCCACGGCGGCCAAGGCCATCAAGCCCGATATCGAGATCATTGGCGTGCAAACCACGCGTTTCCCGGCCATGTTCAATGCCATCAAGGGCACGCACCACCCGCAGGGCAGCAGCAGCATTGCCGAAGGCATTGCCGTCGGGACGCCCGGCCAAATTCCACTGGCCATCATCGCGCGGCTGGTCAATGACCTGGTGCTGGTGGACGAAGGCGACATCGAGCAGGCCATCGTCATGCTGCTGGAAGTGGAGAAAACACTGGTCGAAGGCGCCGGTGCAGCGGGCCTGGCGGCCTTGCTCAAGTATCCGGAGCGCTTCAAGGGCAAGAAGGTTGGGCTGGTGCTGTCCGGCGGCAATATCGACCCCTTGTTGCTGGCCGCCATCATCGAGCGCGGCATGGTGCGCGCCGGGCGGCTGGCGCGTATTCGCGTCAGCGCGCGGGATATTCCGGGCACGCTGGCCAAAATCACCACCACGGTGGCCGAGGCCGGGGCCAATATCAATGAGGTGCACCACCAGCGCGCCTTTACCACGCTGGCGGCTCAAAATGTTGAAGTCGAGCTGGTGATCCAGACGCGGGGGCCGCAACACATTGCGGAGGTGCTGGCCCAGTTGCACCAAGCCGGGCTGGAGGCGCAACTGATTTAGCGGCAGGGTCCGCGGGTGGACAACCGGCGCGACTCGGTCGGCATGGGTAAAATTCAACCAATAGCCCAACCAAACACCCGAGGAATCACCATGTCCAGCCCTGCATCCCACGAGCAAGCTCCTGAAACTGACGTTGTGGAAGGGGTTTTGCCCTACATGCCCATTGTGTTGCCTCTGGCGGGCGCTGTATTGATATTTTTACTGGCCTTTATTGCCGTCTTCATGGCCTGAGCGCCGGGCGTGCGCGGGCCCCGTCCAACCGTTGAGGCCGGACGGGCGACTTTGATTCGATCCATCATCTAACCGCGTTTCAGTGGCTTGCCGCGAGCAGCGCCAATTGGCACCTGTCAGCACGCGCAAATTGAGGTACCTTCAGGCTCCACTATAAGGAGGGGTTCTGATGGGCCTGGGTCAGTTTTCGTACGCCAACAACAGCAACCGTTTCCTCGCGGTGCCCGAGCTTGCTGCTCAGCCATTCGCGGTGGTCGGCGTTCCTTTTGACGGGGCCGTGACCCATCGACCCGGCGCCCGCTTTGGGCCGCAGGAGATTCGGCGCGCCAGCTTGATGCTGTGTGACGGTTTGCATCCGTTTTTTGGCGTCTCACCGATCGGCCACCTCGGCGATGCCCTTGGCATGCGCCTGCCCAATGCCTCACCGCTGGCCGACGTGCGCCAGCAGATCCAGGCGCAGGCAGCGGCGCTGATGGCCGGGCATCACTGCGTTTTCCTGGGCGGAGATCATTCGGTCACCTTGCCCCTGTTGCGCGCGGCCCGGGCGCAGCACGGTGAACTCGCCCTGGTGCACTTTGATGCGCACTGCGATACATGGACCGATCATTTCGGCGAGCCTTCGGGCCACGGCACCTGGGCTTACGAGGCGATGGCTGAGGGGCTGGTGAGCCCGCAGCATACGGTGCAAATCGGGCTGCGTTCCAGTGGCGAGCGGGCCGCCCGCGAGTATGTGCAGGATCAAGGTGGTTTGATTTTCACCGCCCGGCAATTGCGCGGACTCGATGGGCCCGGGTTGCAACCGGTGATCGAGCAAATTCGCACTCGACTGGGCAGCCGCCCTTGTTATTTGACACTGGATATCGATTGTCTCGATCCGGCGTTTGCGCCCGGCACCGGCACGCCGGAGCCGGGCGGCCTGAGCAGCTCGCAAGTGTTGACCTTGCTGGAAGAGTTGGCGCCCCTCAACATGATTGGCATGGATTGCGTGGAGGTGGCACCGGCTGATGACCATGCTGAACTCACCAGCAGCGCAGCCGCCACGCTGGTTTGGACTTATCTGTGCGGCCAAGTGGCCAAAGTTCTGCTCTGAAGACTGCCATTCATGTTGCTTGCGTCAGATACCCAACTGAACCAGAAAAGTTATTACGAAGCCAGCGTACAGCGCGCGCCGGTGGGCCCGCCTTTGCGTGGGGACCTGAATGCCGACGTGTTGGTCGTAGGTGCCGGGTTTGCCGGACTGTCGGCGGCCATTGAACTGGCGCAACGCGGCTACCAGGTGGTGGTGCTGGAGGCCGACCGGGTTTGCAGCGGCGCATCCGGGCGCAACGGCGGCCAGGCGATTGTGGGTTTTTCCGGTGGACAAGCGCCCTTTGAACAACAGCTCGGCAAAGCCCATGCGCGACTGGCGTGGGAGATGACGGTGGAAGGCCTGGCCATGATTGATGAGCGCGTCAAAGCCTTCCAGATTGATTGCGATCACGTCAAGGGTTATCTCTACCTGGCCGACTCCCGACGCAAAGCGCGCGCGCTGGAAGCCGAATTGACTTCCATGGAGCGCGACTATGGTTTTGTGACGGAGTTGGCGAAAGGCGCCGATGTGCAGCGCCACATTCAGAGCCCACGCTACTGTGCGGCGGCGTTTGAGCGGCAGTCCGGTCACCTGCATCCCCTGAAGTACGGGCTCGGGTTGGCGCGTGCCGCCAAAGCGCTGGGGGTGCAGATTTTTGAACACTCGGCGGTGCTGGCCATCAAGCGCGGCAGCCGTTTGGTGGCACGCACGGCCGAGGGGGCGGTGACTGCCAAGTTCGGCGTGCTGGCCGGAAACTGCACGCTGGCTGAATACGGTCCAGCGGTGGCGCCCGATATCACCCCGCGCATCATGCCGGTGGGAACCTACATCATTGGCACCGCGCCGCTGGCTCCCGGTTTGTGCCAGCGCCTGATCCCGAGCAACGCCAGCGCCTGTGACAATAATTTCATCCTCGATTACTTTCGCTTCAGCGCCGACCATCGCATGCTGTTTGGTGGCCGGGTCAGCTACACCACCCGAACACCGGCCCACCTGCAAGACATCATGGCGCGGCGCATGGGCGAGGTATTCCCGGCGCTGCGGGAGGTGCCGATTGACTTCGTCTGGGGCGGTTTTGTCGATATCAGCATGAACCGCGCACCCGACTTTGGCCGTTTGGGTGACAACCTGTATTACTTGCAGGGTTTTAGCGGCCACGGCGTGGCATTGACCGGATTGGCAGGGCGCGTGGTGGCGCAAGCGGTGGCCGGGCAAGCCGAGCGCTTTGACGTGTTTGCGAAGTTGCAGCACCGCAAGTTTCCCGGTGGGCCGCTGTTGCGTATGCCCAGTCTGGTACTTGGCACGCTGTATCACCGGCTGCGCGACGCCCTGTAAAGACTCAAGCCTTGGGTGTCAAACACGCCAGTGCGCCAGCAATCGCTTGGGCGACCAGGGGGCCGTAATGCGCAATGTCAGTCAAGGTCGCATAGCCGTAACCAATGACCAGGCCTTTGGCGTCGGTGCGTTGCAGACAATACGCAGACAAGGCGCGCACGGTCAAACCAAGTTCCCCAAGGCGCTGCGCCAGGGCCTTGTCGTCGAGTGTAGGGGGCAGCCGCACACACAGGTGCAAGCCCTGCTCGGCGCCGGAGATGTGAGCGTATGGCCCAAGGCAGGGTTGCAGCGCGGCGAGCAAACACTGCCTGCGTTCGGCGTAGCCCTGGCGGGCACGGCGCAGCGCGCTGGCGAAATACCCCATTTCAATGAATTCGGCCAGCGCCGCTTGCAGCGGCATCTGGCCCGGCCGGTTCAGGTCGTAGTGCGCCTGCTTGAACGGCGGCACGAGCATCTTGGGTACGACCAGGTAGCCCAGTTTGAGGCCGGGATAGAGCACTTTCGAGAATGAACCCAGGTAAAGCACGCGCTGGTCGGTGTCGAGGCCGGCCAGTGACGAAATCGGTGGCCCGCTAAAACGGAATTCACTGTCATAGTCGTCTTCCAGAACCCAGGCTTTGTGGCGGCGGGCAATCGACAAAATCTGGTGCCGCCGCGCCAGCGACATCACGGCACCGGTCGGGTACTGGTGGGATGGCGTCACATAGATCAGGCGTGGCGGCTTGGCTTCGTCCTCAGCTTGGGGTGCAATACCTTCCTGATCGACCGGCACTGAATGCAGGTTCAAGCCGGTCGCCATAAAGGCTTTGATGGCACCCCAATAGGCCGGGTCCTCCAGCCAGACGGTATCAGAGTGGTCGGTGAGCAGTTGTGCGCACAGTTCCATCGACTGTTGGGTGCCGCTGGTAATGATGACTTGATCGACATCAAGCGGCACGCTGCGAAAGACGCGCAGATAGTCGGCAACAGCCCGGCGCAGCGGCCCGTAGCCGCCGGAAAAGTTGTAGTCCAGCATGTCGGGATAGGTCATGCGCCAGTGCTTGTTTTGCAGGCGCTGCCATAAAGCCACGGGAAAAGCGCTGAAGTCGGCGATGCCGGGGGTAAACGGCTGAACCTCAAGTTGCGTGGCACAAAACGTCGTCGCCAGTGCCTGGCCACGTCGGGACAATGTCGCACCCTGCTTCTCGTGGGCCGACCGGTGGCGGGGCGCAGCCTTGGGGACACTGTCATTGACAAAAGTGCCGCTACCGATATGGCTGACCAGATAGCCCTCGACGGCCAACTGGTTGAGTGCTGCCACCACCGTGTTGCGCGACAGGCCCAAATCCTGTGTCAGTTCGCGACTGGACGGCAGGCGCTGACCTGCGCACAATTTGCCATCCAGCATGGCGCGGCGTAGCGCTTCATATAACTGTCGGTGCAGCGGCAGCTTGGTCTGCAAGCCCAGGCGTGCAATTTCTGTCAATAAATATTCGGAGAGCATGAGGTGGCACCATCAACTGGGTTAAATCGGCCCCCATTGTGAACCAATTGCGCAGGCACAATGGGGAAAAGAATACCGAGTCAGTTATGACAAAACCGCTTTCCAGGGTCCGGCGACCGACAACCCAGGGCGCCAAACGCAAACCTGTGGTGCTGATGTCCATGGGCGCACAAGAACGCCACGGTCATCCGTATCAGGTGATGACCGTCAAGTACATTCGGCCACTGATTGAGCACGCAGGCTGTTTGCCAGTGCTGGCGCCGACCTGTTTTGGCACGCAAGACATCGAACAATACCTGTCCATGGTCGATGGGGTCTACCTGACCGGCGCCGGTACAAATATTGATCCGGCACTGTACGGCCAGCACAATCTGACGCCCGAAAAAGCGCAAGACAAAGATCGCGATCGGTTTGATTTGCCGACCATTCGCCTGGCGCTGGCTATGGGCCTGCCGCTGCTTGGTGTTTGCCGCGGGATGCAGGAAATGAACGTCGCGTTTGGTGGCGACATCCATCAGAAGCTTTACACGATCCACAACCTGAAGGATCACCGCGAGGACCCCGCCGCGCCGGTTTCTGAACAGTACGCGGCGAGCCACAAGGTGCGTCTGGTTCCTGGCACCTGGTTCGCCGGTTTGATGCAGCAGGATGAAATTGCGGTCAACTCCTTGCATGGTCAGTGCATCAAGACGCTGGGTCATGGCCTGCAAGCCCTGGCGCATGCGGAAGACGGCGTCATAGAAGCCATCCACATTCCGGAGTTCGCGCAATTTACCCTGGGTGTGCAATGGCATCCTGAGTGGATGGCGGCGCAGAACCCGCACTCGATCCGCCTGTTCGAAGCCTTCGGTGCAGCCTGTCGCGCACGACAATGTGCACGATGGCCTGGTTCCGAGCATGTGCTGTAGAAAACACCAAGAGGAGTAACTGATGAACGACAAGAAAACCATGAACTTCAATGATTTGGAGCAATGGCTCAATGAGCGCCGCGTGACCGAGGTGGAATGCCTGGTGCCCGACTTGACCGGTGTCGCGCGCGGAAAAATTCTGCCACGCGCCAAGTTCACTGAAGACCGGGGTATGCGCTTGCCGCAGGCGATCGTGGCGATGGGTGTGACGGGAGAGTTTCCTGAAAGTGGGCCGTACTACGACGTGATTGACCCCACCGACAAGGATATGCAGTTGCGCCCAGACCCCACGACAGTGCGCATCGTCCCTTGGGCCACCGACCCCACGGCCCAGGTGATTCATGACTGCTTCGACCACCAGGGCAATCTGGTGCCTTATGCGCCGCGCACTGTTTTGCGTCGGGTCTGTGATTTGTTCGCCGCGCAAGGCCTGCAACCCATTGTGGCACCCGAACTTGAGTTCTATCTCACGGCGCGCAACACCGACCCCAACACTTTGCTGCGGGCACCGGTGGGTCGAAGCGGACGCTCCGAAACCTCGCGCCAAGCCTACAGTATTGATGCGGTCAACGAGTTTGACCCCTTGTTTGAAGAAATTTACGACTTCTGCGACAAGATGGAACTCAATGTCGATACCTTGATCCATGAAGTCGGCGCCGGCCAGATGGAAATCAATTTTTTCCATGCCGAGCCTCTGGGACTGGCGGACGAAGTGTTTTTTTTCAAGCGCACGGTCCGTGAGTCGGCGCTGCGCCATGACATGTACGCCACTTTCATGGCCAAACCGATTGCCGGCGAGCCAGGCAGTGCCATGCATGTGCACCAAAGTCTGCTGGATGTGGTGACCGGCAAAAACGTATTCAGCAACGAGGACGGCACACCATCCGAAACCTTTATGCACTACATCGGCGGCTTGCAGCGCTACATTCCGGCGGCCATGGTGCTGGTGGCGCCTTACGTCAACAGCTACCGCCGGCTGTCCCGCAATTCGGCTGCACCGATCAACATTGAATGGGGTTATGACAACCGGACCGTGGGCATCCGCTCGCCGATATCGTCGCCGCAAGCGCGCCGGGTCGAAAACCGTGTGATCGGCGCCGATGCCAATCCCTATGTGGCCATGGCCATGACCCTGGCCTGTGGCTACCTCGGAATAAAAAACAAGATCAAACCCAAGCCGGAGATGAAGGGCGACGCCTACCTGGCGCCCTATTCCTTGCCCCGCAGTCTGGGCGAGGCGCTGGACTGGTTGCGCCGCGAATCGGACCTGCATGAGGTGCTCGGCAAGGAATTCATCACGGTGTACTCCGAAATCAAGGAGCTTGAGTTTGATGAATTCATGAAGGTGATTTCGCCCTGGGAGCGCGAGCATCTGCTGTTGCATGTTTAACCCCCTGTGTTTGAGTCTGTCCGCCAACGCTGTCACGTCTGAACCCGTTTGAAGGAGCCCATCATGAACCCGTCGACCCTGATTCCCCCGCCCGCATGGGTACGCCGCACCGAGCAGTACGACACCCAGGCGCTGCAGGCGCTCGACAGTGCGCACTTCATTCACCCCTTCACCGATCACGGCGACCTGGCGACGCGCGGCGCGCGCGTGATCACCCGGGCTGAGGGTGTTTACATCTGGGATTCGGAAGGCGAGAAACTGCTCGACGCCATGAGTGGTTTGTGGTGTGTCAACGTCGGATACGGACGCAAGGAGTTGGCCGATGCCGCCTACCAGCAAATGATGACGCTGCCGTTCTACAACAGTTTTTTCCAGACCACCAATGTGCCTGCCGTCAAACTGGCGGCGCGCCTGGCCTCCCTGGCGCCCGAAGTAGACGGCCGCAGCTTTCAACACGTCTTCTATTCGTCCAGCGGCAGTGAAAGCAATGACTCGAACGTGCGCATGGTGCGTCGTTATTGGGACCTGCTGGGCCAGCCGCAGCGCAAGGTCATCATCAGCCGGCTTAACGCCTACCATGGCAGCACCATGGCGGGCGCCTCACTGGGCGGCATGAGCAGCATGCACGCACAAGGGGATTTGCCCATTCCCAATATCACCCACATTGGCCAGCCTTATTTTTTTGAAAACGGCCTGCCCGGTGAAAGTGAGGCTGAGTTTGGACTGCGTGCGGCTGGCTGGCTGGAAGCGAAAATTGTCGAAGTGGGTGCCGATAAGGTGGCCGCGTTCATTGCCGAGCCCATTCAGGGCGCCGGTGGCGTCATCATTCCGCCTGCGACCTACTGGCCCGAGATTCAGCGCATCGTCGACAAGTACAACATCCTGCTCATCAGCGATGAAGTGATCTGTGCGTTTGGACGTCTCGGACATTGGTTCGCCTATGAAAAATTTGGCTACAAACCCGATCTGGTGACCTTCGCCAAGGCCGTCACCAGTGGCTACATCCCGCTGGGCGGGGTCATGGTGGGCGACCGCGTTGCCAAGGTGCTGATTGAAAAAGGTGGCGAGTTCAACCACGGTTATACGTACAGCGGGCACCCAGTTGCTTGCGCGGTAGGCTTGGCCAATCTGGCCATCATGGAGCGCGAGCAACTGCCGCAACGTGTGCGCGACGACATTGGCCCCTACCTGGCGCGCGGCTTCGAGAAAATCGCCGAACACCCGCTGGTCGGCGTGGCTGAAACCTGCGGCTTCACGGCAGGTCTGGTTCTGGTCAAGGACAAAAAACGGCGTGAGCGTTTTGCCGAGGCGCTGGGCGTCGGCATGATGTGCCGCGGACACTGCTTTCAAAACGGTCTGATCATGCGCGCCGTGGGTGACCGCATGATCATCGCGCCGCCATTGACCATGACGCACGACGATATTGATGAGATGCTGCGCCTGATTCGACAGGCGCTCGATTTAACGCAACAGGAACTGCACCAAAAAGGGCTGATCTGAGCGTTTATCCCAGTAGTTTTGTGGCGTGTTTTTTGCTAGCCTCGTATTTGTAATACCTTTATTTTCTTTCTCACAAACGGAGCGTTCTTCATGATGAAAAAGTATCTATGGTCATTTGCGCTGTCTGCGCTGGTGTTGGCTGCCTGCGGCAAAAAAGAGGAGCCACCTGCGCCCGTAGCGGCACCCGCTGCGGCGGTGAGTGCGCCTGCAGCAGTGGCGGAGAACACCGAAGAAAAAGTCCTCAACATCTACAACTGGCCTGACTATGTTCCCGAAGGTATGACGGCCGCGTTTGAAAAAGAAACCGGCATCAAAGTCAATTACGACACTTTCGAGACCAACGAAGCGCTGCATGCCAAGTTGGTGGCGGGCAACACCGGCTATGACATCGTGGTGCCGGGCTCGGTGTTTGCCAAACCGCAAATTGAAGGCGGCATGTTCCAGCCGCTGGACAAGGCCAAGATCAAGAACCTGGGCAATCTGGACTCGGCCATCATGGCCACGCTGGCCAAAAACACCGACCCAGGCAACAAGTACCTGGTCCCCTGGGCTTGGGGCTTTACCACCGTGGGCATCAATAAGACCAAGGTCGCCAAAGCGCTGGGCAAAACACCCATGCCTGAAAACGCCTGGGATCTGGTGTTCAAGCCCGAATACACCAGCAAGTTGAAATCCTGCGGCATTGCCTACCTGGATTCGCCCACCGAAATCATCCCGGTCGCGTTGCACTACATCGGCAAGGACGCGTATTCGAACGATCCGGCTGATTACAAGCTTGCGAGTGACATGCTGGCCAAGGTGCGCAAAGACGTGCGCATTTTCAGCTCGACCATGATCGACGACATTGCCGGCGGCAAAGCCTGCGTGGCCATTGGGTGGTCGGGTGACATCAACATCGCGGCTGATCGCGCCAAGGAAAACAAGTCCAAAGACGTCATCGAGTCGCTGTTGCCCAGCACCGGCGCACTGATTTTCTTTGACACCATGGCCATCACCAAAGATGCCAAGCACCCCAACAACGCGCTGGCCTTCATCGACTTCTATCTGCGTCCTGAAAATGCGGCTCTCATGGCCAACGAAATGAACTACCCGACGGCGAATAAGGCAGCGATGGACAAAATCAAGCCTGAGATTGCCGGCAACAAGACCATTTTTGTTGAGTCAGACTACTTTGCCAAGATGATTGCCCCGAGCAGCTTCACCAATGAAGCGCGCGAGGCCATGGCCACGGTCTACAACAGCTTCAAAAAAGGCAAATAAGCCGGTATTTTGGCTTGCTTGATCAAGGGCTGTTTGTACGCTGGGTATAAGCAGCCCTTTTTATTTGTTCGGATGAATGTTCAAACCTGAGGTCTACGCATGGCTGAAGCTGGCTCCCGAGACAATTACCTGGTGACCGAAAAACTGGTCAAGCGCTTTGACGAGGCGGTGGCGGTTGATGAGGTGAATTTGTCGATCAAACAGGGCGAGATTTTTGCGCTGTTGGGCAGCTCAGGCTGTGGCAAGTCCACCCTGCTGCGCATGCTGGCCGGGTTTGAGACACCCACCTCCGGGCGGATTTTGCTCAGCGGGCAGGACGTGGCCAGGCTGGCGCCTTATGAGCGGCCCTTCAACATGATGTTTCAGTCGTATGCCTTGTTTCCGCATCTCGATATCTGGGAAAACATCGCCTTTGGTCTCAAGCGCGAGGGGCTACCCAAAAGCGACATTCAGCAGCGTGTCGGCGAAATGCTCGACCTGGTGCAACTCACCCCTTATGCCAAACGCAAGCCGCACCAGTTGTCCGGTGGACAGCAGCAACGCGTGGCGCTGGCGCGCAGTCTGGCGAAAAAGCCCAAGGTGCTGCTGCTGGACGAACCGCTGGGGGCGCTGGACAAAAAGTTGCGCGAGCAAACCCAGTTTGAGCTGGTCAATATCATCGAAAAAGTCGGCGTGACTTGCGTCATGGTGACGCATGATCAGGAAGAAGCCATGACCATGGCCGGGCGCATTGCCGTCATGAGCAAGGGGCGGGTGCTGCAGGTGGGTTCGCCTGAAGAGGTTTATGAGCATCCCTCCAGCCGCTTCGTGGCGGATTTCATTGGCAACGTGAATTTGTTTGACGGCAGGCTGAGCATCGATCAGCCAGACCATTGCGCGGTGGCCACCAGCATGGGTGAAATCCATGTCAGTCACGGTGTGAGCGGGGCGCTGAACATGCCGTCTGCGATTGCGGTGCGGCCAGAAAAAATTGAAATCAACAGAGAACGTCCGACCGCAGATCACAACGTATTTGCCGGCAAAGTCAAGGAAATCGCTTACTTCGGCTCGTACAACACCTTTATCGTTCAGACTGAAGACGGCAAGCGGGTCAAGATCACCGAGGCCAATACCTCGCGCCACGAGCTGAGCCACATCACCTGGGAAGACGATGTGTTTTTTTGGTGGAGCGACAGCGCTGGCGTGGTGTTGCGCGACTAAGCGGGGTGCGCCATGGCCAAGTTGAACCTCACCCTACCCGGCAGGCGCTTTGTGATTGGCGTGCCCTCCGTCTGGCTCGTCGTGTTTTTCATGCTGCCGTTTTTGATTCTGCTCTACATCAGCTTTGTCGACATGGGCAACGACATCTCGCCCTTCAAGCCGATCTGGGACTCTGAAACCGGCCTGCTCAAACTCAAGTACGAAAACTACTATTCCATTTTTCAGTCGAGTGACGGTGGCGGGCTGTTTCAGACCATTTACATCGAGGCCTACGTGCGCTCGATCTGGTACGCGCTGTGCACCGCGGTGCTGTGCCTGGTGATGGGTTACCCTTTTTCGTATTTCATCGCTCGCTCGGCCCCCAGTTTGCGACCGGCGTTGCTGATGATGGTGATGCTGCCATTTTGGACCTCGTTTTTGCTGCGGGTCTATGCCTGGAAGGGCATATTGGCCGATCAGGGCGTGCTGAATCAGATGCTCCTGGCTCTGGGGCTCATCACCGAGCCGATACAAATGCTCTACACCGATGTATCGATGCTGGTGGGCATGACCTATGTCTATCTGCCGTTCATGGTGCTGCCGCTGTACGCCAATCTGGTCAAGATGGATATCCGCTTGTTGGAGGCTGCTTACGATCTGGGGGCCTCGCCCTTCAAGGCGTTTTGGCTTGTCACCGTGCCGCTGTCCAAGGCCGGCATCATTGCTGGCTTCATGCTGGTGTTTATTCCCTGTGTCGGTGAGTTCGTGATTCCGTCGCTGCTGGGCGGGCCGGAAAACATCATGATTGGCCGCGTGGTGTGGGACGAAATGTTCACCAGCAACAACTGGCCGCGCGCCTCTGCATTGGCGGTGGTGATGATTGGCTTGATTGTGGTGCCACTGGCTGTCTACTACCACTTCACCGGCGACCCGGCCGAAGCGCGTCATTGAGGAGCGGTCATGAAGAAACTGTTGAATCGTTACTTCGGCAAAGCCTGGCTGGCGGTCACCTTCTTGTTTTTGTATTTGCCGCTGTTTTTCATGGTGGTGTTCTCGTTCAACAATACCCGCCAGGACGCGGTGTTCACCGGTTTTTCACTGCGCTGGTACGCGGCTTTGATGCGCGACACCAAGATCGTCGATGGCTTTTGGTTGTCCGTGCAGGTTGCCACGGCGGCTGGTGTGGCCTCGGCGGTGCTTGCCACTTTTGCGGCTTTTGTGTTGGTGCGTTACCGCCGCTTTGCCGGGCGCACACTGTTTTCTGGCATGGTGAATGCGCCGCTGGTCATGCCCGAGGTGGTCATTGGCTTGTCGCTGCTGCTGTTGATGGTGGGCGTGCAAAACGCCTTGGGCTGGCCGCAACGCGGCATGCTGACCATTGTGCTGGGGCATATGTTGCTGGGTATGGCGTATGGCACGGTGGTGGTGCAGTCGCGCTTGCTGGAGATGGATCGCGCCATTGAAGAAGCCGCCATGGACCTGGGTGCGAAACCGTTTCAGGTGTTCTTTTTGATCACCTTGCCGAATATTTTGCAGGCTGTCTTGGCCGCGTATTTGCTGGCGTTTACCTTGTCGTTTGACGATGTGGTGATCGCCGAGTTCTTATCCGGCCCAGGGGTCAATACCTTGCCGCAAGTGATATTTGGCTATGCCAGGCGCGGTATCAATCCGACCATTTACGCGGCTGCCACGCTGCTGATTGCGTCGGTGACGCTGGTGGTCATCACCTACAGTGTGTGGGTGGCGCGCCAGACGCGCAAACGTGAGCGTGAAATTGCGGCCGCCACACGCGCTGAACTGCTTGCCTTGCAGGCGCAGTAGCCAGCCCATTTTTTTATGCACGCACGTTCTGGGTGCCCTGGCGCACCTTCCATTTTTTCGTAGGAGGTCACGATGACAAATCAACAATTCGATGGTCGCGCTCTGATCAACGGCCAGCGTGTCGATGCCCGCGACGGCGCGACGTTTGACTGTATTTCCCCGGTGGATGGGCGCTTGTTGACGGTGGTTGCGCGCTGTGGGCAGGCCGATGTGGACGCGGCAGTTGCAGCAGGCCGCGCTGCGTTCGAAGACCGGCGCTGGCGTGGCATGGCCCCGGCGGCGCGCAAACGGGTGATGATCAAATTTGCGGATCAGCTGTTGGCGCACGCCGATGAGCTGGCGCTGATGGAAACGCTCGACATGGGCAAGCCCATCCAATACGCGCGTGCGGTGGATGTCAACAGCGCGGCCAATTGCATTCGCTGGTATGGCGAAGCCGTGGACAAAATCTATGACGAAATCGCACCGACGGCCAGCACGGGGCTGGCCCTGATTCAGCGCGAGCCGGTCGGGGTGGTCGGTGTGATCGTGCCGTGGAATTACCCGATGATCATGGCCGCCTGGAAGATCGCCCCGGCGCTGGCGGCGGGCAATTCGGTGGTGCTCAAGCCCAGTGAAAAATCCCCGTTGACGGCCTTGCGCCTGGGCGATCTGGCGCTGCAAGCCGGGATTCCGCCCGGCGTCTTTAATGTGGTGACCGGCTACGGGGCGCAGGCAGGATCGCCCCTGGCCTTGCACATGGACGTCGATTGCATCGCGTTCACGGGCTCGACCCGGGTGGGCAAACAGATTCACATCATGGCCGCGCAGAGCAACCTCAAGCGCGCCTGGACCGAGCTAGGAGGCAAGTCGCCCAACATCGTGTTTGCCGACTGCCCGAATCTGGACAAGGCGGTGGAGGCGGCGGTAGGCAGTATTTTCTTCAACCAGGGGGAGAGCTGCAACGCGCCCTCGCGCCTGTTTGTCGAGGCCAGCATCAAGGAGAAGTTTTTGGAAAAGGCGCTGGCGCTGGTGCCGGGCTTTGCACCCGGCAACCCCTTGGACCCGGCGACCGTCATGGGCGCGATCGTGGACAAAACGCAGATGGACTCGGTCCTGCGCTACATCGAAGTTGGCCAGCGCGAGGGCGCGAAATTGCTGGCCGGTGGCGCGCAGGCACTCCAGGAGACCGGCGGCTGCTATGTGCAGCCGACTATCTTTGATGGTGTCAACAACGACATGACGATTGCGCGTGAAGAAATCTTTGGCCCGGTGCTGTCGGTACTTTCGTTCACCGATGCCGCCGCCGTGGTACGCCAGGCCAATCAAAGCGTCTATGGCCTGCAAGCCGCCGTCTGGACGCGCGATATCAACAAGGCACACGGTGTGGCGCGTGCCTTGCGCGCCGGCACGGTGCATGTGAACCAGTATGACGAAGACGACATCACCGTCCCCTTTGGTGGTTTCAAGCAAAGTGGCGTCGGGCGTGACAAGTCACTGCATGCTTTTGACAAATACACAGAGACCAAGACCACCTGGATCCGCATTGACAGCCCGGTTTGATGGGCCTGAAGAGACTTATATAAAAACAGGCTGTAGCCCCCGTTGAATAAGCGTAGATAGCTACTAAAACAATAGCTACTTGAGGCGCGGAAGTTGCCCACGCGGTGTGTGATGGTGACGCCAGCGCCTTTTGAATGATGAGCACCCACCCGAAAGCCCGCCCATGACCGAACCGATTGCCCAACTCATCGCGCAGCACCACATTCATGAGGTGGAATGTGTGATCCCCGACATGACGGGCATTGCGCGCGGCAAGATACTGCCCAAGGACCTGTTCCTCAGTGCCGGTGAAATGCGGCTCCCCAAAAGCGTGCTGCTCAACACCGTCAACGGCCAGCAGCCTGACAACGGGCCTTACGTCGGCGACACCGACCCCGACATGATCTGCAAGCCCGACCCGGCCACTTTTCGTATCGTTCCCTGGGCGGCCGAACCGGTGGCCGTTGTCATCCATGATTGCCTGGAGCCCGATGGCTCCCCGGTGAGCCTGTCGCCGCGCGCCGTGCTGCGCCGCGTGCTAGACCTTTACCGTCAACGCGGCTGGCAACCGGTGGTGGCACCCGAGATGGAATTTTTTCTGGTGGCGCGCCAGCAAAACCCGCACGAGCCGCTGCACCCCCCGATCGGGCGCACCGGCAAGCCCGAAGCCGGGCGGCAAAGCTATTCAATCGATGCGGTCAACGACTTTGATCCGTTCTTCATGGAGCTATCAAGCTTTTGCAACATTCATCGGCTCGGCGTCGAGACGCTGATTCACGAAGCGGGGGCCGGCCAGATGGAGATCAACTTTGCCCATGGCGAAGCGCTGGAGTTGGCCGATCGCGTGTTCCTGTTCAAGCGCACCGTGCGCGAGACCGCGCTACGCCACGGCATCTTTGCCACCTTCATGGCCAAACCGATGGAGGCCGAGCCCGGCAGCGCGATGCACATTCACCAGAGCATTCTTGACACCGATGGCCGAAATATCTTCAGCCAGAGCGACGGCAGCGCCAGTCCAGCGCTTTTTCACTATATCGCCGGCCTGCAGAACTACGTGCCGCAGGTCATGCCGATGTTCGCGCCCTACGTCAACTCCTACCGGCGCCTCGCCCCCTTTTTATCAGCCCCGACCAACGTGCGCTGGGGTTACGACAATCGCACCTGCGGTATCCGCATCCCCCAGTCCAGCGCGGACAACCGCCGGGTAGAGAACCGGGTGCCGGGCGTCGATGTCAATCCCTATCTGGCCATTGCGGCCACTCTGGCCTGTGGCTACCAGGGCATGCTGGAAGCACGCCAACCCGACGAAGCCTTGGGCAGCAGCGCCTGGAATCTGCCGCACGAGTTGCCGCGCCATCTGGAGGATGCGATCGAGCTGCTGCGCGCCTGTACCTCCATGCGGGAGCTGCTGGGTCCGCTGTTTGTAGATGCTTTTTGTGCCGTCAAGGAACTTGAATTTGGCACCTACAACCGCGTCATCAGTTCCTGGGAGCGCGAGCATTTGCTGCTGCTGGTCTGAGATTCACCATGCATGACGACTCTCACAGCCGCAGCGGCCTGAATTGGGCGCGCGCCCAAGCGCTGCTGCAACAAGAGCGCGCTTGCTTTATCGCGCGCAACCCACGCTCGCAGGCGCTCGCCCGACGTGCCGCGCAACACCTGTTGTTTGGCGTGCCCTTGCACTGGATGAACGACTGGGGCACGCCGTTTGCACTGCAAGCGGTACAAGCCCAAGGTGCGCACGTGGTGGACGCCGACGGCCACACCCTGGCCGACTTTTGCCTGGGCGATACCGGCGCCATGTTCGGTCACTCGCCCGCGCCGGTGGCCGGGGCCGTGGCGCACCAAGCTGCGCGTGGCATCACGGCGATGCTGGCCAGTGAGGATGCAGCCGTGGTCGGTGACATGCTGAGCGCACGCTTTGGCCTGCCGTTCTGGCAGTTTGCGATGACGGCCAGCGACGCGAACCGCTTTGTGCTGCGCTGGCTGCGCGCCGCCAGTGGTCGGCGCAAACTGATCGTCTTCAATGGCTGCTACCACGGTACCGTCGATGATGTGTTTGTTGACTTGAAGGGCGGCCGCGCGACCCCGCGCACCAGCCTGCTCGGCCAGGTGCACGACCTCACGGACCATACGGTGGTGGTGGAGTTCAACGATCTGGCCGCCCTGGAAGCAGCCCTGGCACTGGGCGACGTCGCCTGCGTGCTGGCCGAGCCGGCCATGACCAACATCGGCATGGTGCTGCCCCAGCCAGGCTACTGGCAGGCGGCCCAAACCTTGATTCGCCGCCATGGCGCGGCGCTGGTGCTGGACGAAACTCACACCATCAGCTGCGGCCCCGGTGGCTACGCGCGTGCCCATGGCTTGCAGCCCGACGCCATGGTGCTTGGCAAGCCGGTGGGCGGCGGCGTGCCTTGCGCGGTGTACGGCTTCAGCGCCGAGTGGGCCGAGCGCGCCGTGCGGGCCAAACACAGCGCGCCGCCCGGTCACTCCGGTATTGGCACCACGCTCAGCGGCAACCTGCTGGCCATGGCGGCCATGCGCGCCACACTCAGCGAGTTGATGACGGACGCCGTCTATGCCCCGATGCTGGCGCTGGCGACCACATTGGCCGATGGCTTGCGCGATTGCATTGCGCGGCACCATTTGGCCTGGTGTGTGACGCAACTGGGAGCGCGCACCGAGTTCCAGTTCCGTGCAAGGGCGCCGCGTAACGGCAGCGAAGCCCGTGCCTCGCTGGATGCCGAGTTGGAGCACCTGATTCACCTTGCGCTGCTCAACCGCGAAGTCATGATCACGCCTTTTCACAACATGATGCTGGTGTGCCCGGCCACAACGCCAACCCATGTGCAGAAACTTATCAACGCTTTCGATGAAGTGCTGTCTGACATATGCACCGGTTAGGAAAACGGGCCACTTTGCTTGTCACTTCGGCGTTGATAGGCCTGGTGGGCAGCCTCAGCCAGTGGTCAAGTCAGCCTGGATACCGCTGCTGAAGACCTGGTCCGGTGCGCCCGGCGAGACCGGGCTTGTCTGAAGTGTGAGCTTGTGTTTACCATCCCTGTTCACAACAGGAGATTGCCATGAAATGGATTACCCGCTCGCATGTACACGTTGACCGCGTGGCCTGTCCGTGGCTCATCAGCCGTTTCATTGACAGCACAGCGGAGTTTCTATTTGTGCCCAAGAACCAAATTGACAAAGTTGCCCAAGAGAGCGGCGCCATCCCGTTTGACGCGCCCGGCGTGGAACTCGGGCATCACGAGGGCCGATGTTCCTTTGAATCGATCATTTTGAAGTATGACTTGAAGGAGCCGGGTTTGTTGCGGCTGGCAAAAATCGTCCATGCGGCGGACGTTGGCGCGGACATCGACCAGGATCCGCTCGCGCGCGGACTGGAGGCAATTGCCAGCGGCTACAGCCTGCGCTTTCCGGATGATCTGGAAAACCTGCGGCACCAATTTGAGGTTTACGACGCGCTGTATGCGTGGTGCAGGCTGGATGTGGCCGGGGCATAACGCCAGATGGATTTGAAAATTCTCTTCACGGCGCGTATCGTCCGCCTTTTTTGCTACGGCTTCCTGTCTCTCCTGCTGGCTCTCTATCTTGCGCAAGTCGGGCTGACGGACCCGCAAATCGGCTTGCTGTTCTCGTTGACGCTGGCGGGCGACGCCGCAGTTTCACTCTGGCTGACCACGTTTGCGGACCGGTTCGGCAGGCGGCGCACATTGCAGATAGGCGCGCTGCTGATGCTGGGCGCGGGACTTGTGTTCATTCTGACGGATAACATTGTCTTTCTGATGGCCGCCGCCATCGTCGGTGTCATCAGCCCGAGCGGGAACGAGATCGGGCCTTTTCTGCCGGTCGAACAGGCCGGGCTGAGCCAGATCGTCCCGAGACAGAAGCGCACGCAGGTCTTCGCCTGGTACAACCTGGCGGGCTCCTTTGCGACCGCGACGGGTGCGCTCTGCGGGGGCTGGGTGGTGCAGATTTTGCAGGGCCGGGGCTGGCTGGCGCTGGACGCGTACAGAGTGGTGCTGGGCGCTTACGCCGCCGGTGGCCTGGTTTTGACGCTGCTTTTTCTGACCCTGTCGCCAGCCGTCGAAGTGCAGGAAAAAGCCCCGGTCGGGACCCGGCTTGTTTTGGGATTGCACCGCTCGCGCGCCGTGGTGCTGCGCTTGTCGGCCTTGTTCGCGCTTGATGCCTTCGCGGGCGGCCTGATCCTGCAAAGCATGATCGCCTATTGGTTCCACATCAAGTTTGGTGTGGACACAGGCCTGTTGGGAAGCCTCTTTTTTGGTGCCAATGTTCTGGCCGGGATATCGGCTTTGCTGGCGGTGCCCCTGGCGAAGCGCTTTGGATTGATCAACACCATGGTCTTCACCCATGTTCCCTCCAACCTGTTGCTGATCCTGGTCCCCTTGATGCCGAACCTGCCCTTGGCCATCGGCCTGCTGCTGGCGCGTTTCAGCATTTCGCAGATGGATGTGCCGACCCGGCAGTCGTACACCATGGCCGTCGTTTCGGCCGATGAGCGCTCGGCGGCCGCGGGTGTGACGGGCATCGCGCGCTCGGTCGGCGCATCGCTTGCGCCAGTGTTGACAGGCCTGTTCCTGGCCAATCCCGCCCTGTTCAGCCTGCCCTTCTTTCTCTGCGGCGGCCTCAAGCTCGTGTATGACCTGGCGCTTTATCGAAGTTTTAAGGCGGTCAAACCGCCGGAAGAAACTTTGTCCCAGTCGGCCTAAGGCCGGGCTACCGCAGCGCCTGCGGTTCGCCGAAGCTCGCCAGTTTTGCCTTCAGCGCGGGCATGACCCGGGCCGCCGCCTTTTCACCCTCCAGCACCGCGATGTGGCGGGTCGTGAAATCAAGCACTTCCAGTTGCGCGATGTTGGGGCGGATCACCACGTCGGCCAGCGGCAACTCGTAGCGCGCGATGGTCTGGCCCATGATGGTGACCGATTGCATCAGGATGTCAAAGGTGCTGTTGAGTTTGCCATTGAGCGGCTTGTCGGAGATGTCAACCGCGATCACGAAGGTGGCGCCCATCTCGCGCGCAAAGCGCACCGGCACCGGGCTGGACAGGCCGCCATCGACATACTCGTGGCCGCGGATGCTGACCGGCTGAAAGACACCCGGCACGCTGCTTGACGCCCGCACCGCCGTGCCGGTGTTGCCAATGCGAAACACCACCGGCTCGCCGCTGCCCAGATCGGTGGCGACCACGCCGAATTTCCTGGGCAGCTTTTCCAGCGGGCGGTTGCCCACCGCTGTGTTGACGAACCGGGCCAGCGCCTCGCCCTTGATCATGCCGCGGTCAGGCAGCACCCAGTCGCTGACCTGAAACTCGTTGAGTGGGATGGCCAGCGCCTGCAACTCGAAGCCGCTTTTGCCGGCGGCATAAAGTGCGCCGATCAGTGACCCGGCACTGGTGCCAATCACCAGATCGGGCTTGATACCCTGTGCTTCGAGTGCCTTGATCACCCCAATGTGGGCAAATCCCTTGGCCGCGCCGCCGCCGAGCACCAGGCCGATGACCGGTTTTGCTTTGGCCGCCGGTGTTGCAACCGGCATCGGCGTCAGCGGCGAAAGTGGTGGCGCACTGCCGCAACCAGCGAGCAGCAACATCAGTCCCAGCCACGCAGCTGGCAAGGTTCGCCAGGGCTTGCCCGACGGGTTCAAGGTTCGATCTGATGCCATTTTGCTATCAAATATATAGCTTAGTAGGTATATTGCACGGGGGCTAGAGGTCAATTTTATCTATGAAGTACCTTGGCCACGGGATTGTGGCGCAGCCGGAAGGCGTCGGGCATGCCGGACCCCAGCAGCGGGCGCAGGTACATGCGAAACGCATCGGTCACATCGGTGCCGCTGGCGGCGATAAATTCGTCTTCCATCACCCGTGTCTTGCCGGCCACCGCGTCAAGGGGCAGCAGCTCATAGTCGACCGAGTAAAAACCGGTGCGCTTGATCGCCACCGAGCCGTCGTGCCCGCCCCACATCGCAAACTGCACGGCCTTCTCGCCGACCTCACGGGCTTCGCGTTGATCGACATCCGACACGCAGCCGATGAACGATCGCTGCAGGTAGCCAAAGGTGTCGCCACGCACGCGTTTGATCTTCAGTTTGGCCTTGATCTCATCACACAGCAAGTCGGCCAGCGCGCCGTTGCCCGAGAGCTGCACATTGCCGTGCGCGTCGTGCTCCATTTCCTTGGCCAACAGCGCGGCAATCGGCGTGCCTTGGGCGTCATGAATGCCTTCGGACACGGCGATGACGCAGCGACCATAGCGCTCGTAGGTGGTCTTTACATCGAGCAGAAATTGTTCCAGCACAAAGGTGCGCTCGGGCAGGTAGATCAGGTGCGGCCCGTCATCCGGGAACTTCTTGCCCAAGGCGGACGCCGCGGTCAAAAAACCGGCATGGCGCCCCATCACCACCCCCACGTAGACGCCGGGCAGTGCCGCATTGTCCAGGTTGGCCCCGGCAAAAGCTTGCGCCACAAAGCGTGCCGCCGAGGGGAAGCCGGGCGTGTGGTCGTTGCCCACCAGGTCGTTGTCGATGGTCTTGGGGATGTGAATGCTGCGCAAGGGGTAACCGGCTTTTTGTG
Organism: Rhodoferax ferrireducens; assembly: GCF_049302455.1. GTDB lineage: Bacteria > Pseudomonadota > Gammaproteobacteria > Burkholderiales > Burkholderiaceae_C > Rhodoferax > Rhodoferax ferrireducens_B. The sequence goes on along the minus strand of NZ_JBAQMD010000118.1, from coordinate 8,305 downwards.
CTTCCTGGCTGACGATACGCACCGTGTCGCTGGAGTCGTTGCCGCCGATGTAGAAGAAGTGTTCGATCTGATGCGCCTGCAGCACCCTGAAAATCTCCTGGCAATAGGCGATATCAGGCTTGTCGCGGGTCGAACCCAGGGCGCTTGAGGGCGTGTTGGCGACCAGTTCCAGGTTGTGGCTGGTCTCCTGGGTGAGATCCACAAACTCTTCGTCAACGATGCCGCGCACACCATGGCGCGCGCCATAGATGTGCGCCACCTGGCTAAAGCGGCGCGCCTCCAGCGCCACGCCGACCAGCGACTGGTTGATCACTGCCGTGGGGCCGCCGCCTTGGGCGACAAGTATTTTTCCGGATGCCATGGGTGTCCTCAAAGTTTGGGTGAACGCTCGGATTCGATTGGGTGATTGTGCCTTTGAAACAGCAGCCAGCCGGTGACGGGCATTTGGCGCGGCGCCAATCCCGCAAGCGCTTGACTTGGCTCAAGCGTGCCAGTAAGGTGTTGTTGATAATAGGCGCCAGCCAAAAATTTTTGCAGACCAGCTTGCAGTTGTGCGGCCGCAAGCACTGCGCCCAACTGATTAAATAGGATGTCAACCATGAGCGCCTTCCCTGAACCCTTCAGCTTTGTTGCGCTGGATGCCTGCCACCAGCAAATGCAGATGCATTTGGCTGAGTTGGCAGCACTGGTGCGGCAGATGGAAACCTCTGGCGTGGATGCCAAAGCCCAGCGCCAGGCCGGGGCCATCGAAGCCTTTTTCTCCAGCACCGCGCGCCAGCACCATGCCGAGGAGGAGAAAAACGTGTTTCCAGCGCTGTTGACCAGCGGCAATGCTGAACTGGTGGCGGCTGTGCATGCCCTGCACCAGGATCATGGCTGGATCGAAGAAAACTGGATCGAGCTGGGGCCGCAGCTGCGCGCCATTGCCCTGGGCAACAACTGGTTTGACGCCGACGAGTTCAAGCACGGTGCCGAGGTGTTCCTGGCGCTGTGCCAGGACCATATCGCCCTGGAAGAATCCCTGGTCTACCCCGAAGCCAAGGCACGCCTGGCACAGGCCATGACCGGCCGAGCTAAGCGAGCCCCTTGATGGCCGACGGTGTTGGCCGTCAACGCGTCAACACCTGGCGAATGGTGGTGGCCAGCTCTTCGGCGACAAACTTGGCCACGTAAGCGTCGGCGCCCACGCTCTTGACGTGCCCTTCGTTGGCGCTGCCGGTCAGGGACGAGTGAATCACGACCGGGATTGACCTGAAGCGCACATCCTGCTTGATGTTGCGCGTGAGCGTAAAGCCGTCCATCTCGGGCATCTCCAGGTCGGTCAGGACCAGGGCCACTTTGTCCTGCGCGGTCTTGCCTTCGGTCGCGGCTTGCACCGACAGGGCCTGCAATCGGTCCCACGCTTCCTGGCCCGTTTTGGCCATGATGTAAGGGACCTCCATGGCTGTGAGACCCTGCTCGATCATCATGCGGGCGACCGCTGAATCATCGGCGGCCAAAATCACCGTGCCGGGCGGCAACTGCAATTTTGGCAGCATGGCGTCGTCGTTCAGTGCCTGAGGCGGTGGCGGAAACACGTCGCGCAGAATCTGCTCCACATCGAGCACCTGCGCCAGCCGGGTGTTCTCGGCGTTGCCGTCGAGCCGGGCGATGCTGGTCACCAGGCCACCCCCGTTGCCTTCGGCCGACAGCACGTGTTTCCACTCCAGCCGCACGATCTCATTGACTTCTTCCACCGCAAACGCCTGGGTGGTGCGGGCAAATTCGGTGACCAGCAAAATGCCCAAACCCTGGGTCGGATTGCAGCCGGTCACGGCTGGCAGGTTGATGACCGGAATCATCTGACCCCGGATATTGGCCACCCCCATGACCGCAGGCGGGGCGTTGACCATGACGGTGATCTCGGGCATCACCATGATCTCGCGCACCTTGAACACGTTGATGCCAAACAACTCGCGCCGCTGCGAACCCGGGGCCTGACCCAAACGAAACAAAAGCAACTCAAACATGCTGTTGCCGGTCAGATTGGTTCGCTCGTCAATATCGCGCATGGGCTGGTTCATAAATTCATTCGTTTTGGGCAATTGGGGCGAAAAAATCCGCGGACGTCGATGGTAACTTGCGGGGGACCTACTTGGGCCACAGCACCCACAGGCGCAAGGGCTGCTTGAGACGACCGGCCAGTTCGCCGGCATCAGGGCCCCAGCCGGCAAAGTAGTCAGCGCGCACGCCGCCCACGATGGCGCTGCCAGTGTCTTGTGCCAGCACCAGCTTTTGCAGGTTGAGGTCAGAGCCACGGGAGGCCAGCCACACGGGCGTGCCATAAGGAATGCTGCCCGGGTCCACCGCAATCGAGCGGCCGGGTGTCAGCGGCACGCCCTGGGCCCCTTTGGGGCCCCAGGCCGCATCGAGTTCCGACATGGCCTCTTCGCGGAAGAACACGGTGCGTGGATTGCTCCACAACAATTCATTCACGCGGCCCGGGTTTTGTACCAGCCAGGCCTTGATGGCGGGCCACGAGGCGTCACGCACCGCCCCTTGATCGAGTAACCAGCGGCCCACGCTTTTATACGGTTGCCCATTGGAGCCCGCGTACGCCAGTCGCGCCAGGGTTTGACTGCCGTCGGGTTGGTGGATGCGCACCCGCCCGGAGCCCTGTATCTGCAACACCAGGGCATCAATGGGGTTGCTTAGAAACACAATTTCACGGCCCTTGAGCGCCGCCTGCACCCGCGCCGAGCTGTCAATCTGCTCGCGTGTGTACCAAGGCAGGTTTTGCGCCAGACCCGGCGGCGGCTGGTACAAAGGCACGCTGAAGTCAGCGCTGGCGCTGCGTGCGGCGTCCAGCACCGGTTCGAAATAAGCGGTCAGCAAGCCCTCTGCGTCACCCGTCAACGTGTCGACCCGGTACGGCTGCAGCCGGGCCTGCAGCCAGGCCCGGCGCTGTGGCTCGTCGCCGATGCTCAAGCGCCGCACCTCGCTGCACAAAGGCGCAAACACCGGGCCCGGTCGCTCGCAGCTTTTGATCCAGGCGTTCCAGGCTTCAAACAAGGTGTCGTCCTCGAACCCGGGCAATTCTGCCCAACGCACCGCTGTCCAGCGGCTTTTGGCGCGCACGATGGGCTCGGGCAGAGGCCCGGCATCATCAGGGCGGGCGCTGACGGACGGCGCGGCCAATTCCGTGGGCGCAGCGGGTTGCTGAGGCGGTATCGGCACGCTGCCGCACGCGACGAGCATCCCTACAATGCAGATATTTAAGACCGTACTTCGGAGTCGATTCATGAGTTTGCTCTTGCTGGAGGCGCTGGGAGCCTTGCTGCTGCTGCTGCTGATTGTCTGGTGGACCATGTTTTCCGGGCGCCGCCGGGGTGAATTGCCAGCGGCGCCGGCCGCCCCCGACGCCGCCGCCGCGCCAAAGTCAACAGCGCCGGTTGAAAAGACCTGACGCCGCCTGGACACAAAGGGCAGCATAAGCCCATGATCGTCAGCGCGGCGCGACATTCGCGCCCCCGGTCTTGCGCTGCACTCGGTTGATTTGGGGATCGGCCCAACTGCCGTCAATGTGAAACTCCTGGGTGGCGGCCTCGGTTAGCGGCTTGCGCAAGAACAGCTGGGCCAAAAAAGAGCCGATTCCGATTGCCGGGTTGATGACCGTGGCAATCAGCGATGCCGTGCCGGCATTGATCTCCGGCACCACGACCACTTTGAGATCCTGGGTTTCCTTTCCAATGTCGGCGCGTCCCTCCATCAGTACCGCTGCATTGACGCCCTTCATCTGCAAATTGTTGGTCTTGGCGATCCCCTGTTCGATGGTGACATCACCCCGCACAAAGTCAAAAGAAAAACCTTCACTGAAGACGTCCCTGAAATCAAGCGTCAAGCGGCGCGGCAAAGCCTGCAGACTCAAGACGCCCAGCAACTTGGCCATGCCCGGGTCGGCTTTCAAAAACTGGCCCGACTCCATGTTGACGGTGAATGCACCCGTCATGGACGGGTAGTCAAGGCTGATCGGCGAGCCCATCCAGGCCACTTGCCCTTCCATCTGACCGCGGCCTTTTCGGACCACGCCCGGCATGCCAAAACGTGTCAACAATTCACCACCGTCAGCAATCGCCAGCTTGAAATTCATGACCGTGCGCCGACCCGCGTTCGCCCTCGGCGGGGTCAGCGCGCCCACTGCGGCCCAGTTGCCGGTGGCTGTGAGCACCGCTTCTGGTGCAATGATGTTGAATTTGTTCAGCCGCCATTCGCGTGCCAGGCCCTCCCGCGCCACCGCGCTGCTGCCCCGATTAATCGCCTCCACCTCGACGCGTCCGAGCCGCTTGCCGCGCAACTCGAAATCCTCCACCACGATATCAAGCGCCGGAATGCTTGCTGGTTGCTCTTCGAGCAGCGCCTCCATGTCGCGGGCGGCACTGGGTGCAATGGTCAGCCGGGCGAGCCGAGCATACAAGCGACCCTCCCCGAGGTCCGAGGGTTGGCGATATTCCAGGTAGCCGTTGAGTTCGGTAGCAGCCAGATTGGCCCGCCACAGCAACCCTTCGCGCGAGCCGCCGACCACGACGTTGTGCAGCGTGCGCCCGCCAAAAGTCAAGGTTTGTGCCCGCACCGCCATGCTGGTGGGTAGATAGCTCAGGGCCGCGCTCGCTGCCCCGGCGGCGCCTGGCACTGTTGGCGGCGTTGCCGCGGCCAGCGCTGCGTCGGTCAGCGAACTGCCCGCTGCACGTTCCAGCAGTGCGCCCCAGGCGTCCAGATCAACGGTGCTCAGGTTGATGTTGGCCACCACCCCTTCATCGGGCAAAGGGGCTGATTCTTGTGGCGACAAGCCAACACCGATGCGGCCCCGCGTCACGCGGGGCTCCGGCCCCGAGAGATCGCGGATATAGCTGATGGAAGCGACCGAGCCCAGATTCAGTGTCAGCTGGTCGCGCATGGGCGGTGCCGAGCCCCGCCCGGACGGCAAAGCCTGCGCCAGCAGCGCGGTTTCCAGCCGAAACGGCAGCAGCGCCTGTGCACTCTTGTTCAAGGGCGCCGGCAGGCTCAGGCTCAGCCCCTGCAAATTGCTGCTGACGGTGAGCTCAGGCGTGCCGCCGCGAAAACCCAGCACGGCGGTGTAAGCCGTACTGCCACTGGCATGCTGTGCCATGCGTGCTCCAAAGCCGAGCTCTTGGGCCTGGCGCAAACCTTCAGCCGAGACCGTGCCGCTGGCGCGTATCAGCACGGAGGTCGCGGCGCGACTGGCCGTGGCGCCCGCCGGTGCCACCGAGCCCCCCTCCAGACGTGCCTCACCGCCCAGGAGACGCGCCTGGCCCCCCACAATCGAAAACCCACTGTCAGAGAAATTCACGACACCCCGGGCCCCGGTCAATTTAGGCGTCTCGGGCGTGATCTGAAAGTCGTTATTGCGCAGCGTGACGCTGCCCAGTACCGTTGATTTTTCCAGGGCCGCGATGGGCAGGCTCAGTTTCAACTTGTAATCAGCGCTGCCGCTCGCCACAGCCCGGTCCAATGCGTTGCCGATCATGGACCCTAACGGGGAGCCCTTGACGATACCCAGCGCCTCGGCCAATGCGCCTTGAACCTCGGCCGTCACCGTCACCGTGGCATCGCTCAACTCAGCGATCAAAGCGTCGACCTTGCTGATCTGCAAGTTGGACGCCGCCCCCATCTTGGCGCGCGCGCCTCTGACCTGCAGTTGCGCCCGGTCAAACACCAGTTCGCCACTGAGCTGTGTCAAAGCCGGCCAAGGCAGTGCCTGCGCCGCCTGGATACTGCGCGGTACATAGACCAGGGTGGCGTTCTTCACATCGGCTGAAACCCGGAATTCCCCTTGTTTGGGGTCTCGAAAGGGCATGTCATTCAGATCACCCTTGACCCGGACCTTGGCGCCGCTGGCCGTCCCGGCCGTCACCGCATCACGCACATAGTCACGTACCGGCCGTCCAATCAGGCTTGGCAAATAGCGGTGCACGCGCGTTCCATCGGCACGACTCAGGGTAGCCTGCAGATCGAGTACGCCCGGAAACCGGGAGCGGCCGCTGGACTTGGCTGGGTCACTGGTCTCCCATTTAATTTGCGCATCACCCTGGGCGTCGGCATTGCTGAACTTGAGGTCGGGCAGTTGCACGGCAATATGGTCACCCTTGACCTGCCACTTGGCCTCGGTGGACAACTGTGTGACGGGAATCACCGGTTCATCAAATATCCCGGGTAACACCAGGGCGCCGTTGCTCAGGCTGATGCTGGCTTTGCCGGAGGATTGGTTGAAGTCAAAATCAATGCTGGCACCGCGAACGCCCGGTGCGTCCTGCGGCGGCAGTCCTTGGGCAGGTGCGATGTTGAGCGTGTTTGCGGCCAGCTCCAGCTGATTGACCAGGCCCTTGGCCGCATACTGGCTGAAGGCGCCCATCGGTCCCTGCCAACTGGCCTGGATTCGTTCCACCAGCCCCTTGGGGGCATACGCCAGCAGCGCCGCGCGGGTCACCGGGTCAATCGGCAAACGGTCGGCAATCTGCGACAGGGCTTGCAGGTCCAGCTTGTCGGCCTTGAGTTCGCCGCGTGCGGCAACCCGGCCCTCGGCAGCGGTGTAATCAACCGAGACATTGCCACCTGGCCAGCGCAAGCCGTCACGGGTGTCAAATGCCAGCGCCTGGGTGGAAAGCTGAAAACCGTTGGCCGGCAAGCGCCCGCTCAGGCGCCCGCTGACTGACAGCAGTTCCAGCGCCTGCAATTGCGCGCCCAGGGTGACATTGACCTCCGACAAGGCCACGTCGGCTGTGCCGCCTGTCACCTGGCCCCGGCTGACATCGACCCAGGCGCGCAGTGCGCCCTTGCCCTGGCGCAGATCGACGCCGACATCGGCGTAGCGCTGCAGCTCGGACAGGTCCACCCGCGCAAAGGCGGCGTAGAGCTGGCCTTGCCAGTCTCGCCAATGGCCGCTATGGCGTGACAACAAGGGCTGCGTCATCAGTCCCCGCACGCTGAAGCGCTCACCCCACAGCGCGGGCGGCGTGGCATCGAACCGAAGGTTGTGGTGGCGGCCCGCATTGCGCACCACCAGGTCGACCTGTTGCAGCGCCAGCGTCGGGGCGGCCCGCAATTCATCGGTCCACAAAATGCTGCCGTCGCGAATGACAAATTCGAGTTGCGAAAAAAACCAGTCGGCTGCGCTACTTCCGGTGTCACTGGTTTGGGAGAAATCGAGCCCCGCCACGCGAATTTTTCCGTCCAAGGCTCGCCGGATACTGAGCTGTGGCCGCTCCACATACAGTTGCTCAAAGCCCAGACGCCAGACCGAGCGGGGCGACAGCGCGGCCAGAACCCGCGGCAAGCGCAAGGCTTCCCGGCCCTGCTCGTCAAACAACTCGACATCGGTCAGTTCGAACGACGGAATCATGCCGCTCGATTGGGCTGTAATGGCGCCAATGCGCACCGGCACCCCCAGTGCCCGCGCGGCGTAGGCTTCCAGCTGCGGGCGAAATTCGCCGATTCGCGGCACAATCAGCCAATGCAACGCCCCCCAGGTCAGCCCAAAAACAAACCACGCAGCCAACACCAGTCCCAGCGACCAGCGGGCCACGATGGTCCAGGTTTTCAGCAGTGAGGATGGGACGGGTGTCAAGTCAATCATTGTGAGCTTGTAAATATGACAGGAATTATGACCGGCCCCGCTTTGTCAACGCACTCGCGTTTTGGCCAGCGTATTCGTCGCCGATTTGAGAGCCAGCTGCATTTGTTACCCCCAGGCCTGCCAAGCCCGGCGTCGATGGCGCAGGCCTGTGACGCCTTGCGCGCGCTGGGCCTGGACAGCGCCAGCGCTTTGCGCACCACCCGCCAGCTGGTGCTGGAGCGCTTGCTGTGCCTGGACTGCGACCAGCAAGCGCCGTTGCAGCAGGTGACGCAGGCCATGACCGACCTGGCCGAGTTCGCGCTGAACACTGCCTGCGCCGAGGTGGAGTTGACGCTGGACCAGACCCACGGCGCGCCTACGACCGCAGCGGGCGCGCGCGCGCAACTCTGGATCGTCGGCATGGGCAAGCTCGGTGCGCGTGAGCTCAACGTGTCGAGCGACATCGACCTGATCTACGTTTACGACGAAGACGGCGACACCGCCGGCGATAGCCAGGGGCGTGGCCGCATTTCAAATCAGGAATATTTTGCCAAGGCGGTGCGGGCTATTTAGTGCCTGACCGGAAACCCCATTTTTTCAAAAAATGGCCTGCCTAAACTTCAAGCACAGATCATTTTTTGCCTAAACCTATCTGCCGCTCGGACTCGTCGCCTCCTTTTTCCTGCAAAGCCAACA
>NZ_JBAQMD010000117.1:0-32793 GCF_049302455.1 Rhodoferax ferrireducens | reverse complement strand
CATGCAGCTTCTCTTGCAGCCATATCTTGATCAATGATTGGTATGGCACATCCCGGGAATTTGCGGCTGCTTTGATGGAGTCCAGCAAATGCTGAGGCAGTCGAAGCGAAATCGTCTTGGTCGTAGGTTTCAAGTTGGGCAAGGTCACCTTGTTGGCTTTCGACCAGTCGAGGTAATCGGTGGAATCATTCGCCTCCCAGAACGCACGCTCCTGTGCTTCGTTGGCAAATTTTGGAATGGTTTTAAGTTGCTTGTTCATAAATGGCTCGCTCCTTTCGATGCATGTCTCTGGCTGAAATGACCCGTATCAACGCTCCTGACGACCGCAGGGTGAACGTGATGTGCAGTGCTCGCTCCTCATCCGTTTTTCCTAAAGCGTGAATTCTTGGTTCTTGTTGGCTGTGCGCGCCATCTTCTAAAAGTAGCAACGGAGCATTGAAGAAAACTTGCTCAGCTTCTGCCATAGAGACGCCGTGCTTTTCGTTCTTTCGGGCATTGCCATCATCCCAATTGAACCCGGAAATTTTGTTCAGATCAAGCATTTTTGTATATTACCATCATGTACATTTTTCTACAATTGGAGGCATTCGCCGAAATGGGTTTGTGAACTTTCTTTAACCAACCTGGAGGCTCAGATCTGGACAGTGGCAAGTTCTCCTCGTCATTCCGTTGGTTTTTTGGCCAGCCGAAGTATTGACAGCTCCATCGCCAAGTCGATCCATTTCTCCATCAAAAGCTTCATTCGCTCGTAGTTCTTGAGCTGCTTGCGCACTGTTGGTAAATCCTCCTTCTTGACGAACTTGGTACTGCTCTTGCCCTTGCGGGTGTAACTGACCTGGTAGTAGGGGCCGTGCTTGACAGGCGGATCGGCCTTGCATTTGCACCCCGGTGAGCCGCACACGTTGAACTGGGTCGAGAGGCTGCCTGGGCGCAAGTCACCCAGAGCAGTGAGGTCGCGTTTGAGCTTCTCAATCTGACGCTGTAGCGTTGCTTCTCGGCGGGTGTCCATGGCGCAAATCCCGGTGGTTTTTGATATGGAAAGTATAGCGATTTGTGGCCGATAGCTTTATAATGCTATCGGCATGCAACCAGCTTTCTTGACGCTTGGGGCAGGCCCAGGAGATGCGCCATGTTGCTATGGATTCAATGGCTGCAAGCGGTACGCTATCTGCGCCCAGCCTGCAAGCGCTCACTCACCTTTGTGTGGATGACTCTGGTTTTGATCGGCTTGTGCTGTCGCTCTGACAACTTGGGTGTCACCAGCTTTGTGCGGGTATTGAACTTGCGCGAGGATGCCTACCACCGACTTCTGCATCTGTTTCACAGCAGGGGCCTGGATATCGATGCCCTGACATCTTGCTGGGTGCGCCTGTGTCTGGTGCTGTTTCGTCCATTTCAGGTTGGCACACGTCTGGTCTGCCTGGCTGATGGCATCAAGGCGCCCAAGGAGGGCAAATGCATGCCAGGTGTCAAGTTGCTGCACCAGGAGTCGCAGAACAATACCAAGCCTGAGTACATCATGGGGCATTCCTTTCAGGCCCTGTCTCTTCTGGTTCACGCGTCTGGTGGCCAGGCGGTGGCGGTGCCACTGACTTCGCGCATTCACGAGGGACTGGTGTTCTCAAACCGGGATTCGAGGACGCTGCTGGACAAGCTCGTGGCGCTGCTGTTGTCGATCACACTCATCTGGAGCAGGCCCGTTGTGCTGGTCGCAGATGCCTACTATGCCAGTGCAAAGGTCATCACGCCGCTCCTGAATAACGGGCATCATCTGGTGACACGTGCCAAGTCCAATGCGGTGGCATATCTGCCCCCACCCAAGGTCACCAACCCTGGCAAAGGTCGACCTCGCATTTACGGCGAGAAGGTTCGCCTCAAGGACATAGCCGCAGACGACAGCGCTTTTACCAGTGCGCCCAGCCCAGTTTACGGCGACACCGATGTCATGGTCCGCTTTCGTGTGCTGGATTTGCTGTGGAAACCGGTGGGGCGCATTGTGCGTTTTTGCATTGTTCACCACCCCGTGCGTGGAACAATTTTTTTGTTGTCCACCGATACATCTCTGACTGCCTTGGAGATCTTGCAGCTTTACGGCTACCGTTTCAAGATCGAGTTGGGGTTTCGACAAGCCGTGCATGTGATTGGTGCCTATGCCTATCACTTCTGGATGCTTGGCATGAAGCCGTTGCGCCGTGGCACGGGTATCCAGTATTTGCATCGAACCACTGATGAGTATCGGGCCGCCATTCGCAGAAAGCTGCGTGCCTACCATGTCTATGTCCAGCTCGGCTGTATCGCTCAAGGCTTACTGCAGCACTTGGCCATCAACCACACTGCAGAGGTTTGGAACTGCTTTCGCAGTTGGCTGCGTACCATGAACCCGGCCATGCCTCCCTCTGAGTTGGTCGTCGCCAGTGCACTGCGCAGCACCCTCACGCCATTTTTAGCAGCTACCGCTTTGGCACCTGACATCTCGAAAATCGTGGCCAAATATCGCCGCCATCATCCGCACTATGAGGGTGAACAGATGGCAGCATGAAAAGATACGGGGAACTTGTCACTGTCAAGCTCAGATGAAATACCGCGGAATTGACCTTCATTCGAACAATATTGTCTCGATGCGCACCCGGCGCGGCTTGAAAGCCATCCTGGCTGTGTTCGGCAAGCCGCAGGTCACGATGTTCGAGCTGGCCGGCATTGTGGGCCAGCATCTGGTTGATGCGGCCTGGGCTGGGAATACCCTGATGCAGCCCAGGCGGCGCACTCTTATCATCAAAATTTTGGAGCGCACCGCATGAAGCAGACCCTCAAACACACCGTGTTGGCCGCCACCCTGATCGGCGGTGCCAGCCTGGCCCACGCGGCCGGTTTTACCCTCAGCAGCCCCGACATCAAGGCGGGCGGCACGATCGCCAAGCGCTTCGAGTTCAATGGCTTCGGCTGCGCCGGCGACAACAAATCACCCGCGCTCAGGTGGAGCGGCGCGCCCAAGGCGACCAAGGCGTTTGCCGTCACCATGTACGACCCGGACGCACCCACCGGCTCGGGCTGGTGGCACTGGATGGTGATCAACCTCCCGGCCGATGTGAGCGCGCTCGCGGCCGACGCCGGGGCGGTCGGTGGGGCCAACCTGCCCCCAGGCGCCAGCCAGGCGCGCATCGACTTCGGTGTGGCGGGCTGGGGTGGCGTTTGCCCGCCGGCGGGCGACAAACCGCACCGCTACATCTTCACCGTGTATGCCCTGAAAGACAAGCTTGAAGTGCCGGCTGACGCCACCGCTGCGCTGACTGGCTACATGATCCACGGCAACAGCCTGGGCCAAGCCAGCTTCACGGCCAGGTACGGCCGACCGAAGGCCAAATGAGCGCCCGGATAAGCCCCTGTTTTATAGACAAAACAGGGCTCTAGCCCCCGTATATACTGCATGAGTAGCTATATATTTTATAGCAAACTGCGGCTGCGACCAATCCCTGTTGGCGTCCTTGGCGGTGCTCACGAAAAGACGGAGCGCAAACCTGCCGGTGTCAAACAGGCGTCAGTCGCTTTGGTTTCTTTAGTCAAAACCGGATTACCCTCGACCCATGACCCCATCCCTAGCGCCGCCCTGCGTGCCCCAAATTCGCCTCTACCAAAACTGGCTGCGCCAGCACCGCGGCTTGTCGTTTGATTCGTACGACGCTTTGTGGCGCTGGTCGGTGACCGATCTGGACACTTACTGGCAAAGCATCTGGGACTACTTTGACCTGCAGTCGCCGACGCCGCACAGCGCGGTGTGTGACGGTGCGCCGATGCCCAACACACGCTGGTTTACCGGTGCCCAGGTCAACTATGCGCAGCAGGTGTTGCGCCATGTGGCCGCGGCCGATGCGGGCGGCTTCCCGGCCATCCTCAGCCACAATGAACAGACGCTGGGCAGCGCACCGGCCCGCCAAATGAGCTGGCCCGAGCTGCGCCGCCAGGTCGCCTCGCTGGCGCTGCACTTGCAGGCGCAAGGGGTGCAGCCTGGCGACCGCGTCGCCGCCTACCTGCCCAACAGTCCGGAGACGATGGTGGCTTTTCTGGCCACGGTGAGCATCGGTGCGGTGTGGAGCGTTTGCGCGCCTGACATGGGCAGCAACGCGGTGCTGGACCGCTTTCAGCAAATCGAACCCAAGGTGCTGATCGCCTGCGACGGCGTCACCTACGGCGGGCGCGAACTGGACCGTCGCGCGGTGCTGGTTGAGCTGTGCGCGGCACTGCCCACGGTGCGTCATCTGATTGTGCAGAGCAACCTGGGGCTGCCCACAGACACTATTAAAACAGTAGCTAGTCAGGCTTATTTCACGGGGGCTACAGGCCAAAATGATGCAAAGACTGACGCCTTCGAGCCGCTTTGGCTGGCGTTTGATCACCCGCTGTGGGTGGTCTATTCGAGTGGCACCACGGGCCTGCCCAAACCGATCGTGCACGGCCATGGCGGCACGATACTGGTGGCGCTGTCGTTGAAAAACCTGCACAACGACGTCGGCTGCAGTTACGACCCCAACACGCTCGGCGAGCGCTACCACTGGTACAGCACCACCGGCTGGGTGATGTGGAACGCGCAAGCCAGTGGTCTGCTCAGCGGCACCACCTGCTGCCTTTTTGACGGCAGCCCGGGCGGACGCAGCGTCGATGCGGCGGGCAGCAAAGTGGCGCCTGACTGGACCACCTTGTGGCGTTTTGCCGCCGAGCTGAAAGTGACCTTTTTTGGCGCCGGTGCCGCGTTTTATGCCAACTGCCTGAAAGCCGGTGTGGACCTGGGCGAGTGCGGCGACCTCTCCCGTGTGCGGGCATTGGGCAGCACCGGCTCACCCTTGAGTCCCGAAGCACAGGCCTGGGGGACCGAGCAGTTTGCCAGGATGGGAACGCCGGGCATCTGGTGGTGCAATATTTCTGGCGGCACCGATTTTTGTGGTGCCTTCATCGGGGGCAACCGTGAATTGCCTTTGATTCCCGGTGAAATGCAGTGCCGCTTGCTCGGCTGCGCGGTCGAGGCCTGGAACGAGCAGGGTGAGCCGGTAGTCGATGAGGTGGGCGAGCTGGTGTGCACCCAGCCGATCCCAAGCATGCCGCTGTACTTATGGGGCGACGTGGGCAAGCAGCGCTACCTGGCCAGCTACTTCGACACCTACCCCGGCGTCTGGCGTCATGGCGACTGGCTCAAGATCGGTCGCAACGGCGGCTGCGTGATCTATGGCCGTTCGGATGCCACCATCAACCGCCACGGCCTGCGCATGGGCACCAGCGAGCTCTACAGCGCGGTCGAGGCGCTGCCCGAAGTGCTGGACTCGATGGTGGTCGATCTCGAATACCTGGGGCGCGAGAGTTACATGCCGCTGTTTGTGGTGCTGCGCGAAGGCCTGACGCTGGACGACACCGTCCGGGCCAAGCTGGTGAACGCGATCAAGACCGCGCTGTCGCCGCGCTTTGTGCCGAACGAAATTTTTCAGGTGGCGGAGATTCCGCGCACCTTGTCGGGCAAGAAGCAGGAGCTGCCGATCAAGAAGCTGCTGCTGGGGCAGCCGCTGGACAAGGTGCTCAACCGCGAGGCGATGGCCAACCCGGCTTGCCTGGACTGGTATGTGGCCCTGGCGCGCGCACGGTCGCAGCCCTGAGGCCGCTGCCATTCAGGCTTGGGTGTCGTCTTGCCCGCGCCAGAGGGCATTAGATAGCTTGCATCCTGGCGCGAATCAAGTGGCGGCTGGTATCGGAAAACGCCGTTCTGGCGTGTAAGGCCACATGGTTATTCACAATCGAAAGACTGTCTGCTGGAAGAGGGGAACTGAACGTGTCTGTCGAGGAATCAATCGCACGTTCTAGCAACTCAAGGGCCCACCGTACCTCGGGCGAGTCGTATTCGGGCCGCAGGCGCAAGCCCTCCTCCAAGGTGTCTTTTCGAAAACGAATATAGGGGGCGTCTCCAAAGATCGGTGAAAACGTAAATTCTGCGCACGCTGCTGCACCTAATGAAGTGAAGCTACTGGGTATCCTGAACGGCAATTTTTCCGTCTCGAGCAGCTTGTAGGCATCGCTCCCTTCGCTGCTTGCCATGAGCCTGTTTTTGACCAACCGGGCATCAAGAAAGCTGCTGACCCCGCCACCGCACTTGGCGGCACACACGGTGTAGAGAAAGATGTACTTCTCTGGATAGGAAAAATACTGCGTGTCAGTGTGGTAATAAGCTTCGGCGGCGTGTTCGGAAAAAGTGGCGTAGTGGTTTTTGCTGGTTGACCTGGCTTTCACATCCCAAAGTATTCGTTGCGAAACCTGGTCGGTTGGTGTCGGCGAACCCAGGGCCAGCGATGTGCAGAGCAGCAATTTGCGCTGAATGGGCAGCGAATACGCCGACAAGCCGAAATTTCTGGTGAACAAAGCGCAGTAGCGCCCCCCGAGAAGTTCGTGCAGTTCGCTCGATAGCTGCAGCAGCTCGGGCGCTGCGTCGTACACATCGAGTCGAAAGCGGGGCTCTTTGGCATGGTGACCAACCCATGCCGGATCTGACTCTTCACCATAGTAGCAATCGAAGACATCAAGCAGAGATTGAAGCCGGGCTGCCCAGAACTGAGGCATTTCGAACCATCCGATTCCGGGTTTTTCTTCTTTGATGGTGTTCAGCATGAATAGGTCTTTCAGAGTGGATGAAACGAATGAACGCCTTGTTGCTCAACCGGTTGCCAGCCGTGCCAAGCGGCGAGTGCCGTGGCAACCGTGCCAAGGAGCGCGAACACACTGATGCCCGGCCAGCGAAAACTCTCCCACAACATCCCGGGAACAAGCGCACCGACCGTTCCACCCAGGTAGTAACACGACAGATAGAGTCCAATGGCCAGGGCGCGATCCTGGTGCACGATGCTGTTGAGGTAGCTGTTGGCAATCGCCTGACAGACGAAGATACCGGTGGAGAAAAAGCCCAGACCAACGATGAGCATCGGCAGGGACGGCAGTTGCGTTAATGCAATACCGAATACCGAACAGCAAAGCGCGACGGCGATCACCGCCCGATGCGACACCCAGGGGACAAAGCGACTGCACACCGGTGCAGCGACAACCCCGGCCAGAAAGATGGCATAGATGGAGCTGATGGCCCGCGGGCCGAATTGGTAGGGAGGTTCTGCCAACAACAGGGATACACCTGAAAAAATGGCCACCTGTGAGAGCAATAAGCCGCTGCCAACCAGCAGCGTGATCACCAGCCGGGCATCGCGCATGAGGGAGAGAACAGCGTGGCCCGTCGAACGCCCATGCGCCCTCACTACAGATTTCTCGGTCGGCAGCCCAATATGAACCAAGAAAGCGAGCAACAAGGTCACGGCAGCTGAAGCGGCAAACGCACCTGACCAACCCCACTCAGCAGCGCACCATCCCGGCAGGAGCCGCCCCAGCAGAGCGCCGCACGTGGTGCCAGCGACGTAGATGCCAATCTTCGAGGGCAGTTCTTGGCTGCTGAATTCATCGCCAATATAGGCCGAGGCAGCCGAAAAAATCGCCGGGACGAGCAGGCCCTGCACGAAGCGCAAAGCAACAAAAAATTGGAAAGACGTGCTGAGCGCGCACAGCAGCGTAGGAAGTGCCAGCAAGGCGGTGGCCAGCACGACGACCCGCTTTCTCCCCAAGCGATCCGACAGGCCGCCAGCAAAAGGGGCGGCCATGGCGATGCCCAGTGTCGTCGCCGAAATGCAGAGGGTTGTTGCAGCAGGGGCCATGCCAAAGCTGTTTGCCAATTCGTTCAACAGTGGCTGCGGCGTGTAGATATTCAAAAAGGCGGCAACACCACAGAGGGCGAGGCTGACATGCCGGGTGTCGAGGCGTTGGTGGTGCGTTTGCATGCCCGAATGCTAGAAGCGAGCCGGGCATTGCGTCCAATACGCAATAGGTGGCGATCTGATATGAAAAAAGTATGATCAACGATGCCGTTTGCGCTATGGTTGCAAGCCACACTGCGGGCCTAATGCCCTTCTTTTCAACCCCCTTGAGCAGTACATGAACTTACGTCAGCTACGCTATTTCGTCGCCGTTGCAGAAGAATTGCATTTCGGCCGGGCGGCGGTTCGCCTGCATATTTCACAACCACCGCTTTCGCAGCAAATCCACAACCTGGAAGAAGTCCTCGGGGTCATCCTGTTCAAGCGCGAGAAAAAGCGCATCGAACTGACTTTCGCTGGCCAGGTGTTCCTCGATTCGGCACGCAAGCTCCTTGAACAGTCTCAGTTGGCCATCCATTCGGCACGCCGGGCGGCCAAGGGTGAGGTCGGCACGCTGGCAATCGGCTATGCAAGCTCGATTCCGTTTACCGGCCTGATCGGTCGTATCGTTCGCGAATTTCGCAGCCAACGCCCCGATGTCCAGCTACAAATCAAGGAAATGCGTGCCGTTGACCAAATCAAAGCGATGGTAGAGAAAGAAATCGACATCGGCTTTGTGCGTGAACCATTGCTACAAGCCCATCCGCTGGTTGAATCCCGTTGCGTGTATCGCGAGGCTTTCGTCGTGGCTCTGCCGACCGATCACCCGCTGAGCAGCGTGCAAGCCGTGCGATTGGCTGACCTGCACGATGCCCCCTTTGTGCTTTATCCGCGCGACTGCGGCACCGTTCTTTACGACCAGGTCATTCGCCTCTGTCATGGCGCTGGTTTTTTTCCATCCGTCATTCAGGAGACCCCTCAGTTCGCGTCGGTACTTGATCTCGTATCTGCCGGACTGGGCATCTCCATCGTCCCCGCATCCACCGCTAACGCATCCTTGCCAAATGTGACCTTTCGCCCAATCATCGACGCGGTGGAGAAAACAGATGTTTCAATCGTTTACCGCAAAGAGGAAAGCTCGGCGGCGCTCGCAGCATTTATGGCAATGGCGTCTGCGGAGCCGGTGCCCCCAGCGTGACGATTGCAGCAGAGCCAGCATGCAGGTAGTAAAAGATGACCTCTGGCTGAAGCCCTGAACCGGTGCGGCCTTTTTGCACCCATGAGCCGCCCAAACCTATACTGGCCGCATGCCCCGCCACCCCATCCACCGCTTCTGGCGTTCACCGGCTTTGCCCTTTGTGGAAAGCCGCATTGCCAACGACAGCGTCGCCTGTTACGCACCTCACTCACACGACAGCCTGTCGATTGGCGCGGTGGATGGCGGGCGCAGCGTGTTCCGCCACGGCGGCGTGTGTCGGCCCTTGTCACAGGGCGACATGGTGCTGATCCCGGCGGGCGAGGTACATGCCTGCAATCCGGAAAGTGATGGCCAGTGGAGCTACCAGATGCTGTATCTCAACCCGAATTGGGTACGCGATGTTGTCGGCGAGATGGATGCGATCGATACGGCTGTGCTGAACCGCTTGCCAGCCAGTACCGCGCCGCAGCACCTGCACACCCGGCTGACCGATCTGAACCGCAGCCTTTTTGGCAGCGCCCCGGCGCAGGACAAGGAAGCCGAGCTGGTGCTGTTTGTGGGCGACCTGTTCGGGTCGGTTCAAGCCAGGCGCAGCCGCCCCCTGCCAGGCGCGGCAAGGCTGCGTGGTGTTCAAGCCATGATCCAAGCGCGGTGTGCGGAATCGCTCACGCTTGATGAGATGGCGGCCCAGGCTTGCATGAGCCGCTACCACTTTGTGCGCAGCTTCAAACGTGCGGTGGGCCTGACCCCGCACGCCTGGCAGCTTGACCAGCGCATCCAGCGTGCACGCCATCTGCTGAACCAGGGCATGGGCCTGGCCGAGGCGGCGCTGCACCTGGGCTTTGCCGACCAAAGCCATTTTCAGCGCGCCTTCAAACAGCGTGTGGCCGCCACACCGGGCGACTACGTGCGCAATTTTCTTCAAGACTGAAACCCGCCCAGCGGCGATGCTGCGTCCTTTGATAAAAAGGACGGAGACCAGATGGCGTTATGGCAACAGTTTTTGATGATCGTGGGCCTGCATTTTTTGGCGCTGCTCAGCCCAGGGCCGGACTTTTTTCTGATCGTGCGCAGCGCGGTGGTCAACGGTGCGCGGGTGGCCAGCGGGGTGTGCGTGGGCATTGCGCTGGCCAACGGCTTCTACATTGCGCTAGCCATCAGCGGTGTGGCGGTGCTGCAAGAGGTCACCGGCTTGATGAGCGCGCTCACTTGGGGCGGCTGCGCTTACCTGGCCTGGTTGGGGTGGCGCTTTTTGACTGTGCGTGGCGAGCTGCAACGCCCCAGCGCAAACGGCAGCGCGACGGTACCCGGCTCCTGGTGGAAAGAATGCCGCGTGGGGTTTCTCTCGGGCATGCTGAACCCAAAGAATTCACTGTTTTACGCCAGCCTGTTTTCGCTGGGGTTTGGGCCGTCAACCCCCTTGGCCGTGCAACTGACTTATGGCGTGTGGATGTTTGCCGTGGTGCTGCTGTGGGACTTGGGGCTGGCCCGTGCCGCGGGTCACCCGCCGGTGGTGAAGCGCTTCATGGCGCATGTGCGCAAGGTGGAGCGCGCCACAGGCGTGGTTCTGCTCAGCCTCGCAGCAGGCATCGCCTGGTCGCGTTGATACAAGCCTTTTTGGCCTCTAGCCCTTATATATCAATCGCAAGTAGCTACAAATAACATATCAAACGAATAGCCATCTGGTGAACCTACCGCGGGCCTTACTCCGGTTCCTGCATGTGCCCGTCGATGTAATACCAGCGCCCGTCTTCCCGCACAAAGCGGCTGGTCTCGTGCATGCGCCCGCCGCGCCCGTTCTCGCGGTAACGCGCCACAAACTCCACCACCCCGGCCTCCCCCGTGGCCTGCGCGTGGCGCAGCTCCAGCCCCAGCCATTTGAGCGGCGGCAATTCCAGCTCGCCGGGCGAGGTGGACGGGTGCCAGGTGGCCAGCAAATAGTCGATCAGCCCCAGCACATAGGCGCTGTAGCGCGAGCGCATCAGCGCCTCGGGCGTGGGGGCGTACACACCGTCGGCCAAACCGGCGTGCCACGGGCCGCAGCAGTTGCCATAGGTTTCGCCGCTGTCGCAAGGACAGGCCGCGCGGGCCGGGTGCAGGTTCTTCTTCATGCCGCAATGGTAGCGGGCGCAGGTCGTGCCTGGCCGCGCCGCGCCGGGCGCCGGGTTCGTCGGCTGGCTTGATGGGCGGTTGATAAAAATCAAAAAAATCGAATGATCGCAAGCCTATGCTGATCGTTTTCCTTCCCAATGCCGAGCGTCACGCAAGACACATCCCGGCATCAGGCCCTGCACAACTTCAAGGAGATGAGCATGCAAGCCAGCCCGGAAAAACTGCTCTGGATGTACGAGACGATGGTCGAAATCCGGAACTACGAAGAGACCATGGCCAACGTCTATCTGGAGGGCAAACTGCCGCCCCAGATTCAAAAAGGACTGGCATTCGATATTGGCTCCGGCCCCGTGCCCGGCGAGATGCATCTGGCGGCCGGGCAGGAGCCGGTCGCAGTCGGCGTTTGCGCCCATTTGAAGAAAGAAGACACGGTGGTGGGCACCCACCGGCCGCATCACTTTGCGATTGCCAAAGGCGTGCCGCTCGACAAGATGACGGCCGAGATGTTCGGCAAGGTCACGGGACTGGGCAAGGGCAAGGGCGGCCACATGCACCTGTTTGACCCTGAGCACAAGTTCAGTTGCAGCGGCATCATCGGGGCCAGTCTGCCGCCGGCCTGCGGGGCGGGCCTGGCCGCCAAGAAAATGGGAGAAGACTGGGTGGCGGTTGCGTTCTTTGGTGAAGGCGCCGCCAATCAGGGCTCGTTTCATGAGTCGCTGAACCTGGCCGCACTCTGGCGCTTGCCGGTGATCTTCGTCTGCGAAGACAACAAGTGGGCGATCTCGGTGCCAAAGTCCAACGCGACCAGTATCGAGTGGGTGGCCGACCGCGCGTCGGCTTACGGCATGCCCGGCATCAAGGTCGCGAACAATGACGCGCTGGAAGTGTATGAGGCGGTGGCACCCGCGATCGAGCGCGCCCGCCTCGGCGAGGGCCCGAGTCTGATCGAGGTGAAGACCGACCGTTACCTGGGCCATTTTCAGGGCGACCCGGAGGTCTATCGACCCAAGGACGAGGTCAGCAATCTGCGCAAGAACGATCCGATCCCGAAGCTGGCCGCCCTGCTGAAAAGCCGCGGCCTGATGACTGACGCCGAAGAAGGCGTCATCGTGGCTCGGGCCAAACAGCGGGTGGCCGATGCCTTCGCCTTTGCCCGCCAGAGCGCCTATCCGGCCGCGCAGGATGCGCTCAATGATGTCTTTGCCTGAATCGGCAACTCAAAATTCCAGGAGCAGAACATGAGCACGACCCGCAAACTCACGATGGCCCAGGCAATCTCGGAGGCCATCGCCCTGGAAATGACACGCGACCCGAATGTTTTCGTCATGGGCGAAGACATTGGCGCCTACGGCGGCATCTTTGGCGCCACCGGTGGTTTGCTCGACAAGTTCGGCCCGGACCGCATCATGGACACGCCAATCTCCGAAACCGCTTTCATCGGGACCGCCACCGGTGCGGCGGCGGCCGGCCTGCGACCGATCGTGGAGCTGATGTTTGTCGATTTTTTTGGCGTCTGCATGGACCAGATCTACAACCACCTGGCCAAAAATACCTACATGGCCGGCGGCAACATCAAGCTGCCGGTGGTGCTGACGACCGCCATTGGCGGCGGCTACAACGACGCGGCCCAGCACTCGCAGTGTCTGTACGCAACCTTTGCCCACATGCCAGGCATCAAGGTGGTGGTGCCGTCGAACGCCTATGACGCCAAGGGCCTGATGACCCAGGCCATCCGCGATGACAACCCGGTCATGTTCATGTACCACAAGGGCATCATGGGCCTGCCGTGGATGGCGTATTTCGAGGGCAGCAGCAACGAGGTGCCCGAGGCGGCCTACACCATCCCGTTCGGGCAGGCCAAGGTGGTGCGCGAAGGGCAGGACGCCACCATCGTGACGATCAGCCAGATGGTGCAGAAGGCGCTGCTCGCGGCGGACGAACTGGCGCGCGAGGGCATCAACACGGAGGTCATTGACCTGCGCACGCTGGTGCCGCTGGACCGGGCCACGGTGCTCAAGTCCGTGGCCAAAACCGGACGGCTCCTGATCGCCGACGAGGACTACCTGGGCTTTGGCCTGACCGGTGAAATCTCGGCCATCGTGGCGGAAAACCTGGACACGGTGGTCCTGAAAGCGCCGATCAAGCGGCTCGCGCTGCCCAACGTGCCAATCCCCTACAGCCGGCCGCTGGAACAGTTTGTCATACCGCAGGTGAAGGGCATCGTTGAAGCGGTTCAAAAGCTGATGCAGGCGCGCATGGCGGAAGGAATCACGGCATGACCGGCATCACGCTGAGTCCGGACGCCTGGAAAGACATTGACCCGGCCACCGAGGCGCTGCTGGACAAATGGCTGGTGGCCGAGGGCGACACCGTGCGCGCCGGACAGACCCTGGCCAACGTCGTTCTGGTCAAGGCGAACCAGGACATCGTGGCACCCGATGACGGCCGCGTCGAAAAGATCCTGGTGCCAGCGGGCGAGACCTTCGCCCGGGGCAAGCCGATTGCCGTGCTGAAGGAGCTGCCGTAAACCCGGCCCTTCAAGAGCAGGCGTGGAACCGTCGTGAGCTTGCGCTGGCAGGGGCAGGCCCGCGTTTTCGTGTCTGGACCTACGCCGCACCGGCCATTGTGCTGGGCTGTTCGCAACGCGCCCTGCGCGATGACATCGAACGCCGCCTCCACGGACGGGCCGAACTGACGCTGCGTGAGTCAGGCGGCGGCGCCGTTCTGACCGGCCCGTGGCTGGTCGGCGTCTCGGTCGTTTTGCCGCCGGAGCACCCTTGGGTCTGCAACGGCCTGATCGACAGCTATCGGCACTTGGGGCAGTTGCATGTGGAGGTACTCAAGGCGTTCGGCGTGGCCGCGCGTGCCCTGCCACCGCAGGAACTGCCACGCACCCATGAGGCTGGCGCGGTCAGCACCGTCGGCTGGGCCTGCTTTGGCGG
Source organism: Rhodoferax ferrireducens (assembly GCF_049302455.1). GTDB lineage: Bacteria > Pseudomonadota > Gammaproteobacteria > Burkholderiales > Burkholderiaceae_C > Rhodoferax > Rhodoferax ferrireducens_B. The sequence goes on along the minus strand of NZ_JBAQMD010000117.1, from coordinate 18,838 downwards.
CCTGTCGCCATGGGAGTTGGTGAATGCCGAGGGCCGCAAGCTGGTGGGTCTGGCGCAGCGCAGGTGCCGCAGTGGCGTGCTGCTGGTGGCCGGGACCCTGGTGGGCCCGGTTGACTGGGCCTTGCTCTGTGACGCCATGGGACACCCGCAGCATGAGCCCCTGCTGCGGCACGGCACCGTTAGCGCGCAAGAGATGGCTAGCTGCCCGATCGGGCCTGAGCGCTTTGCGGCCGTCTTGACGCAGTGGCTTGAGCGCGAGCTCCTGACAAGCCGGGCCTAGATTCTCCTGCGATCCAACCGGGTCTACTGCAGCGCGCTGCCCACCACATTGATGCTGAGCGCCAGGATCAGCATATTGAAGGCAAAGGACAGCATGGCATGCAGCGTCGTGAGCCGGCGCATGCCACGCGAGCGCACCTGCACGTCGGACACCTGCGACGTCATGCCGACCACATGCGCGTAGTACAAAAAGTCGAAATAGTCCGGATCCCCTCCACCTGGAAACTGCAGGCCGGGGCCAGCGGGCTGCTGGCGTTGTTCTTCCTGGTAATAGCGGTGCGCATAATGAAAGGCAAAAATGGCCTGGATGAAAAGCCATGACGCCGCCAACGCCGCCATCGACAGCGCCACATGCAGCGTGCGCTCCATGCCCGAAAGGTCCGTGCGCTGCATCATGAAGACAATGGCAGCCACGCAAGCCAGGGTGGCCAATACCAGCACCAGAAAAATCACCACACTGGGTTCGTCCTGCGCCTGCGCTCGCTCGCGTGTGCGCCGGCCGTCAAAGCGCATGCAAAGCCACCAGGCCAGCAGCAGGTAGACCGCAATGCCCGCACACCATGCCAGCAGCCCGCGAAGCGGCCATGCCAGCGGCAGCGGCAGTGCCGCCGTCAGCAGGCCAGCCAGCAAGCCGTAGCCCAAACGCTGCAGACCGGTGGTTTCAGAAATATGTTTGCGCATGGCGCCCATTGTGCCGCCGCAGACCGGGCCGCTGGCAACAAGTGATTTAATGCCTTCGATGTACGATATCCTTGAATGATCAAGGACAGGTTTGCCGCAGGCCTGAAGGCCCCCGTGCAGGACACACACCCCTGACCGGGCAAAATTCACCCCCCAACTCACCCTGGATGGAAAACAAGCCGAATGTCGACATGAACGAGCGCGTCATACCTCAAACCCGCGGGGCCTGGCACGAAACAGTCAGGATGCACCTGGGCTTTTTGCTGCTCGGCGTGATGTGTCTCGCGGCCTCGCTGCTGGCGCTACCCTTGCGGGTGGTTTTGCCGCGGGCGCTGAGCAAGCGAACCGGGCGCCAACTGATTGCCGTGGTGTTTCGGGTTTACTTGCGCCTGCTGGAATTCATGGGGGTGTGTCGCCTCGACCTGGCAGCACTGGATGCGCTCAGGGCGGCTCCAGCCCTGGTGGTCGCGCCCAACCATCCCTCGCTGCTCGATGCGGTCATGATCCTGTCGCGGCTGCCCACGACCGTCTGCATCATGAAGGCCGAGCTCGTCAACAGCGTCTTTTTCGGCGCGGGCTCCCGACTGGCGGGCTACATCCGCAACACACCGCTTCGCGCCATGGTGCAAGCGGCGGTGGACGATTTAAGTCAGGGCAACCACCTGCTGCTGTTTCCCGAGGGCACACGCACCACCCGGTTTCCGGTGAACACGATGCAGGGCACGGCCGGGCTGATCGCCAAAAAAGCCGGCGTACCGGTCCAGACGGTGTTCATTGAAACCGATTCAGGTTTTCTGGGCAAAGGCTGGTCGGTCCTGTGGGCGCCCAAGATGCCCATCACTTACCGCATCCGGCTCGGCAAGCGCTTTGATCCGCCCCAGCATACGGCGGACTTTGCCAGTCAGCTGGAGCAGTATTTCCAGTCCGAGCTGGCCCATGCCCAGTTGCCCGATTTCCCCGTCTCGGCCCCGCCGGCCTGAGGGCTGGTCTTCCTTCTTTTTTATCCTGGTTGCTGCTGATGAATGTTGTCCCGTCCCGCGCCTCGCGCACCCACCTGGTGCTGATTCCCAGCTACAACCCCGGCGTCAAGGTCTTCGAAACCGTGCGTTCAGCGCGCGCCCAGTGGTCGCCGGTCTGGGTGGTGGTGGACGGCAGTACCGATGCCAGCGTCCAAGGCCTGCAGGCGATGGCAGCGCAGGACAAAGACTTGCAGGTGCTGGTGCTGCCGCGCAACGTCGGCAAGGGCGCGGCCGTCCTGCACGGGCTGGACCAGGCGGCGGCGCAAGGCTTTACGCATGTGTTGACCATGGACTCCGATGGGCAGCACCCGGCCCAGTTGATCCCCGACTTCATGGCGGCATCGGTCGCCCAGCCGGCCGCCATGGTGCTGGGTGTGCCGGTGTTTGCGTCCGACGCGCCGCGCCTGCGGGTCAACGGACGCAAGATATCGAACGGCTGGGCCAATCTGGAAACACTGTGGGCGGGCATTGGCGATTCGCTGTTCGGTTTTCGCGTCTACCCGATTGAGCCGCTGCGGCGCGTCATGCATGGCCAGCGCTGGATGCGCCGCTTTGACTTTGACCCCGAGGCCGCCGTGCGCATGTGCTGGCAGGGCGTCAAACCCGTCAACCTGCCCGCCACGGTGCGCTACTTTCGCGCCGATGAAGGCGGAGTCTCGCATTTCAAGTACCTGCGCGACAACCTGTTGCTGACCTGGATGCACACGCGTCTGCTGCTGGGCTTCATCCTGCGCCTGCCGCTGCTGCTGGCGCGGCGTATGCGAGGCGCAGCTTAAGTCATGGCGCCGTTGATGGAGATGATCTGTCCGCTGATGTAGGCCGCCCGCTCCGAGGCCAGGAAGCTGACCAGGTCGGCCACCTCTTCGGGGCGGCCGGCGCGCTTCATCGGCACCAGTTTGGCAATGGTCGGGGCATCAAAGCTGTCCTGGCTCATGGACGTGGCGATGATGCCCGGTGCCACGGCGTTGACGGTGATGCCACGGCTGGCCACCTCCAGCGCGAGCGACTTGGTGGCCGAATGCAGCGCGCCCTTGGCGGCCGCGTAGTTGACCTGGCCGCGGTTGCCCGCCACCGCGGCGACCGAGGTGATGTTGATGATGCGGCCCCAGCGGGTGCGGATCATCGGCATCATCAAAGGCTGGGTGACATGAAAAAAACCGTTCAGCGACACGTCAATGACCCGCTGCCATTGCCCGAGTTGCATGCCCGGAAAAATGGCGTCGTCGTGAATGCCGGCGTTGTTCACCAGCACCTGGATCGGTCCCTGCGCCAACAGGGCCTCCAGCGCGGTGGCGGTCGCTGCTCCGTCGGTGATGTCAAAGGCCAGCGCCTGGGCCTGGCCGCCTGCGGCCTGGATGGCGTCGACCACGGTTTGGGCGGCCTCCAGATTCCGGTTGGCGTGCACGATGACATGAAAGCCGTCGGCTGCCAGTTGCCGGCAGATCGCCGAGCCGATGCCGCCACTGCCGCCTGTGACCAGCGCGCGTTTGCGAAGAGGTGTTGTGTTCATAAGTCGCGGGGGATTGTTGTGCCGGGTTGCGGCAAAGCCAGGCCTTGCGCGTCGAGGATGACCGCCGCGCGCCCGCCAAGCAGCAGCCTGCGCCCGGCATGAACCGTGAAACTGTAAAGAATTGTGGTGCTGTCGCCGCTCAAACGTTCGGCGTGAATGCTGAGCGCATCGCTCAAGTCATCAAGCCGGTCCACATGAAGCGTCACGCCGCGAACGCTGGCCAGGTAACCCAGGGTGGGGCCCTGGCTGGCAGCGCCGGCGCCGGATTCAGCCAGCAAGGCACCATGCACGGCCATGGCCTGCGCGGCATATTCGATGCCGCAAGCCGCGCCCAGCCGGCCGTGCGCGCGCAAGGGGTTGTTGCTGGCCAGGTGGCTGCTGGCCTCGCAGCGGATCTGCTGGGTGTCCCAGGCGCTGACGCGCTCCAGCAGGCACATGCTGCCCTGGTGCGGAATACGCCGCGCAATATCGGCGTGCTGCAGGGTTGCGGGGGCGCGCGTCAAAGGCAAGGCGCCACCTGCACCGCCAGCTGCAAGCCTTGCAGGTAGTCCAGCACCACCTCGCCTTGGGTTTGCGCCGCCACACTGCGAAGCAGCGGCAGGCAGCGCGCGGCAGGAATGCTGCTGCGCAGGCGCTCCAGGGCGTCGTCTTCCAGACGCTGCGCCAGCGCGCCGGTCAAGCAGGTAGCGGGTGCCAGGCGCCACTGGGCCAGGCTGCGCTCGCTGCGTCGGGGCGCCAGCACCAGCCCCACCCCAAAGGTATCCGGCACAGGTCGCACACTGCGCAGCGGCTCGGGGTAGTCGGTGTCATAGGCCACCAGCAATACCGCGGTTTGCTCAAACATCACCTGCGCCATCGCCTCCAGCAGGCCGGCGGCGAAACTGCCGTCAAACGCACACAGCACCGACGAGCTGACCATGGCGCCACTTGAAATGCTCCAGTAACCCGAAGCCGCGTTGTGCACCGAATTGTGAAAGCGCGTGGGCGAAATCAGCCGGTCGCTTGACGCCAGTGCGCTGCAAATCTCATGGCAATTGAGGCCGTCCCCGCTGGACGATGTAAAGACGCTCGGCAGGGCGCTCGCCTGCAAGCCTGACGCCGCCACCGCTTCCTGGCCGACGGCCAGCGCCACCTTGACCACCGTGCCCGCGCGGCGGCGCTCAGCCGCTGGCAGTGCCATCGGCAGCGGCACGATGCAGCGCGCGGTCTGGTAGGTTTCAGTGCCTTCAAGCGCCCCTCGGCCTTGCGCCCAGTTGCCCAGGCCAGGGCCCAGCAGGCCGATGCCTTCGACAAAGACGGTGAGGGGCGGCGCCTGCAAGGCAGAAGGCAGTGTCATCGTTTTACCTTAACCGGCACGGCCAAAAATCAGGCTGCAATTGGTGCCGCCAAAACCAAAAGAGTTGCTCAGCGCGCGGTTCACGGCTTGCTCGCGGTTGTGCAACAGGTAATTGAGTGCCAGCGCCGGATCAGGCTGCTGCGTGTTCAGTCCACCCGGCAGCAGGCCGTGTTGCAGTGCCAGCGCGCAAATCACCGCCTCCAGGGCGCCGGCCGCACCCAGCGTGTGTCCGGTCGCGCCTTTGGTGGAACTGCAGGGCGTGCGGGGCCCGAACAGCGCTGACACCGCCTTGGCCTCGGCCGCATCGTTGCTTGGCGTGGCCGTGCCATGCAGGTTGATGTAATCAATGTCGGCCGCGCCGAGCTTGGCCATCGTCAAAGCCTGCTGCATCGCCATGCGCGCGCCCAGGCCTTCGGGGTGGGGGGACGACATGTGATGAGCATCGCTGGATTCACCGACACCGAGCAGCAGCACAGCGTCACGATCCAACTGCTCGGGCACCGGCTCCAGCAGGGCAAACGCAGCCGCCTCGCCAATGGAAATGCCGTCGCGCCCGGTGTCGAACGGGCGGCAGGCCTGCGTCGACATCAGGCCCAGGGAATTGAAGCCATACAAGGTCGTCAGACACAGCGAATCGACGCCGCCCACCACCGCCGCGTCGATCAGCCCCGTCGCCATCATGCGCCGGGCCGAGGCAAATACCTTGGCGCTCGACGAGCACGCCGATGACACCACGAAGGCCGGGCCGCTCAAGCCCAGGTAGTGACGCGTGAAATCCGCGACGGAAAACGTGTTGTGCGTGGTCGCGTACACAAAATCGGCCGGCAAGGCGCCGCTGACCGGATCGCGCCGCCGATAAGCCAGCTCGGTTTGCAGAATGCCGGAGGTGCTGGTGCCGATGAAGACGCCGACGCGCTGCGGCCCGTACTTCTTGCTTGCGGCGGCGACCGCCTCGCTAAAACCGTCTTGCAGCAGGCCCAGCAGCGCGAGCCGGTTGTTGCGGCAATCAAAGGCTGCCAGTGGCGTCGGCAACTGCACCGCGTCCACGCCGGCGACCTCCCCCACAAACGTGGGCAGATCAACCGTGTCGAAGGTGCACGGCGCCAGCCCGCCACGCTGCTGGCGCAGTGCGGACAGGGTCGCTTCAAGCCCGCAACCGATGCTGCTGGTGGCGGTGAAATGGGAAAGCCAGAGCGAGTTCAGGGGAAGCCAAGCCGATCTAAAAAGTGAGCCGGAGTCTAGCAAATTCAAGGGGTTGGGCCTGGCCCGCTAGCTTTTCAGGGGTATGAGATGGCGCAAGGACAGAGCGGCTGCCAGCCCCCCCAGCAGCAGACCGGCCGCGACATCCACGGCGACATGCTGGCGTGTGGCCAGTGTGGAATAGACGATGCCGGCGCACCACAACCCATTGAACAGGCGCATCCACCACGGCGCGCCAAAGCGGCGCAGCAGGTAGTGCAGCCAGAGGCATGAAAAAATGGCGGTGGCCACATGCAGGGAAGGACAGGCATTGCCCGAGGCGTCCAGGCTCTTGAGAAAATCCACACCCGGATAGCGCGCCCAGTCGATATCGGCGGCGGGGACCGCGGTAGGCCACAGGAAGAAGATGACCAGGCCGCTCAAGCAAGTCCCCGCCATCGCCCGGCCATACGCATAAAGTTCTTGCCGCGTTGCCAGCAAGGCCGGGGGCAAGGACACATAAACCCACAAGGAGACATAGAGCGGCATGGTCAGGGGTTCAAAGCTGATCAGCCGGTCCAGCAGGGTCAAGGGCATCACCGTGACGGCGCTGGCGGGGTGCTTGAGCAGGAAAAAATAGGCACCAAAAAACAGGGCGATGAACAGCATGGTGCCTATGCTTTTCAGAACCATATGTTGGGAGAGGACCTCTGCCACCTGACGGTACCAGACGGTCTGCCGACGCGGCTCGTTCAAGGCTGCTCCTTCATGGCGATGCAGCTTGCCGCAAGGTCACAAAACGCAGGCCAGCGGCCGCAGCAGACGCCACGAGCGCCGGCAGCACTTCGAGCACGACCGGGATGCCCCGCGTGGTTCGTGCCGCATGGCCGTCGTGCAGCAGCAAAATGGCGCCGGCTTGCAAGCCACTGAGCAGCTTGCCTTGAACGCGCGCAGGGTCGCTGATCCGGGTGTCGAAACCGCGTGCGGACCAACTGGCCAGCCTGAGTCCGAGCCGGGTCAGCACCGGGTCGAGAAAGGGGTTGCGCAAGCCGGCCGGGGCACGAAAAAACAGGGGGCGCTGGCCGGTAATCGAGCTCAAAGTGTCTTGCGCCGCCTGCAGTTCACGCGCGATGCCACGCGGCCCCAGCAGCGAAAAATAATGACGGTGGCGCTGGCTGTGGTTTTCCACCGCGTGGCCACGGCGCACGATGTCGCGGCACAGATCGGGGTAGCGGGCGGCTTTCTCGCCGATGCAAAAAAAGGTCGCCTGAACCGCGTAACGGTCCAGCAGATCGAGCACCAGCGGCGTGACGACCGGATCGGGGCCGTCGTCGATGGTCAGCGCAATTTCACGGCGGGCCACGGCCGCCAAAGGCAAGCGTGTCCAGTTCGGCCCCAGCCAATGGCTGCGGGGCCACAGGCCGACGGCCGCAATCAGCAGGTGATTGAGGGCCACGCCAGCCAGCGCCCAAGGCCATAGCGCGGGCGCAGTCAGGACGGCCCCCCAAGCCAGCAGATGAAGGACCACAGTGGCGCGGATCAACCAGGTCCGCCGCTGGGCATCACGCATGGGGTTTCCTGGCAAAAATCGCCGCATAGATCAGCGCCAGGATGACGCCCGGTGCCACGGTGACGCCCATGGCCTGCAACAAGGAGACCTTGGAAAACGCCAGCACGCCAAAGCCAGCCACGGTGGTGAGATTGGCAAACAGCATCGAGGCCAGGGTGCGCGGCGCAATCGGCGTGCGCGCATCCGGGCGGTCAAAAAACAAGGCGTAGTTGGAGCCCACGGCCACCACCAGCAGCAAGCCGACCAGATGCAGAATGATCAATTGCTGACCCCACAGGGCCAGCCCTGCCGTGACGGTGATGACAGCCGCTGCCAGCGGCGCAATGATGCGCAGCACACGCATCGGCGAGCGAAAGACCAGCAGCAGCAAGCCCACAATGGCGACCAGTCCACCCAGCGACAGCAGCGTGGCTTCATGCAGATAGCCACCGTAGAGATGGTCGGACTCGGCTTTCATGTCCACGAACAGCACATTGTTCAAGCCCGTGCGCGTCAAGGCCGAGCGAATCTTGTCGGCCTGAATGCCCACACCCTCCGGTGCGGTGAGCGGCAACAAGGCGGTCCAGCGGTCCTTTTGCGCAAGTAGCAAGGCATCGAGCGCCATCGCCATGGAGGTCTGCGCCAGGTCGCTGGCCTGCAGCAGGGGCCGGCTGCGGGCGGCTTCAACGTCCGCCAGAAACGGTGTCAACAGTGACGCACGCAAGGGCAAGCCCTGGACGGCTTGTGCCAGGTTGGACGCCAACGGTGCCGCAAGGGGTAAGCTGGCCTGGCGGGCGCGCTGCGTTGCTGCGCTGGGGAGATAACGACTGGGGCTTTGGAAGCCGGCCAGCTCGCCCTGATCGACTTGCGCTTGCAACAGCGTTGAAACCTGCTCGGCAGAGCGCAACACCTCTTCCTGGCTGGCGCCGGAGACAACCACCAGATAGCGCACATCCGGCGCGCCCATGTCAGCCCGCAGGCGGGTATCGAGCGCCACATCGGCCTGCGAGACCGGGCTCAAGGACGCAATCTTGTCATTGAGCAAACTGCTGCGGCTGTTGATGAGAACGGCGCAGGCCAGCAGCAACAGCAACACGGCTGGCCAGCGCAGTGCAGCGGCGCGCTGCACCAGGCCAGCCAAGACGCGCCCGACGTTGGTGACGTCGTGGATGCGAAAGTTGGCCGGCAGAAGCTGTGGCAGCACGAAACGGGTCACGCTGGCGGCAGCAACCAGCCCGGCAATCGCATACAGGCCGAGTTGCGCCAGGCCCGGAAAGCCCGACAGCAGCAAGGCGGCAAAGCCGGCTATGGAAGTCAGCACGCCGAGCCGGATCGTGGGCCAGAAGCGCTTGATCCAGTGCTGCGGGTCGGCCTCGCCCTGTTCGGATTGCACAAACAGGTAGATCGAATAGTCCACCGCCTCGCCGATCAGGGCGGTGCCAAAGCCCAGCGTGATGCCATGCACCGAGCCAAAGCCCAGACTGACCGCCGCAACACCTGCCAGCGCGCCGCTGATGACAGGCAAAAACCCCAGGGCGAGTGCCGTGATAGAGCGATAAACGAGCAGCAGCAGCGCCGCGATGAGCCCGATGCTGATGAGTGACAGCAGGCTGACCTGGCTTTTGATGGTCTCGCGCGATGTCACCGAGAACACGCCGGGACCGCTCATGACCAGCCGGGCGTCCGCGTGGGCCTCCGGTGCTGTTTCAAACGCCTGGCGGATCGCCGTCATGGCGCTTTGCTGGGCATCGGTATCGGAACCCGCGGCGCGCGTTTGCATCAGCAGCAGGGCGCGCGCACCGTCGCGTGAGGCCCAGGCGCCCTGCACCAGCTTGGGCTGCGTGCCGCTGCTCAGCTGTTCGAGCAATTGCACCATCTCACCGGTCGGGTCGCGCGGCAACATGGATTTCACCAGCAGCCCGGCGGGCGAGGCGAGCAGGTCAATGCTCTCGCTCAAGGCGGCATGTAATCCTTCCGCGCTGAAGCGCGCAGGCGTCACCGCCGGGCTCAAGAGGTAGCGGTTGTTGAACAGAAAGGCGCGGTCGCGCTCGGTGTTGACGGGCTCGCCATTGTTGACGGTGACAAAAGCCGCATCGGTGCGCAGGCGCTGCGCGATGTGTTTGGAGAGCCGGGCACGGCGGGGCGCATCGGCGCCTTCAATGCCGACCAGGATCAGGCGCGAAGCCAGGCCGTCACGCAGTTGGTCCATGAGCAGCCGCTGCTCCGGCGTGGGGGTGCGCGGCATGAAGGCCGACAAGTCGGTGGTGAAGCTGGTGCGGCTGATCACGCCGGCGCAGAGCAGCAAAAACGCCAGCCACAACGCGACGGCAAGGCGGCCACGGCGGCGTGTATCAGGCCTCACGGCGTCACCAATTTTTCAATGCTCATCAAGGAGCTGTCGCCATCGGCCTGGGTGATGTCGATGCTGCGCACCAGGTCACGGGCACCGGTGATGCGGATGCGCTGCACCACGGCCAGCATCTTGTCGTCCCGTGGCAGAAGTTGCAGGGTCCAGCGCTCTGCCGTGCCCTCCAGGCTCAGTTGATAGTTGCGCTCCAGCGCCTGGCGGTCGCCCGCCAAAGTACCGCGAATGCTGTCGATGAACGCCGCCAGTTCAGGATAAGCCTGCAACTGCAGACGGTGTTTTTGACGGCCACGCTCAATCAACAGGTCACCCCCGTCGATCACCATGGATTCGGGTTTGGGCTTGAGCGTGCGCTTTTCCAGGTGGTCAGGCGCGGTGTAGAACAGTTGCCCGGACGACTCGACCGGCCGGTCAAGAATGGCAATCGTCTTTTTCTCGACAAAGCTGGCTTGGCTGGACCTGTTCTGGGCCAGGGAGTCCATCAATTGCTGGATGTCCCAGGCCGCCAAGACCGCCGGGCTGGTCATGGCAAATACCAGGCCCAGCACGATGGGCGCCAGTCTAAAAAGTCGAACGGGGTGCATCATGGCGTGGGTTGAATTTTTTCAGGAGAGCGGCTGGGTCGCGGCACGGGAGCGCGCCAGAAATCAAAAAAGTTGAACCAGTTGTAGGGCGCGCTGCGGCAGTAGTACGCCAACAGCGCAGCATAACGTGCCATGGCCGCCTGGACCGCCAGCGTGCGCCCGCGTGGCGGCACTTTGGAGAAATCCGCCAGCGCTTCAAAGTGGATGTCGTAACGGTTGCCGCCGCGATACAGCCCGGTCATGAACAGGACCGGGCGCCTCAATATCGCCGCCATCCGGAACGGACCCAGCGGCAGCTCGGCCGGATCGCCCAGAAAATCAAACGCGCGGGTGTCGTCCTGGCCCAGCGACCGGTCGCCCAACATGCCCACGACCGTGCCCTGGCCCAGCAGTTCATGCACCTGAATCATCGAATCGATGTGGCCGAGCGCCACGATGTCCTGTTGCGCTTCAGGGTTGATGGCGCCGAGCGCGGCGTTGATCTTGCGCGCATTCTCCTCAAACATCGCCATGGCCACCCGCAGGCCGGGCTGTTGGCGGCCGATGGCCCGCAGCACTTCGAAGCTGCCCAGATGCGCGCCGAGCAGGAAAACGCCCTGCCCGTCGGCGACGACTTTGTCGATAAGGTCCTGGTTGTGAACCCGGATGTCAAACAGCTCGAAGCGCCCGTTGAGCAGATAGATCCGGTCATGGATCACCGACGCGAAGCACAGGAAGTGCCGAAACAGATGGCGCCAGCCGACCGCTGCGGGCGCCGGCAGCTGGAGCACCCGGCGCAAATAATCGCGTGACATGCGACGCGCAGTCGGCGCAAACGCCAGGAAATAGGCCGCGATCGCGTAAAGCACCACGCGGCTCGCGCCCCGGCCCAGCCGCAGTGAAAGCCAGGTCATCAGGCGCAGCATGAACAGGCTGCTGCGCTCGGGGCGCTGTTGCCATTCAGCGCCGCCTGACGGCGTGGCCTGCTGCTGCGTCGTCATGGCGCAGACGGTGGCAACACCAGCGTGCCGGTGGCGACTTTCCGCTGGCCGCTGGAGACATCGAAGCGGGTGCGGCCCGAAGCGCCCGAGGTGAGCAAAAGCGTCAGGGTCTCGCCGGGGCCGACCGGGCTCAGAAACTTGGCGGCGCTGATCTGGCACACCGGCGTCGTATCAAAGCCGTCCCCGGGTGCCCTGGGTCGCCCTGTCTGCAGCGCCGCATGAATGACGGCGTCCAGCAAAACCACGCCCGGCACAATCGGCATCCCCGGAAAATGGCCGGCAAAAGCCGGATGATCCGGCGCGATGAAAAGCGTGGTCTCAAGCTGCATGGGGCGTGCCTTTGCGCTGATGATCAGACGCCAGTGCCTGCAATGCGTCGCGCGGCAATTTGCCCGTGCTGTTGCGAGGCAGCGATGCCAGCAGCACCAGCGGCCTGGGGATAAACACCGCGTCAACGCGCTCCCGCAGGGCCGCCAGCAGGGTGGTCGCCTTCATGCCGGGCGCGACGGCAAAGGCCATCAAGCGCGTCACGCTGGCGTCGTCTTGCTCGGCGGGCATGAAAAACGCGCCGTCGATCACGCCCGGGATGGCATTGAGCTGATGGTTCAGGTAGTCGAGCGAGCTGCGTTTGCCCGCGATGTTGATGAGATCGGCGGTGCGGCCATGCAGCAGGAAACGCCCACCATTCAAGAGTTCGAGTTCGTCCGCCATCGGCATGGGCGGCTGAACATGCCCGCCCGAGACCCAGGTGCGCCCCTGCGAAACGCTGAGCGTGAGTTCCGGGAAAGGCGTCCATTGGGCGGTCTGGGTGGTGCGCCGGGTCGCAATCTGGCCGGTCTCGGTCGAACCGTAGATTTCAAACAAGGGCGCCTGCAGGCGGGCCTCGACGGCCAGCGCCAGTTGCGGCGGCATGGGCGCAGTGGCCGACAGGACCAGATCGGGGGCGGGAATGTCCAGCCCCGACGCCAGCAGGACTTTCAGGTGCAGGGGCGTGGTGACCAGCAGGCACGGGCGCGGCGATTGCGCGAGCACCGAGCAGATGTCGGCCGGGTAAAACGGATGCGCCGCACTCAGGGCTGAGCCGCTTTGCAGCGCCAGCAGCACGGAGGACTCAAAGCCATACATGTGTTGCGGTGGCACCGTGGCCACAATGCTGTGGCGTCTGCCGTCCAGCAGCCCCAGGCGGGCGGCTTCGGCCCGAACGCTGCGAACCAGTCCGCCCCAGTCCTTTCGGTGCGCCACCGGCGTGCCGGTCGAGCCGGACGTGAACACGATGGCCGCCGTACGCGCGGCCGGAATTTCGGGAACTTCATAGGTGGCGCTGGCTGCATCCGCTGCCGCTGCATCAACGGCCGGCGCGCCCGCCCACGCAAACTGGGGCAGATCAAAGGCCTGCGGCTGGTCAACCAGGCAAAACACGTCGGACGCAAAGTGCTCGACCTGGCGCATCATCTCTATCGTGAGCGTGGGTGGCAGCAGGCTGATCTTGTCGGCCAGCAAGGCCGCTGCCACGCCGACGGCAAACCGGTAGCGGTCGACGCAGACATTGAGAACGTGCCGGCCCGCAGGCAGATCTGCGGCCAACTGCCTGACATCGGCCAGAAAATGCGCCACGGTGATCGGCCCGGCAGGGCCGTAAGCCAGGATGTCTTGCGCGTGCGGGTGCGTGACGAGCGGGAAGCTGCTCATGGTCGGCGCGCCTTGTCTTGCGCGCTCGCTTGCCGGTAGGCGCGAATCGCCGCCAGCGGTCCGGCGCGGTCAGAAGCGGGCAACACATAGCAGCGCGCCGCATACTCACCCACAAACATCAAGCCCAGCAGCGGAATGCCCATCAGGTTGGCAAAAGTCGACCAGATGGCGGCAGGCGCGAGCCAGAACAGCAGCAGCGACAGCCCTGCGGTGGCGCCGAAATAAAAGGTCCAGCTCCAGGTGGCCGCACGCGTGTAGCGCGCGAGCGCCGGCGTCAGGCTGCCGTGCACGATGCTGGCAAAGCGCGAAATCATGGGTGTGCCGCCACGCTGCAGGGTTTTGCCGAAGGCCAGACACAAGAGCGCATAGGTGCCTGCATGCTGCAGCAGAAAGACCCAGTTGTAATGGGCCACCAGCCAGCTCTTGACACCGTAAATCACGGTGCATGCCGCCAGGCTCAGGGCCAACATGAGGGCGCGTTGGCGCGAACGCCAAGCCAGCATGAAGGCCAGGGCGAGCAGGGGCGCGAGGGCGACCAGGGCGCCCTGCAAATCGGGTGTGCTTGACGCGGCAGCCCGATGGGACAGCAACGCATAAGCGATGCCCAGGGTAAGCAAGCCGCCCCAACGAACGGCTTGCTTGAGCCGTGTCGCCCATTCAGCTTTCACTGGGTACGCTGGGCGGCGATATGGTTGCTCAGGCTGCGCAGCGACAGGAAAATGGCGTGGTTGTCTTCCTGGCCCGCGCGCAGTTGCAAGCCGTAGCGCTTGGAGACCACGAGTGCAATTTCAAGAATATCGATGGAGTCCAGCCCCAGCCCGTCGCCGTACAGGGGTTCGTCGGCTTGCACGTCGGCCGCGCCAACGTCCAGGTTCAAGGCGCTCACCACCAGTTCAGCAACTTCAAGTAGCAGGGCTGCATCAGCCGTTGGGGAGGATGCTGGCAGGGTCAGTTGGGGCATGGGAAAAGATCAATGTGGGTGGGGGGACAGCGTGACAAAGCCGGCACCGGTGGGCCGGCGAACCTTGTCGCGGGCCCGATTTTAACGAAAAGCGCTTGTGCCCGATAAGGAACGCCGCTGGCGTCAAGGCGCTGTCTAACGGGGCACCACCCGTTTGATGAGTTGCTGGCGAATCGCGGTGAGTTTCGCCTTCAGCCGGCGTTCGTTGACCGACCCGACGCGCAGCATGATTTTTTGGCCGGCTGACAGCGACTCGAAGGCCGGATTGACAAACTCGTAGCGCACCCAGGGTTGCAGCGACGCAACCGTCCCTTTGACCTCGGTCAGGTGAACCTGAATGGGCTCGTCGGCACCCGGTGTGGCGAGCAGCTGGTCAATCACCGCAATCAGCCGGTCGTTGAAGTAAGCCTTGGGGTAACCCAATTCTTCATACGCCTGCTGCAGCAAGGGGTACATGCGAATGTACAAATCGACGGCCTTGCCCGCGTCTACCGATTCGGCCAGCAGCACCAGCGGCGTGTAGCGCTGGCTGTTGTCGGCGTTGATGACGCTGCCACCCGCGCGTTCTTCAACCATGAAGCGGCCAGGCGTCGGCTTGATGGGCCACAGCATGGGCGACGCGTGGGAGCGTCCGAGGTTATCGACCGTGGCTACCAAGCGGCGCGGAAATTCATCAAGCGCAAAGAACTCAAGAACTGCCTTGCGGCCCAGAAGATCGGTCAACACCGTGCCCAAATCAGCCGCCTTCAAGGGAAGCGCCTGGGCGGGTGGTGCTTCGACCGGGTACTGGATCACCGGCTCTGCGGGCGCCGCAGCCGATTCGGGGACGGCCGGTGCCGCCGCGGGTTCAGGTGCGGGTGCCGCGGCAACAGGCGCCTGGGGCGCGGGCCGGGACATGTTCCACCAGAGCGCTGCCGGGCCGATGATCGCCGCGCCGATGACGACTGCAAGCAGCGTGCGTCGTGCCGTGCTCATGCTGCCGGCGGCGCAAGCCTGGAGGCTGTCACCGCGTTTTCTGTTCGTGTAGCCATGTGTTTAATTATCTGCCTCCCCCTGACAGCATGACGCAACCGGATGTATCAGCGGCTATTGCGCAGGTGTCGCAGCGCTTGCGAATCATCAAGTTTCCGCATTTTTTCGGAGTGCTTTTGGCTTGCCAGCCAGGTTACTTCGCATTACTCTTTTCTGCTCGTGGGGCTCGCAACCCGTCAGACAATCAGTCGAGGCCAAGCCCACATCAACTTTCACAGGAGGTTCATCATGATCATTCGTACTCTTCTTGCCGCCGTTGTTGCCGCAGTGGCTCTGCTCACCGCCACCGGCTGTGCCGTCACGCGCGGCCAGGAAACCGTCGGCGCCTATATTGACGATGCCACGATTACCACCCAAATCAAGGCGCGCTTCGTCGACAACACGCAGGTCGCCGCGACCAGCATCAAGGTCGAAACCCTCAATGGCGTCGTCCTGCTGTCGGGCTTTGCCAAGAACACCACGGAGAAAAACATGGCAGAGAGCATCGCGCGTGGTGTGAACGGGGTGAAATCCGTGAGGAACGAGATCGTCGTACGTCCGTGAGCGTCGCTTAAATGCACGCGTGAATCTACAAGACCGTGCGCTAGCGCACGGCACCCAACAGCAAGCTCCGCCGCGTTAAGGGTTTGACCTGGCCCGATCCCTACCAAGCCCCCTGCGATTGCGCCCATAATGGCCCGCAAACAATCTCAGGGACGGGATCACCACATGGCAACCTTGATACCGGCGCTTGGCGCTTGTGTGTCGCGCATGACAGGCGGCGAGCGACGCGTGGCCGAGCGGCTGGAACAGAAGCTCGACGACGATTACCTGCTCCGGCACAACGTGCCGTCTACCTCCACGGTTTGTTGAAGGACGCGTCATATGGACTTGACTGCGTTCTCAACCCTTCCCAGTGTTCTGGGCATCCTCGTATCAACTTTTACGCTGCTGGGATTCGGGTGGCTATGGTGGCGAACCGAGTCACGCCATGTGCTGATGTACCGTATTTGGCGACTACTTCATGGCCGCCAACCGATCAGCGATCCTGAAATCAGCGCCTATATTGATGAACAGACGAGCTTGATGTCATTTCGATTCCTCACCGGCGTCCAAGTGAAAACATTGGAGAGCGCACGCCAGCTGATTCAATGGGCAAAGTTTCATGACGTTGAGATGAAAGCCATTAGCTGGTGCGATGACTACTTTGACCCGGATTTGCGGCGGGTTCGGCTGAAAAAACTTCCTCCTGCATGGGTGCAAAGGCTAAAAATTGTATTCACCTCATTCACGTTCCTTGCAGCAGTGATTGGTTCTCAGGGCATCGTCATCAATGACGCAGTTCTCAAATTCAAAGCTACAAGTCGCTGGTTTCTTATGAACAATGAAGAGGCGAAAGCAATCTCGCTATTCAATGTGGGAATACTCCATAAATCAGATTGCCAAGCAAATGCTCGTGACAATGCGCTACGCACGTCATTTACGGAATCAGAAGTAAAACTTTTATGTACGAAGCTGGAAAACTTAGATATTCAGCGTTATGTCCAAGAAATAGTAAAAACTCAAAGACTAATCTTCGCATTTATTGCTGCTGTCTTGCTGTTGATTACGTGGCATTTGTTTTGGAACTGCATGAAAGGCGTAGCAGCTAAGCGTTTAGAAAAGCGGTGCCTTAATCCCGAGGTAACTGGCGGTCAATGCGACTTGAACTTTGATGAAAAGTAGCCAGAAAAGTCAGCTTGTTGCCATTTGGAAGTGCGAAAGATCGTTGGCAGTTCTGAGCAGAAGTCGTGCCCAGCGACCGCTCAGACGCATCAACCGCGGGCGCGATGGCGAGGCGCCGCTGATCATCCGCTTGCCGAAGCTGCGCGCCGAAGCCACCAAGATTTCCGACTTACTGAACACCGCCCATCAAGAGGACCACGCGTGGGGTGACATGGCGGTGCTTTGCCGTCACCACAACGAGATGGAAGAATGCGCCCCGGCACTGAGTCGTTGGCAACTGCCGCACCAGGTGCGCCAGGGCTCAGGCAGCTTCAATCCGCTTGAGGACACCATCAAGGTGCTGACCATGCACGCCAGCAAAGGGCTGGAGTTCCCGGTGGTGGCGCTGATGGGCGTTGGGCAGGTACCTGCTGCGGGAGAGGATGAGCGGGAGGAGGCGAGGTTGTTTTATGTGGGAGGCGACTAGGGCGACGCATCGATTGGTGATTACAGCGAGTGGGGACGGGGGATTTGGGCGGAGATTGGAAACTTAACAGACTACGAGACTATTTTTTAGAATATTAATCAAGGAGCAATTGCAATGGCAAACAAGGAAGAAGAAAAAGGAATTCAGACGCTGATACCTAAAAAAAGTTCTGCAGAAATGGATGCTATCCCGAACACTGACTCGGAAATAGATAGGCCGACAGAAAATCATCCAATAAATTCTGTATTGGATATTTTTTTGGGTGATATACGATCAATTCAGAAGACTCACATGATTGTTCTTCCGCATGTTTTTTCATGGCTAAGAAGTCAGCATGAAGCCAATGCAAAGAAACTTGCCAAATATGCGTCAAAGAACGAAGATCAAACCAATGTCTATCACGCATTATCAGCCCACGAAGCGTCCGAAATGCTGAATGCAATTAGGGCGTTGGATGGCCTTGGTGGAATGCGGATTCCAGAAACACTGCAGCGAAGCTTATTTACTCAGCTTTTCTCTGAATACGATGCGTTCGTTGGTGCCCTGCTAAAGGTAATTTATAAGAAGAAAAGCGAACTATTAAAAGGAATTTCCCGACAACTGAGCTTTGCCGATCTGCTTGCATATGAAGATTTAAATGCGATCAAACTTGATATGCTGGAAAAGGAAGTCGAAACATTTCGACGAGATAGCTATATTGAACAGTTTGTTTCTCTTGAAACCAAGTTTGGACTAAAACTTCGTACCTTCCCTGAGTGGGGGGAATTCATTGAGATGTCGCAAAGACGAAACCTTGTTGTTCACAACGGAGGGGTAGTTAGCGATCAGTACTTTGTAGTTTGCGACAGAGAAGGTTACATATATCAAAAACGCCCCAAACTTGGCGACACATTGAAATTAGGTGGTGAATACTTTTCTCGTGCATCGATTGTGGTCTCGAAAGTAGCCTTTATGCTTTGCCACACACTTTGGCGAAAATTATTTCCCAATGAAAAAAATATTGCACATGAAGGTGCAAATCAAGTGCTTTTCGATCTCCTCACTGATAAGCGGTGGAAGACAGCAAATGAAATTGCAAAATTTACTCTTACTGAACCCATGAAAGACAGTATTTCCGAACTTGATCTAAGGATTAGAACTATTAATGCAGCTATCGCAGCAAAGTTTTCTGGTAATGAAGATGGTTGTAAGGCTGCCCTAAAATCTTTAGACTGGACTGCTACATATAGAGATTTTAAACTTGCAATCGCAGTTTTAAATGACGATTTCCCAGCGGCCGCAGGGATGATGAAACTGATAGGCAAGCAAGGTGAGTTGTTTGAGGAGCTGTCGTATCACGACTGGCCGTTATTTCATAAGTTCAGAGAATCCCCTGAGTTCTTGAACGCCTATGCGGAAGTCTACGGAATGCAGAGAGTCTTTTGCCTGGCGGTCGCGGGCTAAAGAGCTGAATCAAAACTGGGGCGGCCGTTCCGCGAACGGTAGGCAAAAGATCCCGTTGGAC
>NZ_JBAQMD010000116.1:0-69116 GCF_049302455.1 Rhodoferax ferrireducens | reverse complement strand
GCTGGCCGAACAAGACGAGGAGTGGATGACCGCAAAAATCTACCTGAACATGAAGCCTTGACCCGACGCTATTGCGCAACAACACAGAACCAAAATCGAAATTTACAGAATAGATGTTGCTTTATCTGGTAATTTCGGGACATTTGGATGTGAGTCGCGGGCGCAGCACCATCGACATCGATGCGCATTCCTTGCATTGCCTGGGATGCCACGCAGGCAGTCATTCGGATGGCGGATCAGTCAGCATCGGCAGCAGCGGCGTCCTGCGTCATGCCAGCGGTGCGGCTCCCCACCCAATCGGGCGCAGCTACCGTGACGCGAGCAAGAGAGGCGGCTTCCAACCGGAAAATCAGTTGGCACAAAAGAAGATTTTGTTGTCAGATGGAAGAATCAGCTGCATTTCCTGCCATGAGGCTTATAAGAAAGAACATGGCAAGCTGGTCGTCTCCAATGAGCGTTCGGCGCTCTGTCTAGCCTGCCACGCCAAATGATACCTGTCGCTGCCAGCACCTCCTCTCGGCCCGCTTACCGGCGTCAAATGAATTACGTTGATAAATCCATTCAGCGGTCACTGCTGATCGCTCTGGTGGTTCTTGAGGTAGTTCTGGTGTGCGTGTCGACATGGGTCACATACTGGCATCTCAACAACTTGCTTGAGGAGAGCCTGTATCGAGTTCATCTCGTCCAGACGGGGCCCATTCTGACGCGCCTCGTGACAGAAGGTTTCGCGGTGCTGGGCGTGTTCGCTCTAGTCAACCTGACTGCGCTGATGCTTGCTCAAAGAATTTGGAGCCGCCACGAAAATCTGGTCTTGAAAGATTTCACAAAACTGATCGCTAAGACACGCAAACTCGATTTTTCAAGCGATCCTGCAAGTCACCCGCAAACTGAAGTGCTGGCGCTTGCCATGGCCTGGAGAACGCAAGAACGCACTCGTTTCACTGCCATACGCAATCAAGTGGCAAAACTGGAGGCCTCCGTGTCGGCTGGTAAATCACCGCAGACCTTGCTACTCGCCGTGGAAGACTTGAATAGACTCTTGTCCTGAACCGCCTCCGCGGCCTTCGGTCGTCAGCTTTTCATTCAATGACACCCAGCTTACCCGCTTGGCTGCCCACATACCAGTAGAGCCCCTCGGAATCAATGGCAGCATTGCGTATCCCGGTATTCTTTGTCGGTAGCTTGAAAATCCGAATTTCCTCGCTACGGGGATCGAGCATGATCACGCTGTCGGTTTGGATCTCGCTGACCCAAATGCGTCCGTTTGCGTCTGCGTTTACGGCATAGGGGCCAGCATTCGGCCCGCCTGGAAGCTCATATTCTTTGATCACTCGGGATACGGTGGGATCAATTTTCAGCAGCTTACCCGTGCCATAGAGAGAGACCCACAGCATACCGTCCGGCGCCACCGCAGTCCGTCGTGGATGCGATCCCAAACCCAGTAACAACTCCGTGACCTTGCCGGTCTTTGGCTCCAAGCGCACTATCCGGTCGGCGGCCATGCGTGTGACCCAAACATTGCCGCTTTGGTCCAATGCCACTGAGTATGGCTTGTCGCCAATCGGGTATTCTGTGATTTTGCCGCTAGCGCGCTCAAGCCTCGCCACTTTGCCGACTTTTCGCAGCGTGAACCAAATATTGTCCTCACCATCCAGTACCAGCGTATAAGGATTGCTGTCAGCGGACGGGATAAGGTATATTTTTATCTTGCCGGTGGATGGATCGAGTTCGCCGATGGTGCCGTTGCCGAAACCGCCAAAGAGTACTTTGCCATCGCGCGCCACCACCACGCCCAGCGGCTGCGTTCCAACAGGTACGTTCCAATCTTGGAAGAGCTTCAACTTTGGGTCAAAGCGGGCAATTTGGTCGCCCGAGCGCACTGCGAAATAAACATTTCCGTCGCGCCCGATAGCCGGATCACGCACAAATTTCGGCACTGGCACCTGCCACTCGGTTATTTTCCCCGCAACCACCCGCGTGCCCGGTGTTGCGCTGGCGTTTGAGCCTCCCGCCAGCGACTCAAAAGTAACGACAGCAAGCAGGGCAAGCAGCCCCAACTTCAATGTATGTATCAGTCTGAAGTCCATTTTTAGTTCTGGTTCGCCAGGCTTAGGATGGGTGCACTGGCGCAGCGTCTCCGCTGCTCAAGGCATCGGGTTGAAACTCGTCGAACTTGCGGTACAGGCTAGACAATCCGATTCCCAATTTCTGCGCGGCCAGCTTGCGATCTCCCCCGGCACCCTCGATCGCACGCTGCAGGATTTCGAGTTCCAATTTTCGCATCTGATCGCGAAGGGAACCATTGGAGCCTATCGCTGCACCAGCCAATGTCTTTGGTAAGCTTGTTCGGATAATCGTCGTAGGCAGGTCAGCGATCGAAATGCGGTTGTCTTCCGCCAGGATGCATGCGCGGGTGATTACGTTTTCAAGTTCTCGCACGTTTCCCGGCCATCTATGAGCCAGCAGAATTTCTTCTGCCAAAGGATCGATTTCCATTGTTCCCAATCCGCTCGGGCACAGGTTGTGAAGCAAAAAACGGATCAGTCCGGGCATGTCCGTCTGCCGCTCGTTCAATGGTGGTATCTGAATCTGGAACATGCTGAGCCGAAAATACAGATCCTCGCGAAATTTACCATCTTTCACCAGGTTCACAAGATTGGCATTCGTCGCCGCGATGATGCGCGTATCGACATGGCGCACTTGCTCGCTTCCCAGCGCCCTGACTTCCTTGTCCTCGACCATGTGCAGCAGTTTGGTCTGCATGTGCAAGGGTAGTTCGCCAATCTCGTCAAGGAACAAGGTGCCACCGTTGGCCTGCAAAAAAAGCCCCTTGCGGGCATGATCGGCACCGGTAAACGCGCCTTTGGTATGTCCGAAAAACTCACTCTCCAGCAGGTGTTCGGGCACCGCGCTGCAATTGACCTGCAAAAACGGGCCAGTGCGCCGCTTGCTCTGATCGTTGATCATTCGCGCCACCACGCCTTTGCCGGTGCCGCTTTCTCCGGTGATCAGGACCGTGCAGTCAGTGGGCGCTACTTTTCTAGCTAGTCGCTCTACTTCCAGCATTCCGGGCGAGGTGAATCGGTACAACTTGGGTGAGCTATCGCTTACAACCTTGCGCAAGGCCTTATTTTCTTCGCGCAAGCCGCGCAACGCGTCGATTTGAGAAAGTCTGTGCGCCACCTCTTCATAGCGCACTGGCTTGGTGATGTAATCCGACGCCCCGGCCTGCAGCGCTTCGACAGCTGTTTCGATCGAAGCAAATCCCGTAACCATGATAAACGTCGTTTCGATCCCGGCGGCGCGGCAATTGCGTACCAGTTCAATACCGTTTCCGTCGGGCATCTTGATATCGCATAGTGCCACATCGAAGTCCCCGCGGGAAAGCATCGTCGCGGCCTGTTTTACGCCGTTGGCCTGTTCCACCGAATAGCCAGCTTTGATCACTGCGGCAGCAAGAATCTGGCGCAATGCCGGTTCGTCGTCAACAACTAAAACGTTCAGAGATGGCATGCTTGCTTAGGCTCCGGTATGCGACGCCAGCGTGAGACGGACTCGCACTGAGGTGCCGACCCCGAGCGTCGATTCTAGCCCGATGCGATTGCCGCAGCTCTCGAGCAGGGACTTGCACAAAAACAGGCCAAGGCCGCGGCCCTTGTTGGGCGGCTTCGTCGTATAGGCTTCATCGAATGCGTGCGCCAGCACAGAACTGTCCATTCCCTTGCCGTTGTCGCTTACCGTCAATAGCAACTCACTTTTTGTCGCCAACGTCGACACCCATATCGTCGGACTGCGCTGAGGGACATCCTCCAGCGCGTCAGCCGCATTGATCAATAAGTTCATCAGCACTTGCGTCAGATGATCGGCGATGGCGTTGATTGCGGGTATCTGGGAATCAAGATTAAGAGCCATTTCTATCTTGTCAAAGCGCTTGTCGTAAGCAATGAAATTACATGTATTGCGCACGAGCGAATTCAGATCGAGCAACTCGTGCTCTGGTGAGTGCGGTGCGGTGAGCTCGGCGATCTGTCTCGAAATAGCAGTGATGCGTTTGGCTTGCTCCAGTATCAAGTCGGATGGATCGATACCGAACTCCGCACACGATGCGTGTTGGCCAGAATCTTTCAGCGATTGAGCGATTCCCGCAATCGCCGCAATCGGGTTGTTGATCTCGTGCGCAACGGCTGCGGCAAGCGAGCCGATGGCCGCCATCTTTTCCTTGTGAAAGCGCTGTTCGCGCGAGATTTCCAGCTGCCGCTCGCGCAGTCGTAATTCGGATTGCATGCGGTTGATCGCCTTCATCAAATCGCCTACTTCGTCGTCGCGCGTGACCTCTACCGGTGGTCCCCGATAGCCGACCACAATATCCAACGCACGCGTTGCAAGCCTCCTGATATCGGATGCCAGTCGTGTGAGAAACAGCGCAATCAGTGCGCCGAAAATTAGCGCTCCCACGAGAGTCATAACTGCCGCAGTGAACGACATGATGTCATACTCGTTGCGGTAGCGTTGCCACAGCAGGCTCTTGCGCTCACGCAATTCCCTAGTGATCTGATCCAGTTCACCGCTTAGTTCCTTTCCGTGCTCTCGCAGCGAGACCATGCTGCCATGCGAGGGTTCGGTACGCAGTCTGGCCATATCCTGGTCCAGGCGATCATTCCTCTTTTTAAGCCCCGGGTAATAGTCCTGCAATCCAATCAGACCCGCTTGGATCAGTTCCACATCGAGCGCAATATGCTCTTCAAACGCTGGGGGCAGACTGTCGTTGGAAAAGAACCTTTCCTCTAACTTGAGCATGGAATGGGAGACAGCATAAGTAGTCTTCCCGAGCGCGCTTTCCGTTGTATAGATACGCTCCATTTCGGAGAAGTAGAGCAACAGATTCGAGCGTTCTTGCGACAGGATGAAATCACCTGCTCCTACGTAAGCCATCAATGCCATGAAAGCGAAGATGCCTTTGGCTCGCAGCGTGAGCTTCACTTTGGTCTTGGCAGGGCCAGACCCTGCTGAAATGGGTTCATGTTCACTCTTGCAAAGTGAGGTGTTCGATCAAATGCCTCGCTTGATTGAGACGATGCCGTATACCTGGCCTATCCTGAAGTCGACGGCTTGATCAAATGGATAGTCGATGGCCAATTGTGCTTTTACCGAGTCGGGTCGCTGGTCGCTCGAACCGTGGCATTGCAGGCACATACGCTCCACCATCATCGCCTTGGCGTAGCGGAAATACCTGCCCTGCGGCTCGCTCACGATTTCGATAAATTCAAGCGTCTCCCCTTTTTCGCCTTTGGCTACACGGCGGTCGAAATCGGCAATCACTTTCTGCTCCCATGCATCGGCCATGCCCAGCGCCGAATTGCGTGGTTTCAGGCTTACCGCAGCCACTCTCCAGCCGGTCTTGCGCGACTGCATGGAAAGAATCTCGGGGCAAGTGTATTTGCACACCACGAGCGAGCGTAGCGGGCCACTCAACTGCATTTCCCTGATCAGTTGGGTTCTTAAGTCCCGCCACACCTGGAGAGCAACCTTGCGGCTGTCCTGAATCGATTTACTTTCCGTACTCTCTTGTGAATGTGCGGCCGGGGAAAAGCCTGCCATGCTCACCGTTGTCAAGACTCCGGCCAGAAACCGAATTGTCAAAAACAGCCAGATACCACTCGTCAGCGGACGTCGGTTTTGAACCCTGTTTTTTACCTCCTTACCGAATTTCCTCGTCTGTAAGGTTCCCCAGTTCCTGATTTCTCGAAGCGGCTGCAAAACCGCTTTCAAAATCTGGAATACCTTGATCGGTGTGAATGGGTTCAGTTTTTGCATGTCGGGTTACGCCGAGCAAGGTGAATCGTCTACTTTGTGTCATGCCCGCAAAGGCATAAAAATTGGACAACATGAAGGACTGAATTCGGCTTTCTTTCAATTGGTCTTTTTGAAACCTTCATTTGTCGTGGATGGTACCCGCAATGTGTTGCCAAAGCTCATTCATTCTGGGCGATTTAATTGGCGCCAGCACCCCGTTACAGCAAAGTGCTTTCCTTGAAACGGGAATGTTGTCAGCCGTTTTTCCATGCTTTGAGAATTTTAGTAAACCGCTTCGCAGCTAACAACTGCCTGGCGCGTAGTTATTCGACCCAAATCACTTTTCTGGACGAGTCGCGACATCGTGGCGCGAAAAGTGCTTTTGCCCTGCGAAAGTAAATGTTGATTACGGTTATGTGTGGAGATATTTTTTTGGGAGAACTGAGTTGATTGATCCAATAAGAATGGTGGTCGGGGCGATGCTGTGGCTGATCTTGGGAGTGGCTACTGCCCAGACTGCAGGCGCGGGGATTAAAGGCACGGCACATGATCCCGGTATTTGGTCTTTTGGGTTTGAGCAACAGGTATGCGTTATGTGTCACGCGCCGCACAATACAAACACGCAAGGGCCGCTTTGGAACCGCGCAGCAAATAACACCAATTACACGCTTTACGCATCGTCCACTATGAATGCCTCTGCCGGTCAGCCCGGCTCGGTTTCCAAACTCTGCTTATCCTGTCACGACGGCACGGTAGGGATCCTTGACTACGGCGGTGCTACAGGCGGTATGACGCTTGCTGAAGCAAACAGTTGTACCAATCCTTTGGGATGCAGCACTGTCCTCGGCACCAATCTGTCCAATGACCATCCGGTTGGGATCACTTATGACGCCGCCCTGGCGACTGCGGACAAGGGACTGAATGACCCGTCAACAAAAACCGTGACGATTGGTTCCACGGTAAGCAAGTCCGGCACCATCGCCACGACGCTGTTGTCCAGCGGTAAGGTGGAATGCTCGTCGTGTCACGATGTCCACAACATCTATACGGTGGCAGGCAGCACTGGAACTAGCAAGGGCCTGGTGAAGGTAGGCATGGCGGGAAGTTCGCTCTGCCTCCAGTGTCATACGAAATAACTCTACCAAGACCGCCAAACCATTGCCCGGCTTGCCAAGCTTGAGGACTCCGCGCAAACCATCCAATAAACTACCGTTGTGTTGCACTTGGATTTGAGTGCGCCCTTGCTTTTCTCAGTAATGACTCGTCTGCAAGAGGGCAGGGCGGTGCGGGAGCTGGTGCTCAGCCGGTGTTCCTGAGCCCCGCGGCAATACCGTTGATCGAGATGTGAATGCCGCGCTTGAGGCGTTCATCGGTCTGCCCGGCACGGTAGCGGCGCACCAGTTCGACTTGCAGGTGATGCAAGGGGTCAATGTAGGGAAACCGGTGGCGCATGGAGCGTTGCAAGGCCGCGTTGTGGGCCAGGCGGTATGGGTCGCCGGTGATCAGGCTCAAGGCGTTGGCGGTGCGGTGCCATTCGGCTTCAATGGCGCCAAAGATTTTCTTGCGCAGGCGGGCATCCGTCACCAGCTCGGCGTAGCGAGAACCCAGCGCCAGGTCGCTTTTGGCCATTACCATGTCCATGTTGGAGAGCAAGGTCTTGAAAAAAGGCCATTGCCGGTGCATTTTTTGCAGCAGCGCCAAGGGGTCTTTCTGCCCGCCTTGGGCCAGAAACGATTCAACCGCTGAGCCAAAGCCGTACCAGCCGGGCAGCGTCAAACGGCACTGGCCCCAGCTAAAGCCCCACGGAATGGCGCGCAGGTCTTCAATTTTGTGCGATGGCTTGCGCGAGGCCGGCCGTGAGCCCAGGTTGAGCTCGGCAATCTCGCGGATTGGCGTGGCAGCAAAAAAGTAGTCGGTGAAGCCTGGGGTTTCATAAACCAACTGCCGGTAGGCTGCCATGCTGCTGAGCGACAGCTCGGCAGCGGCTTTCAGGAACGGCGCGCTGGCCGACTTGGTGGGCTGGAGCAAGGTGGCCTCCAGCGTGGCGGCCACCAGGGTTTCGAGGTTGCGCCGGCCGATCTCGGGGTTGGCGTACTTGGAGCCGATCACCTCACCCTGCTCCGTCAGCCGGATTTGACCGCGCACGGTGCCGGGTGGCTGCGCCAGGATGGCCTGGTAGCTGGGGCCGCCGCCGCGCCCCACGGTGCCGCCGCGACCATGGAACAGGCGCAATTGAATCGCCCGGACCTCAGCCACCAACCCGGCATCGCTTGGAATATTCTGGCTGGCCGCCATTTCGTCAAACACGTCGACCAGCGCAATTTCGGCCTGGTAGAGCTCCCAATTGCTGGTGAAAATGCCGCCGTCCTTGTTGCTGTCAGAGTAGCCCAGCATGATGTCCTGCTCGTGGTACTGGTCGGGCCGGCCACGGCTGACCAGCGCGTGGATGCCGGGCAGGGCGTAATACTCGCGCATGATGGGCGCCGCATGGCGCAAGTCTTCAATCGTTTCAAATAGCGGCACCACGATCAGGTCACAGTGCGCCTGCCCGTCGAGCGTGCCCTCGAGCAAGCCGACTTCTTTTTGCAGCAGCAGCACTTCAAGCAGGTCGCTCACGGTTTCGGTGTGGCTGATGATGTAGTGGCGAATCGCCTGTGCGCCAAACAGCGAGCGCATGACTTTGGCGGTCTCGAAAACAGCGAGTTCGCTTTGGGTCAGGGCCGAATAGGTGGCGCCCATCACACGCAGCGGCCGCGCATCGTTCAACAGACCCATGAGCAGCCGGCGCTTGGCCATTTCGTCGAGCTGTGAGTAAGCGCTTTCCAGCCGCGCCACCGCCAGCAGTTCCGCCATCACCGCTTCATGCTGGTCCGAGCTCTGGCGCAAATCGACCGTCGCCAGATGAAAACCAAACACTTCGACCGCCCGGATCAGCGGGTGCAGTCGCTGCGCCACCAAGGCTTCACCATGGTGCGCCAGCAGAGAGGCTTCGATGGTGCGCAGGTCGGCCAGAAATTCTTCCGCATTGGCATAAGCGTTTTGTGGCGCCACCGCATGGCGCGCGGCCTCGCCCCCAGTCAGGTCCTTGAGCACGGCTGCCAGGCGGGCATAGACGCCAATCAGGGCCCGCCGGTAGGGCTCGTCCTTGCGGTGTTCATTGCTGTCGGGTGAGCGCTCGGCCAGGGCTTGCATGGGCGCCAGGCAGTTCACCAGCATGGCCGAGAGCGACAGCTCGCCGCCCAGGTAATGCACCTCGGTCAGGTAGTGGCGCAGTGCCACGTCGGCCTGGCGGCGCAGCGCGTGGGCCAGGGTCTGTGCGTTGACGTGGGGGTTGCCATCGCGGTCGCCGCCGATCCATTGCCCCATGCGCAAAAAGCTGTGCACCGGGTTTGGGCCCAGTTCGCGTTCCAGTTCTGTGTAGAGTCTGGGAATCTCGCTCAGGAAAGTGGTTTCATAGTAGCTCAGGGCGTTTTCCACTTCATCGGCCACCGTGAGTTTGGAAGAACGCAGCAGCCGGGTTTGCCACAGTTGCAGCACGCGTGCTTTCATTTGCTGCTCGTTGAGCAGCAGTTCGCGTGGCGTCAGGGCGTCTTTCTTGGTGTTCACGCTACGGTGTGCGGCAGCGTTGACTTTGATTTCATCGCGTGCGGTCAGCAACTGGGCAATGTCGCGCTCCGCGTCCAGAATGCTCTTGCGCTGGACCTCAGTCGGGTGCGCCGTGAGCACCGGCGACAGATAACTGCTGGCCAGTGATGACGCGATTGATTCAGGTGTTATTCCTGCTGTATGCAAGCGGGTCATGGCCACTTCAATGCTGCCTTCCTGGGTGTCGCCAGCACGCTCGTGGACAGCCCGGCGGCGAATGTGGTGTCGATCTTCGGCCAGATTGGCGAGGTGGCTGAAATAAGTGAATGCGCGGGTCACGCTGACGGCCTGGTCGCCGCTCAATCCCTTGAGCAGTTTCCTCAGCGTCTTGTTGGCGTCGTGGTCGGCGTCACGGCGAAACGCCACCGAGAGCTGGCGGATCTCTTCGATCAGCGCATAGGCGGCAACGCCTTCCTGCTCGCGGATGACATCGCCCAGGAGCCGGCCCAACAGACGGATGTCGTCGACCAGGGGGCGTTCGTTGTCCTGGGTGCGCTGGGTGGGCGCGACTTTTTGAGATTTGATCATGGCGGTTATGGGGCAGGTGGCACAAGAGGGCAACGCCGGGCATGCTAGCATCCTCCACACCTTCAAGATTACCAGCAGGTTACGTCCTGCCACACCACCTCATGAGTACTTTGACAATCGCCACACGAGAAAGCCGCCTGGCCCTGTGGCAGGCCGAACATGTCCAGGACCTGCTGACGCAGCGCGGTCACCAGGTCGGTCTTTTGGGCATGACAACCCTGGGCGACCAGATTCTGGACCGCGCTTTGAGCAAGGTTGGCGGCAAGGGCCTGTTTGTCAAGGAGCTGGAGGTTGCGCTGGAGGACGGCCGGGCTGACCTGGCCGTGCATTCACTCAAAGACGTGCCGATGGAACTGCCCGACGGCTTTGTGTTGGCCTGCGTGATGGAACGTGAAGACCCGCGCGACGCGTTTGTGTCGAATCAATATGCCAATCTGGCCAGCCTGCCGCAAGGCGCTGTGGTCGGCACCTCAAGCCTGCGCCGCATGGCCTTGTTGCGCGCCCTGCGTCCGGACCTCAAGATCGAGCCCTTGCGGGGCAACCTGGACACCCGGTTGCGCAAGCTCGATGACGGCATGTATGCGGCCATTGTGCTGGCGGCAGCCGGTTTGAAGCGGCTCGGTCTGGATCAGCGCATCCGCGACACTTTTGAGCCCACTGATATGTTGCCCGCTGCCGGGCAGGGCGCTCTCGGCATTGAGGTGCGTAGCCAGCGTCAGGATGTGATCGATGCCTTGGCGCCATTGGCGCATCAAACCACCTGGCTGGCGGTTTCGGCTGAGCGCGCCGTGAGCCGGGCCATGGGGGGGAGTTGTTCCATGCCGCTGGCCGCGTATGCCACCCTGGCCGCCGATATTTTGACGATCGATGCCGCCTGGGGCGACCCGGATGGCAAGCTGGCCTTGGTGCATGTGCGCGCCAGTGCGGCGGTGTCCGATCTTGCCAGTGCCACGGCCTTGGGCGCGCGGGTGGCGGCAGATCTGCGCGCGGCCGTGCTGGCCAATGGCGGCACACTGCTGGTGGCGGATGCGCCGCAGGGCCAGGCCTGAATGCGGGTCATCGTGACCCGCCCACAGCGCGAGGCACAGCGATGGGTTCTTGATTTGTCGGCACAAGGCCTGCAGGCCGTCGCGCTGCCATTGATCGAGGTGGGTCCGGTGGACGACACGGCAGATGTCGTTCGGGCTTGGCAACATCTGGGCGACTATGTGGGCGTCATGTTCGTCAGTGGCAACGCCGTTGACTATTTTTTTAAGTCAAATTCGGCTCTAGCCCCCGTATCTATTGGGTCAATAGCTACTAAAACAAGAGCATGGGCAACCGGCCCCGGCACCGCCCGTGCGTTGTTGCGGCAAGGTGTTGCGCCAGAGCGGCTGGACGCGCCGCCAGTCGACGCGAGCCAGCTGGATTCGGAAGCCTTGTGGCAGGTGGTGGGCCCGCAGGTGCAGCCGGGGGACCGGGTGCTGATTGTGCGCGGCGGTGATTGTCTGGGCAGCGCGGTTGCGCGGTCCGATGCGGCTCAGGGCGCCGGTCGCGATTGGTTTGCCAACCGGGTCATGCAGGCCGGTGGTCGACCGGAGTTTGTCATGGCCTACCAGCGCGGCGCACCTGAATTTGGTGGACAGGAGCGCGAGTTGGCGCAGCAGGCCGCTACCGATGGTTCGGTGTGGCTGTTCAGCAGCACGCAAGCTGTCGTCAACCTGAGCACCTGCCTGCCCGGGCAGAGCTGGGCTGGTGCACGGGCTGTGGCCACGCACCCCCGAATTGCAGCGGCAGCGCGGCAGGCCGGTTTTGGCGTGGTCCAGGAGTCGCGCCCGACGCTGCCCGAGTTGGTGGCCTGCTTCAAGCTGATGCAACAGACGGCCCACTGAGTTGCCAACAAGCGCTGTCCTTTGACCCGTTTGGGCTCTGTCCCCAACACTTTAGAATCCAAGTGATGAACTCTGATGCCAACGTCAACGCCGACGCTACCGCCGATATGCCGGCTCCTGGCGCAACGGACCTGCCCGCGGGCGGCGCTGCCGCGGTAGAGGCGCCACCCAGCGCGCACACGGCGCCAGCGGTGCCGCGCTGGCAACGCCTGGTGGGGCTGGCCAACGCGGCTACAGCGTTGCTGGCCTTGCTGCTCAGCGGCTTGTCATGGCAAAAGCTGTCATCAATGCAGGAACAATTGGCGCGCCAGAGTGCCGATGCCAGCGCCCAGTCGCTGGAGGCTCGCTCCACGGCCAAACTGGCGCAGGAGTTGGCGCGCGAGTCGGCGGCGCGGGTGGCGGTCTTTGATGCGCGTTTGAGTGAGATCACGCTGCAACGCTCCCAGCTTGAAGAGTTGATGCAAAGCCTGTCGCGCTCACGCGATGAAAATCTGGTGGTTGACATTGAATCGGCCATTCGCCTGGCACAGCAGCAGGCCCAGCTCACCGGCAGTGTCGAGCCCTTGCTGGCGGCCTTGAAAACCGCGGATCAGCGGGTATCCAGGGCCGCCCAGCCACGACTCACGTCCTTGCAGCGTGCTATCCGGCATGACATTGACCGTGTCAAGTCGGCGGTTGTGAGCGACACGCCCGGCCTGTTGATGAAACTCGATGAGCTGGTGCGCCTGACCGACGAGTTGGTGCCGGCCAATGCCGTGGCGCCCGTGTCGGCCACGGGCTCCATCAAGCGTCAGAGTCTTGAGACGCTGCCCACTTGGTGGCAGCGCAGTCTGCAGGTGGTGATCACAGAGGCACGCAGTCTGGTGCGGCTCAGTCGTATCGAGCAGCCCGAGGCGGCCCTGCTGTCGCCGGAACAGTCGTTCTTTGTGCGGGAAAACCTGAAACTGAAATTGCTCAACGCACGCCTTGGACTGTTGGCGCGGCAGATCGAGTCAGCGCAGGCCGATCTGGTCGCGGCTCATCAGACGCTCGACAAATACTTCAACGCCACTTCGCGCAAGACACAGGCAGCCGTGGCCTTGTTGCAGCAGGTGCAGAACCAGATGAAGACGCTGCGACTGCCGGCGGTGGATGAAACGCTCGCCGCGCTGGCTACGGCAGCTGCCGGAAGGTAACTATGCGGGCTGCCCTGTGGTTTTTGGGATTGTTTGGTGTGGCGGTGGCCATGGCGTTGTTTGTCGGTAATAACCAGGGCACCATCACGGTTTTTTGGCCACCCTATCGGCTTGATCTGTCGTTCAATCTGGTGGTGCTGTTGTTGGCCTTGTTCTTTTTGGGCTTGCATGTGGCCTTGCGTGCGTTGGCCGCCTTGTTTGCCATGCCGGGTCATGCGCGCAGCTGGCGCATCCAGCACCAGGAGCGCGCCATGCACGTCGCTTTGCTGGATGCCCTGTCGCACATGATGGCGGGGCGTTTTATTCGGGCCAGAAAAGCAGCCGAGGTGGTGCTGGCGCGGGAAAGTGCCATGGCGCGCAGTGGTGAAACACTGGCTTATTCGGCTCGCCTGCGATCGCTGTCGCACTTGCTGGCGGCCGAAAGCGCCCAGTCGCTGCAGGACACGGTGGCGCGGGAGGATCATCTGCGCCAATCACTCGAACAGGCGTCAAGGCGCGATGCGCAAGAAACCCGGGAAGGGGTGCAACTGCGGGCGGCCCGTTGGGCGCTGGAAGATCACGATGCCCAAAG
Organism: Rhodoferax ferrireducens; assembly: GCF_049302455.1. Lineage (GTDB taxonomy): Bacteria > Pseudomonadota > Gammaproteobacteria > Burkholderiales > Burkholderiaceae_C > Rhodoferax > Rhodoferax ferrireducens_B. The sequence continues at coordinate 55,533 of NZ_JBAQMD010000116.1, read as the reverse complement.
CGCGCTGCAATGGCTGAACGATCTGCCGCAAGGCGCCTCCCGTCGCACCCTGGCCCTGCGTTTGCGCTTGCAGGCCGCACGGATGGCACACCAGACGCAGCTGGCGCTGGAAACGGCCCGCTTGCTGGCCAAACATCGTGCATTTTCCGACGTCGCGGCGCCCGGAATCTTGCGCAGCCTGGCGCTGGACCTGGTGCTGACCGCGTACGACCCGGATCAGCTGCAAACGGTGTGGAGTCAACTCGATGAGACAGAACGCCTGATGCCCGAGGTCGCCATTGAGGCCAGCAGCCGGATGCTGAAAGTGGGCGGCGATATCGAGCTGGCCCGCAACTGGCTGCTGCCGGTCTGGGACCACATGCTGGCGCAGCCGGGGGCCTTGACAGACATGCAGCGCATCAGTCTCATTCGGGCGTTGGAAAGCAGCTTTGCAATGGCGTCCGGTGCACCAGAAGCGACCTGGCTGACCCGCATCGAGCAGGCCCAACTGGCCGATCCGGCCGACTCAAATCTGCAATATCTCGCGGGCATGACCTGTATGCGACTGCAACTGTGGGGCAAAGCCCAGCAGTTGTTGCAACACGCACTGCCCAAGTTGCAAGACGCCGGTCTGGCCAGAAATGCCTGGGCCGCGCTGGCCGAGTTGGCCGATCAGCGGGGCGACGTTGTGGCGGCCACGCAAGCCTGGAAAAACGCGGCCAAGGCGGCGGCAAGCGCGTGACGCCTCTTGTGTTCGGGGCTATTATGTGAAACCTATGAGCACCTTGATCGAACACATTCTCAAGCTGACCGACCATCGGGATCGGGATTTGCTGGAACTCACGCTCTCCAAGGCGCTGATTGATCTGTTGCCGATTCAGCGCATCGTCATTGCACGCGTGATGAGTGAGGAAGCTGAACAGCGCTGGCTGGAAGTGGCGCGGCTCGACGCCAGGGGCGGCGGCAAAGTCGTTGATCCGACGCGGGTTGACTTCTTGACACTGGCGCGCCTGAACGATGCGACGGATCGCCTGAAGTGTCTGTTGGGCCGTGAAATGGTCGAAATAGCATGGGCTGGAGACGAGGGTCCTCGCATTTACATGCTTCCCCTGTTTTCTGACTCACGCAAGGATGACGCAGGCGTTATCGAACTTCACTCGGATTCGACCCTGACCGCAGAACATCTTCTGATGGTCGAGCAATTGCGTCGTATTTACCGCAACATGTATTCCTTGCTGGAGTACAGCGACCGCGATGCCCTGTCCGGCCTGCTCAACCGTAAATCGCTTGATGATGCTTTTTACAGCGCGGTGCTGGAAGAGCTTGACGGCCTCACCGGTGAAGCCCGCACGGCGGGCTCTCCCAAAGGACTGGACCAGGAGCGTCGCCATCGGGTGCCGGCCAATTACTGGCTCGGCTCGGCCATTGTTGACAACTTTGAACAGGTCGGTGAGAAGCATGGTCATCTGATCGCCGAAGAAGTGCTGTTGCTCGTTGCTCGTGTGATGAACAACACGTTTCGTACCTACGACCGCCTTTACCGCTTTGGCGGCGAGCATTTTGGTGTGTTGATGCATTGCCCGGATGAGGCACTCGTGCTGGCTGCCTTTGAGCGTTTTCGTGTCAATGTTGAAAAATTCAATTTTCCGCAAGTCGGCCGGGTCACGGTGAGTTGCGGTTTTACCAATGTGCTGGCGGATGATTCGCCCAGCAGCGCGCTTGAAAAAACAGAGGGTGCAGTCGAGTTTGCGCAGCGAAGCGGCGGCAATAAAGTGTGCAGTCATATCGGCTTGGTGCGTCGAGGCTACTTTGGAGACGCGCCCAAGGTGGGGGCGGTCGACCTTTCTTGACAAAAGCAGGGCGTAAAAAAGGGCACTTGACGTGCCCTTTTTTGTGGCTGCCCCGAGGGGCAGCAAGTCGATTTATTGCGGTTCTTTTTCTTCAAAAGGCAGCGTCATGTTACGCAAATCGCGTTTGGTTTCCACTAAAACCAGTGGTCCTTCCTGCACTTGAACCACTGCCGGGCGTTCACGGGGCACGTGAACTGGTTTTGGTTCGGCCGCGATGGCCGCCTGGACCGCTGCAATTTTTTCCGGGTTCGAGTTGACCCAGCTCAGGCCGGAGCTCTGCGCCACCTGGACCAACTCGCCCAGTGGCAGCTCAAACTGCTCAAGCTTGGGCATGGCTGCTGCCGGTGCCACAGGCTCCGCCACTGGGGCCGCGACCATGGACACGGTGACCGGTGTTGCCACGAGCTCCGGCGCCGCAGATGACACAGCGACAGGGATTGCTGCCGGCGCCGCGGACACGGCGGCTGGCGTTGCCGCAACCGGGATCGGTTCCGCCGGGGTCGTGGCTGCTTCAGGGCTGGCCGTGAAGTAGGACTTGCGGGGCTCTTGCGCCGAAGGCTCTGCTAAAGGCTGGCTGTCACGCGATGGCTGGTCATGACGCTCCCCTTGTTCGGGGCGCTCACCGCGAGGTGCACGATCCCGGCCATAGCGGTCACGGCTGCGTTTTTCACGCGCTGGTGCGCCCTCGGGACGCTCCGTTGCCTGACCGGCAAGGCTTGGTTCGAGGTCGGCAACATTCTCGTGCGAGACGGCCAAGACATCGGTGCGGCTGGCCTCTTGATTGAACGCGTCGCTGGGGACGTTGGCGTCAGGCCGACGGTTGCGTTCGGGACGACGCTCATTGCGCAGGTCGGGCCGGAGCTCATCGCGTTCAGCGGGACTGGTCGACTCGACCCCGTCGACTCGCTCGCTGCGGCCGCGACCACCGCGGCCGCCACGGCCACCCCGTTCAGAATTGCGCGCTGGGCGCTCTTGCCCTGGTTCCGTCCTGGATGTCTCCTGGCCTGTCCCGTTGAGTGGCGTCTGCACTTGGCTGGCGCCTGTATCCATCGCGCCGGGTCTGCCTTCGCCGTCGAAACGCTCACGCGGGCCAGACGCTGGACGCTCACCGCGACCCGTTCTACCGCCACGTCCGTCACCACGTCCCCCGCGGCCACCTCTGCCGCCACGACCTTCGTCGCGACCTTCGCTACGGGGTTCGCCACGACGGGCGCCTTCGCGGCTCGGGCGTTCTTCGCGCTTGTCGGCCTGGCCCGCGTCTGCCTTGGGTTGCGCGGGGACGACCGGTGTTGCTTCGGGCGCAAACAGCCGCTTGAGCCAGCCAAAGAAACCACCTTCTACCGGCGGCACTGGGGCCACGGACGCAGGTACGGGCCTGGGTGCCGTGCGTGCGGCGACCGCTGGCTTGACGGGCTCGGGCCGGGGCGGTGCAACAGGCGCCGGGGCATCGGGCAAGACGCCTTTGATGATCGGCGTCTGCTTGTTGGTGGGCTCCTGCGAGCGGCGTGTCACCGCTGTGGCGTCTTCCATCTGATCGGCCATCTTGTAGCTCGATTCGATGTTGTCCAGGCGCGGATCGTCATGCTTGAGACGCTCCAGCTTGTAGTTGGGGGTTTCCAGTGTCTTGTTGGGCACCATCAGGACATTGATGCGTTGCTTGAGTTCAATTTTTGTAATCTCGGCCCGTTTTTCATTGAGCAAGAAGGAGGCAACCTCAACCGGAACCTGGCACAGCACCGAGGCTGTGTTGTCTTTCAGAGACTCTTCCTGGATGATGCGCAAGATCTGCAATGCACTGGATTCCGTGTCACGGATGTGGCCGGAGCCGCCGCAACGCGGGCAGGGAATGGAGGCGCCTTCTGACAAGGCGGGGCGCAGCCGCTGGCGGCTCATCTCCATCAGACCAAATTTGCTGATGGTGGCAAACTGCACACGGGCGCGGTCCTGCCGCAGCGAGTCGCGCAGGCGGTTTTCCACGTCGCGGCGGTTGCGGCTTTCTTCCATGTCGATAAAGTCGATCACGATCAGACCACCCAAGTCCCGCAGGCGCATCTGGCGTGCCACTTCTTCAGCCGCTTCCAAATTGGTGCGGGTGGCGGTTTCTTCGATATCGCTGCCTTTGATGGCGCGTGCCGAGTTGACGTCCACCGACACCAGCGCTTCGGTGTGGTCAATCACAATGGCGCCACCGCTGGGCAATTGCACGGTGCGGGCGTAGGCCGATTCGATCTGATGCTCGATCTGGAAACGGCTGAACAGCGGTGCATCGTCGCGGTAGCGCTTGACGCGGTCGGCGTGCTCGGGCATCACATGGGCCATGAACTGCTGGGCCTGGTCAAACACGTCGTCGGTGTCGATCAGGATGTCGCCGATGTCGTTGTTGAAGTAATCACGAATGGCGCGGATCACCAAAGACGATTCCTGGTAAATCAGGAAGGCGCCCTTGGCACCCTTGGCGGCGCCATCAATGGCGGCCCACAATTTAAGCAGGTAGTTCAGGTCCCATTGCAACTCGGGCGCACTGCGGCCAATGCCGGCGGTGCGGGCAATGATGCTCATCCCGTTGGGGTATTCAAGCTGATCGAGGGCCTCTTTCAGGTCGGCACGGTCTTCGCCTTCAATGCGGCGTGAGACACCGCCTCCGCGTGGGTTATTGGGCATCAGCACCACGTAGCGGCCAGCGAGCGACACGAACGTGGTCAGGGCAGCGCCCTTGTTGCCGCGCTCTTCCTTTTCCACTTGCACCAGCAGTTCCTGGCCTTCACGGATGGCATCCTGGATACGTGCCTGGCCGACGGCCACGCCTGGTTGAAAATACTGCCGGGAAATTTCCTTGAATGGCAGAAAGCCATGACGGTCTTCACCGTAATCGACAAAACAGGCTTCCAGCGACGGCTCGACGCGGGTGACGACGGCCTTGTAAATGTTGCCCTTGCGTTGTTCGCACCCTTCGATTTCAATCTCGTAGTCGAGGAGTTTTTGTCCGTCGACAATGGCCAGGCGGCGTTCTTCAGCCTGCGTGGCGTTAATCAGCATCCGTTTCATGGGTAGCATTCCTTCAATTCAAATAACAGATAAGCTCTTGACGAGCCATTGATACCGGAACTGACGCTTCGAATTGAGGAGGAATTGCCGGAGAACCAGGACTCAAACAAAAAGTTCTGGTGTAGGCGCGTGGAGGGGAACGGGTTGTCTGGATTGTGAATTTGCTACTAAATAAATAGCTCTATGCGCCCATTGTGTGGGCGCTGACGGCCAATTCATGCCAAAACGCGGCGCGCAAACGCGCCCCAGGCAATTTTGAATCAGGCTCAACAACACAAACATCTCGTTTCATTCCGATCACAGGCAAATCTGTCTGTGATCTTGGGGTATTCCGTATCAGGGTTCCAAAGCGTCGTCTTGACCGTTTGTCCTGCAGGCCACTGCAAGCATCTGGCTTGCGGTTTGCGTGCATTGGCAATCGGCGGTATCGACCTTCTGGCGGTGCTGTTGAGTGCTGGTGAACTAAACTCCACGTCAGTTATGAATTAACTTCTCGTTAAATCAACCACTTACAGCTCTTCGCTAGTGAAACACATTATAGGGGGCAATCCAGTCCCACCGACACCTCAGGCTACAACGATACGCGTCGACGAAGACGCGGCTGGGCAGCGCCTGGATAATTTCCTGATGCGTCACCTCAAGGGCGTACCCAAAACCCATGTCTATCGCATCATTCGCAGTGGCGAAGTCAGGGTGAACAAAGGTCGGGCGTCTGCCGATGCACGGTTGGCGGCGGGTGATACCGTGCGCTTGCCGCCGCTGCGAATTTCCGAGCGGGTGGCGGAAAAAGCCGAGGCGATGACGCAAGCCATGGCCCGTGGAGCGCCAGCGCGGGACTTTCCCATTTTGTTTGAAGATGAGCAACTGCTGGTCATTGATAAGCCGGCCGGCGTGGCCGTGCACGGTGGTTCGGGCGTGAGTTTTGGCGTGATCGAACAATTGCGTATGGCCAGGCCCCAAGCCAAATTTCTGGAACTGGTGCACCGCCTGGACCGGGACACCAGTGGTATTTTGTTGATTGCGAAAAAGCGCAGCGCCTTGACCCGACTGCAAAGCCAGTTTCGCGAGCGCGAAACCGGCAAGACCTATCTGGCCTTGGTGGCAGGGCACTGGCCAGCCAACAAGAAGGTGCTGGACAAGCCGCTCTATAAATACCTGCTGCCAGGCAAGGACGGCAGTGCGGGCGAGGGCGAACGACGCGTCAAGGTGGTGTCCCGGGATGATCCCAACGGCATGCCGTCGGTCACGCTGGTGAAAGTCAGGGAGACGACGGCGACCAGTTTTACCTTGCTTGAAGTCACTATCAAGACCGGGCGCACGCATCAAATCCGGGTTCATCTTGCCAGCGAGGGCTATCCGATTGTCGGCGACGATAAATATGGCGACTTTGGCCTGAACAAGAAATTACTGCAGTCCGGGCCCCGGCCCGGCCTCAAACGCATGTTTTTGCATGCATGGCGCTTGCAATTCAACCATCCCGCCAGCGGCGAGCGACTGGAACTGCTGGCGCCCCTACCGACTGAACTTGAGGCTTTTTCCGACCATGCCGCACCGTCTTCATCCTGAGATTGCCAGAGTCCGCCAGTTCGACTTGATCGCCTTCGACTGGGATGGCACCTTGTTTGATTCCACCGCCATCATCACGCGTTGCATTCAAAACGCCGTGCGTGACGTGGGCGGCGCGGTGCCGAGCGACAAGGACGCCGCCTACGTGATCGGCATGGGCTTGATGGAGGCCTTGGCGCACGCGGCGCCGGACGTGCCAGTGGACAAGTACCCCCAGTTGGGGGCGCGCTACCGCCACCATTACCTTGCCCGCCAAGGTGATATCAGCTTGTTTGAGGGCGTGTTGTCGCTGCTGGCCGATTTGAAGGCGCGCCAGCACTGGTTGACCGTGGCCACCGGCAAGAGTCGGCGCGGCCTGAACGATGCCTTGCAGGCGGTGGAACTCAAAGGCTTGTTCGATGCGTCGCGTACGGCGGATGAAACGGCGGGCAAGCCCGACCCCCGCATGTTGCTCGAATTGATGCGCGAGTTTGATGTGGCACCTGCGCGCACGCTGATGATTGGCGACACCACGCATGATTTGCAGATGGCACTTAACGCGGGCTGCGCCAGTGTGGCGGTGAGTTACGGCGCGCATGAGCCTGAGGTGTTTGCCGCCCTGCAGCCCCGCTTCATTGCCCATTCGGTGGGCAGTTTGCATCGCTGGTTGCTGGACAATGCCTGATATGTTTGAGTTCCGCGCATGGAGCAATTGATTCCCCTGTGCCCTTCAGCTGATTTGCTTGACAGTGGCGATGGCGTGCCGTTTGAAGTGATTTATTGCGGCCGCAGCGGCCGCGGCTTTGCAATCCGTTACCAAGGGCAGGTCCATGCCTACTTGAATCAATGTTCGCATGTGCCGATGGAGATGGATTACCAGCCCAACCATTTTTTTGACAGTACCGGCCACTGGCTGATGTGTTCCACGCATGGTGCAATTTACGCCCCCCAGACCGGCCACTGTCGTATGGGTCCGTGCCGGGGCGGCCTGATCAAAATTGGGACGTCCGAGCTTGACGGCGTCGTGCACTGGCATACTGCCCCTAATCTCAAACCCCTAGAGTTTTAAATGACCGAACCCAACAACCCTGACAAAACGGTCGAAGTATCAGTTTCGACCACGCCTGAGAGTTTAGAATCAAATCAGGCTGCAGCCCCCGTCCATGGTGAGAAGCATGCTACCAAAACAGGTAGCAAGAACGAGGCAGTTGACAGCCCGGGCTGGGAGCGCGCGACGCTGGAAAAGCTGGCATTTGCGTCGCTGACCGAGCAGCGTTTGGCGCGCCGCTGGCGTACTTTTATGCGGCTGGCCTGGTTGGCATTCTTTATTACTGTGGCGTGGCTGGTCATCAGTCAAAATGGGGCGTCCCGTGCCGCCTTGAAGCCGCACACGGCCGTCGTTGAGATCAAAGGCGAAATTGCGTCTGACACGGACGCCAGCGCGGACGCGATTGTTGCTTCTTTGCGGGATGCCTTTGAAGACGCCGGAGCCCAGGCGGTGGTGCTGTTGATCAATTCGCCGGGTGGCAGCCCGGTACAAGCGGGCATCATCAACGATGAACTGCTTCGCCTCAAAGCCAAGCACAAGAAGCCGGTCTACGCCGTGGTTGAAGAAACATGTGCGTCGGCCGCTTATTACATTGCCGTTGCAGCTGACAAGATTTACGTCGACAAGGCCAGCATCGTCGGCAGCATTGGCGTGTTGATGGATGGTTTCGGCTTTACGGGTTTGATGGAAAAACTGGGCGTCGAGAGGCGTCTCATGACGGCGGGCGAAAACAAGGGTTTTTTGGACCCGTTCAGTCCGCAGACCGAGAAGCAGCGCGTTTTTGCCCAAGCCATGCTGAACCAGATCCACCAACAGTTCATCGACGTTGTCAAGGCTGGGCGCGGCACCCGGCTCAAGGAAACCCCTGAGACCTTTAGTGGCCTGTTCTGGAGCGGCCAGCAGGCGATTGAACTCGGACTGGCGGACCAGTTCGGCAATCTTGACTTTGTCGCGCGTGAAGTGGTCAAAGCCGAAGACATCATTGATTACACCCGCCGTGAGAATGTCGCAGAGCGTCTGGTCAAACGGTTTGGCGCCTCTATTGGCCAGGGTGCGGTGCGGGCGATTCAGTCGACGCCGACGCTGCGCTGAATCTGCGCAGCGTTGTCAACGACCCAGCGCGAACACCGCTGGCGTCGAATTGTCCAGCGGCGAGGATTTTTGCCGCCAGTTCTTGATGGTTTCGCTGCGACACACGCCCCGGCTTAAGGTGAGGCCACTGCACACTGCCAACCGCGTGTTGTGCTGCAGTGTTTGCAGCAGTGTCTGCAGCATGGCCGCGTTGCGGTAAGGTGTTTCAATAAACAACTGGGTCTGCCCGGTTTTTAGTGCCAGTGATTCCAACTCGCGCACGCGCTGGGCACGCTCCGCAGCGTCTTGCGGCAGGTAGCCCACAAAGGCAAAATTCTGGCCGTTGAGCCCGCTGGCGGCCAGTGCCAGCAACAATGAAACCGGGCCGGTGAGCGGCACAACTTCAATCCCCAGATCATGGGCGGCGCGCACCACCGAGGAGCCCGGGTCCGCCACGGCCGGCATGCCGGCTTCGCTGACCAGCCCCACGTCATGGCCTTGGCCTGCAGCGTCGAGCAGATGACGCGCGTCAAAGTTGCCGGTGTGATCGCCTTTCTTATGCACTTCGCGAGGCAGTTCCTGAATGTGCAGGGCCTGCAGCGGGACGCTCAGAGGTGTGATCTCATTCACTCGTTTCAAGTAGGCGCGAGCTGATTTGGCGTTTTCACAGACCCAATACTGAAGCCGTGCTGCCACCGCCAGGGTGCCCCGAGGCATGGTATTTTCCAGGTTGACTTCGCTGGCGCAGCCGAAGTCCAGCGGTGCAGGCACCAGGTAGAGTTTGCCGCTGGTAACTTGCGTGGGCTTGGTCGGTGTTGTTGTCATGCGCCCAGCACCTTGATGCCTGCGGCCTGAATCATCCGGCAGGTGCGGATCATCGGCAGTCCCACCAGGGCCGTTGGGTCGTCGTTGTCAATACTGTCGAGCAAAGCGATGCCAAGACCTTCGCTCTTGGCGCTGCCCGCGCAGTCATAGGGCGTCTCCGCGCGCAGGTAAGATTCGATTTCGGCATCCGAGAGTTGGCGAAAATTGACTTTGACCTGGGCCAGATCCATCTGCGCAAAACCGGTCTCAAGGCAGACCACTGCCACCGCAGTCTGGAAAATCACGGACTTGCCACGCATTTGCTGCAACTGGGCAACCGCGCGCGCATGGTTGCCGGGCTTGCCAAGGGCCTGGCCGTCCAGCTCGGCCACCTGATCCGAGCCAACCACGACGCAGGACGGAAATTGCGCGGCCACGGCACGGGCCTTGGCCATGGCCAGGCGACAGGCCAGCTGTTGCGGTGTTTCGCCAGCCCATGCTGATTCATCGACATCGGGCGCGGCGACTTCGAATGGAATGCGCAGCCGCGCCAGCAGTTCGCGGCGGTAGGGCGATGTGGAGCCCAGGATGAGTTTGCGTTGGATAGGTTCAGACATGCCTTGATTCTCTTACACTGCGGGCATGAAACAAGAGTCAGCCCCTACCCATTTGGATGTCAAGGTGTTTGCGCAAGCCGCGAGCGCGATCACCGGACATGATTTGCTATCAAAATTCGTGCGTTTGCTGGAGGAAACAAAAGGGCATGGCGCTGATCTGATCATTGATTGGTCAGCCCGTGGCGAACTTCGAACCGACGAAGCGGGCGCCGAGCAGATCTGGCTGCATTTGACGGTTGATGCCAGTCTGCCCCTGATTTGCCAGCGTTGTCTGGGTCCGGTGGATATTGCTGTGCGTGTTAACCAGTCTTTTCGCTTTGTCGGAAGTGAAGAAGCGGCTGAAGCACAGGACGAAGAGGCCGAAGAAGATGTGCTGGTTCTGAGCCGTGACTTCAACCTGGCTGATCTGATTGAAGACGAGGTGTTGATGGCGTTGCCGGTGATTCCCCGTCATGAAACATGCCCGGTGGAGCTCAAGCTGACGGCTGTGGATCCGGGTTTTGAGGCAGAGGCCACCGAAAAGGTCAATCCTTTCTCGGTGTTGGCCAAGCTCCGCAGCGGCAAAGGCAGTTGAGACGGCAAGGTACGCTATAATTCGAGGCTTCGCGCGGATCAAACAAACGCGTGTTCCACTAACCCAAGTTGTTGCAGCGTTCGCAACACACCTGCCAAGGAGCCGATCATGGCCGTTCAACAAAACAAAAAGTCACCCTCCAAGCGCGGCATGCACCGTGCGCACAATGCCTTGGTCGTGCCGGGTATTGCCGTTGAGTCCACCACGGGCGAAACCCATCTGCGTCACCACATCAGCCCCAATGGCTTTTATCGTGGTCGCCAGGTTCTCAAGACCAAGTCAGAAGCCTGATCGTTTTTTCTTAACCAAGGCCCGAGGCTGCTATGTTTGTAGCCTCGGGCCTTTGTTTTAATGCGCCTGGTAACCGGATTTCATTTGCTTGGGTGGGCTAGCTTGTCATGATCACTATCGCTGTCGACTGTATGGGGGGCGATCATGGCCCGCGCGTCACGCTGCCTGCCTGTCGCCATTTTCTGGATCGTCACGCTGACGCGCAGTTGTTGCTGGTGGGGCGGCCTGAGAGTCTGCGCGCATTTTCCCATCAGCGCGCCAAAACGGTCGCGGCCAGTGAGGTCGTCAGCATGGATGATCCGCTTGAAGTCGCTCTTCGGCGCAAAAAAGATTCCTCCATGCGGGTAGCTATCCAGCAGGTCAAGGATGGCGCTGCACAGGCAGCGGTGTCGGCCGGCAACACCGCTGCGTTAATGGCCATCTCGCGCTATTTGCTCAAAACCCTGGATGGCATCGATCGCCCCGCCATCGCTGGCCAGATTCCCAATGCCAAAGGTGAAGCAACGACCGTGCTGGACATGGGGGCCAATGTCGATTGTTCGGCTGAGCACTTGCTGCAGTTCGCAATGATGGGCTCCGCCCTAGTATCGGTCTTGAACGGCAAGGACAGTCCTAGCGTCGGCCTGCTTAATATTGGCGAAGAAGCAATTAAAGGTAATGAAGTCATAAAGAAAGCCGGTGAACTGCTTCGATCTGCCTCCAAAGCGGGGGATTTGAATTTTTATGGCAATGTCGAGGGCAACGACATTTTCAAGGGAACTGCTGACATCGTGGTGTGTGATGGTTTCGTTGGCAACGTCGCCTTGAAAGCCAGCGAGGGCCTGGCGACGATGATCGTTGATTTTTTGAAAATGGAATTCTCTCGCAGTATTTTTACAAAATTTGCGGCAATTGCTGCCTATCCCATCATATCGGCGCTTAAAAAGCGTATGGATCATCGTCGCTATAATGGGGGTGCTTTGCTGGGCCTGCGCGGTCTGGTCTTCAAAAGCCACGGCTCCGCCGATGAATTGGCATTTGAGTATGCTTTAACCCGGGCGTATGATGCGGCCCGAAACAACTTGCTAGACCGTGTTCAAGCCCGGATTGCCCATGCAGCCCCCCTATGGGGTGCCAGTGGGCGACCCGGGTTGTCCAATACAGTCGCACTCGTCTGATCAATGAAACTTTATTCACGTATCACTGGAACTGGCAGTTATCTGCCGCCCCGTCGACTGACCAATTCCGATCTGGCGGCAGAACTTGCCACGCAAGGTGTTGAAACTTCGGACGACTGGATTGTTGAGCGCACCGGCATTCGGGCGCGCCATTTTGCTGCGCCGGAGGTTTGCAGCAGCGATCTGGGCCTTGAAGCCGCACGCCGGGCTTTGCAGGCCGCTGGGGCAAAGGCCCAAGATATTGACCTCATCATCGTCGCCACCTCCACGCCCGATATGGTGTTCCCCTCGACCGCTTGTATATTGCAGGACAAGCTGGGAGCCAATGGTTGCCCGGCGTTCGACGTGCAGGCTGTCTGCAGCGGTTTTATTTACGCTTTGAGCATTGCCGACGCGATGATCAAGACCGGCGCTGCCAAGAAAGCGCTGGTGATTGGCGCAGAAGTCTTTTCACGTATTCTCGATTTCAAGGACCGGACCACATGTGTGCTGTTCGGTGATGGTGCTGGCGCCGTGGTGCTGGAAGCGTCCGACACCCCCGGTATTCTCGCCAGTGACTTGCATGCAGACGGCAAGCATGTTGGCATTCTGTGTGTGCCGGGCCACGTCTCAGGTGGCAATGTGCTGGGCGCCCCGCTGCTGCAGATGGATGGTCCGGCCGTGTTCAAGCTGGCGGTGGGCGTGCTGGATGAAGCCGCCCGCGCCGTTCTGGCCAAGGCGGGCAAGACAGCGGCCGATATTGACTGGCTGATTCCGCACCAGGCTAATATTCGCATCATGCAGAGCAGCGCCAGAAAGCTCAAGCTGTCGATGGACAAAGTCGTCGTCACAGTCGACCAGCATGGCAATACCTCCGCGGCTTCCATTCCCCTGGCGCTTGATGCGGCGGTGCGTAGCGGCAAGGTCAAGGCTGGTGAACTGCTGCTGCTGGAAGCGGTGGGCGGCGGATTTACCTGGGGTGCTGTGCTGCTAAATTTGTAGCATATAGTGAAGTAAGAACGGGGGCTGTAGCCTCATCCAATCCTAATATTAGCCATAACAGCATGCAAGCTTTCGCTTTTGTATTTCCCGGCCAAGGGTCCCAGTCCATGGGTATGCTTGATGCTTGGGGTGATCATCCGGTGGTGCTGGAAACGCTCCAGGAGGCCTCTGATGCCTTGGGCGAAGATGTTGCGGAGCTCATCCGGAGGGGTCCCAAGGAAGCACTGGCCCTGACGACGAATACCCAGCCGGTGATGTTGGTGGCAGGGGTGGCCGCGTACCGTGTCTGGATCGCCGAGACCGGCGCTGCGCCATCCGCTGTGGCGGGGCATTCGTTGGGCGAATACTCGGCGCTGGTGGCTGCCGGTGTGCTGACACTGACTCAGGCCGCCCCGTTGGTGCGCTTTCGGGCCCAGGCCATGCAGGATGCAGTGCCTGTCGGCGTGGGCGCCATGGCCGCTATTCTTGGCTTGGATTCTGCAAAAGTCATAGCGGGCTGCGCAGAGGTCACCAAGGAGTTGGGCGAAACACCGGATGAAGTAGTGGAAGCCGTCAATTTCAATGACCCTCTGCAGACGGTCATTGCCGGTACCAAAGCAGCCGTTGAAAGAGCCTGTGTGGTGTTAAAGGCCAAGGGCGCCAAGCGGGCCCTGTCGCTGCCCGTGTCAGCGCCTTTCCATTCCAGTTTGATGAAGCCGGCCGCGGCAAGACTTAAAGAGAAATTGAAATCGGTCGATTTTTTGGCGCCCCAGATTGCGCTCATCAACAATGTGGATGTCGCCGTCGAGGTTGACGCTGATCGGATTCGCGATGCCTTGTACCGTCAGGCCTTCGGGCCGGTGCGCTGGGTTGAGTGCATCCAGGCACTCAAGGCTCGTGGATTGACTACCCTTGTGGAATGCGGTCCCGGCAAGGTGCTGGCCGGCACGGTTAAACGCATCGACCCGGACTTGAACGCCATGGCGCTGTCAGATCCAGCCAGCCTGGTTGAGCTTAAGAAATTACTTTTGGGTGCCGCATGACTGATATCAAATTTGACGGACAGGTCGCTTTGGTGACGGGTGCGTCGCGTGGCATTGGTGCCGCCATTGCCCTGGAGCTGGCAAAACAGGGGTTGAAGGTCATTGGTACGGCGACGACCGACGACGGAGCCGCAAAAATTGGGCAAACCCTGGCAGCTTTCCCCGGGTGCAGCGGCAAGACTTTGAACGTCAACGATGCGCAGGCGGCCGAAGTTTTGATTGGTGAAATTGTCAAAGAACATGGCGGCTTGCAGGTGCTGGTGAACAATGCCGGTATCACGCGCGACAACCTGGCCATGCGGATGAAAGACGACGAGTGGGATGCCGTGCTGGACACCAACCTCAAAGCGGTATTTCGCATGAGCCGTGCCGTCATGCGCACCATGATGAAGCAGCGTTATGGCCGCATCATCAGCATCACCTCCGTGGTGGGGGCCTCAGGCAACCCGGGACAGGCCAACTACGCCGCCGCCAAGGCGGGCGTGGCCGGCATGACCCGCGCGCTGGCCCGTGAGCTGGGCTCGCGTTCCATCACGGTCAATTGTGTGGCACCCGGTTTTATCGAAACCGACATGACCGCCAGCCTGCAGGAAGAGCAGAAAAAAGCACTGGTGAGCCAAATCCCGCTGGGGCAACTCGGCCAACCCTCTGACATCGCCCACGCGGTGGTCTACTTGGCTTCACCGCAGGCGGGCTACGTGACCGGGCAGGAATTGCATGTCAATGGTGGCATGTACATGTAAGATGTAAGCCGATTTATCCGCTCGGCAGCCGGATTGGGGTATCAGCCCTGCACCCGGCTAGAATCGCGGATTAATTTACAACACTCTGAGTGAACCCATGAGCGATATTGAAGCACGCGTTAAGAAAATCATTGCCGAACAACTCGGTGTGGAAGAAGCACAAGTCACCAGTGAAAAAGCCTTTGTGGCCGATCTGGGGGCTGATTCGCTCGACACAGTGGAGTTGGTGATGGCCCTGGAAGATGAGTTCGGTATAGAAATTCCGGATGAAGACGCTGAAAAGATTACGACAGTGCAAAACGCCATTGATTACGCCAATACACACAAGAAAGCGTAAGGGGCTCTGCTGGCGGCGCGCTAAAGCGTCGTTGCGCTTGCTCTGACGGACTGGGCTGCTTTGGCGCCAGTCTGCAAGTCTGGTTTCATGCCGCTGCTGGCGGCTTTCCTTAGCTAAACTACTGGCTGCAAATTTTTATGTCCCGTCGTCGCGTTGTAGTAACAGGTTTGGGGTGTGTCAGTCCCGTGGGTAACACGGTGGCTGACGCGTGGGCGAACCTGCTGGCCGGAAAATCCGGCATTGATCTCATTACCAAGTTTGATGCCTCCAGTTTTTCCTGCAAGATTGCGGGTGAAGTCAAAGGCTTTGATCTGGGGTCTTACATCGGCAGCAAAGAGGCGCGCACGATGGACACCTTTATTCACTTCGGTATCGCGGCGGCGAGTCAGGCCGTGGCCGATGCCGGTCTGCCCACCGGCGAGGCGCTGACAGAGGAGCTGGCAGTCCGCATCGGCTGTTTGATCGGTTCAGGCATTGGCGGCTTGCCAATGATCGAGGACATGCACACCGAGTTCGTCAACCGGGGCGCGCGCCGTATCTCTCCATTTTTTGTGCCGTCCACGATTGTCAACATGATCGCCGGTCATGTGGCGATTCGTTGTGGTTTCAAAGGGCCCAATATGGCCATCGTGTCGGCCTGCACCACCGGACTGCACTGCATTGGTGAAGCTGGCCGCATGATTGAATATGGGGATGCCGACGTCATGGTGGCGGGTGGCTCCGAAGCCGCGGTGTCGGCCCTGGGTGTTGGTGGCTTTGCCGCCATGCGGGCTTTGAGCACCCGCAACGATGACCCCCAAACGGCCTCGCGCCCGTGGGACCGGGACCGGGATGGCTTTGTTTTGGGTGAAGGCGCCGGCGTGATGGTGCTCGAAGAGTACGAACACGCCAAGGCCCGCGGTGCCAGGATCTACGCCGAGCTGGCTGGTTTTGGCATGAGCGCCGATGCCGGCCACATGACCGCCCCCAACATGGATGGCCCACGCCGCGCCATGCTAAATGCCATGCGCAACGCCGGGGTCAACGCCGATCAGGTTGATTATTTGAATGCCCATGGGACTTCCACGCCGTTGGGGGACCTGAACGAAACCAATGCCATCAAGGCTGCGTTGGGGGAGCAGGCGAAAAAGACGGTGGTCAACTCCACCAAATCCATGACCGGGCACCTGCTGGGCGGTGCTGGCGGCCTTGAGTCCATCATTACCGTGCTGGCGCTGTATCACCAGAAGAGCCCACCGACCACCAATATTTTCAACCAGGATCCCGAGTGCGATCTGGACTACTGCGCCAATACGGCGCGCGACATGAAAATTGATGTGGCCCTGAAAAACAACTTTGGGTTCGGTGGTACCAATGGCTCGCTTGTTTTCAAGCGCGCGCCCTGACGTTTGCTTGGCACTGTACCCAAATTCTTGCAATTTGACTGATTCCAGCATGCACAGCGCCCCAGCGGTTAATTATCCGGTGGGGCGTTCGCGTTTCCAGGGTTGGCTGGTGCTGGGGCTGGGTTTGGGCGCCTGCTTGACGGGCGCGCTCTGGCTGCGACAGCTCGACGCTATCGGATGGCGTCAGTGGCTGTTTGCCGGGGTTCTGTTGGGCGCTTGCGGAACTGCGGCGGTGGCTTGGCGCCGGTGTGCCCAGGGAATCTTGCGTTGGGACGGACAAGCCTGGCATTGGACTGGCGCTGATGCGTCGGTCCCGGTGCTGCTGACGGTACATCTTGATGGTCAATTCGTTTTGTTGTTGAGCCTGCGCCCAGACACGGGTAAGCGCCTCTGGCTCTGGCCGGAAAGCCGACTTGATGCGGCGCATTGGAACGCTTTGCGCCGGGCTGTCTTTTCTCGTGGCGGCGCGGGACACGCTCAAAACGCCGCTGCCATCGTTCACACGTCGAACTGGTGACATGGTGAGTGCAGACTCCACAAAACCCTCTCTGCCGGCACTGACCGGGGCCACTGACAGCGACCTGATGCTGGTGGAGCGCGCTGTCGCGGGTGATCAGAACGCCTACGAATTGCTTGTGATTAAGTACCAGCGCCGGATTCAACGCCTGATTGGCCGCATGGTGCGTGATGTGGACTTGGTGGAAGACATTGCCCAAGAGACTTTCATTCGGGCCTATCAGGCCTTGCACCAGTTTCGCGGGGACGCCCAGTTTTACACCTGGCTGTACCGCATTGCGGTCAACACGGCCAAAAAATTCTTGATGGAACTCAAGCGTGACCCCACGGTGTCGGAGAACGCCCTTAAATCAGATGATGAGGGTGATGAAACTTCTTGGGCTGGAAATGAACCAATTGACAACGAAACGCCGGAGTCGGTGCTGGCTGCCAAGGAAATTGCCATGGCGGTAGATGCCGCCCTCGAGGCTTTGCCAGAGGATTTGCGACAGGCGTTGACTTTGCGCGAAATTGAAGGCTTGAGCTATGAGGAGATTTCGGAAGTGATGGATTGCCCGATTGGTACCGTTCGCTCCCGAATTTTCCGCGCTCGGGAAGCGATATCTGACATTGTGAAACCAATGCTGGAAAGACAGACCAGCAAACGCTGGTAAACCACAGGCTGAGACGGGTAAAAAAACTGGAATTGATGATGCAAGAAGCTGCGAAAAATCGTGAATTGATATCGGCACTGGCCGATGGGCAGTTGCGCGATGAGGATTTCGCGCGAACGGTTGAATGGGTCAATCAGACTGAAGAGGCCCGACTCACCTGGCGCACCTATCATCTGGTGGGCGATGTGTTGCGCTCGGGTGAGCCGGTGGTGAGTGCACGCGATGCTGATTTTCTGCAAAGTTTGAAGTTGCGCCTGCAGCAGGAGACGCCGCAATTGCGTCATGCGATCGCTCCTGAATTAATAGCTAATGATCCAGGTACGACGGGGGCTGGAGTCCAGAATGGCTCAAGATATTGGAGTGCCAACGACGGTCGATTCCGCTGGAAAATGCTGGCTGGCTTGGCTTCGTTGTCGACGGTCGCGCTCATTGGCTGGCAAATTGTCAGCGGCTGGGGTGATCTGGGTGGGGCGCGGCAACTCGCGCAGGTGCCAGTTCAGGCGCTCCAGCCCGAGGTCGGGTTAACGCAGCCTGGCGTCGGTGCTGAGCCGCAGCGCATGATCCGCGACCCGCAACTTGATGCGCTGCTGGCGGCACACAAACAATTTGGCGGTACATCTGCGCTGCAGGGACCGGCTGGGTTTCTTCGTAACGCCACGTTTGAGGGAGGCGTTCCTTGAGCCATTACCTAGCTGGGTTGCTGCTCATGGCGCTGAGCGCCACAGCAACGGCTCAGACCACGATTAGCGCTGCGGCGCCTGCGGCTGTTGACCGACCCGTCGCTGAGCGCAGTATCGGCGACTGGTTGCAGCGCATGCACGATGCGTCGCGCCAGCGCGCCTATGTGGGTACATTTGTGGTGGCGGGGGGAGGGCGCTTGTCAAGCGCCCGCATTTGGCATGTCTGTGATGGCACGCAGCAGATGGAGCGCGTGGAGTCGCTGACGGGCGCGCCGCGCTCCACGTTTCGCCGCAACGACCAGGTACTGACGTTTTTGCCCGAGAACCGGGTGGTGCTGGCAGAAAAGCGCGAGTCATTGGGACTTTTCCCGCAGTTGCTGCAAGCAAACAATGCTGCCATTGCGCAGTATTACCGTGTTCACGAGTTTGGCCGTGATCGGGTTGCCGGTTTTGAAGCCGATGTGTTGGAACTGCAGCCGGTCGACAGCTTGCGTTTTGGCTATCGGGTCTGGATTGAGAAAGATACTGGATTGATGGTCAAACTGCAAACCCTGAACGCGCGGGGGCAGGTGCTGGAACAAGCGGCTTTCTCCGATTTGCAATTTGACGTGCCGGTCAGCATGGACCAGCTGGCGCAAATGATGAGCCACACCGAAGGCTATAAGCTTGAGAAGCCTCAAATGCGCAAAACCACGGCCGAAGCCGAAGGTTGGTTTTTAAAGCAAGTAGTACCCGGTTTTCAGCCCATGAGCTGCTACCAGCGCTCAGTGAAGGGCAGCGCTCAAAGTCAGCATGAGCACACCGTGCAATGGATTTTTTCCGACGGGCTCGCGTCGGTTTCGCTTTTTATCGAGCCCTTTGTTGCCCGGCGTCATGGTCAGCCAGCGAGCCAGGCCATGGGCGCCACACACACCCTGACGCGTCGTTTGGGGGACTGGTGGCTCACAGCGGTTGGCGAAGTTCCGACCGAAACCCTGGCGGCTTTTGCGCAGGGGCTTGAGCGGCAGAAATGAAACCTTATATGTCCGAAGCGTATCGAAGCCCTGTTTCCGTTAATTAGCCATTTGTTTATTGAAGAAAGGTCGATGATGATTCATATCGATTGGAAGAAGTTGCATTCTTTTGTTCTCGCCAGTGCTTTTGCCTTGACGGCGTCGGTCGTTCTGGTGCCCGTGTCGCAGGCGATGGCTCAGGTGCGCACCTTGCCGGACTTTACCGACTTGGTGGAGCAAGTGGGGCCATCGGTGGTGAACATTCGTACGCTTGAAAAGGTGACGCCATCCGACGGTTCCGGTGGTGTGGACGAACAAATGCTGGAGTTTTTCCGTCGTTTCGGGTTGCCGATTCCGAATATGCCCAATGGTCCGAAAAATCCGCACCAGACGCCGCCCAAGAATCATCCGCCGATGCCAGAAGACTCGCAGCCGCGTGGCGTCGGTTCCGGCTTCATCCTGTCGGCGGACGGTCTCATCATGACCAATGCCCACGTCGTCGACGGCGCTGACGAGGTGCTGGTGACGCTGACTGACAAACGCGAGTTCAAGGCCAAAATCATTGGTGCGGACAAGCGCAGTGATATTGCGCTGGTCAAGATCGAGGCCGTCGGCCTGCCGGCTGTCAAAGTGGGCGACGTGGGTCGACTCAAAGTTGGCGAATGGGTGATGGCGATCGGCTCGCCGTTCGGCTTGGACAACACCGTGACGGCCGGCATTGTGAGTGCCAAGCAGCGCGACACGGGCGACTATCTGCCCTTCATTCAGACCGATGTGGCTATCAATCCTGGCAATTCGGGCGGCCCCTTGATCAACATGCGCGGCGAAGTGGTGGGTGTCAACAGCCAGATTTATTCGCGCTCGGGTGGCTCTATGGGCATCTCGTTTGCCATTCCGATG
Organism: Rhodoferax ferrireducens; assembly: GCF_049302455.1. GTDB lineage: Bacteria > Pseudomonadota > Gammaproteobacteria > Burkholderiales > Burkholderiaceae_C > Rhodoferax > Rhodoferax ferrireducens_B. The sequence goes on along the minus strand of NZ_JBAQMD010000116.1, from coordinate 35,343 downwards.
GACGAAGCGTTTCGCGTCAGCGAGCAGTTGCGCGTGTCGGGTCGGGTCTCGCGCGGGCGCATCGGTGTGCAAATTGACCAGGTGACCAAAGAGGTGGCGGAGTCCATCGGTTTGGGCAAGGCCCAAGGGGCGCTGGTACGCGGTGTCGAGCCTGGATCGCCGGCCGAGAAGGCAGGCGTGGAAGCAGGCGACATCATTATCAAGTTCGAAGGGAAGGCGGTCGAGAAATCCAGTGACTTGCCGCGCATGGTGGGTAGCACCAAGCCGGGTACCCGAAGCAGCCTGACTGTGTTTCGTCGTGGTAGCCAGAAAGAGTTGACTGTCACCATCGCGGAGATTGAAGCAGACAAAGTCGCAGCCAAAGCGGCTGAGAAGGTGGAAAAGCCCAAAGCATCCAGCGCAGGGCAGGCGCTTGGATTGGCTGTCACCGAATTGACTGATGCGCAGAAGAAAGAACTCAAGGTCAAAGGTGGCGTGAAGGTCGAAGCCGCGACCGATGCGGCTGCCCGCGCTGGTATCCGTGAGGGCGACGTGATTGTTGCCGTTGCCAATGTGGTGATTGCCAACATCAAGGAATTCGAAAGTGCGCTGGCAAAGCTTGACAAGAACAAGGCCGTCAGCGTTCTGTTGCGGCGTGGCGAATGGGCGCAATATGCGGTGATTCGACCGGCGCGTTAGGCAAACAAGCGGTGCAAGACCCCAATTCCAGGAGGGGCTTGATGTTTTTTTACCCGTCTTTTTGTTCGGCCCAAGTTTGCATTCACTAACTTTCAGTTTTAACTATGGCTGTTTTGGTTAGAATGAGAGTACACAATTGGGGCTTAAAGGCATATCAAAAGGGTTCAACCCCACGATGCGGGATAATGAACAGGGATGCACAGGTGATCCACAGTTCACCCACAAGTTGTCCAGAGGTTGACCTATCGATTATGTTGATAAGCTGTGTATAAAATTTTGTTGCTGCACTGCAACGACTCATGTTGACTGTTTTTTGGGCTGTATGTTCTGGGGTTTTTACCTACAATGAACTTCCAGCTATCGCAGTTGCCAATGATTGTTGGTTCAGGGCGCGTCAAAACTTGACGTGCCCTTTTTTCTTGCCTCTCATCGTTCTAATTCAGTCACTTGAAGCTCGCCCTTGATGAATCACATCAGAAATTTTTCGATTATTGCGCACATTGATCATGGCAAATCCACCCTGGCAGATCGCTTGATTCAGCGTTGTGGGGGTCTGCAAGAGAGGGAGATGGAGGCCCAGGTGCTGGACTCGATGGATATCGAGAAAGAGCGCGGGATAACCATCAAGGCGCAGACGGCGTCACTCAAATACAAAGCGCAGAACGGCCAGATTTACAACCTCAATTTGATCGACACACCGGGGCACGTTGACTTCTCCTATGAAGTCAGTCGTTCGCTCTCTGCCTGTGAGGGTGCACTGCTGGTGGTGGACGCCAGCCAGGGCGTCGAAGCACAAACGGTGGCCAACTGCTACACCGCGCTTGATCTGGGGGTGGAGGTGGTGCCGGTCTTGAACAAGATGGACTTGCCCAATGCAGATCCAGATAACGCCAAGATAGAAATTGAAGATGTGATTGGCATTGATGCCACTGATGCGATCGCGTGCTCGGCCAAAACCGGCATGGGCATTGACGAAATCCTGGAAGCCGTGGTGGCTCGCATGCCGCCGCCCAGAGGCAACCCGGCCGGTCCACTGCGTGCCATGATCGTCGACAGCTGGTTCGACACTTATGTGGGTGTGGTGATGCTGGTGCGTGTGGTCGATGGGCGTCTGTCCAAGGGTGAGCGCATCAAGATGATGGCCACCGGCACCACCTACAACGCCGACAGCCTGGGGGTCTTCACGCCCGCTAATGAACCGCGCGAGTCATTGGAGGCGGGTGAGGTCGGTTACATCATTGCCGGCATTCGCGAACTGCAGGCGGCCAAGGTGGGTGACACCATTACCCTGATCAAAGCCGGTACCGGTGGTGCCGCGTTTACGGCCACCGAGCCCTTGCCGGGTTTCAAGGAAATCCAGCCACAGGTGTTTGCGGGCCTTTATCCGACCGAGGCCAGCGAGTATGAAAGTCTGCGTGACAGCCTGGAAAAACTCAAACTCAACGACTCTTCACTGCGCTATCAACCTGAAGTGTCGCAGGCTCTGGGTTTTGGTTTCAGGTGTGGCTTTCTGGGTCTGCTGCACATGGAGATCGTGCAGGAGCGTCTGGAGCGCGAGTTTGACCAGGATCTGATCACCACGGCACCGAGCGTGGAATACCAGGTGGTGCAGGCGGATGGCACGGTCAAGATGGTCGAGAACCCATCCAAGATGCCCGATCAGGGTCGCCTTGACGAGGTGCGCGAACCGATTGTCACCGTGCACTTGTACATGCCGCAAGACTACGTGGGTGCGGTCATGACGCTGGCCAACCAGAAGCGCGGCGTGCAGATGAATATGGCGTACCACGGCCGGCAAGTGATGCTCACTTACGAAATGCCGCTGGCAGAGATCGTGATGGACTTTTTTGACAAACTTAAAAGCGTGTCGCGCGGCTACGCGTCGATGGACTATGAGTTCAAGGAGTACCGCGCCGCCGATGTGGTCAAGGTTGATATTTTGCTCAATGGCGACAAGGTTGATGCGCTGTCCATCATCGTGCACCGCTCCCAGTCGCAATACCGGGGTCGTGCGGTGGTTGCCAAAATGCGCGAGATCATCTCCCGGCAAATGTACGACGTGGCGATCCAGGCCGCGATCGGGTCCAACGTCATTGCGCGTGAGACAATCAAAGCCATGCGCAAGAACGTGATTGCCAAGTGCTATGGCGGCGACATTTCGCGTAAACACAAGCTTTTGGACAAGCAAAAAGAAGGTAAGAAACGCATGAAACAGATTGGTTCGGTGTCCGTGCCGCAAGAGGCATTTTTGGCGATTTTGCAGGTGGACGCTTGATGCAAATCCTGACTTCTTTCATTCTGGCGGCCTTCGTCGGCTACGCCGGTGCCTGGTACCTTGGCATGCTCGAAGGCAACTTCGCCTTGTTGCTGTTTCTGGCCACGGTGGTGACCGGGGTTTACTGGCTGGCCGAGCGCTTTTACTTCCTGCCGCAGCGGCAGAAGGCGGTGGCGTTGCTGGAGGCTGATGCGATCAAGCGCCGCGAAGCACTCGTCAAACAAGGTATCAGCCAGGTTGACATGGATATCACCGAGGCCAGAAGCCGCCTGCTGGCGCAGCCCTGGTGGCTGGACTGGACGGCGGGCTTGTTCCCGGTGATCATCGCCGTGTTTTTCTTGCGCTCGTTCCTGTTCGAGCCCTTCAAAATTCCGTCTGGTTCCATGATTCCGACCCTGACGGTGGGCGACCTGATTCTGGTCAACAAGTTTCACTACGGTGTGCGCCTGCCGGTGCTCAATACCAAGATAAGCGAAGGCACGCCGCCGCAGCGCGGCGATGTGATGGTGTTCCGCTATCCACCCAAACCAAGCCTCGATTACATCAAGCGTGTGGTCGGCGTCCCCGGTGATGAGGTGGCTTATCTGAACAAGCGTCTCACCATCAATGGTCAGGTGATTGAAACCGTCGCGTTGCCGGAGTACTTCGACGAAGACGCCATGCGTTACTTCAAACAGTTTGAAGAAACCCTGGGTGAGCAAAAGCACCGTTTGCTCAACGATGATGACCGGCCCGCCTTTATTCCCGGCGCGGACGACTTTGCCTTCAGGCAAAACTGCCGCTACAGTGTTGAAGGCGTGGTATGCAAAGTGCCTGCAGGCCACTACTTCATGATGGGCGACAACCGCGACAACTCGCTGGACTCGCGTTACTGGGGTTTTGTGCCGGATAAGAACATTGTTGGTAAAGCATTTTTTGTCTGGATGAACTTCAGCAGCTTGAAGCGCATCGGCTCGTTCAACTGATTAGGAGAATGCGAGATGGTTCAGTTCAAATCCAGGCAGCGTGGCCTGTCTTTTTTGGGGCTCTTGTTTGTCGGTGGTCTGCTGGCTGTGGCGGGCGTCATCACCGCCCAAATTGTGCCCACTGCCATCGAATACCAGGCGGTTCTCAAAGCGGCGAACAAGGCCAGTGAAGGCAATTCGGTGGCCGAGGTGCGCAGTATTTTTGACAAGGCGGCAGCGGTCGACAACATCAGTTCCCTGAGTGGCAAGGACCTGGAGGTCACCAAGGAGAACGACAAGATCGTCGTCAGTTTTTCCTACCAGCGCGAGATTCACCTCGCCGGTCCCGGCTACCTGACGCTTAAATATGCCGGACGTTCCCGCTAAAGTGTTCGCTAAGAGGTGTGGGTTTGAATAATGGTTTGATGGCGCTGCAGGCTCGCTTGCAGCATGAGTTTTCCAACCCGGGTTTGTTGACGCGCGCACTCACCCATCGCAGTTTTTCACTTGATCACAATGAACGGCTGGAGTTTCTGGGCGACTCGGTGCTGGGTCTGGCTGTGGCTGACCTGCTGTACGAGCGCCTGAGCACGCTGCCGGAGGGCGATTTGTCGCGTGTGCGTGCCAATCTGGTCAAGCAAGATACGCTGCATCATTTGGCGCTGGGCTTGGGTTTGCCTGAGGTCATTCGACTGGGCGAAGGCGAGGCCCGCTCGGGCGGACATAAGCGGCCTTCCATCCTGGCTGACGCGCTGGAGGCTGTCATTGGGGCGGTTTATCTGGATGCCGGTTTTGCCGTGGCACAAGGCTTGGTGCGGCGCCTGTTCCAGGCGGTTGAAATCAAATCCGACATGGAGGCCATTGGCAAAGACCCGAAGACCGAATTGCAGGAATGGTTGCAAGGGCGCAAGATGAACCTGCCGCTGTACCGGGTGGTTGCCACCCTGGGGGCGGCGCACAAGCAGACGTTTGACGTCGAGTGCGAAATTGTCGAACTCAATTTTCTGGAACGTGGCATCGGCGGCTCCCGTCGTGCCGGCGAACAGGCCGCAGCTGCTGCGATGCTGCAAACACTCAAGGCAAAGGCCGCGCAATGACCGCTTCAAAAACTACTGTTAAAACACCAAAACCCAAGAAATTGGATGTCGCCAAATCATCTGCTACTGAATCAGTAGCTTCTGATGCAATAACGGCGGGGGCTGAAGGCCAGAATGATATAGAAAGCATGCTCAAGAGCATGCGCGTGGGTGCGGCGGGGACGCCGGTGGCAGGTCAGCGCTGCGGCTTGATCGCCATCGTCGGCAAACCCAACGTCGGTAAATCGACTTTGATGAATGCGCTGGTCGGCCAAAAGATCAGCATCACCTCGCGCAAGGCGCAAACCACGCGCCACCGCATCACCGGCATTCATAGCCAGGGCGCGACGCAGTTTGTGTTTGTCGATACGCCGGGCTTCCAGACGCGGCACAACAACCCCCTGAACCGCTCGCTCAACAAAACCGTGCTCGGCGCGGTCGGCGACGTGGACCTGATTCTGTTCGTGGTGGAGGCCGGCATGTTCAACCAGGCCGATGCCAAGGTGCTGGCGCTGCTAAGTAAGGACATTCCGACCCTGCTGGTGGCCAACAAGCTCGATCAGGTCACGCGCCGCGCCGACATCGCGCCGTGGCTGCAGGAAATGCAACAGCGCCACAAATTTGCCGAGTTCGTGCCGATGTCGGCCAAGAACGCCAAGGACATCGAGCGCATGCTGGGCATCTGCGAAAAATACCTGCCCGAGCAAGCCTGGTGGTACGCCGAAGACGAGTTGACCGACCGCAGCGAGAAATTCCTGGCCAGCGAGACGGTGCGCGAAAAGCTGTTCCGCCTGACCGGCGATGAGTTGCCCTACACCTCCACAGTGGTGATCGACAAGTTCGAGGAAGAGGCTGGTCGCGGCAAGCAAAAGCGCCTGCTCCGGATTGCCGCCACCATCGTGGTCGAGCGTGACACGCACAAAGCCATGGTGATTGGCGACAAGGGCGAGCGCATCAAGCGCATCGGCATGGAAACCCGCGTGGAGCTGGAGAAAGCGCTGGACTGCAAGGTGTTCATCGAAATGTGGGTCAAAGTGCGCTCCGGTTGGGCCGACGATGAAGCGCGGGTGCGCTCGTTCGGCTACCAGTGATCTGCTGATCCCCCCGTGGCGACCCAACGCATCTCTGACGAACCCGCTTACGTCCTGCACCGCTATGACTGGAGTGAGTCGAGCCTGATTCTGGAGGTGTTCACCCGCCACCATGGCCGCATTGCTCTGGTGGCCAAGGGCGTCAAGCGGCCCAGCTCCAGTTTTCGCCCGATTCTGTTGCCTTTGCAGCCCTTGCATGTGGCCTTTGGCGGCGATGCCGAAATTCGCACCTTGAAAGCTGCCGAGTGGCAGGGCGGCCACGTCATGCCGACCGGCGACGCGTTGATGTCCGGTCTGTACCTCAATGAACTGTTGTTGACACTGCTGGCGCGCGACGACCCGCACACCCGCTTGTTTGACGTCTATTCCCAGGTGGTGCAGGTGATCGCCTCCGAGCATGGCGAGGTTTTGCAGTCGGCCTTGCGCGCCTTTGAGCTGTTGCTGCTGCGCGAGATCGGCTTGTTGCCCCTGCTGGATGCGCAGACCATGACGCTGTTGGCACTCGACCCACAGAGCCGCTACAGCCTGGTGCCCGAGGGCGGTTTGCGTCAGACCAATGACGCTGATCGGGCCAGCCTGAGCGGCGCCCAATGGGTCACGCTGCAGCAGTCGCTGGCCGACTCGGCACCGTTTACCACCACGCTGCGCGCCTGTTCGGAAGTGATGACGCAACTCAAACCGCAACTTCGCACGCTGCTGAATTACCATTGCGGGGTGCAGACCCTGCGCACGCGGCAAATGATGATCGACCTGCAATCCCTTTAGCTATGACCACCAAGCTTTCAGTCAACCTCAACAAAGTGGCGCTGGTGCGCAACACGCGCCACCTGGGCATCCCCAGCGTGACGCGGGCGGCCACCTTGTGTCTGCAGGCCGGCGCCCACGGCATCACGGTGCATCCCCGGCCGGACGAGCGCCATATCCGCACCGACGATGTGCGGGATCTGGCGCTGTTGATGCAAGCCTGGCCGGACCGTGAATTCAATATCGAAGGCAACCCGCTGCACAATTTGATGGACGTGGTGCATGGTCTGGTTGAGAAAAAACTGCCGGTGCACCAGGTGACCTTTGTGCCCGATTCAGAGGGTCAATTCACCAGCGACCACGGCTGGAATTTCCCGTTTGACGCGCAGCGCCTGCGGCCCTTGATCGATCAAGCCCATGCCTGGGGCCTGCGTGTCAGTCTGTTCATGGATGCCGACCCGACCGCCATGGCGGCGGCACGCGCGGTAGGGGCCGACCGTGTTGAGCTCTACACCGAGCCCTATGCCGCCGCTTGGGGCACGCCGCAACAGGACGCGCAACTTGCGCGCTTTGCCCAGGCGGCGCAAGCCGCGCTGGACGCCGGGCTGGGCGTCAACGCCGGCCATGACCTGAACCGCGACAACCTCGCCGCTTTCATTCAAGCCGTGCCGGGCGTCGCCGAAGTGTCAATCGGCCATGCCCTGATTGCCGACGCGCTGGAGCTGGGCTACTGCGCCACGGTGCAGGCCTACCTGCGCTGCATCGACCAGGGCCGGTCGTGATCTACGGCATTGGCACCGACATTTGCGACGTGCGCCGCATCCGCGCCAGTCTCGCGCGCCACGGCGAGCGCTTTGCGCTGAAGATTCTCAGCGACGCTGAATTTGCCACTTGGCAAGCGCGTAGCGTGCGCTGGCCGGAACGCGGCGTGCGTTTTCTGGCGACTCGTTTCAGTGCCAAGGAGGCCTTCAGCAAAGCCATTGGCTTGGGGCTGACGATGCCCATGACCTGGCGCTCGTGCGAAGTTGGCAACTTGGCCAGCGGCAAGCCCACCATCGTGCTGCATGGCGCCTTGAAAGACTGGTTTGACGCGCGGGCCTTAAGCGCCCATGTGAGTGTGACCGATGAAACCGACTACGCTGCCAGCTTCTGTGTGGTCGAAAGTTTATAAGAAATTGGCCTCTAGCCCCCGTCTAATATACGTAAGTAGCTATTAAACATATAGCATTATTTTCTACCAAAGGTTTCCCGATGACCCAACATGCGCCTCTCATCATTGACATTGCGGGCTTGAGCCTGTCCCGCATTGACCGCCAGCGCCTGCAACACCCCTTGGTGGGGGGCATCATCCTGTTTGCCCGCAACTGGCAGAGCCGCGCCCAGCTGACCCAGTTGTGCCGCGACATCAAAAAAGTGCGGCGTGACTTGCTGATCTGTGTTGACCACGAAGGCGGCCGTGTGCAGCGCTTCAAGACCGATGGGTTTACCCATTTGCCGCCCATGCGGGCTTTGGGCGAGCTATGGATGAACGATAAAAAAGGCGGACAGGGCAGTGGTGCCATGCGTGCCACCAACGCCGCCAGCGCCTGCGGTTTTGTGCTGGGGTCTGAGTTGCGGGCCTGTGGTGTCGACTTCAGCTTCACGCCGGTGCTGGACCTTGATTTTGGTGCCAGCAGTGTCATCGGCGACCGCGCTTTCCATCGTGACCCGCGCGTGGTGAGTCTGCTGGCCAAAAGCCTGATGCACGGTCTGTGCATGAGCGGCATGGCCAATTGCGGCAAACACTTTCCGGGTCATGGCAGCGTAGCAGCCGACTCCCACAGCGCCGTTCCCGTGGACAAGCGCAGCCTGAAAGCGATCCTGGCTGACGACGCCGCGCCCTATGGCTGGCTGAACACCACGCTGAGCAGTGTCATGCCCGCGCATGTGATCTACCCCAAGGTCGATGCGCGGCCAGCGGGTTTCTCAAGCAAATGGTTGAACGACATCCTGCGCGGCCAACTGGGCTTTGGCGGTGCCATCTTCAGTGACGACCTGTCGATGGCCGGCGCGCGTCTGCTCGACGGCGAGCCGGTCAGCTACACCCAGGCGGCGGTGGCGGCATTGAACGCGGGTTGTGACCTGGTGTTGCTGTGCAACCAGTCGCCCGCCAGCAGCGAGGGCGCTGGCGGCGCGCTGGACGCCTGGATCAACGGGCTGACCGAGGCGCAGCTCAAAGGCGCCTGGCAGCCCTCGGAGGCCAGCGAAGAGCGCCGCCGCGCGCTCTTGCCACAAACGCCCGCGCTGCCATGGGATGACTTGATGCTGCGCCCCGATTACATACATGCGCTGACGCTGGTGCCCTAGGGGGAGCGGTGCAGCCGCGGCGCCGCGATCATGTCGGTGGTTGCGGCATCGATGTTGGGGTGCTGCGCCAGTAGTTTGGCTTGGGAGAGGAGGACGCGCAGTTGCTGCAAATCCTTCACCGTGGGGGCGACTTTGATCTGTGCCAGCGCGGCCGAACTGTTGCCTGCTTGAATCAGGGCGGCGACCTTGGTCGCCCACACTTGGGGACGTGACATACGAAGAACTCCTGACAATCGCTTTGCTTATGAGCCATTTTGGCACGTTGCCCGCGTGCATTCTTTGTGAGTAGCTATTAAAAATATAGCTTTATTCAAGACGACAGCAGCCGGCGGCAAGCCTGGCAAGCTTGGCCCATCCCGGCTGCGCGGCGACCGACAGTGCGGCCGTCGGTTTCCGCGACAATGGCCGCCATGAATCACCCCCCGCGCCTTTGGTTTCGCCTGGTTCCGGCCTATGCCCTTGGCTATTTCTTGTCGTATGGACTGCGCAGCGTCAACGCCGTGATCGCGCCCGAGTTGATGCACGAACTGGACATGACGGCCACCGGCCTGGGTCTGCTGACCTCTGCCTATCTGCTCGCCTTTGGCCTGTTTCAACTGCCGCTGGGTCTGCTGCTCGACCGCTTTGGCCCGCGCCGGGTCGAAGCGGCGCTGCTGCTGGTGGCCGCCGCGGGCTGCGCGCTGTTCGGCCTGGGGACGACGATCGGCGTGCTGGTGCTGGCCCGTGCGCTGATCGGCCTGGGCGTCTCGGCCTGCCTGATGGCCAGTTTCAAGGCCTTCAGCCAGTGGTTCCCGGTCGAGCGGCTGCCGTCGTTGACGGCCACCATCATGGTCGCCGGTGGTCTGGGCGCGCTGTCGGCCAGTGTGCCGGTGGAGGCCGCGCTGCCGTTGCTGGGCTGGCGCGGCGTGTTCTTTCTTTGCGCCGGTTTGCTGGTGCTGACGGCGGGTTTTCTGCTGACGGTGCCCGACCATGCCGCGGGTACAGAGCGCGAGCCCTTCGTTCAGCAGCTGCGCACCCTGCGCGCCATCTTCTGTGACCGCACGTTCTGGCGGTTTGCGCCGCAGGGTTGCCTGGTTTCTGGTGGCTTCATGGCGATCCAGGGCCTGTGGGCGATGCCCTGGCTGATGGAGGTCAACGGCGTAACGCGCACCGATGCCGCCGGTGTGCTGTTCTTGCTGGCGCTGGCCATGCTGGCCGGCTTCCTCTTCGTGGCCACCTGCTCGGGTTGGTTGGCCCGCCGCGGCATTGCGCCGATGACGCTGCTGAGCGTCGGCATGGGCCTGGCGCTGGTGACCGAGCTGGCCATCATTCTTGACCTCACCCGCCCGGCCTGGCTCTGGCCGCTGCTCGGCGTGTCGTTCAGCCTGAGCAATATCGCTTATTCGCAGCTCAGCGCGGCCTTCCCGGTGGCGCTGGCCGGGCGGGTCAATACCGCCCTCAACCTGCTCGTTTTCGTCGGCGCCTTTGGCCTGCAATGGGGTATTGGCGCCGCCGTGGACGGCTTCGCCGGTGGCATGAGTCGCGCTGCTGCCTTTCGACTCACGTTCGCCGCGCTGCTGCTGGTGCAGGGGCTCGCTTTTGCGTGGTTCCTGCTGCCCGTCAAGCGGGTCCATCCAGCGCCATGACCGAGCGACCTATCGTCCATCCATCATGACTTTACCGAGGCCGATTCATTCATGAAGTCCAGATCAACCAGCGGGGGCCTGGTCTACAGCACCGACAGCGGGCGCATGTGTCCGCAGTGCCGCTTGCCCGTGGCCAGTTGCCGTTGCAGCGCTACCGTGGCTGCGGCGCCGTCAGATGGCGTGGTGCGCGTATCGCGTGAAACCAAGGGCCGCGCGGGCAAGGGCGTGACCCTGGTGCGTGGCCTGGCGCTGGAGCCGCCGGCGCTGGCCGCCCTGGGCAAACAGCTCAAAACGGCCTGTGGTTCGGGCGGGACGGTCAAGGAGGGGGTGATTGAAGTGCAGGGTGACCACTGCGTGCGCGTGATGGAAATGCTCAAGAGCCAGGGCTTTGTGGTCAAGCGGGCAGGGGGCTGAGCATGCAGCCGCAAGACCTGCAATTGCTGGTGACGCGAAGCATGCCGTTTGGTAAATACAAAGGCCGGATCATTGCCGACCTGCCGGGCGACTACCTGCGCTGGTTTGTGCGCGAAGGTGTGCCCAAGGGTGAAATCGGGCGGCTGCTGGCCCTGATGCATGAGATTGACCACAACGGACTCAACGACTTGCTCAAGCCGCTGCGCAAGGGTTGAAAAGGTAATCATTAGGCCACAAACACCCTTGCCTTGCGTGGCGTCAGCACCAGCGTGTCGCCTTCCTTGAAATCGAGTTCCCGGTAATGCTGGGCCGGGATTTGCGCCTCAATGATGTCGCCGCTGCCGGCTGCTGATGCATCCAGCGGCAGCAGCTCCAGCCGGGCAATCGGTCCAATCACCATCGCGCGGGTCAGCTTGGCCACAATGCCGCGCGGCTGGTCTGCCGCGTTCAAGCCCACCACGTAGCGCTGCACATCCAGATCATGCGGGCGCACGTAGGCAAAGGCTTTGCTGTCCTGCACATCGCTGTGCTCAGGGCTGGCCAGGCGCAGGCCGTGCTGGTCTTCGCCGATGAGCATTTCGCCCTCATGGGCGCGACCGTGAAACAGGTTCACGTCGCCCAAGAAGCCATAGACAAAGGGGCTTGCCGGGTGGTCCCACACCTCTTGCGGCGAGCCAATTTGCTCCACTTGGCCGCTGTTCATCAGCACCACCCGGTCGGCCACTTCCAGCGCTTCTTCCTGGTCATGGGTGACAAAAATGCTGGTGACGTGCAAGTCGTCATGCAGGCGGCGCAGCCAGCGGCGCAACTCCTTGCGCACCTTGGCATCGAGCGCGCCAAAGGGCTCATCGAGCAGCAGCACCTCGGGTTCCACAGCGAGCGCGCGCGCCAGGGCAATGCGCTGGCGCTGCCCGCCGGAGAGTTGTGACGGGTAGCGGTCCGCCAGCCAGTCGAGCTGCACCAGACCCAGCAGCTCATGCACTTTTTGCTTGATCACGGCCTCTGCGGGGCGCGTTGCCTTGGGCTTCATGCGCAGGCCAAAGGCCACGTTGTCAAACACGCTCATGTGGCGAAACAAGGCGTAGTGCTGAAACACGAAGCCCACGTTGCGCTCGCGCACATGCTTGGTCGTCGTGTCTGCGCCATTGACCACGATGTGGCCCTGGTCGGCGGTTTCCAGTCCGGCGATGATGCGCAACAGCGTTGTTTTGCCGCAGCCTGAGGGGCCGAGAAGCGCCACCAGTTCACCGGATTCGATGTCCAGGTTGACGCTGCGCAGGGCGTGGAAGGTGCCAAAGTCTTTGCTGACGTTGCGGATTTCTATGCTCATTTTGTTTAATTCAGTACGTTTTTTATATCTAAGTTAATCGCTTTTTTTCGTTGCTTCCCCCACTCACTCCCCCAACCCCTCTCTCGCCCCGCCGGGCGAAAGAGGGGGGCCTCATTTGGCCATGTGTTTGAAGGTTGGAAATTGGTCTTTGCCTGCGCGCTGGCCTCGAAGTGACTGCAACCCATGAACAGCCCGATCAAATTCATGGCTTGATCAACGTCAAATGGCGCGTGTACGTCCCACCTAAAAACACGCGGCCAAATGTGGCGGTTAGCTCCCTCTTTCGCCCGGCGGGGCGAGAGAGGGCGGGGGGAGTGAGTGGGGGCAGAACAAGACATAACTAAATTAGCGTCAAAAATTCAGCAATCAACTCAAGCGACAGGACGTTCAGGCGGCAACGCAGCCGCCGCCTTCATGTCGCGTTCAAACTGCCACTCCACCACCGACTTGATCAACAGCGTCAGCACCGCCAGCAGTGCCAGCAGCGAGGCCACGGCAAAAGCCGCTACCGACTGGTATTCGTTGTACAAAATCTCCACATGCAGCGGCAGCGTGTTGGTCTGGCCGCGGATGTGGCCTGAGACCACCGACACCGCGCCAAACTCGCCCATGGCGCGGGCGTTGCACAAGATCACGCCATAAACCAGCCCCCACTTGATGTTGGGCAGCGTCACATGCCAGAAGGTTTGCCAGCCGGTGGCGCCCAGCACGATGGCCGCTTGCTCTTCTTCGGTGCCTTGCGCCTGCATCAGCGGAATCAACTCCCGCGCGATGAAGGGAAAGGTGACAAAAATCGTGGCCAAAATGATGCCCGGCACGGCAAACACAATTTTGATGTCGTGCTCAGCCAGCCACGGCCCGATCCAGCCCTGCGCGCCAAACATCAACACGTAAATCAGGCCCGCCACCACCGGCGACACGGAAAATGGCAGGTCGATCAGCGTGGTCAAGAACGCTTTACCCTTGAACTCGTACTTGGCCACGGCCCAGGCGGCTGCCACACCAAACACCAGGTTCAGCGGCACCGCCACGGCAGCGGTGATGAGCGTCAACCTGATGGCACTCCAGGCATCGGGTTCGCGCAAGGCTTCCAGTGCGGCAGGCAGGCCTTTGCGCAGCGCCTCGGTGAACACTGCGGCCAGCGGCAGCAGCAAAAACAGCAGCACAAAACCCAGTGCCAGTGAGATCAAGGAGACGCGTACCCAAGTGGGCTCAGAGGTTCCCGCACGCGCACTCATGTCTTTCCCCCCGAGCGGCGGCGCTGCCAAGCTTGCAGACCGTTGATGATCAGCAGCATGACAAACGAAATACCCAGCATCACCGTGGCCACGGCGGTGGCACCGGCGTAGTCGTATTGTTCGAGCTTGCCGATGATGATCAGCGGCGTGATTTCAGAAATCATGGGCATGTTGCCGGCAATGAAAATCACCGAGCCGTATTCGCCGATGGCACGCGCAAAAGCCATGGCAAAACCGGTCAGCAGCGCGGGCGCGATGGTCGGGAAAATCACGTAACGAAAGGTCTGCCAGCGGCTGGCGCCCAGGCAGGTGGCGGCTTCTTCCAGTTCTTTCTCGGCGTCTTCCAGCACCGGTTGCACGGTGCGCACCACAAACGGCAGGCCAATGAAGATCAGCGCAATCACGATGCCGTTGCGGTTGAACGCCAACTGGATGCCCAGCGGCTCCAGGTATTGGCCAATCCAGCCATTGCCGGCCAGCAGCGCAGTCAGTGAAATGCCCGCCACCGCAGTGGGCAGGGCAAATGGCAAGTCCACCAGCGCATCGATGATTTTTTTGCCTGGGAAGCTGTAGCGCACCAGTACCCAGGCCAGCAACAGGCCAAAAAACACGTTGACCAATGCCGCCACAAACGACGCCCCAAAGGTCAGCCGGTACGAGGCCAGCACGCGTGGGCTGGCCACTGCGGCCCAGAACTCCACCCAGGTCAGGGTGAAGGTCTTGAACAGCAGGGCGGAGAGCGGGATCAGCACGATCAGGCTGAGGTAAAACAGCGTGTAGCCGAGCGTCAGCTTGAAACCCGGCAGCACGCGCCGGGTGGCGCGTTTGGCGGGCAAGCCACCCGCGAGGGGCGATGGGGAGAGGATGGCAGAGGTCATTGAAGCGTGATCAAAAGGTTGTCATGCCGGATGCGGTCCGGCAGTCAGGGCGGTGTAACGCTTACTTGACGGTATAGATCTTGTCGAACTGGCCGCCGTCGTTGAAGTGAACCTTTTGCGCTTCAGAGAGCGAGCCAAAGTACTCGCTCACCGGGAACAATTGCAACGGTTTGAAGGTGCTGGCGTATTTGGTCAACACTTTTTGATTGCTTGGGCGAATGCCGTGTTTGGCAGCAATTTCTTGCGCTTCGTCGGAGTACAGGTAGTTCAGGTAAGCCTTGGCCAAATCGCCGGCGCCTTTCTTGGCCGCGGTACGCTCAACGACTGCCACCGGGTTTTCGGCAATGATGCTGACCGACGGGTGAACGGCATCCACCTTGCCGGCGCCAAATTCGCGGTCCACCGACACCACTTCAGACTCAAACGTGATCAGCACGTCGCCAATGTTGCGCTGCAAAAAGATGGTGGTGGCATCACGCCCGCCCTTGGCCAGCACGGGCACGTTTTTGAACAGCTTGCTCACAAACTCAGCCGCTTGCGCGTCGGTGCCGCCCGTTTTGCGCACATAGCCCCAGGCGGCCAGGTAGGCCATGCGGCCATTGCCACCGGTTTTGGGGTTGACCACGATCACCTTCACATCGGGGCGAATCAGGTCATTCCAGTCCTTGATGCCTTTGGGGTTGCCGTTGCGCACCAGAAACAGCATGGTCGACGTGGTGGGCGAGGCATTGTTGGGGAAACGCTTGGCCCAGTCAGCCGCGACGATGCCACTTTTGGCCAGAAACTCGACATCGGTGGTGGTGTTCATGGTGACCACATCGGCGTCCAGCCCGTCGTTCACGGCGCGGGCTTGCGCGCTGGAGCCGCCATGGGCTTGATCCACCTTGACATCCTTGCCCTTGGTCTTCTTGTAATTGGCCACAAAAGCTGCGTTGTAGTCCTTGTAAAACTCGCGCGACACGTCGTAAGACGCATTGAGCAGGGTTTGAGCTGCTGCAAATTGTGTAGCTGTAAGCGCAATACCAGCAAGGGCTAGAGTCACTTTTTGCATAAATTTCATGGTGTTTCCTTTGGCGTCTGTAGAAAGTTAAAAGAGTGTGTGCGGGGTGTCAGGCGGCGGCCAAAGCAGCCTGTTTAAAGGCGACAGCTTCACCCATGAGCGACTGCAGCAGCGCCAGCCCCAGCGGCCAGGGACCAAAGCCTGCCTCCAGGTTGAGGTGCCCCGCGTTTTGCAGCCGTACAAATTCGCTGCCCCAGGCCCGGGCGTAAGCGCCTGCGGTGCGGACCGGGCAATAGGGGTCGTTGTTGCTGGCCACGATGATGCTGTGGTACGGCAGGGTCTGGCACGGCACTGGGGCAAAGTTAGCCAGCACACCCCGGCGCTCGGGGTCAGCCGGGGCTACCAGCAGTGCACCCTTGATGCGGGCGTTGGCCTCAGGTGGTAAGTGGACGGTGGCAATGCAGCCCAGGCTGTGCGCGGCAATCACCACCGGTTTGGTTTGATCCAGCACCGTGCGGGCAATGGACGCAACCCAGGCACTGCGCGAAGGTGCCACCCAGTCATCTTGCTGCACACGGACCGCGCCCGGTAGCTGGTCTGCCCACAGGCTCTGCCAGTGGCCAGCGGGCGAATCGCGCCAGCCAGGAATGATGATGATGCTGACCATGGTCAAGTGCTTGCGTTGCAAGCTGAAATTGAAGTTGGTCGCATTGTGGGGTGACTTGCTTAAAACACAAACTACTTGTTTTTCATTTGGTTATTTCGAAATTCGCATATAAAAGCGTCATTCATCGCGGCAGCATGGCGGCTGGTAGCCGCTTTATCCTGCCGCTCCATAAGCCAATAGGCATCGGCTGCCGCGTTCTCTTGTTCAAGCTGCGTTGACAGGGAGTGCGGGTTCTGAAAGATGGCGCATGCGATGCCGCAGCGCCCGAATGGCCAGCACATGCAGCAGCAAGGCCAGCGGCACCATGAGGCCGGGAATGTACGAAAAGGGCAGGGTTCCGATGGCCGTATTGGGCACCTCGGCGGTGATCAGATGCAGTGGCCCGGGGGCGGTGAGCACACCCCGCAGCGCCACATTGGCGAGCATGACGATCCCGAGCACATTCCACGCCAGTGCAGCCCGGTCAGAAATCTTCCTTGATGCCAACAGCCATGCCATGAGCGGTGCCGATGCGCCGATCAGAATATCGAAGTTGGCGCCATGGAACGTCATCATCTTGGGCAGTTGTCCGTCGCGCCACAGCTGGTCCAGGAAGAGTTCCACCACCAGGCGGAACGATTCCGTGCCTATCAGCAGCCAGGTCGGAAAGCTCAGTGCCACGGTCAACCCCAGGCGGGACCGGGCCATGAACATGACAAACAGCACCATGGGCGCGAGCAGGTAGAAAAGCCCCGGCGGCATCAGCGATGCGTTGCCAATCACGCCAGCGTAGCTCAGCATGCCGCCGTAGGTGATCCATGTCACCCATCCGATCAAGGCCGGTGTCTTGTAAGCGTGCGGCAGGTAACGCATCAATCCGGTGGCCACGACCACAACCATGGCGCTGGCGAAGAGCAGAAACAGTGTGTTCATGTTCATTCCCTTTCGCCTTATTGCGCCAGGGGGGTGGCCACCAGATGTGCCGCCGGCAGGCCCGAGCCCGGCGTGTGCGTGGCGAGCCATTGCGCCGAGTCCGCCGCCAAAGCCGTTTGGGCGAGACGGGGAAAATCGTTGGACTGTGCGAAGCGTGCCGGGTTCAGCGCTGGCGTCAACAGGATCTTCACCATGCTGCCCAGCGCACGCAGGCGGGCGCCCATGTTTCTTTGAGCGCAGGGCGATTGGCCGACGTAGCGGCGAACAATCGTCTCGAAGTCTTCCGGCCATTGCCCGGTGACTTCCAGCACGGCCTGCGTCGGTGCTCCCACGGCAAACGCGTTGCGCTGGTAGTCATCGAGATACCACAGCACCTGGGCAATTGTGAAGTCCGGAAAGTTCAGCGCACGCGCCACTTTGGTAAACATCCCGATTGGCGCGTTGACATACCTGACCGGCCGCCCAAGAACCTTCGCATAGGTCGCAGCAATGTCCTCGGGGGACAGCAGCACGGGGCCGGTAGGCCGGTAGGTCTTTCCGATGTGCGGGGCCGGGTGGACGAGCGCCGCCACGATCACGCGCGCGATATCCTCGTTCGAGGGTGGCGCATTCATGCCTTCTCCAAGCGGCATGGGCATCATGCCGAACTGGGCGATCGGCTCCAGGGCGGCCATGTAGTTGTCGGCGAACCAACCCGGATTCACGGTGACCACATCGACATCGGGCATCCACGACAGCATCTTGTCGGACAGCCAGGTTTCGCGCGTGTGGATGGAGGGATGGCGCGGATCGGCCGGCCATTGGCTCAGGGCCACGACGACCTCAAGCCGCTGCTCTTGCGCGGCGCTGGCAAAAAGGGCACTGGCACTCAATCCGCCCCGCAGCAGCGGCGCACAGAAATAAGCGCGTTGCACATCCCGAAGGGCCTGGCGCACATCCTCTATGTCCTGCAGATTGCCTACCCGTATCTCTGCGCCGAGCGCTTTCAAGGCGTCGCTGCGGGCATCCACGCGGCGCACCAGTGCGCGCACCGGGAAACCCTTTTCCAGCAATTGTTTTGTGGTCTGAAAGCCGGTGTTTCCGGCGGCGCTGGTGACCAGTATGCGGGGCAGTGTCATGTTTATCTCCTGGGGTTGTATGATGATCGTCATCTAATGGTGCAAAAAAAAGCAGCGAACGAATTCAGTCCAGCCAGCTGCCGTACAAATGCAAGAGCTGGGTGCGAACGGAATCGAGCAATAGCGTGCTGAACTTGGGGTCGTTGACGGCCCGCGCGACCAACACGCCTCCGGCCATGCTGGAGAGAAGCATCATGGCCTGCGAGAGCCGGCTCTTCTCACTCGCACCGGGCATGTAACGGGCCATCTGGCGCAGGTTCTGCTTGGCTGCCTGGGTAAAGGCGTCGCGCACGGAGTCCGCTTGCCCGGCAATCTCGGCTGCCAGTGCGGGGAGCACACATCCAAAGCCCGGCTCATCCCGGTGCGCAGGGCTCAGGTAATAGTCCAGCATCGCCGCCACTTCCTTGCCGGGCGCGGCCGCCTGGGCCGCCGCCATCAGTTGCTGAAAACCATGGTTCGCGGCGCAAACCGCCGCCTCTTCCACCAGTGCATCCCGGTCTTTGAAATGGGCATAGAAGCCCCCGTGTGTCAGACCCACCTGCGACATGAGATTGGAGATGCCAATGCCCTGCAGTCCCTTGCTGCGGAACTCCCGGGCGGCAATGTCCACGATTTGCTTGTGTGTTTCGGCCTTTTGGTCGGCGGGATAGCGCATTTCTGGTTGGCAGTATTTTGTATGACGGTCATCATACTACAGCCCGCCCTACCGTCAAGCGTGACCGCGTTTTCGCATCCGCCGGACAAATTGGCTTGCGCCTTGGCAATCGTTGCTTCGTCCAGGTACTTGATCAGGTCGTCCGCCACAGCCCGGGCCCGATCGTTGGTGTCGCGCGGGATGACGTGCAGGGGGCACATCAAACTTCATCTTGCGGCCCAGCTTGGCGGCGGGTTTGCGCACGTCGTCAACGGCGCCTGCAATGCCGGGCGCAGCGCATAGTCCAACGCCAGCAGGTGATTCGGGCTGCCGCCAGAGGCCAGGGGCAACACGGTTTTGCCTGCCAGCGCGTTTTGCGGCAGCAGGTCCAGATGATGTGTGACAGCGAACAGGCAACGTTTACCTATTTTTTGGTGTAAATCTGGTCGAAGGTCGCGCCGTCGGCAAAGTGGTCTTTGGCTGCTTTGGTCCAGCCGCCAAAGGCTTCGTCGATGGTGAATAGCTTGATCTTGGGCAACTGTTTCACATACTTGGCCTGGAACTTCTCGGAGATGGGGCGGTAGAAGTTCTTGTCGGCAATGTCCTGGCCTTCATCGGTGTACAGGTATTCCAGATAGGCGGTGGCCACGGTGCGGGTGCCTTTCTTGTCCACGTTTTTGTCCACCACGGTGACCGGTGGCTCGGCCAGAATGCTCAAGGATGGGTAAATGATGTCCACCTTGCCGCCAAATTCTTTTTCCAGCAGGTGGGCCTCGTTTTCCCAGCTGATGAACACGTCGCCCTGGCCACGCTGGGCAAAGGTGATGGACGAGCCGCGTGCGCCGGAGTCCAGCACCGGGACGTTCGCATACAGCTTGGCGATGAAGTTCTTGGCCTGGGCATCACCACCGTACTTGCGTTTGGCAAATTCCCAAGCAGCCAGGTAATTCCAGCGCGCACCGCCGGAGGTTTTGGGGTTGGGGGTGATCACACTCACGCCCGGTTTGATCAGATCATCCCAATCCTTGATACCTTTGGGATTGCCCTGGCGCGTGACCAGCACGATGGTGGAGGTGTAGGGAGACGAGTTGTGCGGCAGACGTTTTTGCCAGTCAGCCGGAATCCAGCCGCCGTTTTTGTGAACAGCGTCGATGTCGCCCGCCAGCGCCAGAGTGACCACGTCGGCCTCCAGGCCGTCGATCACGGCACGCGCCTGTTTGCCCGAGCCGCCGTGGGATTGTTTGATGGTTACGTCCTGACCGGTCTTGGCCTTCCAGTGTTTGGCAAAGGCAGCGTTGAACTCCACATAGAGCTCTCGGGTGGGGTCGTAAGACACGTTGAGCAGTGTGACCGGGGCGGGCTGGGCGCTGGCACCGATGGCCGAACCGGCCAGCACGGTGACTGCAGCGGCGTTGAAAACGCGGCGGGAAATGGATGACGTCTGTGTCATGGTTGAGTCCTCAAGATTCATTGCCAAAGTGCAATGGAGTGAATTCTGGGGGTCAACCGTTGAAACTGGAACTACTGATTTTTCAGTTTCTAATTACCAAATCATCTTTAGAGGGGCCGGGCACCAGGGCAGGGCGTACCAGGATGTTCAATTTCCAAAACCTCGTCCGGCCCGAGTGGCTCCAGGGTGCGCATCTGCTGCGCCAGCACGTCCAGTGTCGCCTCGGACGCATCCTGCCTCAGGGCCGTGCGCGCCAGGATGCGTTCGCGTAACTGCTCGGGCGTAGCTCGCGGCGCCAGAATGCTGAACGCCACGCCGCAGTCGCGCGCCAGCGCCCGAAACGCCTCGCGGTCGGCCCGTCGCAGGAAGGTTGCATCCACAATCACCGACCAGCCCGCGCGCAGCAAGCGGCTGGCCTGCTCGCGCAGGTGGCCATAGGTGCGGCCGTGGGCGTCGGCGGCGTAAATGCCGGCGTTCAGCGGCGCGCCGCTGCGCTCGGTGCCGGCCAGTCCGAACAGGCGCTTGCGCTCCACATCCGAGCGCAGGCGCAGCGTGCTGGCATGGGGGTCGTGCTGCAGCAATTTGTCTGATGCCACGGTTTTGCCGCAACCTGAGAGTCCGTGCGTGATCACCAGGCGGGCCACGGGCGGCGTCATCAGACGCTCTGCCAGCGCGATATAGGCCAGCGCGGCGCTGCCGTCGTCCTGGGTCTGACGCGTGCGAATGGCCGCCACCTTGGCCCGCACCAGGGCCCGGTACACGGCATAGAAGCGCAGCAGCAGGGCGGCTTCATAGTCGCCGGTGTGGCTCAAGTATGCGTCGACAAACCAGTCGGCCAGCCCGGGCTGCTGGTGCGCGAGCAGGTCAACATAGGTGAAAGCGACTTCACTGGCCACGTCAATCCAGCGCAGACTGTCGCTGAACTCAATGCCGTCAAACATCCGTACCCGCTGCTTGATCAGGACCAGGTTGGCCAGATGCAGATCGCCGTGGCATTCACGCACCCACCCGGCTTGCTTGCGCGCTTGCATCAGGGGGGTGAGTTGCGCAAATTGCGCTTCGGTCCAGGCCCGCAAGGCTGCAATCCGGCTTGGCAGGCCCTCCTGGGGCAAGCCGTCCGTCAGGGCGTCGAAATTGTCCCGCATCGGCGCGATGATTTGTGCCGGTGAGCCAAAGCTTGACTCGACCGGTGCGACCTTTGCTGCCTGGTGAAAAAGGGTCAGGGTGTCGGCCAGATCGGACAAATGCGAGGCTTGCAGTTCACCGCGGGCACAGACCCGGTCGAGCCGCCCGGCTTCATCGAAGCGGCGCATCTTGACGGCGTATTCGATCGGCGTGCCCGCGCCTCCCCACTGCGGGTCTTGGGGCGTGTTGCCAATGGCCAGCACTTCCAGGTAGAGGTCCGGCGCAAAGCGGCGGTTCAGGCGCAACTCGTTCTGACAGTAGCGCTCGCGTTGCGCCAGCGTGCTGAAGTCCAGAAAAGACAGTTTGACCGGCTTTTTGATCTTGTAGGCAAAGTCCCCCGCCAGCAGCACCCACGAGATATGGGTCTGGACCAAGTCAACCCGCTGCACCGCACCTGGATATCGCTTGGGCTCCAGCAGGGCTGCAATGAGGGGGGGTAAGTTGTCGTCCATCAGCGCGATGATGCTAGAGGCCGAGGATCAGGCCGATGACGCGGGGCAGGGCTGAGCTTGCAGCCCCCACAAACGCGGCCCCGAGGCGTCCAGATGGGTCAGATAGACCCGCAACTCAAACTCCAGCTGGTGGTAGCGCGGCTCCATGTGGCAGCACAGTTGGTAAAAGGCCTTGTCATGGGCGCGCTCCTTGAGGTGGGCCAGCTCATGCACGCTGATCATGGTCAGGAACTCGGGCGGTGCGTCCTTGAACAGGGCCGCGATGCGGATTTCGCGTTTGGCTTTGAGTTTGTTGCCCTGCACGCGCGATACCGTGGTGTGGGTGCCCAGCGCGTGCTGCACGATTTGCAATTTGCTGTCGAACGCGACCTTGGCCAAAGGTTCGGCACCGCGCAGGTAGCTTGCCTTGAGCGCCTGCACGTACTCAAACAGCGCCTTGTCGGTGCGCACGCCGTGGGCATCGGGGTACTTGTTCTGCAGCCACTGGCCCAGCCGCTGGTCAGCGATGAGTTGGGCCACCTGCGCCAGCGTGTCGGCCGGGTAGCCCTGCAGAAACTTCAGGCGCTGGGCGGGCGCATGGGATGCTATTGAATTCATAGCTACTTATGCAGTATTCGCGGGGGCTAGAGGCCGATTTTTCTTAAACTTCGTGGCGCAGCGCCGGGAACAGGATCACGTCGCGGATGCTGCTGCTGTCGGTCAGCAGCATCATCAGCCGGTCCAGGCCCACGCCACAGCCGCCGGTGGGCGGCATGCCGTATTCCAGCGCGCGAATGAAATCGTGGTCGTAGTACATGGCCTCGTCGTCGCCGTCGTCCTTGGCCGCCACCTGGGCGTGAAAGCGGGCGGCTTGCTCTTCGGCGTCGTTGAGCTCACTGAATCCGTTGCCGAACTCGCGGCCGGTGATGTAGAGCTCAAAACGCTCGGTCACGCCAGGCTTGTGGTCGCTGGCGCGGGCCAGGGGCGAGATTTCGACCGGGTGCTCGCAGATGAAGGTCGGCTGCCACAGTTGTTCTTCCACGGTTTCTTCAAAGTACAGCACCTGCAGGCTGGCCAGTGAGCGGGTGGAGAGATTGTTCTTGCCCTCGGTCAGGCCCAACTTGCGCAGTGCATTGATGAGCCAGGCGGCGTTGTCCACCTTCAGGCAGCCGTCGAGGTTCGCGCCTTCGAGCTCTTGACCGGCTTCGGTGAACTTGCAAATGGCCTCGTGAATCGTCAGGCGTTCAAACGGCTGAGTCAAATCGACCGCCCGGCCGCCATAGCTCAGCTCCAGGGTGCCGACGGCCTTTTGCGCCGCATCACGAATCAGCTTTTCGGTGAAAGTCATCAGGTCCTGGTAGTCCCAGTAGGCGGCGTAGAACTCCATCATGGTGAACTCGGGGTTGTGGCGCACCGAGATGCCTTCATTGCGAAAGCTGCGGTTGATCTCGAACACACGCTCGAAACCGCCCACGATCAGGCGCTTGAGGTAGAGCTCGGGCGCAATACGCAGGAACATTTGCTGGTCCAGCGCATTGTGGTGCGTGGTGAAAGGCTTGGCGTTGGCGCCCCCGGGAATGGGGTGCAGCATTGGCGTCTCCACCTCCAGAAAATCGTGCGCCACCATGAACTCGCGGATGCCGCTGACCGCTTTGCTGCGGGCCGTGAAGCGCGCGCGAGCGGTCTCATCCATCATCAAATCGACATAGCGCTGGCGGTATTTCGTTTCCTGGTCGTTCATGCCGTGAAACTTGTCGGGCATCGGACGCAGGCTCTTGGTCAGCAGGCGCAAGCTGCTGGCGTGAATCGAGAGCTCACCGGTTTTGGTCTTGAAAACCTTGCCCTCTGCGGCCACGATGTCGCCCAAATCCCAGTGCTTGAAGCTGGCGTACACCTCGGCCCCCACATCCTCCCCCTTGATATAGAGCTGGATGCGCCCCGTGCTGTCTTGCAGGGTGGCAAAACTGGCCTTGCCCATAACGCGCTTGAGCATCATGCGTCCAGCGACTTTGGCCGTTGCGCCTTGCTCGATCAGGCCTTCCGGTGTCTGGCCGACGTGGGCGGCAAACAGGTCAGCTGCATGGTCGCTCGGCTTGAAATCGTTGGGGAAGGCGACGCCCTTGCCCTCGGCCTGCAGTTGGCGCAAGGCTTTGAGCTTGTCACGTCGCTCCAGGATCAGTTGGTTTTCGTCGACGGGGGCTGGGGTGCTTGGGTGGTCTGACATGAGGGCGCAGTAGAAATAGTGGGGCGACAAGGCAAGAACCGTAACGGGTGTTCTTGCCAAAATAGAGGATTTTAAGTTGCTCCGCCCGCTCGCTATGATTCGGGCAGTCTATAAACTCAGTTCTTATGTTGTACCAAATTTTTTCCCTGTTGCTTGAAGTGGCCACCGGCGTGCTGGCCGGGGCCTGTTTGCTGCGGCTTTACATGCAGTACCAGCGCATTCCCATGTCAAGCCGCTCAGGCAATCCGCTGGGGCGTTTTGTCTTTGCCTTGACCGATTGGCTGGTGCTGCCTTTGCGGCGTGTGGTGCCGGCAGCGGGGCGCTGGGACCTGGCCAGCCTGGTGGCGGCCTATGGGCTGGAGCTGGTGCAATTCTTGTTGTTGTGGCTGCTCGCGGGGGCCAGTGGTGGCTTGTTTGCGGTGCCGATTCTGGCCGCGTTTGGTCTGGTGCGGCTGGCGATCTCGGGCCTGACCGGCCTGGTCATCGTGTATGCCGTCTTGTCCTGGGTGCCGACCCAGTCGGTGATATCGGATGTGATTGGGCGGCTGTGCGCCCCCCCGTTGATGCCGATCCGCCGTGTGCTGCCCCTGGTCGGCGGCATCGACTTGTCGCCACTGGTGCTGCTGTTGTTGCTGCAGATCGCCTCGATCGTGCTGGGAAACCTGCAGGCCGCCGCACTGATGGCTTTTTGAACGCAATCCATTTGGCAGCACTTTGTGCTTGCATGGTGCGCTCGCACGATCTGGGCGTGCAGCGTGTCATGTGCTTGGCAAGCCCGAATTGCGTAGCATGGTGGCCCGAGCTTTTTGTAACGACTGTGCTTGGGCGCTGCCGTTGTGGTTACTGGGGCAGTAGCGGGAGCTTGGGTGGGATGACCACCAACACATGTTCCCGGCTTTCAAAGCAAGGTTGCAAAGGGGTGTTCAAAGCGGCTGCAACCCGCTGCAAATCTTTCTTTGGCAGACCCACGTACAGCGCTGCGGCTGAGTTTGGCACCTGGGCTAAGGCATTCAGGCTGATGGCACTGACTTGGCCATGGGCGTAAAAAGTGGCTGAAAAGGGGACCTTATCAAGGTAGACCAGCTTGTCGTCAGGATTCATTTGGGTCAGGGCGTGGGCCACCAGGTATTTTTCGGTTTTCAGGCGCTGCGGCTGCAGCGCACCCACAACCATGTACAGGGTCACGCTCAGGGGAATCAGCAGGGTCAGTGTCACCGGCATGGCGAGCGCCCAGCGTGTGTTTGCAAGGGGTTGTTGCAGGGCCAGCGCCATCAGCACGCTAAAGGCTGCCAGTGCAGGCAGCACGTAAGTCCACAATATGTTTCCTGAGAGAGAAAAAAATACGGGGGTGAACAACGCCCAGGCCAGCAGATAGGCCAGGTCGGGGTCAAGCCGCTTTTTCCACAGCGCGGCACGTTGTGCGGGTTTGATCAGTTGGCGCAGCAGCATGGCCAGTGCCAGCAGGCCCCACGGAAAAGAGGCAGTCAATACATCAATCCAGATGGCGCCTTTGACGCGCTTGTGTGCCACGCCATACAAATCGCCAGCCCAACCCGGTTCAATGAAGCGCAAAAAATGTTCACCGACTAAAAAGTAGTTCAAAAAACCGGGAGTTTTAAGCTCCGCCAGCGCATACCAGGGTGCGCTCAGTAGCAGTGTCAATGCCAAACCCGTGACCCACGGCATTTTTTTGACGCTGCAACGCAGGCTGGGGTAAAACACCAGCGAAGGCAGCAGCGGCCCAGCGACGAGCACACCAATCAGCGGCCCTTTGGCCAACAGGCCCAGCGCCAGTGCGACAAAAAAACCGTAGCGCCACGGCCAGTTGGGCGACTTGGCTGCCATCGCCCAAGCCACCATGGCCCAGGTGGTCGCCAAGGCCAGAAAGGGATCGGTCAGCACTGCGCCCGAGGCAATGAACACCAGTGCGCAAGACGCGTAAATCAACAGCGACCACGTGGCCACGCGTTCACCAAAGTAGGCGCGGGCATAGACAAAGACCAAGCCCATGCTGCCCAGCGTTGCCAGCCAAGATGGCAGCCGCACGGCAAATTCTGTAATCCCCAACAGTTTGAAGGCCAGGGCTTCGGTCCAGAAAGAGAACGGGGGTTTGCCCCAAAAAGGTTGCTCAGGGGTAAACCAGGGAGTGATCCAGTCGCCTGTTACCGCCATGAGTCGGGCCATTTCTGCATAGCGGGGCTCGGATGTGCCGGTCATGGGCATGATCGCCATGCCCACCAGACGCAGGCCGAGCAAAATGCCAAGCAGCCACCACAGATTAATGCGTTTGTTCACGGGCTGCTGCTTCTTGTGCAGCGTCGGTTGGATTCAGCGCACGCGGGCTTTGCACCACGTCGCGCAACACATACAGTGGGCGCTGTTTGGCTTCCAAATAAGTTTTGCCCACGTATTCACCAACCACGCCAATGGACAGCAGTTGCACACCACCCAAAAAAGTGATGACGGCAATCAGGGATGGATAGCCGCTCACCGCGTTGCCATGCCACAAAGCATCCAACACAATTTTCAAACCAAAGGCCGCGCCCGTCAACGCTGCCAGCATCCCAAAGCTGATGGCCAAGCGCAACGGGGCCACTGAAAAAGAGGTAATGCCTTCAAAAGCCAAACCCATCAGCCCGAAAAAATTCCATTTGGTGCTGCCGGCGGCGCGCACTTCGCGGTCGTATTCGATGACATGGGTCGGAAACCCGACCCACGCAAACAGGCCTTTCATGTAGCGATTGCGCTCGGGCAGGTTGTTCAGCGCGTTGACGGCGCGCCG
Organism: Rhodoferax ferrireducens; assembly: GCF_049302455.1. Classification (GTDB taxonomy): domain Bacteria; phylum Pseudomonadota; class Gammaproteobacteria; order Burkholderiales; family Burkholderiaceae_C; genus Rhodoferax; species Rhodoferax ferrireducens_B. Next base: position 8,301 of record NZ_JBAQMD010000116.1, on the reverse strand, counting down.
ACTCATCAGTCGAAAATCTCCAGTGTCCTCAGGAATCGCGAAATGGCTGATGCGGTTGAGGATCCGGTAAAAAAGATGTGCGCTCAAGCGTTTGCCCCAAGACTCACCAGCCCGGGTACTGCGCTTCATGCAGACGATGTCTGAACCCGCTTGAAACGCCTCCAGCATGACGCCAATGAGTTCGGGAGGGTCCTGCAAATCGGCATCCAGAATCACCACGGCATCACCGCTGGACAGGTCCATGCCTGCACTCAAGGCCGCTTCTTTGCCAAAATTACGGCTCAGCCGCACCGCCTTGATGTGGGGGTCATGCGCGGCCAGCGCCACCAAAATATCACCGCTACCATCGCGGCTGCCGTCATCCACCAGCACCAATTCGTAGCTGATCGCCAGCGGGGTCAGCACCTGGGCGAGGCGCTCAATCAAGAGAGGCAGGACTTCGCGCTCGTTGTAAAGCGGCACCACGACCGACAGTTCAACCCGATCGTGTTGGTGGGGTTCAAAGTGTCTGGCTGAAGGTTTAGTGTGCATGTGCAAATCCTGCGATCCGGCAAGTTCGGGCCTGGCGCGGCGGTAGGCCCCAAAGGGCGGACTGTGACTGTCTTTTCCTCATGCAGCCCTAGATTTTTTAACTCACCGCATCCGCTGATTGGCGCGTCAACATGGCCAGGGTATTGGCGATGGTCTTGCGCAGTTCGCGGCGATCACAGATGAGGTCGATCGCGCCTTTGGTCTGCAGGAATTCGGCGCGTTGAAAGCCTTCGGGCAGGGTCACGCGCATGGTGGATTCAATCACCCGCGGGCCGGCAAAACCGATCAGCGCCTTCGGCTCGGCAATCACCACGTCGCCCAAAAAGGCAAAGCCGGCGCTGACACCGCCCATGGTTGGATCGGTCAGCACGCTGATGAAGGGCAGGCCTTTTTTGGCCAGTCGCGTCAGTGAAGCATTGGTTTTGGCCATTTGCATCAGGCTCAGCAGCCCTTCCTGCATGCGTGCGCCGCCGGTCGATGCGAAACAGATGAACGGCACTTTTTGCTCGATTGCGGTATGCACGCCGCGCACAAAACGCTCGCCCACCACGGAGCCCATGCTGCCGCCCATGAATTCAAATTCAAAGCAGGCCGCCACCACGCCGATGCCCAGCACCGCGCCGCCGATCACAACCAGCGCATCGGTCTCGCCGGTGTTTTCCAGCGCTTCTTTCAGCCGCTCCGGGTACTTGCGGCTGTCCTTGAACTTGAGGGCATCGACCGGCAGCACCTCCTGCCCGATTTCATAGCGACCCTCATTGTCCAGAAAGACATTGAGCCGGGTGCGCGCGCCGATCCGGTGGTGGTGGCTGCAGCTGGGGCAGACGTTCTGGTTTTGCTCCAGATCGGTTTTGTACAGCACGCTGTCGCAACTCGGGCACTTGATCCACAGGCCCGAGGGCACGCTGCGCCGGTCGGCCGGGTTGGTTTGCTGAATTTTTGGGGGAAGTAGTTTTTCGAGCCAGCTCATGGCGGTTCTCCGCTAGTCAGAGGTGAGAGAAGTCAAATCGTTTGCACAGGATTATGAATCGAGCGCGGTGCGGATTTCACGTAAGAATTTTTGCGCTACCGGGCCCACCTGGTCCCGCGGCTGTTCATCAATCAACTGGATGATTTTGCTCCCGATGACCACCGCATCGGCGACCTGCCCGATGGTGCGGGCAGCGGCGGCATCGCGAATGCCAAAGCCGACACCGACCGGCACCTGCACATGCGCCCGGATGCGCGGCAACATCGCCTCGACGGCACCGGTGTCGAGCGCACCGGACCCGGTGACGCCCTTGAGCGAGACGTAGTACACATAGCCGCTCGCCACCCGCGCGACCTGCTGCATGCGCTCGTCGGTACTGGTGGGGGCGAGCAAAAAGATCAGGTCCAGCCCCGCACTTTTGAGCTCGGCGGCAAAGCCTTCGCATTCTTCGGGCGGGTAATCGACAATCAGAACGCCGTCCACACCGGCCGCCGCAGCATCAAGCACAAAAGCGCTCTTGCCGTCCCCTCGGTCATGCTTCTGGTTGTAGCGCTCCACCGGGTTAGCGTAGCCCATCAGCACCACCGGTGTGCTCGCATCCTGGGTGCGAAAGGTACGCACCATGTCCAGCACCTGCACCATGCCAATGCCTGCGGCCAGTGCTTTGTCGCCGGCCTTTTGAATCACCGGGCCATCGGCACTGGGGTCGGAAAAGGGCACGCCCAGTTCAATCACATCGGCGCCGCCGGCTACCATGGCATGCATCAACTCGGGCGTGATGTCGGCGAACGGAAAACCGGCGGTGACATAGGGAATCAGCGCCTTGCGGCCGTGGGCTTTCAACGCTGCAAAAGTGTTGGCGATACGGCTCATTGGGCGACCTTCACAACTTGTTGGTTGGCGCTGGGCTGCGCGTTGTCTGCGCCTTTGACCGACTGGCCTTTGCAACTCGGGCGGCAATAAAAGTCGGCGTGGCTGAGGTCGGCCACGGTGCCGATGTCCTTGTCACCGCGGCCCGACAGATTGACCAGGATCGACTGGTCTGGGCGCATGGTCTTCGCCAGCTTCATGGCATAAGCCACGGCGTGGCTCGATTCGAGCGCCGGAATGATGCCTTCGGTGCGGCACAGGTAATGAAAGGCGGCCAGTGCCTCCTGGTCGGTGATACCCACATACTCGGCCCGGCCGATGTCCTTGAGGAAGGCGTGTTCCGGGCCGACGCCAGGGTAGTCCAGCCCGGCGCTGATGCTGTGGGTTTCGGTCACCTGCCCGTTGTCGTCCTGTAGCACGTAGGTGCGGTTGCCGTGCAGCACGCCCGGACTGCCACGTTGCAGAGACGCCGAGTGTTTGCCACTGTCCATGCCAAGGCCTGCCGCTTCGACGCCGATTAGACGTGTGGCTTCATGCGCAATATAGGGGTGAAAAATGCCCATGGCGTTGGAGCCACCGCCGACGCAAGCCACCACCGCATCGGGTTGCGTTGTATGGCACCCTGCGGCTTGCAGCATTTCGGGCATTTGCACCACGCATTCCTTGCCGATGACGCTCTGAAAATCGCGCACCATCATCGGGTAGGGGTGCGGCCCGGCGACCGTGCCGATGATGTAAAAAGTATTGTCCACGTTGGCAACCCAGTCGCGCATGGCCTCGTTCAAGGCATCTTTGAGGGTTCGGCTGCCGCTCTCGACCGGCACCACCGTGGCGCCCAGCAGATTCATGCGGTACACATTGGGGCTTTGCCGCTTGACGTCTTCACTGCCCATGTACACCACGCACTCCAGACCGTAGCGGGCGCAGATGGTGGCCGTGGCCACGCCGTGCTGGCCGGCGCCGGTTTCGGCAATGACGCGCGGTTTGCCCATGCGTTTGGCCAGCATGGCCTGGCCGATGGTGTTGTTGATCTTGTGGGCGCCGGTGTGGTTCAGGTCTTCGCGCTTGAGAAAAATCTGCGCGCCGCCCTGTTCCCGGCTCATGCGATCGGCATGGTAAACCGGCGAAGGACGGCCGACGAAGTGGGCCAGCTCGTAGTTGAATTCGGCGACGAAGGCCGGGTCAAACTGGTACTGGGCGTAAGCCGCCTTAAGCTCGTTGATGGCATGCGTCAGCGTTTCGGAGACAAAGCTGCCGCCGTAAATGCCGAAGTGGCCACGCGGGTCGGGTTGTTGATACTCAAACATGTTTTGACATCTCTGCAAGTTGTTGGTCGGCGGCGCGAACGGCGGCGACAAACTGGTTGATCTTTTCGGGGTCTTTGATACCCTTGTTGCCGGGGCCGGACACTTCCACCCCCGAGCTCACATCCACCGCCAGCGATTTACAGCGCGGGCGTGCCTGCAGGATGCCCGCGGTCACGTTGGCAGCGTTGAGCCCACCACTCAAGACGAGGTGAGCGTTGACGTTTGGAGGCAGCAGTGACCAATTGAATGTTTGACCGCCACCGCCGTAGCCCTCCACATGGGCATCGAGCAAAATGGCTTGGGCCTGAGAATAATCTAGAGCGAATTTTACGAGATCGAAACTACCAGCGGCGTCGCCCAGTGGAATACGTGCCGCACGCAAATAGGGGCGCGCCCCTGACTGGGACGCCAGCCAACACTGTTCAGGTGTTTCATCACCATGAAATTGGGCTGTAGCCCCCGCTACGCTTGCGTAAGCCGCTGCTATTTTTGTAGCACTCTCGTTGACAAACAACAGCACCGGTGTAACAAAAGGGGGCAGTCGGCGCGCCAGCTCGGCAGCCCGCACGGGTGACACACAGCGCGGGCTTTTGGCATAAAGCACAAAGCCGATGGCATCCGCGCCTGCGGCCACGGCGGCGTCCACATCCTGTTCGCGTGTCAGGCCGCAGATCTTGATCCGGGTCCGCTGTGCCAAGTGGTTTTTTGGTAATGGCGTCTGGCTCATGGCAATCGATCAAAGGAAGGGGTGCGATCCGGCAAACCCCAGTGTGGCGCATAGCGCGGACCCAGAAAATAGAGTCCATGCGGGGAGAAGGTTGGTGCCGCAACATCGCGGTTGCGCGCCAGCAGCACCTCTTTGAGCCACTCGGGAGGTTTTTTGCCCTGGCCCACGGCAATCAGGCAACCCATGATGTTGCGGATCATGTGATGCAAAAAGGCGTTAGCCTCAAACTCAAAACGCCAGCAGGCACCATGGCGCGAGATGTCGAGGCGCTGCAGCATTTTGACTGGCGACAGCGCCTGGCAGGCCGAGGCCCGAAACGAACTGAAGTCGTGCTCACCCAGCAAGTGGCTCGCCGCCTGCTGCATGGCTACCTGTTCCAGCGGTTTGAAAGTCCAACCGACCTGGCCCGCATCGACGCTGGGGCGCACCGGTGATTCCAGCAAAATATAGGCATAGCGGCGTGACAGCGCGCTGGCGCGGCAATGAAATTCAGGGGGCACGGGTTTTGCCCACTCGACCGCAATGTCGCGCGGCAAAAAAGCATTGGTGCCCCGCACCCAGGAATTGGGGGCGCGATCAAGTGGGGTATCAAAATGAATCACCTGCATCAGACCATGCACCCCCGCGTCTGTTCGGCCTGCGCACAGGGTAGAAACCCGGTGCGATGCCAATTTGCTCAGTGCCATTTCAAGTTGATCCTGCACGGTTTGCCTCGACAACTGGCTTTGCCAGCCTTGGTAGGCTTGCCCGTTGTAGCTGACGCCGAGTGCCAGCCTCACAGTGAGTTCATAACGCGGTTCTCGGGGAATACCTGACAGCGAAGCCGGGTCAGAGATTGCTCAGAGCGCGCTGCGCCTTGATCTTCATGTCGCCCGAGGCTTCCGAGATCACTTCTTCAATCAGCGCCCGCGCACCGTCCTCGTCACCAATTGCGCGGAATTCTTCTGCCAGGGCCAGCTTGGTGACCAGCGGGTCTTCATACCCGTGTGCGCTAGGCGTTGCGCTGGCTTCAGTTGGCGGTTCGTCCCCCAGATCAAGGGACAGTGAGCCAAGGTCAAATTCCAGCATGCCTAAATCAGGAGCGGGAGGCGCTAGCGGCGCCGAATCGGGCAAGGGCACCGGGCCGGTAAGCCCAAAACTATTGGCGGCCTGCAGTTTGAAATCGTCGCTGTTCGCAGCCGGTTGGCTCTGGTCATTGTCTGCAGTATCCAGATCGGGCAGCGAGAATTCGATGGCATCGGGGCCATCGGCTGCGTCGGCTTTTGCAGCCGTCTCGGCGGTCGCAAAAGGTGCCGTGGCTTCGGCTAGGTCAAAGTCCAGATCAAGTGCAGGGGGGGCGTCGGCCGCCTGCAGGCTGATGGTGGGTTCGGGGTAGCTTGCTTTGGTCTCGCTGATGGCACTGACGGGTTCTTCGTCAAGCGAAAAGTCGAGGTCCAGATCGAGGTCTCCCGCACCGCCAACCTGGGGAGTAATGACTGGTGCTGCCAGTGCATCCGTGTCGCTGGCAAGATCGCCGGTCTGGTCGAGGGGCATCGGACGAGATGGCGTGCCATCCAGATTATTGGGTTGGCCACCGGGTTGGTACAGCGCATTGCTCGGGTCAATGCTCAGACCCAGTTGGCAAACGCGCTCCCAGTCCGATCCCTCGCCCTTGGTTATCTGGAAGGTCTGGGTGGCCATCTTTTCAAAGTTGTTGGAGTCACGCCGCTTGGCGAAAATTTCAAGCAACTTCTGATGGATCGCGAGACGTCCGGGGTTGCTGACCAAGGCGTCCTTCAGGATTTCCTCTGCCTGCAAATCACGCCCGTAGGCGAGGTAGACATCGGCTTCAGCGACGGGGTCAACATCGTCCACCGCATCAAGCTGGCTGGGCGAGTAGACCATGGACGAGCCAGTGGCCGCATTGTCGCTGGTGTCGACATTTTCACCACCACTGGCACCAAAAAATGAGTCGGGCTGTAAACGACTGTCCAGAAATGAACTGTCGCCCGAGGCGACTTTCTTGTGCTGCCTTCTGCGGTAGAGCCCAAAGGCGACTAACAGGGCGATCAAGCCGAGGGCGCCGGACAGGGCCAAGGGACTATCGCTCAGATCATCAAGCGGGCCCGGTTCGGGCACAGAAGCGGGAGTGATCGCAGGCGCTTTTTGGGTTACCGAAGCGGCCGGCGTTGGGGCGGAGGCTGCTGCGGGCACCGCTTGTACCGATGCGATACCGGCGGCGTTTGACGCAGCGTCTGGCGCAGCGGATGCCGACAGAGCGGGTGCCACGACGCTCGAAGCGGCCCCCAACTTACCCAGATCACTGATGTTCTTGGCGATTTCAGTCGCCCGGTCGGCAGCCTCCTTGACATTGCGCTCTTTGGCCAGCTGAGCTTCAGCTGACGTTCCCTGAACAGCCCCTTTTGACAACGTCAATTTATCAGGTACTGCGGTGAGGGGTTTTTTGTCCTCAACTTGGGCTTGCACCGTGCCGCTCGCTGTGCGGTCTGCACTTGCGACCTGGGCGCTGGGCGCAGCGCCTGCCAGCTTTCTGCGGAAGTCGTTGAAGTCCTTGCTTTGGGCAATGATGATCTGGCGAGCGTCTGCGGCCGGCGTGGCTTCTGCTTGCGCCGCGGTGGGGATGTTCACGACTGACCCAGCCTTGACTCGGTTGACGTTGTCGCCGATGAAGGCAGCCGGGTTGGCGCGCAGCAAGGCCACCAGCATCTGGTCCAGGGAGACGTTAGCTGGTTTTGTCGCCGTCGCTATTTTGCCGGCCGTGTCGCCGGGATTGACGGTTACTGAGCGGGCTTCGGTGTCCTGGGTTTTGACGACAGCAGGGCGTGCGATCGGCTTGACTGGGCTTTGACCAGGCTCAACAGCAGGCCCCGCGATCGGTCTCGAAGATGCAGGCGCAGCTGAAGTGGTCCGGCTGGCCGACGACGGGGCTGGAATTTGCGCCGGGACTTGAGCTGGGGTTGGTGCAGTGGCTGGCGCTTTGCGCAGACTGGGGGGATCAAACAAGAGGGTGTAGTCACGCACGATGCGACCGGTCGCCCAGTTGGCTACAAGAATCATGTCAACGAACGGATCGTTGATGGCACGGTCGCTGCTCAAACGAAGGTAGGCACGCCCGTCAGCACGTCTTTGAAGCGTGACCTGCATGGCCGCCATGGCAGGGTTGTACTCCAGTCCGGCCGCCCGAAAGGACTCCGGCAATGCAATAGATGGCTTGAGCGATGCTGCCTCTTCTGCATTGATTTCCGGAACTTCAATTTCCGCACGCAAAGGCTCACCAAGCGCTGATTGGACGGAGATTCGACCCAGTGAAAGTGCCGTCGCATTCGATCCCCAGAGGCTGAAAAGCGCAGTAGCCGCAATTGCCATGGCAGTTTTTTGCCAACGATGAGACTTAGAAATCAATTTGTGGACTCCGGTGTTCGGGCGGCTGGGAAATTTGTCGTCATGATGTGAACAAATGCAGTGGTACTGAAAACGTGAAAAGCACCATAGCATCAATGCCCTGACCTGACAAGCCAAGCTAGCTCTTAACTTTGAATCATTGGCAGGCAAAGCAAACACATGTTGATTCTATGTTGTCGAGCGACAACGACCTGCTTTTTGTGCCGCTAGGGCAAACCCTTGGACGGCATTCAATCAGTGCTTAGGCGGCCAGCAAAATACGCAGCATGCGGCGCAGGGGCTCTGCGGCGCCCCATAGCAACTGGTCACCAATGGTGAACGCTCCCACATATTGCGGACCCATGGCGAGTTTGCGGATGCGCCCCACCGGAATGCCCAGCGTGCCGGTGACGGCCACCGGTGTCAGGTGTTGCACACTTGCCTCGCGCGTGTTGGGCACGACCTTGACCCAGGCGTTATCGGCCGCAATCAAGGCTTCAATATCGGCGCTGGGC
>NZ_JBAQMD010000115.1:0-94789 GCF_049302455.1 Rhodoferax ferrireducens | reverse complement strand
CATGCCATGGTGTACGACATCATGAACGACTCGCAGCGTAAAGCCTATGAAGAGTTTCTGGAGGTCGATTTTTCGTTCGAGATTGAAGGGCTGGCCCGCTTTCGGGTCAATGCCTACAACCAGCAGCGCGGGGCTGGTGCGGTGTTTCGGACCATCCCGAGCAAAATCCTGACCTTGGAGCAATTGAACGCACCGAAGATTTTTGCCGATCTGGCGCTCAAACCGCGTGGCCTGGTGCTGGTGACCGGCCCCACCGGCTCGGGTAAGTCGACCACCCTGGCGGCCATGGTCAATTTTCTCAATGAAACCGAGTTCGGCCACATCCTGACGGTGGAAGACCCGATCGAGTTTGTGCATGAGTCCAAAAAATGCCTGGTCAACCAGCGCGAGGTTGGCACCCACACACTCAGTTTTGCCGCCGCGCTGCGCTCGGCCCTGCGCGAAGACCCGGACGCCATTCTGGTGGGCGAAATGCGCGACCTGGAAACCATCCGCCTGGCCATGACCGCCGCCGAAACCGGCCACCTGGTGTTTGGCACCTTGCATACCTCCAGCGCCGCCAAGACCATTGACCGCATCATTGATGTCTTTCCGGCCGAAGAAAAAGAGATGGTGCGCGCCATGTTGTCCGAATCCCTGCAGGCGGTGATCTCGCAGACCCTGTGCAAAACCAAGGACGGCCAGAGCCGCGTCGCGGCGCACGAGATCATGCTCGGCACCAGCGCCATCCGCAATTTGATCCGTGAGGCCAAGGTGGCGCAGATGTATTCGAGCATTCAGACCGGCAACAGTGTGGGCATGCAGACACTGGATCAGAACCTGAGTGATCTGGTCAAACGCAACGTCATCAGTCCGTCGGAGGCGCGCTCCAAAGCCAAGATTCCGGAGAATTTCCCCGGCTAAAGTAGGGCTCCCACGCTGCTCACGGCGTGTGTTGCGCTGCCCCCACGACCCAATTAACAAAGAGGTGTTCTCATGGAACGCGATCAAGCCACCAAATTCATCAACGATCTGCTCAAGCTGATGATCAGCCGCAACGGCAGCGACTTGTTCCTCACGGCCGATTTTCCGCCCGCCATCAAGGTGGACGGCAAGGTCACCAAGGTCTCGCCCCAAGCGCTCACCGCGGCGCATACCCTGTCGTTGGCGCGCTCCATCATGAGCGACAAGCAGGTGGCCGAGTTTGAACGCACCAAAGAGTGCAACTTTGCCATCGCACCGCCCGGTGTTGGCCGTTTTCGCGTCAGCGCCTTTATCCAGCAGGGCCGGGTTGGCTTGGTGCTGCGGGTCATACCGCTGAGCGTGCCTACCATTGATGGTTTGGGTGTGCCCCCGGTACTCAAGGAAGTGGCCTCTGCCAAGCGCGGCTTGTGCATTTTGGTGGGAGCCACCGGCTCCGGCAAATCGACCACCCTGGCCGCGATGGTTGACTGGCGCAACGAAAACTCGTTTGGTCACATCATCACGGTTGAAGACCCGATTGAGTTTGTGCATCAGCACAAAAACTGTGTGGTGACCCAGCGCGAGGTCGGAATCGACACCGACAGTTGGGAAGCGGCGCTCAAAAATACCCTGCGCCAGGCGCCCGATGTCATTCTGATGGGCGAGATTCGCGACCGCGAAACCATGGAGCATGCGGTCGCGTTTGCCGAGACCGGGCATTTGTGTCTCGCCACCTTGCACGCCAACAGCGCCAACCAGGCGCTGGACCGGATCATCAATTTCTTCCCTGAAGAGCGCCGCGCGCAGTTGCTGATGGACTTGTCGCTCAACCTGAAGGCGCTGGTGTCGCAGCGGCTGATCCCGAAACAGGATGGTCGCGGGCGCTATGCGGTGGTCGAGATCATGCTCAACACGCCGCTCATCTCCGACATGATCTTCAAGGGCGAAGTCTCCGAGATCAAGGAGATCATGAAGAAAAGCCGCAACCTGGGCATGCAGACTTTCGACCAGGCTTTGTACGACGCCTACGAAGCCAACCTGATCACCTATGAGGACGCCCTGCGCAACGCCGATTCACTCAATGACCTGCGCCTGCAGATCAAGCTCAACAGCCATCGCGGCAAAGCCCAGGACCTGAACGCCGGTACCGAAAATTTCTCCATCGTTTAAAGACCACCATGAACAACACACCTCGCAAAACATATGAACCTACCCCGGCCCGCAAAGTCGCCTTTCTGGGCCTGGGCGTCATGGGCTATCCGATGGCCGGGCATCTGGCACAGGCCGGTCACCAGGTGACGGTGTACAACCGAACCGCTACTAAATCAGTAGCATGGTGTGCAGATTACACGGGGGCTGGAGCCGTAAAACATGCCCAAACGCCGAGGCTGGCGGCGCAACAGGCCGAATTCGTTTTTTGCTGCGTGGGCAACGACGATGACTTGCGTAGTGTCACCCTGGGTGTCGATGGCGCCTTTGCCGGGATGGAGCCGGGCAGCGTGTTTGTGGATCACACCACCGCCTCGGCCCGCGTGGCGCGCGAGCTGTACCGCGCGGCCAAAGACATGGGCCTGCACTTCATTGATGCGCCGGTATCGGGTGGCCAGGCCGGGGCGCAAAACGGTGTGTTGACCGTGATGTGCGGCGGTGATCAGGCCGCGTTTGACAAGGCGCAACCGGTGGCCATGGCCTTTTCCAAGGCCTTTACGCGTCTGGGCGAGAGCGGCGCAGGTCAACTGGCCAAGATGGTGAACCAGATTTGCATTGCCGGGCTGGTGCAGGGCTTGAGCGAGGCGATTGCCTTTGGCCAGCAGGCCGGTCTTGACATGAACCAGGTGCTGGACGTGATTGGCAAGGGAGCAGCGCAGAGCTGGCAGCTCGACAACCGGGGCAGGACCATGGTGGCCGACAAGTTCGATTTTGGATTTGCGGTGGACTGGATGCGCAAAGACCTGGGGCTGGTGCTCGATGAGGCCAAGCGCAACGGTGCGCGCCTGCCGGTCACCGCGCTGGTGGACCAGTTTTATGCCGACGTGCAGCACATGGGCGGCCAACGCTGGGACACGTCGAGCCTGATCAAGCGCCTAAGATGAAGTTCCCCCACGCTTCCTAGGGGCGGCCCGTCGGAAATTGCTCTATTTCTTGGTCTCAACCGGGGCCGGTTTGGGCAGCAGGTTTTGCAGCTCTTCTTCGCTGATGATCTCCAGCACGCGCACTACTTTCTGCACGCCGCCGGTGGCGCGGGTAATGTCGGTGGCCCGGTTGGCCTCGCGCTGGGTCACGCGTCCCATCAAATAGGTGGTGCCGCGTTCAGTCACCACCTTGAAGGCGTTCGCATACAGGTCCTTGGCGTCGATCAAAGCCGCTTTGACCTTGCCGGTCACCAGCGCGTCCGAAGAACGCTGGGTCAGGGTGGAGTGCCCCAGCACCGCCAGCTCATTGACGATGGCGCGCACATTTTCAACCCGTGACACCACTTGTTCCACCAGTTGCTTGTCCTGTGCGTTGGGCACCTCGCCCGTCAACAGCACCTGGCGGTTGTAGCTGGTCACGCTGACGTGGACCCGGTCCCCGAGGTTCTCGCGGATGCGGGCGGACGCGTGCAGTTCAATGCCCTCGTCTTCAATTTGTGTGCCCGTGGTACGGCGGTCGGTGGCCATCAGCGAGCCCATGACGGCGCCGCCCATGATGATGGGCGCGCAAGCGCTCAGCGTGCCGCCCAAACTGGCGCTGAGCACCATGAGGGTCAAAAGTTTTTGAGTTGCAAATTTCATGGTCATGTTTCTTGATCTCCAAGTAGCTGCGCGTCCACTGCGTCGCAAATGCAATGCAGCGCCAGAATGTGGACTTCCTGAATGCGCGCGGTGCGGTCGTGGGGCACACAAATGTGCACATCGGTATCGCGCAGGGCGTGGCTCATTTTGCCGCCACCGTGTCCGGTCAAACCCACCACCACCATTTCGCGCTCGTGCGCGGCCTCAATGGCGGCCAGCACATTGGCTGAATTGCCGCTGGTTGAAATGGCCAGCAACACGTCGCCGGGTTGCCCCAGGGCGCGCACCTGGCGCGAAAAAATCACGCTGAAGTCGTAATCGTTGGCAATCGCGGTGAGGATGGAACTGTCGGTGGTCAGCGCGATAGCCGCCAGCTCCGGGCGTTCGCGCTCAAAGCGCCCGACAAATTCGGCCGAAAAATGCTGCGCATCCGCCGCCGAGCCGCCGTTGCCGCAGGCCAGCACTTTGCCTCCGCTGGTGACGCAGGCCAGCAGCGCCTGCACGGCGGCGGCAATTGGTTTGCTCAAAATGGGCGCGGCCTGGTATTTCAGGTCAGCGCTGTCGATAAAGTGTTGTTGAATACGTTGCTCAAGCATAGGCGCGATGATACCCGGCCCCTTCTTATGCCGTGCTCAATAGGTCTCAAAGGCCGCTTGCAACCATTGAATGACACCGCGCTCCAGCGTCACCACATCAAAGCGGCAGGGCGGTGGCTCGCGCAAGCGCATCAAATAATGACGCGCCGCAAAAATAATGCGCCGTTGCTTGGTGGCGCTGATGCTGGCCGCAGCCCCGCCATGGCTGGCGTTGGCGCGTTGACGCACCTCGACAAACACCGTCGTGCCATCCGGCGCGCGCATGATCAGGTCAATTTCTCCGCCCCCGCGCCCTGGCGTCCGATAATTGCGCTCCAGCAGGCGCAGACCCGCCTGCTGCAGATGGCGCAGTGCGGACTCTTCGGCTGCATCGCCTGCTTGCTTGCTGGTGCCGACCTGGGTCTTGATTTGAGGAATTGCCATTGACTTCTGTTTACGCTTCTTTGTATGCCTCTGCTTTGGGCGCCGCGTCTGAGGCCGCCGGTGGCCAGAATTATCCGCCCGGCGCGCTCTACGTGGTGGCCACGCCGATCGGCAACCTGGCCGACATCACCTTGCGCGCATTGCATGTGCTGCAGTTGGCCGACACCATCGCCTGCGAGGACACGCGCCATACCCAGGCCTTGCTGCGCGCCTACGGTATCGACAAATCAAATGCGCAATTGCTGGCCGTGCACCAGCACAACGAAGCGCAGGCCGCGCAAGTGGTGACTGAGCGGCTGCAGCGGGGTGAACGCGTGGCCTACGCGAGCGATGCCGGCACCCCCGCCGTCAGCGACCCTGGCGCGCGCCTGGTCGCCAGCGTGCGCCAGGCTGGGCTGCCCATCGTGCCACTGCCCGGTGCCAGCAGCGTCACGGCCGCCCTGAGCGTGGCGGGCATTGCCGCGGACGACGCGCAGCATGGCGGGTTTGTCTTTGTTGGTTTCTTGTCGTCCAAATCGAGCGAACGTGCCAGCGCCATTGAAGCGCTGGCGCAGGAAGCGCGCGCGGTGGTGTTGCTGGAGGCGCCGCACCGGATTGAAGCGCTGGCTGCGGCGCTGGCCACGCTGGGCGAGCGACCGCTCACGATTGGGCGAGAGCTGACCAAACAGTTTGAAGAAATCGCCACCATCGCGGCGCATGATTTTCCCGGCTGGCTGCAACACGACACCAACCGCAGCCGCGGCGAGTTTGTGTTGGTGCTGCATCCGGCCGCCGTGGTAGCCGATGCGGGGGCCGAGCAGCGCATCCTCCAACTGCTGTTGGCCGAACTGCCTTTGAAGACCGCCGTCAAACTGACCGCCGACATCACGGGCGCCTCGCGCAATGCCTTGTACGAGGCGGCACTGGCCATGAAGAAGGGGCAGGCCGCGTCATAGCCCGGCCGGGCAAATGAGGCTGGTGGTTCGATGGCAAAACGATCATGAGGAACACGAAAAAAGGCGGGATTCACTGCGGTTCTGCGATGAAGATCGTTGGGTACGCCTGATGTACATAGGAAAGCTCGCCAAATTGAGCGGGGCAACACCAAAGGCGATTCGCCTGTATGAGGCGATGGGCCTTATTCCCGTTCCCAGCCGACAGGGGCAGTACCGCGTTTACTCGTTGAAAGACGTGTCACTGGTACATATGATCCGGCGTGCTCAGGCTGTCGGTTTCAGCCTTGCCGAATTGAAACCCCTGGTTGCACTTAAAGCGAAAACCAATCAGCTTTCCATAGAGGAAGCGAACCGTCTGATTGCCAGGAAACGGGAAAAACTGCGCAATGACATGAATAAGATCATGTCGCAAGACCAGCAACTGATGGCGCTTCATGAAGAGCTCAATCGGATTTGCCCATAGGAATCAGGAACGAGTTTTGCCGATAGCTTGACTCTGCCCCCAGGGACAAGGCTGATGATCCAGATATCACCTTTTCCAATCTACGAGGCAGCGATGGTAAAAATCAGCATTTTGTATCCGAACAGCAAGGGCTCACGATTCGATCTGAGCTATTACAGTCAAACACATATGCCAATGGCTATCGACCTGCTTGGTACTCACACCGGCTTTAAAGGTGTTTCGGTGGAGCACGGACTTGGAGGCGCAATTCCTGGCACAGAGGCGACCTACGTCGCCATGTGTCACTACCATTTCGATGCAGTTGAAAGCTTCATGGCGGCATTCACACCACACGCGGCGACACTCCAGAATGACATGCAAAACTACACGGACATTGAGCCGGTTATTCAGGTCAATGAAGTGTTGATTGCTCGGTAGTTATTGCCTTATCGCTTGATCCATCGGTTGGGTCATGAAAGTGAAGGAAAAATCATGCTTGCCCCGGCAAAGGCCCCGGCCAAAGCAACTGGCAAGCGCGCCGCAGCGGCGCCCGTCAAAGCGGCGCAAACTACACCCTCCAGCACGGACCGTGTCATCTCCCCGGCTTAAGGACGTTTTGTGTACGACGGCGAAAAATTCAACAGTGTCAGCCACCTGATTGGCTCGGCATTCTCCATCTCTGGCCTGTCCATCCTGGTCACGGTGGCCGTCATGCAAGGCGATCCGTGGAAGGTGGTGAGCTTCAGCATCTATGGCGCGACACTCGTGCTGCTGTATTGTTTTTCAACCATTTACCACAGCATCCAGCATCAGCGCGCCAAGGCGATTTTGCAAAAAATCGACCACAACGCCATCTACCTGCTGATTGCCGGCACCTATACGCCGGTCGCGCTGGTCACCCTGCGCGGACCTTGGGGCTGGACGCTGCTGGGTTTGAGTTGGGGGCTGGCGTTATTTGGTATTGCCCAGGAGTTGACGCTGGGCCGGCGCACGCGTCGTCTGTCAATGATGCTGTACCTGCTGATGGGGTGGCTGGTGGTCATTGCCATCAAGCCATTGACACACGCCATGCCATTGGCCGGTCTGGTTTGGCTGGTGGCGGGAGGCATCGTGTACAGCCTGGGCATCTACTTCTACGTGTATGGTGACCGCCGCCGCCATTACCACGGCATTTGGCACCTGTTTGTGCTGGGCGGCAGCTTCTGCCATTTCATTTGCATCTTGCTGTATGTGGCGTAAGCGGTGTCTCAGTTCATTTCAGCTGGATTCAGACATCAGCCAGCGGCCATCCGACCTGACGGACTTGGCTGTTTAATGTCTCTGCCCTACACTTTCCCGCTTCAAAGAGGCCTCCGACTTGCAGTCGGTGACCCCCGCAGCGCGCACCGACCGCGCCGCGTTGACCCTGCACGCCTGGAGACCCGCCAACCATGAACGCCTCATTGCCCGACCTTCTACCTCAAGCGCTGGCCAGTGCCACGCTGGACGACAAATATGCGCTGGACAAAGGTCGTGCCTTCATGAGTGGCGTGCAAGCCCTGATCAAACTGCCGATGTTGCAGCAGGCGCGTGACCAGCTGCTTGGCAAAAACACGGCCGGTTTCATCAGCGGCTACCGCGGCTCGCCGCTGGGCAATTACGATCAGGCACTGGTCAAGGCGGAGAAACACCTCAAGGCGAAGAACATCGTTTTCCAGCCTGGTGTTAATGAAGAACTGGCCGCCACCGCCTTGTGGGGCACCCAGCAGCTCGGCTTCGCACCGCCCGGCTCCAACAAGTTTGATGGTGTGTTTGGCATCTGGTACGGCAAGGGCCCGGGCGTGGACCGCTGCGGCGACGTCTTCAAGCACGCCAATATGGCGGGCACCACGCCGTGGGGCGGCGTGATCGCCGTGGCGGGCGACGACCACATCTCGAAAAGCTCGACCGCAGCGCACCAAAGCGACCATATTTTCAAGGCCTGCGGTACGCCGGTGTTTTTTCCGGCCAGCGTGCAGGAGATTCTGGATCTGGGTCTGCATGCCTTTGCCCTGAGTCGTTTTTCCGGGGTCTGGGCCGGTATGAAGACGATTCAGGAGGTCGTCGAATCCAGCGCCACCGTGATCATTGATTTGGAGCGGGTGCAGATCAAGATCCCGACCGACTTCGAGATGCCGCCGGGCGGTGTGCACATTCGCTGGCCCGATGCAGCCCTGGCGCAAGAGGCGCGCCTGTTTGACTTCAAGTGGTACGCGGCGCTGGCCTATGTCCGGGCCAACCGGCTCAACTACAACGTGATCGAGGGCCCGAATGACCGTTTTGGCCTGATTGCCAGCGGCAAGGCCTTTAACGACACGCGCCAGGCTTTGCTCGATCTGGGTTTGGACGATGCGACCTGCCAGCGTCTGGGCATCCGTTTGCACAAGGTCGGCGTAGTGTGGCCGCTGGAAGCCCAGCTGACGCGCGAATTTGCCACCGGCCTGCAGGAAATTCTGGTGGTGGAAGAAAAGCGCCAGATCATTGAGTACCAGCTGAAGGAAGAGCTGTACAACTGGCGTGCTGACGTTCGGCCCACCGTGCTGGGCAAGTTCAACGAGGTTGACAGCGGCTCGGCAGGCTCCCACTATGGCAGCGGTGGCGAGTGGTCGATGCCGAACCCGAGTGCCAATACGCTGTTGCGCGCCAATGCCGACTTGTCGCCTGCCCTCATTGCCCGGGCCATCGCCCAGCGCTTGAAGAAAATGGGCCTGGACGCCGACACGACGGCGCGTATCGACGCCCGACTGGCTATTCTGCAGGCCAAGGAGCAGGCCATGCAGATGCTTGAATTGAGCAGCGTCAAGGGGGCCGAGCGCCAACCCTGGTTCTGCTCCGGCTGCCCGCACAACACCTCGACCAAAGTCCCCGAGGGCTCGCGTGCCATGGCGGGCATTGGCTGCCACTTCATGGCGATCTGGATGGACCGTGCCACCGTGGGCTTTACCCAGATGGGCGGCGAGGGTGTGCCCTGGGTCGGCCAGCAGCCCTTCAGCACCGAGAAGCACGTGTTTGCCAACCTGGGCGATGGCACCTACTTTCACAGCGGGCTGATGGCGATTCGCCAGGCCATCGCGGCGGGCGTGAGCATCACCTACAAGATTTTGTACAACGACGCGGTTGCCATGACCGGTGGCCAGCAAATTGGCGAGCGCCCCGAAGGACACTCCGTGGTCCAGATTGCCCAGAGCGTGCGGGCCGAAGGCGCTATCAAAATAGTGGTGGTGACGGACGAGCCGGACAAGTACGCCCACATCACCGGCTTGCCCGAGGGCATTGCCATTGAACACCGCGACGAACTCGATCGCATCCAGCGTGAGTTCCGGGAAATCAAGGGATGCAGCGTCATCATCTATGACCAGACCTGTGCCACCGAAAAACGGCGCCGGCGCAAGCGTGGCAGTCTGGTCGATCCGGCCAAACGGGTTGTCATCAATGAATTGGTGTGTGAGGGTTGTGGCGACTGCGGCGTGCAGAGCAACTGTCTGAGCGTGGAGCCGCTGGAGACCGAGTTTGGCCGTAAGCGCCAGATCAACCAAAGTACTTGCAACAAGGACTATTCGTGCGTCAAGGGGTTTTGCCCGAGTTTTGTCACGGTAGAGGGAGGTCAGCTGAAAAAGAAATCAAAGGGCCAGGGACCGTCGCCGTTTGATGCGGCATGGGGCACGTTGCCGGAGCCGACGATGGCTTCGACGATCGGTCAGGCCGATCAGGTCTGGGGTATCGTGGTCGCCGGCGTCGGCGGCACCGGTGTTATCACCATTGGCCAGTTGCTGGGCATGGCGGCGCATCTGGAGGGCAAGGGCATCGTGACGCAAGATGCGGGCGGCCTGGCGCAAAAAGGCGGCGCCACCTGGAGCCACGTGCTGATTGGTGCCTCACAAGACGCCATCCGCACCACGCGTGTGGGCATGGCGGGGGCCGACCTCATCATCGGCTGCGACCCCGTTGTGGCGGCCAGCACGGAAACCCTGCTGCGCATGCTTAAGGGGCGCACGCAGGTGGCGCTGAACTCCCACGCCGCGCCAACGGCCGCTTTCGTCAAAAACGCCAACTGGCAAAACCCGGCCGAGGCCTGCGTCAGCGACATCGTCAAAACAGTGGGACTCGATGCGGTGGCCGCATTCAACACGGAGCTCGCGGCCACCCGTCTGATGGGCGACAGCATTTACACCAACCCGATGCTGCTCGGCTTTGCCTGGCAAAAGGGGTGGATTCCGCTGCAGCAAGCATCGCTGCTGCGCGCCATCGAGCTCAATGCGGTGGCGGTCGAGCAAAACAAGACCGCGTTTGCATGGGGTCGTCGCGCGGCGCAGGACGGGGTCGCGTTTGACAAGATGCTCAACCCGGGGCAAGTGGTGGCTTTTGCCAAGCGCAGTTCACTCGATGCGTTGATTGCCAAGCGCGTGGCCTTTTTGACGGATTATCAGAATGGCGCCTACGCTGAACGCTACAAATCCTTTGTGCAGAAGGTGAAAAGTGTGGATGAGTCGGTCGGCCCCGGGAGCCTGGCTTTGAGCGAGGCGGTGGCCCGCTACCTGTTCAAGTTGATGGCCTACAAAGATGAGTACGAGGTGGCGCGTTTGCATAGCCACAGCGATTTCAACGCCAGGATAGCCGCCTTGTTTGAAGGTGATTTCAAGATTCATTACCACCTGGCGCCCCCCTTGCTGGCCAAAAAGAACGCGCGCGGCGAGTTGCAAAAGCGGCCCTATGGCCCCGCCACGTTGCTGGCTTTCAAGGTGCTGGCTCAGCTCAAGGGCCTGCGCGGCACGGCGCTGGATATTTTTGGCAAGACCGAGGAGCGTCGCCAGGAGCGCGCCCTGATCACCGAGTACCAGGCCAGCATCAATGAGTTGCTCGGCGTGCTGGGCCGCAACCCGTCTGCGGGGCAGTCGGGTGAAGGCGAGCTGGCGCATTACCAGCTGGCGCTGGACATTGCCCGTATTCCGGAGCAGATCCGGGGTTTTGGACACATCAAGGCGCGCCATCTGAGCGCGGCGCGCCAAAATTGGCAAGAGTTGATGACCCGGTTTCGGGGCTCCGTGGCCCCGCATACAATGCCCGGTTGACTCTTTTTTACACCAGCCGGCGTGAAAAACTGCGGTGCATCTTGTTTTTTTAACCAATGATTTTGGAGTTACCCGTGTTTATTTCTTCAGCCTTCGCCCAAACCGCCCCTGCCGCCGCTGGCGGCGATATGCAATCTTCACTCATGAGCATGCTGCCGCTGGTGCTGATGTTCGTGGTTTTGTATTTCGTCATGATCCGCCCGCAGATGAAAAAGCAAAAGGAACATCGCGCCATGATTGAGGCCCTGGCCAAGGGCGATGAAGTCGCCACCGTCGGGGGCATGCTGGGCAAGGTCAGCAAGCTGGGCGAGGGTTATTTGACGCTGGAAGTGGCACCCAACGTTGAAGTTCAAATTCAGCGCAGTGCCGTGGTGCTGGTCTTGCCCAAGGGCAGTATCAAGTAAGCAGCAGTTACAACATCGAGAAGCGCGATCATGAATCGTTACCCAGTCTGGAAGTACGTGATCATCTTGATCGCGCTGGTGGTGGGGGTCGTGTACACCCTGCCCAATTTTTTTGGTGAAGCCCCGGCGGTGCAGGTGTCGGCGGTCAAGGTTGGCGTCAAGGTCGACAGCGGCACAAAAGTGCAAGTCGAAGCAGTCTTGCAGACAGCAGGCCTGGCCGCTGATATGGTGACGCTGGACGGCAACTCGGTCAAAGCGCGCTTTGGCAACACCGAGACCCAGCTCAGGGCCAAGGATGCGATTCAAAAAGCCCTGATCCCTGATCCGGCCAACCCCAGCTACGTGGTGGCGCTCAATCTACTGTCGCGCTCCCCGGCCTGGTTGACCGCCCTGAATGCCTTCCCGATGTACCTGGGGCTGGATTTGCGCGGTGGTGTGCACTTCATGTTGCAGGTCGACATGCAAGCGGCGTTGACCAAGAAAGCTGAATCATTGGCCGGGGATATTCGTACCAGCCTGCGCGAGAAAAATGTTCGCCACAGCGGCATCAGTCGCAACGGCCAGACCATCGAAGTGCGTTTTCGCGATGCGCAAACGCTCGAAGCGGCCAAAGAGATCCTGCTGGATCAATTTGCCGACCTGCAATCGGTGGATGCGCTGGACGGTACCGATTACAAACTGACGGCCTCCATCAAGCCCGTGGCGGCGCTGCGGGTGCAGACA
This sequence comes from Rhodoferax ferrireducens, assembly GCF_049302455.1. Lineage (GTDB taxonomy): Bacteria > Pseudomonadota > Gammaproteobacteria > Burkholderiales > Burkholderiaceae_C > Rhodoferax > Rhodoferax ferrireducens_B. Next base: position 82,463 of record NZ_JBAQMD010000115.1, on the reverse strand, counting down.
CAAGCGCTCAAGCAGAACATCACCACCTTGCACAACCGAATCAATGAGCTCGGTGTGTCTGAACCGGTCATCCAGCAGCAGGGCCTGGACCGGATTGTGGTGGAGTTGCCGGGTGTGCAGGACACCGCCAAGGCGAAAGATATTCTGGGGCGCACCGCCACCCTCGAAGTGCGCATGGTGGATGAAAGCAGTGAAGCGCGGGCGGCCGAGGGCGGTACGGCGGCGGTACCGTTTGGGTCCGAGCGCTTCCTGGAACGCAGTGGCCAGCCCGTTATCGTGAAAAAACAGGTGATTTTGACGGGTGAAAACTTGACCGATGCCCAACCCGGTTTTGACAGCCAGACGCAAGAAGCCGTGGTCAACCTGACGCTTGACGCCAAGGGCGCGCGTATTTTCCGCGATGTCACGCGTGAAAGTGTCGGCAAGCGCATGGCGATTTTGCTGTTCGAGAAGGGCAAGGGCGAAGTGGTCACCGCGCCCGTGATCCGCTCGGAGATTGGCGGCGGCCGGGTGCAGATTTCAGGTCGCATGACCGCGATGGAAGCCACCGATACGGCCTTGCTGTTGCGCGCCGGCTCGCTGGCGGCACCGATGGAAATCATCGAGGAAACCACCATCGGCCCAAGCCTGGGTGCGGAGAATATCGCCAAGGGCTTTGACAGCGTTACCTACGGCTTCATTGCGGTGACCATCTTCATGTGCATGTACTACATGCTGTTTGGCCTGTTTTCGAGTATCTCGCTGGCCGTCAATTTGCTGCTGCTGGTGGCGATGCTGTCGATGCTGCAGGCCACCTTGACGCTGCCGGGCATGGCCGCGATGGCGCTGGTGCTCGGCATGGCGATTGATGCCAACGTGCTGATCAACGAGCGGGTGCGCGAAGAGCTGCGCAATGGCGCCTCGGCGCAGGCCGCCATCCACGCTGGCTATGACCGGGCCTGGGCCACGATTTTGGATTCCAATGTCACCACCTTGATTGCAGGGCTGGCCCTGTTGACCTTCGGTTCCGGTCCGGTGCGCGGCTTTGCCGTGGTGCACGTTCTTGGCATTCTGACCAGCATGTTCTCCGGCGTGTTCTTCTCCAGAGGCTTGGTCAATTTGTGGTACGGCCGGCAAAACAAGCTCAAGACGGTGTCCATTGGGACCATCTGGCGCCCTGAGCCCGATGCGCCGGCGGCCTCGAAATAAGCGCGAACTACAGCGAGATATTCATGGAATTCTTCAAAATCAAACGCGACATTCCGTTCATGCGGCATGCCATCATTTTTAACGTGGTGTCGCTCATTACCTTTCTGGCAGCGGTTTTCTTTTTGTTCAGCCGCGGTCTGCATCTGTCGGTGGAGTTCACCGGTGGCACCTTGATGGAGGTGACCTACACGCAGCCGGCTGACTTGAACCTGGTTCGCAGTACGGTGGCCAAGCTCGGTTTGAACGATGTCCAGGTGCAAAACTTTGGCACCGCGCGTGATGTACTGATCCGTCTGCCGGTGCAAAAAGGCGTCACTTCTGCCCAGCAGAGTGTGCAGGTGATGGCCGCACTCAAGGCGGCGGATGCGACCGCGGTCATGCGCCGCACCGAATTTGTGGGTCCGCAGGTGGGCGACGAACTCGCTGCTGACGGCCTGAAGGCGCTGGCCTCCGTGGTGGTCGGCATCATGCTGTACCTGTCACTGCGGTTTGAATGGAAATTCGCGGTGGCGGCGATCATCGCCAATTTGCACGACGTTGTCATCATCCTCGGGTTTTTTGCGTTTTTCCAGTGGGAGTTCTCACTTCCGGTGCTGGCCGCCGTGCTGGCGGTGCTGGGTTATTCGGTCAACGAGTCGGTGGTGATTTTTGACCGGATTCGCGAGAATTTCCGGCGCTATCGCAAGATGAACACGATGCAGATCATCGACAGCGCCATTACCTCGACCATCAGCCGGACCATCATCACACACGGATCAACCCAGATGATGGTGTTGTCCATGTTGTTGTTCGGGGGCGCCACGCTGCACTATTTTGCCCTGGCCCTGACCATTGGCATTTTGTTTGGTATCTACTCTTCGGTTTTTGTGGCGGCCGCCATTGCCATGTGGCTGGGCATCCAGCGCGAAGACCTGATCAAGGGCGGGGCCAAAAAAGAAGAAGACCCGAATGACCCCAACGCTGGCGCCACCGTTTGATCAAACCGTGTGCCCAGGCCCATCCGGGCCGTGACGGATCGTTCCGTGCCGACGCCGTTGTTTTGGTCTGACTAGAATCAAAGCATGTCCACCCAGGCCTCCATGGCGCAACGCATCCAGCTCGCCCAAGAGACGCGCAAGCGCTTTCTGGCGGAGGCGGGTCGTGCCATGGTGGAGTTGGGTGTTGCGGCCCGGCAGCGGCTGACCGAGTTGATGAACGAGGCTGCGCCTTCGCGTGACATGCAAAACCGGCGCGACGCCTGGACGCTTTACCAGAGCTGCCAGACGGGCTGGGTTGAAGGTACCCTGACGGCCTGGCAGGCAGCCTTGAAGGCACCGGCGGCTGCGCCAAAGAGGGCGCCCGACGGTGATCTGGAGCTGGTTGGCACCGACGTGGTCGAGGACAAGATCATGGCCTCCCGGCTGGTCTTGAGCGTGATGGAAAAAGTCAGCGCCGAGTTGGATGATCTGCGTGTGCGCATCAAGCTGCTGGAGGGCACGCAAGACCTGCAGGACCACGATATTTTTCGTCCGGAAGTGTTGCTGCTGTTGATGATCGAACAGTGGTCCCTGGCTGGCATGCCCCGCGAGGCCTGGCCCCTGGTGAACGAGGTGGCGAGCACGCTGTTGACGCAGCGAATCAACCAGGCTTATGCGAACGCTAACGCCTTGTTGATCAAGCAAGGGGTGTTGCCGACGATTGAATTAAAAGATCGCGTCAGGCGTATCCCGTCCGCTGCGCCCCGCAGCGGTCCTTCGCCCATGCCATCGCCGGTGTCCGGTCGCGGCGCGCCTGAGGGTGCCGCCAGCCGTCGGGCGGCGCAGGCGGGCTCTGACACGGGTGGCGGCAGTGAGCGTGGTCATGTCGGTGGCGGCGCGCCGTCGGGTCATGCCAGGCCGCAATCCGCCGGGTTTTTTGGCGGCGCGGCCGAGGAGACCCGCATGATGACGTCCGGCACACCGCTGGCGCGGGCCCGCAGTCGGGCGCAGGGTGTGCTGGGCCAACTCAAGCGCTTGTTGCTGGGCTCGGGTGCAGGCGATTTTGAAGCCACGCACTATGAGCCGCCGTCGCCCGCATTGGCAGCGGCGATTGCGATGCGTTCCCAGCCGGTGGGCGTTTATTCCAGCGCTGGCACGGTGCTCGATGAGGACAGTCCGGCGGCGGTGGTCAGGGTGGCGGGCGAGCTGCGGCGCAGAACCACCGATCTCAAGAACAAGGCCGAAACCAAGAGTGAAAAAGCCATTATTGAAATCGTGGCCCTGATGTTCCAGGCCATCTTGCAGGAGGAACGCATTCCGCCCAGCATTCGGGTCTGGTTCGCGCGCCTGCAAATGCCGGTGCTGCGGCTGGCGCTGGCCGAGCCGGATTTTTTTGGCACCCTGAATCATCCGGCGCGCGAGTTGATTGACCGCATGGGGTCGTGTGTCATGGGTTTTGACGCCAGCGGCATCAGCGGCAGCGCGGTGGAGACCGAGATCAAGCGGGTGGTGCAGGTGATTGAGCAGTACCCCGAAACCGGACGCCGGGTGTACCAACTGGTGTATGACGAGTTTCAGAAGTTCCTGGCCAAATTCCTGACTGGACGCGCGTCAACCCAAAAAGCGGTTAGCGTGGCGCAGCAGGTGGAGCAAAAGGAGACACTCACGATCCAGTACACGATCGAGATGCGCAACATGCTCAAGGACATGCCGGTGCGCGACGAGATTCGTGAGTTTTTGTTCAAGGTCTGGGCCGAGGTGCTGGCGGTGGCGGCGGTGCGCAAAGGCCCGCAGCACGCTGACACGCTCGCGTTCAAAAAAACCGCCACCGATCTCCTGTGGGCCGCCAGCGCCAAGCCCAACCGCAACGACCGCGCCCGTGTGATCGCGGATTTGCCGCAATTGCTGCAGAAATTGCGCGCCGGCATGACGCTGCTGGGCGTGGCACCGTCCGAGCAGCAGCGCCATATTCAGACCGTCAGCGACACCCTGGCCGACGCGTTCCTGTCCAAGACCCAGGCGATTGGGAGCGAGCAGATTGCGGCCATGGCCGAACACCTGGAACACCTCGAAAACTTCGTCACCGATGACGGCCTGGGCGACCTGCCGCTGGACGCCCAGAGTATTGAAATGATGCTGGGTATCGACGCCTCAGCAATGGATGTAGTGACTGACGGTGGCTCCCAGCCCAGTGCGGCGATGCTGGCGTGGGCGCAGGAGCTGCAGGTGGGAGCCTGGTTTTCGCTGGACCACAACGGTCAACTCGCTCAGGTGCAGTTCGCCTGGCGCAGTGAAGGCAAACACCTGCACCTGTTTGCTTCGTCCACCGGGCACTGCTACCTGATGCAGACCGGGCGCCTGGCGGCCTACCTGCAGGCGGGTCTGTTGCTGCCGCAAGAAGAAGAAACACTCACTGTGCGCGCCACGCGCGATGCCCTGGGCAAGCTCGAAGCCAATCCGGAGCGGCTGCTCGGTTAATGGGCCACCCGGCTCGCGCCGTCGTCACACAGCTCGTCGAGTATCAGCGCGTCGGGCTCCAAGCCCAGACGCCAGAACACCATGAGCACAATGACCTTGAAGTCTTCCAGCGCCAAGGGGTAGGCGGGTGCTGCCATGGCGCGCTCCAGCACGATCTCGCGCAGAGGGCCTGGCAGCGCGCCCGCGTTTTCGAGAAAAGTGACAAAGCCCAGACAGGGCGCACCCAGGTGATTCTGCTCGGCCGCTGTGTACACGCGCAGGCTGTGCGGCGACTGGGCAATGGCATCTGTTTTTGATGCTTCTTGGGTGCTGTGGCCCGCGTCGGCTGGCGCTATCGCCACCGACTGCTCGCGCGCCGCCAGACTCAGGTCATGCAACCAGGTCAAGGCGTCCTGAATTTCCTCGGCATCAAAGCCGACGGCGCTGAGCTTTTGCTGCAGATCAGCCGGTTCAGGGCAGGACTCGCCATGCCAATAATTCTCGTAAACGAAAACAAGGACTTCAAACATGGGTGCAATATAGCCCGAAGGCGGATCGCTTAAGCGACAAGTTGACCGTCAAATCAGACCTGGCCCCTCGGGTCGTCGCGCGGGCGTCTATCCCCGGCTCATGCGCTGGAACAGGCCGCCGGGCAGGCGCACCAGCAGACCGTCGAGTTCGAGCGTCATCAACTGCGCTTGCAGGCCGGCGGTGTCGATGCCGCAGCGCGCCTGCAAGGCGTCCAGCCCGACGGGGTCGAAGCCGATCGCATCGAGCAACGCCGTTTGAGTGCCAAATGAGCCTGTAGCCCCCGCAGAACAAGCGTCAACAGCTATTGAATCGAGAGCGGGCGCCAGGCCGCTGTCAATTTTCATCTCCTCCAGCACGTCCTGCGCCGATTCCACCAGCTTGGCGCCTTGCTTGATGAGCGCGTGGCAACCGCGCGCCTGCGTGGAATGAATCGAGCCGGGAATGGCAAAAACATCTTTGCCCTGTTCGGCGCTGAGCCGCGCGGTGATCAGGGAGCCGGACTTCAGGGCGGCCTCGATCACCAGCGTGGCCTGCGCCAGCCCGGCAATCAGACGGTTGCGCTTGGGAAAATTGGCGGGCAGCGGCGGCGTGCCCAAGGGGTACTCGCTGATGAGCAAGCCGTTTTGGGCGATGCGGTGCGCCAGCGCCAAGTGTCTTTTGGGGTAGACCCGGTCCAGCCCGGTGCCCACCACGGCCACCGTGGCAAGCCGGTCGGAGCCCGGCGCCAGACTGTCGAGCGCACCCTCGTGGGCCGCGCCGTCCACCCCCAGGGCCAGTCCGCTGACCACGGTCAAGCCCGCCAGTCCCAGCGCCTTGGCAAACTGGCGCGCGTTGGCCGCGCCTTGGGGGGTCGGGTTACGGCTGCCGACCACGGCAATGCTGTTGGCCAGACTCAAGGCCAGCTTGTTTACTATTGAAGTAGTAGCTGCTTGCCCTTTATTGACGGGGGCTACAGCCTGATTTGATACAAATTCACCGCCACCCAGCAGGTACAGCATCAGGGGCGGGTCTTCGATGTTGAGCAGCGATTGCGGGTAGTTGGCATCCCCCAGCACCACGATTTGGCGCCGGGCACCACCGACACCGGTGTCCTGCAGCCAGGCCCAGGTCTGCTCCAGCAGTGGCGCCAGCTCAGGCGGCTCGGCGCGCAGGGCCGTGGCCTGCCGGGCGCTCACCACCTGCTGCAGCGTCGACGACGACTGCTCAAACACCTTTGCTGGCAAGCCAAACGCCACCAGCAATTGGCGGGCGGCTTCGTTGCCGACGCCGCTGCTGAGCGTCAGGCGCAGCCAGGCGGCCAGTTCGTCGCGTTCCACTGAAACCTTGGGGGTGCTGGCGTCAACGGGGTGTCAGTCTGCCTTAGCGCGGGTTGACCAGCCGGTCGCCGACTTTGACGCCATCCGTGATGTCGAGCACCAGCGCATACGAGAGTTTCTCGAAGGGGCGAAACACCATCAGCAGGCCATTGCGTTCATCGGGCAGCTTCAGCTCGGGGCGCGCCGCATCGGTTTTGTCGATCAGGCGCGCACCGTCTTTCAGGATCGCCAGGACGTGCCCGCTTTCGATGCCGTCGCGCGTGCCCAGATTGATCGCCACCACCTGGTTCTGCGCTGCGTTGACCACCGCGCTGCCGTAGACCGAGACAATGCGGGCGTTGACTGGCCCCTGGGGGGCGTGCGGCACGTAGCTCAACAACTGTTGTGGTGGCTCGGGCAGCAGCCGGTCGCCAACGCGCATCTCTTCCTTGGCCGCCACAATGTCAATCGTGGCCGGGATGATGTCGGTGCGGGGTTTGCCATCCTTGCCAACCGAGGCCTGGGTGGATTCGCCGCGCACCAGCAGCGCCTTGCCCACGTACTGCGCTTCATAGCCCAGAATTTCAGCGGTGACCGGGTCTTTCAACGGCGTGGCGTTGCGAAACACCCGGTACGCTTTCTGCTTCTGCGACGGTTCATCGATCAGCACCGCGTCACCCTGGCCGCGCGCGTAGGCCCGGTCACCCCGGGTCAGCAGCACGCGGCCCTCTTGCGCCGCCACAATGCGCGGCGCCAGGGCCAGGCCGTTCTCGTCCACGATCACCGGCTCGGCCAGAAACGGTTCGATCAAGTGGCTTTTGAGCGTCGGCAGGGCGTTGTCGGCCAGCTGTTCAATCCGGGTGCGTGGCGACAGGCGCACGGTCGTCAGCACCGCCGCATCGGCGCCCGATTGGCGAGTGCGCAGGGTGGCGCGCCCGCCCTGGCGCTCCAGATACAGCGTTTGCCCCGGGTAAATCAGATGGGGGTTGCGGATGTCAGCCAGATTCATGCCCCACAACTCGGGCCAGCGCCAGGCGCTTTTCAGGAACATGCCGGAGATGGCCCATAACGTGTCGCCGCGTTTGATGGTGTACTCATCGGGGGCGTTGGCCGCCAGTTCGCTCAAGGGCACGCCGGCCTGCGCGACCTGCGTCGCGGTCGCCTTTTGCCCTGCCGTGATCGGAAAATTCTGGGCCCAAGTTGGCGCGGTGGCCACGCTGGCGGTCAGCACCGCCAGGGTGATCCCCATGACTTTGGCGGCGGCGGTGGACTTTGGCATCAGGTTTTGGGTCATAGGGTTCTGCACGGCAAATGTGTTTCAGGCGGTTGGGGCGCCAGGCGGCGGACTGGCCAGCCTGGAGGACAACATGATAAGTCACGCACGATTTTGCACTTAAGCCCTTGATCCGGCAACGTTTCCTCGGTCTACCGTCTGCCGGCAGCGCCAAAAGTAGCGAAAATAGCGACATATCCCAAAACCTTGCGGGACAGGCCGCAGCCTGAAGGTTTGCGGGACAGACCGAAGTGACGCGAAGCGTACAAGCTCTGTCCTCAACATTTCAAGGCGTGCCAGCTCTGTCCTCAACTAAACTGAGACTTTGCGGGACAGACCGCAGCTACGCCCAGCGAGCCAGCTCTGTCCTCAATTAATTAAATGGCATTACTTCCAATTCTTTGTTATCCCGATCCCAAACTGCACACCGTGGCCAAACCGGTGTCAACGGTGGATGTGCGCGTTCAGACCCTGATCGTGGATATGCTGGAAACCATGTACGAGGCCAAAGGCATTGGCCTGGCGGCGACCCAGATCAATGTGCACGAGCGTCTGATCGTGATGGATGTCTCTGAAGAACGTGACGCGCCGCTGGTGCTGATCAACCCGCAACTGGTCTGGAGCAGCGCCGAGACGCACCTCAACGAAGAGGGCTGTTTGTCGGTGCCGGGTATTTATGACGGTGTCGAGCGTTTTGACGCCGTCACCGTGACGGCGCTGGACGCTCAGGGCCAGTCGCGCCTGATTGAAGCCGAAGGCCTGCTGGCCGTGTGTATCCAGCATGAGATGGACCACCTGCTGGGCAAGGTTTTTGTCGAATACCTGTCGCCGCTCAAGCGCAACCGGATCAAGAAAAAAATGCTCAAAGCGCAGCGCGAGGAGCGTGAGTGAGGCTGATCTTTGTCGGCACACCCGAATTTGCCCGCGTCGCGCTGGCACAGCTGCACGCTAGCGGGCATGAAATTGCGCTGGTGCTGACACAGCCGGACCGGCCCGCCGGGCGCGGCATGAAGCTGCAGGCCTCCGCCGTCAAGCAGTTCGCGCTGGATCACGGTCTGGCGCTGGCGCAGCCGCGCAGCCTGCGGCTGGATGGCAAATACCCTGAGGACGCGGCTGCCGCACGGGAGGCGCTGGTGGCGGCGCAGGCCGATGCCATGGTGGTGGCCGCCTATGGCCTGATCCTGCCGCAGTGGGTGCTGGATGTGCCCGCCCGCGGTTGCTTCAATATTCACGCTTCGCTGCTGCCGCGCTGGCGGGGCGCGGCACCGATTCACCGCGCCATCGAGGCGGGCGACGCGCAAACTGGCGTGACCATCATGCAAATGGACGCCGGGCTCGACACCGGCGCCATGCTGCTGGCGCAGGCGATCCCGATCGAGGCGGGCGACACCACCGGCAGCCTGCATGACCGGCTGGCCGAACTGGGCGCACAGCTGATGCTGCAAGTGCTGGCGCAGGCGGTCCATGGCCGTTTGCAGCCGGTGGCACAGGCGGCACAAGGCGTGACCTACGCCCACAAAATTGAAAAACACGAGGCGGCCATCGATTGGACGCAACCCGCTGCGGTGATCGCGCAACGCATCCGTGCCTTCAATCCATTCCCCGGTGCCACGGCGGTTTTGAATGGTGAAACGCTGAAGATATGGCTGGCAGACGTCGCACCGGGTGTTCCATCCGTTTCCAAGGAATTTGGATCAATTCTGGCTGTAGCCCCCGCAGGTATTGAGGTTGTAGCTATGAAATCAATAGTAAACATCACACAGCTGCAGCGCCCCGGCGGCAAGCGCCTGGGCGTGGCCGAGTTTCTGCGCGGGTTTGACGTGCAGCCCGGCATGGTTTTTGAGAAGCCCGGCAGCTAGCGCCGCCCAAGGCCAGCTTGACTTCAGACGGTGTTCGTTTAAATTCAAGCCATGTGCCCGAACCGCCAAACCCCCCTGGCCGCAGCGCCCGAGCTGCAGCGCCTGCTGGCGCGCTACCCGCCTGACCCGCATGCCTTGCTGCAGATTCTGCGCGAGTTGCAGGCCCTGCAAGGCTGGCTGGCGCCTGACGCCCTGGGCCAGGTCGCCAGCGCGCTCGGCCTGACGCTGGCGCAGGTGCAAGGGGTGGCTGGTTTTTACCGCTTCTTGCACACCCAGCCGGTCGGCGCCTACCGCGTGCTGTTCAGCGACAACGTGACCGACCGCCTGCTGGGCAGCGAGGTGCTGCTGGCCGATCTGTGCCAGCGCCTGGGGGTCGTACCCGGTCAGCTCAGCTTTGACGGCTTGGTCAGCGTGGAGCGGACCTCCTGCACCGGGCTGTGCGATCAGGGGCCGGCCTTGCTGATCAACCACCATCAGGTGCTCACCCGGCTGGACGCCGCCCGGGTGGCGCACATGGCCGAGTTGATCCGCGCGCGCGTGCCGGTGCCGCAATGGCCCGCCGCGTGGTTCGAGGTGCAGGACAACATCCGCCGGGCCGATGTGCTGCTTGGCGCGCCTTGCGCGCCGGGGGCTGCGTTGGCACAGGCGCTGGCGCGTGGGGCAGACGCGACGCTGGCCGAGATCAAGCACTCCAATTTGCGCGGGCGCGGCGGCGCCGGTTTTGCCACCGGCCTCAAATGGGAGCTGTGCCGCCAGGCCCCCGGCACGGAGCACATCGTGGTGTGCAATGCCGACGAAGGTGAACCCGGCACCTTCAAGGACCGCGTGCTGCTGAGCCGACAGGCTGACGCGGTGTTCGAGGGTATGACCGTCGCCGCCCACGTGCTTGGCGCGCGCCGCGGTTTTCTTTACCTGCGGGGCGAATACCGCTACCTGCTGGAGCCCTTGCTGGCCGTTTTGCAGCGCAGGCGCGCGGAGCAGTTGCTGGGCGCCCACATCCTGGGGCAGGCCGGTTTCGATTTCGACATCGCCATTCACGTCGGCGCCGGCGCCTATGTCTGCGGCGAGGAGTCGGCGCTGATCGAGTCGCTCGAAGGCAAGCGCGGCACGCCGCGCATCCGCCCGCCATTCCCGGCCGAGCACGGCTACCTGGGGCATCCGACCCTGGTCAACAACGTGGAGACTTTTTGCGCCGTGGCGCACATCGCGCAGCACGGCGGCGCGCTCTGGGCCGGCATCGGAACGTCCAAATCGACCGGCACCAAGATTCACTCGGTGTCGGGCGACTGCGCCCGCCCGGGCCTGTACGAATACCCCTTGGGCACGCCGGTGAGCCGCCTGCTGGCGGACTGCGGCGCGCGCGACACGCAGGCGGTGCAGGTCGGCGGGCCGTCCGGCGTGTGCCTGGCGCCAGACGAGTTCGAGCGCCGCATCGCGTTTGAAGACGTGCCGACGGCGGGCGCCTTCATGGTGTTTGACCGCTCGCGTGACATGTTCGAGGTGGCACGCGGTTTTGCGCATTTTTTTGCCCACGAGAGTTGTGGCTTCTGCACCCCATGCCGGGTCGGCACCGCCTTGCTGGTCAAGCGCATGGACAAGCTCGCGGGCGGCCATGGCTCAGGCGACGACCTTGATGTGCTGTTCGAGTTGGATCGCCTGCTGCACAGCACCACCCATTGCGGCCTGGGGGCGAGCGCCTGCAACTCCTTGCGCGATACGGTGCTGAAGTTTCGCCCGGCCTACGAGCAACGATTGCAGTCGCTCGATTTCGAGCCGGGTTTTGACCTCGACGCCGAGCTGTCGATTGCCCGGCGCATGACCGGTCGCGACGACGCCGCCGCGCACCTGGAGAACCGCACATGACGGATGACGTGAGCCCCAGCCAGAGCTTCTCGCTCGACGGCGACGACCTGCCGTTTGCGTCCGGGGAGACCATTTTGCAGGCCGCCACGCGCGCCGGGCGCTACATCCCGCACCTGTGCTGGCACCCGGACTTTGCGGCGCATGGCTCGTGCCGGATCTGCAGCGTCAAGGTGAATGGCCGCGTCGGTGCCGCCTGCACCGTGCAAGCGGCGGCCGGGCTGGAGGTCGAAAGCAATACGCCGGAGATGAACCGCCAGCGCAAGACGCTGCTGCAGATGCTGTTCGTTGAGGGCAACCACTTTTGCCCCAGTTGCGAGAAAAGCGGCCATTGCCTGCTGCAGGCCACCGCCTACCAGATGGGCATGGAAGGGCCGCACTTCGAGGAGTTCTACCCCAACCGCCCGGTGGACGCCAGCCACCCCGACATCCTGCTCGACTTCAACCGCTGCATTTTGTGCGAGTTGTGCGTGCGCGCCAGCCGCGAGGTCGATGGCAAGAACATCTTTGCCGTTGGCGGCTATGGCATTGGCACCCACCTGCTGGTGAACAGCGCCAGCGGGCAGTTGGGCGACACCGCGATGAGTCTGGATGACCGCGCGGCCCATATCTGCCCGGTGGGCGTGATCCTGCCCAAGCGGCGTGGCTTTGTGATCCCGATCGGACAGCGGCGTTTCGATTTGAAGCCGGTGTCGCAGCAGGTGGAAGGCGACGCGACATGATGGCAACTGCGATGCCCCAAACGCCGCGCAAGCTCAAGGTCGCCACCGTGTCGCTGGCCGGCTGTTTTGGCTGCCACATGTCTTTTCTGGATATTGACGAGCGGCTGTTCGATCTGATCGAGCACATCGAGTTCGACCGCTCGCCGCTGACCGATATCAAGCAGGTCGGGGCATGTGACATCGGCCTGATCGAAGGCGGCCTGTGCAATGCCGAGAATGTGCTGGTGCTGCGTGAGTTCCGCGCGCACTGCAAAACGCTGGTGGCAGTCGGCGCCTGCGCCATTACCGGCGGTTTGCCGGCGCAGCGCAATCACCTCGATTTGGGCCAGTTGCTGACTGAGGTCTACCGCAGCCGGCCGGGCCTGAGCGCGGGCGGCGCCATCCCCAATGACCCCGAACTGCCGCTGCTGCTGAACAAAGTGCACCCGATCCGCGAGGTGGTGCATGTGGACTACTCCCTGCCCGGTTGCCCGCCCTCGGCTGACGCTTTCTGGCACTTCTTGAGCGACCTGATGGCCGGGCGCACGCCGCACCTGGGGCACGGCCTGATCCACTATGACTGACTGTGACCGAGTATGAGCACCTCACTCGAAACCGCTGCCCCTGACGCCGTCGCCCAAGGCCTGCGCCGGGTCGCCATCGACCCGGTGTCACGGGTTGAAGGCCATGGCAAGGTCACGCTCTTACTGGACGCGAACAACCGCGTGCAGCAGGTGCGCCTGCACATCGTTGAGTTCCGCGGCTTCGAGAAATTCATCGAAGGCCGACCCTACTGGGAAGTGCCGGTGATGGTGCAGCGGCTGTGCGGCATCTGCCCGGTGTCGCACCACCTGGCGGCGTCCAAAGCGTTCGACCGGGTGGTCGGCGCCTTGCCCGTCACGCCCACGGCCGACAAGATCCGCCGCCTGATGCATTACGGCCAGGTGATGCAGTCGCACGCCCTGCATTTCTTTTACCTGGCCGCGCCCGACCTGCTGTTTGGTTTTGACTCCGAGGTGAACCGGCGCAACATCGTCGGCGTGGCGCAGGCCCATCCCGACATCGCCCGCAAAGGTGTGCTGCTGCGCAAGTTCGGCCAGGAGGTGATCCGCGCCACCGCCGGCAAGCGCGTGCATGGCACCGGTTCGGTGCCGGGCGGCGTCAACAAGCATGTCAGCCCGCAAGACCGGGCCCTGCTGCAACGCGATGTGGCGCAAATGCTCGCGTGGGCGCAAGAAGCGGTGGCGATAGCCAAACAATTACATGCGCAGAACCCGGCGCTGTACGACAGCTTTGGCAGCTTTCGCTCCAACCTGTTGTCGCTGGTCAGGATGGATGGCGCGCTGGACCTGTACGACGGCGTGCTGCGGGCGCGCGACACGGCGGGTGTCATCCTGTTCGACGGCGCCAGCGACCAGGACTATCTGGGTTTGATCGAGGAAGAAGTCAAACCCTGGACCTACATGAAGTTTCCGTTTCTCAAAAGCCTGGGGCCGGAGCTGGGCTGGTACCGGGTCGGGCCGCTGGCACGGCTGCAAAACTGCGACTTCATCCCCAGCCCTCTGGCTGAACGTGAGCGCCTGGACTTCATCGCCTGGGGCCGGGGCGAGCCGATCCAGGCCACGCTGGCCTACCACTGGGCGCGCATGGTGGAGATGCTGCATTGCGTCGAGGTCATCCAGGGTCTACTCGATGACCCCGACATCCTGGGCGGCGAGCTGATCGCCAGCGGGCCGCGCCAACGCGGCGGCGTCGGGGTGATCGAGGCACCTCGCGGTACGCTGTTCCATCATTACGAGGTCGGCGACGACGATCTGGTGACGATGTGCAACCTGATCGTCTCGACCACCCACAACAACCAGGCCATGAACGAATCCGTGCGATCGGTGGCACGCGAGTACCTGGACGGGCGCGAGCTGACCGAAGGCCTGCTCAACCACATCGAGGTCGCCATCCGCGCTTACGACCCCTGTCTGTCGTGTGCCACCCACGCGCTGGGTCAGATGCCGCTGGAGGTGACTCTGCTCGGGTTTGACGGCGCGCTGATCGATCGTGTCCTCAAGTCGCACAGCGGTGAGTTCCGCCATGACCTGGGTACTGTGCCAAGCGTATCGGTATGACGGCAACACCCGCGCCGGTGGCGCCGCTGCTGGTGTTCGGCTGGGGTAATCTGAGTCGCGGCGACGACGCGCTGGGGCCTTTGTGCATCGAGCGCCTGCGTGCCCTGGCTGCGCCTGCCGCCGCCGTGGACTACCTCGACGACTACCAGTTGCAGATTGAACACGCACTCGATCTGGTGGGCAGGCAACGTGTGTTGTTTGTCGATGCCAGTCTGAGTTGTCGTGCGCCGTTCGAGCTGACGCAACTGCACGCCGCGCCGGACATCAGCTTCACGACGCACGCCTTGAGCCCGCAGGCGCTGATGCAGGTGTTTTGTGATCTGCGCGGCGAGGCGCCGCCGTCCTGCACCCTGCTGGCGATTCGTGGCGAGCGTTTCGAGCTTGGCACGCCACCCAGTCACGCCGCGCTGGCGCATCTGGCGGCGGCGCTGGCCTGGGCGACGGACTGGCTTGATGCAGACCAATGACAGCGCGTTTGCGGATTATCAAACGCTCAGGTGCCACAGCGGCGGATAAGAGAACCCGTGAGGCGTGCACCGCATGCCCCGGGCACAACCGCAATGCACAACCACTGGGAACACTTCGAGCATGGCGCCGACATCGGCGTGCGCGGCATTGGTGTCACCAAGGCCGGCGCTTTTGAGCAGGCCGCGCTGGCGCTGACGGCTGTGATCACCGACCCGCAGCAGGTGGCCGCAGTTGAGGCCGTGCACATCACTTGCGAGGCGCCGGACGACGAGTTGCTGCTCGCCGGCTGGCTCAATGCGCTGGTGTATGAGATGGCGGTGCGGCGCATGCTGTTTGGCCGCTTTCATGTCGACCTCAATGGCACGCACCTGGACGCGCAGGTCATGGGCGAGCCCACCTCGGTGCAGCGCCATCAGCCGGCGGTGGAAGTCAAGGGCGCCACTTACACCGCCTTGCGCGTGGCACCCATCGATGGTGGCTGGCTGGCGCAAACCGTGGTCGATGTCTGAGCCATGGATCTGACGCTCCTGAAACAACACAGCGCCTGTGCCTGGGAGATCCCGGCGCAGGGCAAGATGCGTGTGCCGGCCATGATTTACGCCAGCCGGGAACTGGTGCGCGCGATGGACCACAAGGTCTACGAGCAGGCGGTCAACGTGGCCATGCTGCCGGGTATTGTGGGCGCCTCGTATGTGATGCCCGACGCCCACTGGGGTTATGGTTTTCCGATCGGTGGCGTGGCGGCCTTCGATGCCGATGCCGGGGGCGTGGTCTCGGCCGGCGGCGTGGGTTTTGACGTCTCGTGCGGTGTGCGCTGCCTGCACACCGGGCTGCGCCGCGAACACATCATGGCCGTGCAGCGCGAGCTGGCCGAAGCGCTGTTCGAGCACATCCCGGCCGGCGTCGGCAGCACCGGGGCGATCCGGCTCAACAGCGTGCAGATGGACGCCATGCTCAGCGGCGGGGCCAAGTGGGCGGTCGAGCGGGGTTGGGGCAGCAGTGCCGACCTGGAGCGGGTCGAAGAGCATGGCCAGATGCTGCACGCCAAACCCAAATACGTCTCGGAGCAGGCCAAGAAGCGCCAGCGCGAAGAGATGGGCACGCTGGGCAGCGGCAACCATTACCTGGAGGTGCAGGAGGTCACGGCGGTGTTTGATGACACCATTGCCAGCGCCTACGGCCTGCACCAAGGCGACATCGTGCTGATGATTCACTGTGGCTCGCGCGGGCTGGGGCACCAGATCGGCACCGAATTTCTGCGCAAAATGGTTGAAGCCGCGCCGGGCTACGGCATCATCCTGCCCGACCGCGAGCTGGCGTGTGCGCCGATACGCTCCGACCTGGGCCAGGAATACCTCGGTGCGATGCGTGCGGCCATCAACTGCGCGCTGGCCAATCGCCAGATCCTGACGCAACTGGTGCGCGACGTGTTTGCCAAACTGCTGCCCTCGGCGCAACTGCCGGTGCTGTATGACGTGTCGCACAACACCTGCAAGCTGGAAACGTACAAGGTCGACGGCCAGCTGCGCGAACTCTATGTGCACCGCAAGGGCGCCACACGGGCCTGGGGCCCCGGCCACCCCGGCTTGCCGCAGGCTTTGCGTGCCAGCGGCCAGCCGGTGCTGATTGGCGGCTCGATGGGCACCGGCTCTTATGTGCTGGCGGGTACCACGGCCTCGGAGTCACTGGCGTTTTCGTCGGCCTGCCACGGCGCCGGACGCGCCATGAGCCGGCATCAGGCCCTCAAGACCTGGAACGGGCGCACGGTGGTCGATGAGCTGGCGCAACGCGGCATCCTGATACGCAGCCCTTCCATGCGCGGCGTGGCCGAGGAAGCACCCGACGCCTACAAGGACGTGAACGCGGTCGTCGATGCCGCCGATGTGGCTGGCCTGGCGCGCAAGGTGGCGCGGCTGGAGCCGCTGGTGTGTATCAAGGGCTAGACGTCACCCGACAAACCATGGACACCGTCACACTCTGGCTGGCCGGCGACGTGATGACCGGGCGTGGCATCGACCAGATTCAGGCGCACCCCGTTGCGCCGCTGCTGTATGAGCGCTGGGTGCGCGACGCGCGCGACTACGTGCGGCTGGCCGAACAGTTCAATGGGCCGGTGCCGGCCCCAGTGGCACCGGACTACATCTGGGGTGATGCGCTGGCCGAGATCGAGCGGCGCCAACCCGAACTGCGCCTGGTGAATCTGGAGACGGCGATCACGACCTTGGATGAAGCCTGGCCCGACAAGGGCATCAACTACCGCATGCATCCCGCCAACATCGGCTGCCTCACCGCCGCGCGCATCGACGGCTGCGCGCTGGCCAACAACCATGTGCTGGACTGGGGACGCCCGGGACTGGCAGAAACCCTGCACACGCTCAAGCAGGCCGGAATCCAGAGCGCCGGCGCCGGCAGCCATCTTGAGGCCGCCTGCGCACCCGCCACCTGGCCACTCGCTGGCGGCGCGCGCCTGCTGGTGTTTTCCTGGGCCGGTCCGGACAGCGGCGTGCCGCCCGCCTGGGGCGCCACGCCGCAGCGTTCTGGCGTCGCACTGCTGGCCGATTTGACAGAGGCCAGCGCGCAGCAAGTCGCCGCGCGCGTCGCCCGGCAGCGCCAGCCCGGCGACCGCGTCGTGGTCTCGCTGCACTGGGGCGGCAACTGGGGGGTCGAAGTGCCGCAACTGCATCGCCGCTTTGCGCAGCGCCTGATTGAGCTGGGCGCGGCCGATCTGGTGCACGGCCATTCGTCACACCATCCGCGACCGGTCGAGGTTTACCGCGGGCGGCTCATTCTTTATGGCTGTGGTGATCTCATCAATGACTATGAAGGCATCGCGTCGCAAGAGCGGTTTGATCCCAGTGCCGTGTGTCTGTACTTTGCGCAGCTCGCGCGCGACACCGGCGCGCTGCAGCGGCTTGAGATCGTGCCCATGCAGCTGCGCCGCCTGCGGCTGAGACACGCCCAACCCTCTGCGCGACGCAGCCTGCAATCATTGTTCGAGACCGAAGGCCGGCACTTCAACACGGGCGTGCAAGCGCAAGCCGATGGCAGCTGGCAACTGCGCTGGTGATGGCCTGGAGCCGTGTTCGCAGGCTCACTTTCGGATCTGGCGTTCGCGCTGGCCCTCGCTGTCGATGGCAGCCACCAGCAGACCCAGTTCCTGCGCCAGGATGTCCAGCACATCGTCGAGCGTCACCACACCAATCAACTCGTCCTGCTCGCCGACCACCGGAATGCGCCGCACACCCTTGCGGCGCATGGTATGCATCAGGTCAATCAGTGAGTCGTCCTCGCGTGCGGTGACCAAGTCGGTGCTCATCACGTCCTCAACTTGCAGCGTGCTGGGGTCGAGATCGGCGGCCACCACAGCGGTCACGATATCGCGGTCGGTGAGCACGCCCACCACGATTCGCTTGCCACCCACCTCATCAACCACAACGAGGCAGCCGACATGGTTCTCCCGCATCAGCCGCGCCGCGCCGTTCAGGGGCGTCTGCTTGAAGGCGATGGTCACGCTGCGTGTGCATATTTCGCCTGTGGTTAAACGTTCACCCATAGCGTTCTCCCCTGTTTTCCTGCCTGTGACACTTCATTCGGCTGGTGGTTCACCCATGCCATGCTTGCCCAGACTCACGCGCTTGGCCTGGAATCCTTCACCGCCCACTTCGGGAATGAATTGCACGGCGCTGCCAATCTGCAGGTGCTCAAACGGCGTACCCGCCACGTTGTCGCGGCTGAAGTAATACTCGTCGCCAGCAGGCGTACGGATGAAACCAAACCCCCCGGCATCGTCCAGGCGCACGAGCTCGCCATGCAGCGCCAGTGCGTGCTGCTTCTCCTGCCCCCTGCGCTTGCGCACGACGTCCTCAAGCTGGCGTTTCATGTGGTCGAAAGCATCGCGCAGCGCCACGTACACGTCTTCGTTCTGGACCCGGTTCACCACCAGTTCGTGGCCCGGCAGCGTGACGTCGATGCGCACGCCGAAAGGGCGGCCCTGATGCTTGTGCTTCTGCTCCAGGTCGATATGGACATGGCAAGCCATGATGTCGGGGGCGAAAGATTCGAGCCTGTGCGCATGTTCACGCGCGCTTGCCTCAAGCGCGTCGGAAGGCTCCATGTCGTGAAATTGAATGTGAACCGGAAGCTTCATCTTGTCCCCTTTGCTGGCATCCCGCTTCATTGTGCGGGTCACCACGGCAAACCGCTTGAGATTTGTCAACGCCAGCAGTTGCGACCTTATTCCCGGCCCGCGGGCTGAAAGCTGTCAAGCCATTGCCATCATGCTGATTGCCACCCCGCTCAGCACGGCATTGCCGGAGAGCGGGTCGCGCGCCTGATCATCCAGCAGCGCATTCAGGTTGGCACCGGGGCGCTGGGCGGCCAGGCTCAGTTGCGCACCGGGCAAGTCGTGGCCCCAGCCGTGCGGCAGGCTGACCACGCCGGGCATCATGTCGGTGCTGATTTGCACCTGCGCCTCAATGCTGCCCGCGCCGTTGCTGATGCGCGCCAACGCTCCTTCTGTGAGTTGCAGGCGCGCCGCATCAGCCGGGTGCACCAGGGCTGTACACCGAAACGGCCCCTTGGCCAGGGTGGGCAGGTTGTGCATCCAGCTGTTGTTGCTGCGCACATCGCGCCGGCCGATGATGACCAGATCGGGCGCATGGCTGTGCAGGTCGGCCCAGGCACGCGGCAGGTCTGCCAGCAGCAGGGGCGGGGCCAACTCAATCTTGCCGCTGGGGGTGCGCAACAGCTCCGGCACACGCGGCTGCAACTCACCCAGGTCAATGCCGCCGCTGCCGCTGGCCGCATTCACCTTGGCCAGGGTCAAGCCATCGGGTTTCAGGCCAAATGCGTCGCCATACGGGCCGGTGCGCAAGGCCACATCGAGCAGGCGTTGGGGCCCGCGCAGGTTTCGGGTGGCGTCCATCACCGCAGCGGCTTGCGCACCGAACTGACGCTGTGTATCTTGCGCAAACTGCGCGTCATCCAGAGCATTCACATCCACGTCGGCTCCTTGACCCTGCGCGATGGCGGCCAGCTTGAGCAGGATTTGCCACTCAGAGGGCCGATCCTCGGCCGGCAGCACCGGTGGGCTGTAGCGGGCATGGTTGCGCCACGACAACTGGGGGAATGACACGTCAAAGTGCTCGTCTTGCAGGGGCGACAGGCCCGGCAAAATCACGTCCGCATGGCGCGTGGTCTCGTTCAGGTAAATGTCCACACTGACCATGAAGTCCAGCGCCTCCAACGCCCGGGCCAGACGCGCCCCGTTGGGCGCCGAGAGCACCGGGTTGGTCGCCACCGTGATCAAGGCGCGGACTTGGTCGGTGCCAGGGGTCTCAATTTCTTCAGCCAGGCAGGTCATGGGCAGCTCACCCATCACCTCGGGCGCGCCACTCACGCGCGAGTGATGGCGTCCCGTGGCCACGCCGCGCCCGCTGCCGCTGGCACCCGACGTGTTGCTGGCAAATGCGGCGGCTTTGGTGAACATGGCACCGCCCGGCGCATCCAGATGGCCGGTGAGGATGTTGAGCACATCCACCAGCCAGCTCGCCAGCGTGCCAAAGGTTTGTGTGCAGGTGCCGATGCGGCCATAGACGGCGGCGCGCTCGGTGTGCGCCAGCTCACGCGTCAATTCAACAATGGTGTCGGCCGCCATGCCGCAGCGCGCGGCCACCGCCTCAGGCGTGAAAGCAGCCACCGCTTGCTGCACCGCATCAACGCCATTCACCCAGTCAGCCACCGCACCCAATCGCACCCACTGCCTGGCAAACAAGGTGTTCACCATGGCCGCCAGCAAAAACACGTCGGCACCGGGGCGAATGAAGTGGTGCGCATCGGCCACGGCGGCGGTCTCGGTGCGCCTGGGGTCAATCACCACCAGGCGGCCACCACGGGCCTGCAGGTCCTTGGCTTTGCCACGAAAGTCGGGCACGGTCCACATGCTGCCGTTGCTGGCCAGCGGGTTGGCACCGATCACCAGCAGCCATTGCGTGCGTGTGATGTCGGGCAGCGGCACCGTCATCCAGTGGCCAAACATCAAGCCGCAGGCCAGTTGCTTGGGCACCTGGTCCAGGCTGGAGGCCGAAAACACGTTGCGCGTGCCCAAAGCGCGGGCCAGCTTGGGAAAATAAGTCAGCAAGCCGTATTTGTGCACCGTCGGGTTGCCCACCGCCACAGCAACCGCCTGGCGGCCGTGCTGGGCCTGTAATGGCGGCAGGCGGCGCGCAATCTCGGCAAAGGCTTCGTCCCAAGTGGCGGCCACATGCCGGCCGTTGCGCTTGATCAGCGGCGTGCGCAACCGGTCCGGGTCGTCATGCAGGTCTTTGAGTGCCACCGCTTTGGGGCAGATATAGCCCTGGCTGAGCACGTCGCGGGTGTCCCCCTTGATGCTGGTCACAACACCGTCCTGTACCTTGATCTCCAGCCCGCAGCAGGCTTCGCACAGGGGGCAAATTCGATAATGGGTGGTGTCCGTCATGGCAGGCCTCGTTCAAGAAAGGTGGCATTGAGTCACAGGCTGAAGCGGGTTGTCCAGAACATGGGTGACAGCCGTGTTTTGCTGAGGCGGCTGCGGGTCTTGCCGGGGCTCAAGATGAACGGCGCGTGATGAACTGAACTGCGGTTTTGATTAAAAAAGTGTCGCCGATTTTTACACCCGCCCCGGGCGCGGCGCCCCTATGGTCGCCAGTGCATAAGCTAAGTCTTTGATTCTTATGGATTCCATTGTCTCTTGCCGTCCATTGGCATGAATGATGCTGTCGATCAAGTGAGCTGTCGTTCGGGCGAACGAAAGCGCAATGACCAGGAGAAACACCATGTCAACCAACAACACAGTACGCAGGATCAGGCAGATTGTCTCTGGTGCGTTAGTTTCGATTGCGAGTACGGCGGCATTGGCAAGCCCGGCCGTATCCACGGTACAACTGCCCGGTGTCAATGAAATGAGCGCTGGCCTGTACGGTGACTTCCAGGTCTACTCACTGGATTTGCTTCAGCAATGCTCGCCAACCGACCCTCGGTGTCAGCCGTACGTCACCAACGGCCCGAACGGCAAGGTTTCGTCTGGCCCCGGCCAGATATCTACAGGGGTGCTCATTTATCAGGGTGGCGCAAGCGGTAATAACTATGACAACGCCAGTGGTCCCTTGAATCCGCTGGCACCGGCGGGGGATAACCCGTTTGTGCCACCGCAAGGCACGACATCGACCTATCAGTTCGCTGCGGCCGACGAGCCGACACCTCCTGTACTTCCCCCGCCGCCCCCGGGTATTCCTGGTTTTACCGGTGATCAGACCGGTACGTGGGAAATTACGCTCGCAGCGCTCGCCGACTATCTCGGTATCGGAACCGCCACTCCGAACAACCTCATCTTTCTTTTCGACAACAATCAGCAAGGTGCGGGAGAGGAAAGTCAGTGGCTGTACATGTGGGCATCGGCTGCTATCCTGGATATCAACGGCGCGCAGGTCGGCAGCCAGTGTTATTCGTTGTATGCTAATAGTTGGAGCGGCACCTGCACAAATCCGACGCTGGTTGATCCGGCATTTGTTGATGGCGTTAACACCGTAGCGAACACAAGCTACGTCGCGATAGTCGGAGATTTCTGCGTCGACAAGCTTACCGGCGTATCGTACGCCGCCACTGGGAATTCCTGCGCGGTCGATGCTACACACACTCAGGGTGGGTACTACATTACGAACAATCTCGGAAATAGTTTCGCGGAATTCGCGGCGTGGAACCAGGCGCTCGAGGATTTCGTTATCGCCAACTACCTGTTGCATCCGGACTATGTGCTGTCGGTGAACGCCAGGTTCGCCAACATGAACGACGGTCCGGAACAGTTGTGGATCGGTGGCACCTCCTTCACGAACCCGCCGGTACTGCCTGAGCCGGGAACCCTGGCGCTGTTAGGGCTCGGCTTTGCCGCAATGTGGACAGCATCGTTCCGCCGTCGGCAAAGCTGATTTTTCGAGTTCATCTGGAAAGACCCCGTGATGCGGGGTCTTTTTTTTTGGTGCGCCCAGCATGGGCGCACTCCTGGAGGTGCAAGTCCTCCCGCAAGCTGATCACAGCGAGCGAAGTGAAGCGCAACTGCATGAGGGCGACCGAATGTGGGAAGGAAGCGTGGAGCGTAAATTGCGAGCCGATGGACAAGAACCGGATAGAAGGCGCTGCCGAGCAGGGCGAGCGGGCCAGAAACCGCAAAGCCCTTGTGATCAAGGCGAAGTGGCGTAAATCCGGCGAAGTCTATTCCTCGTTTCCTCGCGTTTCACCTGACGACCTTGCTGAAATCCGTAAACAAAAGAAGCAGATGTTTACTTGACAACGTGGTGAGTCCCTGTAAACCGCCCGGTGCGGACCCGCATGCCGGGTGGTGTGGCAGGGGTGCAGCCTGTGATGGCTGCTCCCTATGCCGATTGGGCGCGCTTCATCCGCGCCGCAAGATAAGGCACGAAGCCCGAATCCTGGCGGAGACGGGTTTTTTGCTTTCTGCCTGTCATCTATCTCGATGCAGTGGCCCTGCATCACAGCCTGTTTTGCGTCGCGCGCCCCGGTTTATTCTGGTCATGCATTTTTTGCATAAAGCCATTGAGTGCGGATTTATTTGCGCTCAAGTCCCAGGGGGCAGTCCTAGACTGACTGGCATGCAAACAGCCAACCGGTGCCTCACGGCCAGTCTCACGCCTTGCATCTTTCTGATGGCACGAGGCGATCACGCTGCGCGCCAACTATCGACCACCAACCAAGGAAAACACAATGAGAACTCGAATCGAAAAAGACTTTCTGGGCGAAAAAGAACTGCCCGACAGCGCCTACTATGGCGTGCAGACACTGCGCGGAAAGGAAAACTTCCACATCACCGGCATCCCGATGTCGAACGAGCCGTACTTCGTCAAAGCGTTCGGCTACGTGAAGAAGGCTGCCGCACTGGCCAATCGCGATCTTGGTGTGCTTGACGCCAAAATCGCCGATGCGATCGTTAACGCCTGCGACCGTTTGATTGCCGGGGAAATGCGCGACCAGTTCGTCACCGATTTCATCCAGGGTGGCGCTGGCACATCGACGAACATGAACGCCAACGAAGTGATTGCCAATCTGGCGCTTGAGCGCCTCGGCCACAAGAAGGGCGAGTACCAATACTGCAACCCCAACGATCATGTGAACTTCGGGCAATCGACCAACGACGTCTATCCGACCGCCTTTCGACTGGCCCTGATCCTGCGACTGAACAGCTATATGGACGCGCTGGGACAACTGCAAGAGGCATTCTTCGCCAAGGGGCGGGAGTTCCAGAACGTGCTGAAAATGGGCCGAACGCACCTGCAGGACGCAGTCCCCATGTCGCTTGGCCAGGAGTTCCATGGTTGGGGCACGACCATGGGCGAGGAAGTGCAACGCATTGCCGAGGTTCGCCAGTTTCTGCACGAAGTCAACTTGGGCGCGACCGCCATCGGCACCATGGTGACGGCAGCGCCAGGCTATCCGGAGCTGGCCATCAAATACCTGACCGAGGTGACCGGCTGCACCTTCATCCTGGCGGGCGATCTGGTCGAGGCGACATCCGACACGGGCGCCTACGTGCTGCTTTCCGGTGTACTGAAACGGACCTCGTCGAAACTCACCAAGATCTGCAACGACCTGCGCCTGCTGGCCTCCGGTCCGCGTTGCGGCTTCAAGGAGCTCAACCTGCCGCAGATGCAGCCGGGCAGTTCGATCATGCCGGGCAAGGTCAATCCGGTGATTCCAGAGGTCGTCAACCAGACCAGCTTCCTGGTCATCGGCCTGGACCTCACGGTGACGCTGGCCGCGTCGGCGGGGCAGCTGCAGTTGAACGTGATGGAGCCCGTCATCACGTTCGCGCTGTTCACGTCGATCTCCACCATGGAAAACGCCGTCAACAGCCTGAACGTCAACTGCATCCAGGGCATCACCGCCAACGTGGAACACATGCACAGCAGGGTGTTGAACTCGCTCGGCATCATCACGGTGCTCAAGCCTTCACTGGGCTACAAGCTGTGCGGGGAGATCGCGCGTGAGGGCTACGAGACCGGGAAATCACTGCATGACATCGTCGTCAAGGAGCGAAAACTGATGACACAGCAACGCTGGGACGAGATGTTTTCGTTCGAGAACCTGATCAGCCCGAAGTTCGAGCAATAAGCAAGCACGCCAAGTCCGCGTCCAACAAAGAAAGAGAGAAAACAAAATGACAGTTTCAATTGTTCTTCAATTCCTGGTCGTGCTGGCGGCCATCTGGATGGGGGCGCGATCCTCGGGCATTGGCCTGGGTTTGTGGGGCGCGGTGGGTCTGATGGTCTTGATCGGTGCCTTTGGCATCACGCCAACCTCGCCGCCGGTCGATGTGATGCTGATCATCCTGGCCGTCATCATGGCCGCGTCGGTCATGGAAGCAGCGGGCGGCATCGACTTTTTGGTCGGGATCGCCGAGCGCATCATTCGGGCCAATCCGAAGTACGTGACGATCGTCGCGCCACTCACGACCTGGACCTTCACCTTCCTCGCCGGAACGGGGCACATCGTTTATCCGCTGCTGCCGGTGATCTATGAGACGGCGCACCGCAGCGGCATCCGTCCGGAACGACCGATGGCGGTGGCCACCATCGCCTCGCAGCAGGCCATCACCGCCAGCCCGGTTGCCGCGGCCACGGCGGCCATGATCGGCATGTTTGCCGAAAAAGGCATGACGGGCTGGGGGCTGCGTGAGATCCTGATGATTTGCGTACCCGCCACGCTCGTCGGCGTCATCGCCGCCGCCATCGTTTCCATGTTCATCGGCAAGGACCTGAAGGACGACAAGGTGTATCAGGCGCGGCTTGCCGCCGGCGAGATTCCGGCGCCCCAATCGGCCGCTCAGCGCCCGGCGCTCAAGCCGACAGCGAAACTGGCTGCGTTTGTCTTCCTGAGCGGGGTTGCATTGGTCGTGCTGTTCGGCTTCTTCCCGGCACTGCGGCAACTGCCCGGGGCAAAAAGCCCGCTGTCCATGCCGATCGTCATCGAAATCATCATGATGTCCATCGCTGCGATCATGCTTTTGCTGACCAAGGTCGCTGTTGACGATGTTCCCAAGACCGCCACCTTGCGTGCCGGCGTGGTCGCGGTCATCGGTATTTTTGGCCTGGCCTGGCTCGGCGACAGTTTCATTTCCGCCAACAAGGACTTGATTGTTCCAGCGATCGGTGAATGGGCGAAGGTCGCGCCCTGGACCTTTGCCTTCGGTCTGTTCCTGGCCTCGGTGTTGCTTTACAGCCAGGCTGCAACCACCCGGGCGCTGATGCCGCTGGGCGTTGTACTCGGTATTCCGCCCCAGTTCCTGATCGGTATGTTCCCGGCGGTCAACGGCTACTTCTTTATTCCGACCTATGGCTCACTGATCGCAGCGATCAACTTCGACCTGTCTGGAACAACCAAAATTGGACGCTACGTGCTGAACCACTCGTTCATGATTCCCGGACTGGTGGCCACGGTAGTGTCAGTCGCGACCGGGCTGCTGATCGCGCGCATGATTTTCTGATGCGGCAATGGGGCAGGCGATGAGCGGCTCAAATGCCAGCGCCAGCCCCAAAGCGATAAACCCCATCGTCGCCGAGCCTGCGCTGCAAGCGCCCCTCAAACCACAGCGCATGCAGGTGGGCAATCGACTCACCCATGGCAAAGGTGGTCTGGTGCAGGTCCAGCGCGCGTTTGAACAGCAGCGGCAGCAGTTCGGCGGCGCTGCACGGCTTGACGGTGCAGGCCTGCATCACTTCAAGCAGCCGCTCGTCATGATGGTCATGTAATTGTTGAATGCGCGCATGCAAGCCGGTGAAGGGCTTGCCGTGGGCCGGCAGGGTGAGGGTCTGGGCTGGCAAAGCTTTGAATTTGTCGATGGAATCGAGGAACTGCCTGAGCGGGTTCGATTCAGGTTCCTGGTCGTAGACGCTGACGTTGGTGGAGATGCGCGGCAGCATCATGTCGCCGCCGATGAGTACCTTTAATTCTGCGCAGTAGAGCGAGATGTGCTCGGGCGCATGGCCGTAGCCGCTGATGCACAACCAGGCGCGCCCGCCAATGGTGAGCACGTCGCCGTCCTGCAGGCGCCGGTACTGGCGCGGCACGGCTGGCACCAGGGTCGAGAAATAGCTGCCGCGGCCCCTGATTTTTTCCAGGGAGTCCGGGTCGCTCAAGCCATGCAAGGCAAAAAACGCGGCCGCCGCGTCGCTGCTGAAACCGCCCGGGCCCTGGCTGCCGATGCGTGCCAGGCCGAAATCGGTGGCGCTGATCCACAAGCGCACCTGCCAGCGCTCGCACAGCCAGTACGCCAGGCCAATGTGGTCCGGGTGCATGTGGGTCACGATCACGCGCAGGATCGGCAGGCCGTCGAGTTCATCGGCAAAGACCTGCTCCCATTGCGCCTTGGCCGGCTCGGAGCTGATGCAGCAGTCGACCACGCTCCAGCCCGGCTGGCCGTCGATTTCATCGCGCAAGAGCCAGAGGTTGATGTGATTGAGCGCAAACGGCAAGCCCATGCGCAGCCATTTCACGCCGGGGGCGACCGTGACGGCCGTGCCGGGCGTGGGCAGGGTGTGGCCCAGCGGGTAGTGCAATTGCTGTTCGAGTTTGTCGGCGTGTGGATTTGCGCCGGGGGGTTCAGGTGGTTTCAAGCGGGCTCCAGATTTGCGACATAATTGACGTTTACGTAAACGTCAACCAAGGTCGGCATTATAGGTGCATGCGCTCACCGTTGCTGTCCCCAAGGTTGATCACCCTTTATGGCACTCACTTACAACATCAGCGACCTGGCCAAGGAATTTGACCTGACCACGCGGGCGATGCGCTTTTATGAGGACATGGGCCTGTTGCAACCCGAGCGCACCGGCCCGGGTGGTCGTTCGCGGGTCTACAGCGGGCGTGACCGCACCCGCCTGAAGCTCACCTTGCGCGCCAAGCGGCTGGGTTTCAGCCTGACCGAGGCCAAGGAAATCATTGACATGTACGACAGCCCGCGCGATACCGGCGCGCAGCTGCAGAAATTCCTGCTGGTGCTGGCCGAACACCAGAAACAGCTCGAAGCGCAGATGACCGATCTGCAGGCCAACCTGGATGAGCTCAAGGAGCACCAGCGCGAGGCCCGCGCCCTGCTGGCCGCCAGCAGCAAGAAACCAGCGGCCAGCCGCAGCGCCGCCAAACCATCAACTCAACCCAACGGAGACAAAAATGAACCTGCCCGGACTTAACTTTCAACTCGGTGAAGACATCGACGCCCTGCGCGATACCGTGTACGAATTTGCGCAACGCGAGATCGCGCCGCGCGCCGCCGCCATTGACAAAAATGACCAGTTCCCGATGGACTTGTGGCGCAAGATGGGCGACCTGGGCCTGCTGGGCATCACCGTCGGCGAGGAGTACGGTGGTGCCAACATGGGCTACCTGGCGCACATGGTGGCGATGGAAGAGATCTCCCGCGCCTCGGCCTCGGTGGCCTTGAGCTACGGTGCCCACAGCAACCTGTGCGTGAACCAGATCAAGCGCAACGGCAGCCTGGAGCAGCGGCAGAAATACCTGCCCAAGCTGATCTCGGGTGAGCATGTCGGCGCCTTGGCCATGAGCGAATCCGGTGCGGGCAGCGATGTGCTGGGCATGACGCTCAAAGCCGAAGACAAGGGCGGCTTTTACCTGCTCAACGGCAGCAAGATGTGGATCACCAACGGCCCGGATGCCGACACGCTGGTGGTGTATGCCAAGAGTGACCCCGAGCTGGTGAATGACCCCCACGCTTCGCTGCCCCCCGAGGGGGCTGTTTTGCCTAGGGGCGGCCCGTCGGCAAAACGCGGTGCCGTCACCGCCTTTTTGATCGAGAAGGGCATGCCTGGCTTCTCGGTCGCGCAAAAGCTCGACAAACTAGGGATGCGCGGCAGTCATACCGGTGAACTGGTGTTCAACAATGTGGAGGTGCCGGCGCAGAACATCCTGGGCGGCCTCAACAACGGTGCCAAGGTGCTGATGAGCGGGCTGGACTACGAGCGCGCCGTGCTGACCGGCGGGCCGCTTGGCATCATGCAGGCGGTGATGGACAACGTCATTCCCTACATTCACGACCGCAAGCAGTTCGGCCAGAGCATTGGCGAGTTCCAGCTGATTCAGGGCAAGGTGGCGGACATGTACACCGTGCTGCAGGCCGGGCGCGCGTTTGCCTACACCGTGGCCAAGAACCTGGACCTGCTCGGAGCAGAGCATGTGCGCCAGGTGCGCAAGGACTGCGCGTCGGTCATTTTGTGGACGGCTGAAAAAGCCACCTGGATGGCGGGTGAGGGCGTGCAGATATTTGGCGGCAACGGTTACATCAATGAGTACCCGCTGGGGCGCCTGTGGCGCGACGCCAAGCTGTACGAGATTGGCGCGGGCACCAGTGAGATTCGCCGCATGCTGATTGGACGGGAACTGTTTGCGCAGACTTCTTGAAACCTTGCGGGACAGACCGCAGCTCGCGCGTTGTGCGCCAGCTCTGTCCTCAACTGATCATCGGAGGTCCACCAGCTCCGTCCTCAACTGATTAAGATGCCTTCATGAACACCTCCCTGCAAGACCTCTTCGCCCACAACCGCGCCTGGGCCGCGCAGATGGCGCTGGAGCGGCCGGGCTTTTTTACCAAGCTGCAAAGTCAGCAGAACCCCAAATACATGTGGATTGGCTGCTCCGACAGCCGGGTGCCGGCCAACCAGATCACCGGGCTGGCGCCGGGCGAGGTGTTTGTGCACCGCAACGTCGCCAACGTGGTGGTGCATTCTGACCTGAACGCCTTGTCCGCCATCCAGTTTGCGGTGGAGCGCCTGAAGGTGGAACATGTGCTGGTGGTGGGGCATTACGGCTGCTCGGGCGTGCAGGCGGCGCTGGCCGGTGCGCGCATCGGGCTGGCGGACAACTGGCTGCGCCATATTCAGGATGTGCGTGACCGGCACCAGGCGCTGCTGGCAGACTTGCCTGAGCATGCGCGTTATGACGCGCTGGTGGAGCTGAATGTGATTGAGCAGGTGGTCAACGTGGCGCAAAGCACGGTGCTGCAAGATGCCTGGGGCTCGGGGCAGAACGTGACCCTGCATGGCTGGGTCTATGGTGTGTTCAACGGCTTGCTGCAGGACCTGCACATGAGCGTATCAAACCCGGAGGAGTTGGCAGCGCATTACCAGTCGGCCGTGGCCCGCGTCGGCGCCGCCTTTCGCAGCCCTTTGAATTTATAAGAAAATGGCCTCTAGCCCCCGTTTTTATTGCGTAACTAGCTACTGAATATATAGCTAACATGTTTCCTACCCGGCTTGATTCTTCGCTGGCTTACGACATTGCCAAGGCCATGATGGATGGGTTTAACCGCCATTACCGCCTGTTCAGAACCGAGTCGGCGCGCGCCAAGCACCGCTTCGAGACCGCCGACTGGCATGGCCAGCAGCGCGCCCAGCGGGACCGGATCGAGTTTTATGACCTGCGGGTGCGTGAATGTTTTATGCGGCTGGCGCGCGAGTTCAAGGCGGACGAACAGCCCATGGAGGTGTGGCAGCAGGTCAAGCTGCATTACATCGGCCTGCTGGTGGACCACCACCAGCCCGAGCTGGCCGAGACTTTCTTCAATTCGGTGACGACCAAAATCCTGCACCACAGCTATTTCCAGAACGACTTTATTTTTGTGCGCCCGGCGGTGAGTACCGAGTACATCGAAAACGACGAGTCCGAGACCAGCCCGACCTACCGTTCCTACTACCCCACGCACGACAGCCTGGCCGAGGTGCTGGTGCAGATGGTGCTGGACTTTGATTTGCGCTGCCCGTTTGCCGACTTGGGCGGTGACGCCGCGCGGGTGCAGGAGGCCATGGCCGAGCAACTGGGCGACGTCAAGCTGCGCGCCAATTTCCAGCTTCAGGTGCTCTCCGGCCTGTTTTTTCGCAACAAGGGCTGCTACATCGTCGGCAAGCTGATCAACGGCTTTAATGAGTTTCCATTTGCCTTGCCGGTGTTGTACGGCAGGGCAGGCCAGCTGGTGATTGATGCCGTCCTGTTTGGCGAGGATGATTTGCTGATGCTGTTCAGCTTTGCGCGTGCCTATTTCATGGTGGACATGGAAATACCGTCGGCCTATGTGCAGTACCTGCGCAGCATGATGCCGCGCAAGCCGCGCAACGAAATCTACAACGCCCTGGGGCTGGCCAAGCAGGGCAAGACACTTTTTTACCGCGACTTTTTGCACCACCAGCGCCACTCCACCGACAAGTTTCGCATCGCACCCGGCATCAAGGGCATGGTGATGCTGGTGTTTGACCTGCCCTCGTTTCCTTACGTGTTCAAGGTCATCAAGGACTTTTACCCACCGCCCAAGGACACCACGCGCGAGCAGATCAAGGCCAAGTATTTGCTGGTCAAGCAGCACGACCGGGTCGGGCGCATGGCCGACACGCTGGAATACAGCGAAGTGGGTTTTCCGCGTGCGCGCTTTGACGATGAATTGATCGCCGAGCTGGAGAAATTCGCGCCCAGCCAGCTGGAGATCAGCGACCGTGACGGCGACGGCCGCATTGAAGTCATCATCAAGCATGTCTATATTGAACGCCGCATGATTCCGCTCAATATTTACCTGCAGGAGGCGTTTGATGCCGGCGGCGCCAACCCGGACGACACCAGCCCGGCGGCCGCGCGGGCGCGTGAGCAGATCGAGCGCGGCGTCATCGAGTACGGCAACGCCCTGAAAGACCTGGTGGCGGCCAACATTTTCCCCGGCGACATGCTGTGGAAGAATTTTGGCATCACCCGCCACGGCAAGGTGGTGTTTTACGACTACGACGAGATCGAATACATCACCGACTGCAACTTTCGCAAGGTGCCGCAGGCGCGCAATGAAGAAGACGAGATGTCGGGCGAGGTCTGGTACCGGGTCGGCCCCAAAGACGTGTTCCCCGAAACCTTTGCGCCTTTCTTGCTCGGCAACCCGTTTGTGCGCGAGGTGTTCATGAAGCACCACGCCGAGTTGCTGGACGCGGCTTTCTGGCAAAGCCACAAGGAACGCATCCAGGCCGGGCACGTCTATGACGTGTTTCCGTATGATCAGGGCAAGCGCTTTCACCCGGAGATCAGCGATGCGCAAGTACCGTCATCGATCTGAATTTGCGACCGGCCTGGTGGCCGCTCACGCAGACCCCCTCTGCGTCAAACCGATTTTTTAACTGAAAGGACTTGATATGAATGACTCTATTGTTATCGTCAGCGCTGCCCGCACCCCCCTGGGCAGCTTTCAGGGCGACTTTGCAGGCCTGGCGGCCCACGACCTGGGCGGCGTCGCCATCCAGGCCGCTCTGAACCGTGCCAGCGCCAATTCCAAACTCACGCCCGAGATGGTCGATGAGCTGATCTTTGGCAACTGCCTCATGGCCGGCCAGGGCCAGGCACCCGCGCGCCAGGCCGGCTTCAAGGGCGGCCTGCCCAAGAGCACCGGTGCCGTCACCCTGTCCAAGATGTGTGGCTCGGCCATGCGCGCCACCATGTTCGCCCACGACATGCTGCTCGCCGGCAGTGCCGACGTGCTGATGGCCGGTGGCATGGAGAGCATGACCAACGCGCCTTATCTGCTGCAAAAAGCGCGCGGCGGCTACCGCATTGGCCACGACCGCATTTTTGACCACATGATGCTCGACGGCCTGGAAGACGCCTACGAAGCCGGTCGCTCGATGGGCACCTTTGGCGAAGACTGCGCCGCCAAATACGGCTTCACGCGCGAACAACAAGACGCTTTTGCCACCACCAGCGTGCAGCGCGCACAAGCCGCCACCAACTCGGGCGCATTTGCCGCGGAAATCGCGCCGGTGACGATCAAGGGCCGTGCCGGTGACACCGTCATCTCCATCGACCAGGGCCCCGGCAAGGTCAAGCTCGACAAGATCAGCAGCCTGAAGGCGGCCTTCAAGAAAGACGGCACCATCACGGCGGCCAGCAGTTCCAGCATCAACGACGGCGCCGCTGCGCTGGTGCTGATGCGCGCGTCGACCGCCGCCAAACTCGGCTGCCAGCCGCTGGCGCGCATCGTCAGCCACGCCGTGCATGCGCAAGAACCCGAATGGTTCTCGACCGCCCCCATCGGTGCCAGTCAAAAAGTGCTGGCCAAAGCCGGCTGGGCGGTCAAAGACGTGGAGCTGTGGGAAGTCAACGAAGCCTTTGCCGTGGTGCCGATGGCGCTGATGCATGACCTCAAACTGAGCCATGAGATCGTCAACGTCAACGGCGGCGCCTGCGCCCTGGGCCACCCGATTGGCTGCAGCGGTGCCCGCATCATCGTGACGCTGATGTACGCGCTGCGGGCCCGCGGCCTGAAAAAAGGCGTCGCCACGCTCTGCATCGGTGGCGGTGAAGGCACTGCCGTGGCCCTCGAAATGCTATAAAGTTAATAGCTGTCTGCGCAAGACGGACGGGGGCTAGCGCCCCCTTTTTTATAAATTTGACGAATGATTGAGAGCCTGACCCATGTTGCTAACCCAAGACCAGGAAATGATCCGCGACGCGGTGCGCGCCTTTGCCCAAGCCGAACTCTGGCCCAACGCCGCCCAGTGGGACAAGGAGCACACTTTTCCCAAGGAGGCGCACAAGGGGCTGGCCGCGCTGGGCGCCTACGGCATTTGCGTGCCGGAAGAACTGGGCGGGGCCAACATGGACTACCTGACGGTGGCGCTGGTGCTGGAAGAAATCGCCGCCGGTGACGGTGGCACCAGCACCGCGATCAGCGTCACCAACTGCCCGGTCAACGCCATCCTGATGCGCTACGGCAACACCGCGCAGAAGAGGCAATGGCTGACGCCGCTCGCGCAAGGCCAGTTGCTGGGCGCGTTTTGCCTGACCGAGCCGCATGTGGGCTCGGACGCGTCCGGCCTGCGCACCACGGCCACGCGCGAAGGCGATGCTTATGTCATCAACGGTGTCAAGCAGTTCATCACCAGCGGCCAGAACGGCGACGTGGCCATCGTCATTGCCGTCACCGACAAGGGCGCGGGCAAGAAGGGCATGAGTGCCTTCATCGTGCCGACCGACGTACCCGGCTACGTGGTGGCGCGGCTGGAAGACAAGCTCGGCCAGCACAGCAGCGACACGGCGCAGATCAACTTTGACAATTGCCGCATTCCGGTGGAGAACCTGATTGGCCTGGAGGGCGAGGGCTACAAGATTGCCTTGGGCGCTCTGGAGGGTGGGCGCATCGGCATTGCCGCCCAGAGTGTGGGCATGGCGCGCAGCGCCTTCGAGGTGGCGCTGGCCTACGCCAAAGAGCGGCAAAGCTTTGGCACCGCCATCTTCAACCACCAGGCGGTCGGTTTCCGCCTGGCCGAGTGCGCCACGCAACTGGAGGCAGCGCGCCAGCTCATCTGGCACGCCGCGTCCTTGCGCGATGCCGGACGCCCGTGCCTGAAAGAAGCCGCCATGGCCAAGCTGTTTGCCAGCGAAATGGCAGAGCAGGTCTGCAGCGCCGCCATCCAGACCCTGGGCGGCTACGGTTATGTCAGCGACTTCCCCGTCGAGCGCATCTACCGCGACGTGCGCGTGTGCCAGATTTATGAAGGCACGTCGGACGTGCAGAAGATCATCATTCAAAGAGCACTTTCCTGAGACTTTGCGGGACAGACCGCCGTTACGCGAAGCGAACAAGCTCTGTCCTCAACATTTCAGGGGTGTTTTTGCGGGACAGACCGCCGTTACGCGAAGCGAACAAGCTCTGTCCTCAACAACAGCACAAAGCTCGCCGACAGACCAAGGCCTGAGCCTCACTATTTATAACAAATTGACCTCTAGCCCCCGTGTAATAAGCGTTAGTAGCTATTAAATGCATAGCATATTCGGCTGGGTGCCTTGTCCGGACGCCGGGGCTGCCTGTTATTTGGGCGTTGTGACGCAGCCCGCACCGGCTGTGGCTTTGGCGCCTTTTCAGCCGCTTCGTCCACAAAGTTGTCCACAGAAGTTGTGCATCAATGGCGAGCGGTTTGGGCCGCTTCTTTGGCCCTGTCAGGGCGGCATCTTTTAGGGAATATTTATTTTTTTCAAGTTCCTTTGCTTGTCAAATTGCGTATTTTTCTGCTAGGCGCTTGCACCTTCTTGACCCGTAAATTGGGACTTATACCAGTCGCCTGTTTATTGGGCACCGTGTTGCAGCCCGCGCCCAGCAAGGGTTTGCCGGGTTGTCCCTGAACTGCTGCACAAAGTTATCCACAAAATTTGTGGAGCAAATAGCACCTGCGGTCCCGGCCCTGCGCCAGTTTTCGCGCCCGGCCTGCCGGGCCGGGTTTTGCCGGGCGCGCCCGTGCTGGCTTCGCGCGCCGGGCCCCGGGCTCGGCCTCTCAAGTTATCCACAAAATTAATAGCGAAGAATCCGCACCGGGCGGCGCTTAAGTCCGTGCCGGCGGCCCTGAACGCCGAAACGCCGCCGGCGAGGTGCCGGTCCAGCCGCGAAAAGCCCGGATGAAACTTTTCTCGTTCTGAAACCCGGCCCCTTGCGCCACTTGCTTGATCGGGCGCGAGGTGCGCAGCAACAGCGCCAGCGCGCGACTTTGACGCACATCATTTTTGAGCGCCTGCAGCGAGGCCCCTTCGTCCTTGAGCTGGCGGTGCAGGCTGCGCGGCGAGAGCTTGAGCAGCGCGGCCAAATCGTCCGCGTTGTGGCTTTGGTCCGGCTGCGTCTGCAGTGCCTGGCGCACGCGCTGCACCAGCAGGCGGTCGCGCCGGTATTGCAGCACCGTCAAGGGCAGCGCACGTTGCAGCATCTGCTGCAGGGCCGCCTCATCGCGGCGCAGCGGCAGGGGCAGGTAGCGCGCATCGAAGCGGATCGCCGCGGGCGCCGTGTTGAAGACGCTCGGGCCGGAGAACAGCACCCCATAAACGTCCTGGTGCCTGGGGGCGGCAAACGGAAACTGCGCGCCCTGCAGGGGGATGCGCGAGTCGATCAGCCAGCAGGCCAGACCATGGATGTTGCGCAACACCGAGACCAGGCAGAACTCGCGCAAGTCGCCCAAGGACCGGTGCTCGGTGATGGACAAAGTGGCGGTGTCGCCCGCAACCGTCAATTGCAGGGTGATGTCATCGGCAATCAGCCCGTGGTGGCGGCACCAGCGCTGCAAGGCCAGGCCCAGGCTGGGGGCGCTGATGCTGGCACGCGCCAGCATGCCGTAGCTGCCCCACGGCAGGCGGCGGCTGAACCAGCCCAGGGCCTCGTCGTCGAGCTCCTGCATGGCGGCACCCGAGATGCGCTCCATTTGGGCCGCGGTGATGCGGGCCGCCGGGTCCGCCAGGTCAGCTGGCGCAATATGTGCCAGTTCCAGCGCCTTGGCCGGGTCTTTGTGCTGGTCCGCGTAAGCCTGCACAATGGCCTTGACAAATGCAATGGGAGTCAGGGCCGGACCGGCGGTCAGGCTGGCGCCGGCGAGTGCGGGATGGAGTGGGCGGGACGGCATGAGCTGGAGTATGTGACGCTTTGGCACGATTTGCAACCTGGGTGGCACACATGGATGGCGTCGGACCGCTATGCTTGTCGCTGCGATGGCTATCCGGGCTTGTGCCCACTTGGGGGAATTACCATGACACCAACTACCGCGGACACTTCGCGTGCGCCCGCCTTGACCTGCAGCTTGTCCAGCGGCGCGACCGATGGGCCCTTGATCGAGCAGACGCTGGGTGACTTTTTTGACGCCATGGTGGCGCGCCAGCCCGACCACGAAGCGCTGGTCAGCGCGCACCAGCACCAGCGCTACAGCTACCGCGCGCTGCAAACAGCGAGTAATCAACTGGCCAGCGCCTTGCTGGGCTTGGGCTTGAAGCCGGGCGAGCGGGTCGGCATCTGGTCGCACAACAACGCGCAGTGGCTGCTGATGCAGCTCGCCACCGCCAAGGTCGGCCTGGTGCTGGTCAACATCAACCCGGCCTACCGCGTGGCCGAGCTGGACTATGCCCTGAACAAGGTGGCGTGCAAGGCCCTGGTGACCATGGCCCGCTTCAAGACCAGTGACTACCTGGGCATGCTGCGTGAACTGGCACCAGAGTTGGACACGTCGCAGGCGGGCGCCTTGCAGGCCGCCCGCCTGCCGCATCTGCGCACGGTGGTGTGGATTGACGAGCCGGGGCAGGCCGATGAAGCGCCGGGCCTGCTGCGCTTCTCGACGCTGCTGGCTTCGGGGGACGCGGCGGACCCGCGGCTGGAGGCCATTGCCAGCACGCTGCGCGCCAGCGACCCGATCAACATCCAGTTCACCAGCGGCACCACCGGCTTCCCCAAGGGCGCCACGCTGACGCACCGCAACATCCTGAACAACGGCTTCTTCATTGGCGAAGCCATGAAGCTCACCTCCAAGGATCGCCTGTGTATTCCGGTTCCGCTGTACCACTGTTTTGGCATGGTGCTGGGCAACCTGGCCTGCCTCACGCACGGCGCGACCATTGTTTATCCGAGTGATGGCTTCGATGCGCTGGCCGTGTTGCAAACCGTGCAGGACGAGCAATGCACCGGCCTGCACGGCGTGCCTACCATGTTCATCGCCGAGCTGGACCATCCGCGCTTTGCCGAGTTCGACCTGACCAGCCTGCGCACCGGCATCATGGCCGGCTCGCCGTGTCCGATCGAGGTCATGAAGCGGGTGATGCGCGACATGCACATGCTGGAAGTCACCATCGCCTACGGCATGACCGAAACCAGCCCGGTGAGCTGCCAGAGCAGCACCACGACGCCACTGGAAAAGCGGGTGTCAACCGTCGGCCTGGTGCAGCCACACTTGCAGGTCAAGGTGATTGATCCGGTCAGCGGAGAAACAGTGGCGCCGGGCGTGTCAGGCGAGCTGTGCACGCGCGGCTACTCGGTGATGCACGGTTACTGGGAAGACCCGGGCCGCACCGCCGAGGCGATTGACGGCGAGAAATGGATGCACACCGGCGACCTGGCGACCATGGACATTGAGGGTTACGTCAACATCGTCGGGCGCATCAAGGACATGGTGATTCGCGGCGGTGAAAACATTTACCCGCGTGAGATCGAAGAGTTTCTCTACCGCCACCCCCAGATTCAGGACGTGCAGGTGGTGGGCATCCCGGACCCCAAATACGGCGAGGAGTTGTGCGCCTGGATCGTCCCGAAGCCGGGCCAGACCCTGAGCGAAGACGATGTCAAAGCCTTCTGCAAGGGCCAGATTGCGCACTACAAGGTGCCCCGCTACATTCGCTTTGTGACCGGGTTCCCGATGACCGTGACCGGCAAGATCCAGAAGTTCAAAATTCGGGATGACATGAAGCAGCAGCTTGGACTGCAAGAAGACAAAACGGCCTGAAAGAAGTTCTATGCCCATCCTCGACACCAAACTCAATGCCCGCTCCGCGGATTTCCAGGCCAACGCCAAAGCCATGCGCGTGCTGGTGGATGACCTCAACGCGCAGACCGCCCGCGCCGCTTTGGGCGGTGGCGAAGTGGCCCGCGCCCGGCACACCGGGCGCGGCAAGCTGCTGCCGCGGGACCGGGTGCAGATGCTGCTGGACCCCGGCACGCCGTTTCTGGAGCTGTCACCGCTGGCCGCGATGGGCATGTACCCGGACCGCGACGGCACCGACAGCGCGCCCAGCGCCGGTGTCATTTGCGGCATTGGCCGCATCGAAGGCGTGGACTGCATGATTGTGTGCAATGACGCCACGGTCAAAGGCGGCACCTATTACCCGATGACGGTCAAAAAGCATTTGCGGGCGCAGGAGATTGCGCAGCAAAACCGCCTGCCCTGTGTATATCTGGTGGATTCGGGCGGCGCCAATCTGCCGAACCAGGACGAAGTGTTTCCCGACCGCGACCACTTTGGCCGCATCTTCTTCAACCAGGCGACCATGAGCGCGCAGGGCATTGCGCAGATTGCGGTGGTGATGGGCAGCTGCACGGCAGGCGGCGCCTACGTGCCGGCCATGAGCGACGAGGCCATCATCGTCAAGAACCAGGGCACCATCTTTCTGGGTGGCCCGCCGCTGGTGAAGGCCGCCACCGGTGAGGTGGTCAGCGCTGAAGACCTGGGCGGCGGCGACGTACACACGCGCCTGTCGGGCGTGGCCGATCACTTGGCGCAGAACGACCTGCACGCGCTGGCGCTGGCGCGCCAAGCGGTTGCCCATTTGAACCAAATCAAGCCTCCAGCCCCCGCGTTACTTTGGTCAGTAGCTCCTAAGTTTTTAGCAGAAGAGTTGTACGGCGTGATTCCGACCGACACACGCAAACCGTTTGACGTGCGCGAAATCATCGCCCGCGTCGTCGATGGCTCCGAGTTTCACGAGTTCAAGCCGCGTTACGGCACCACGCTGGTCACAGGCTTTGCCCATATTGAAGGCATGCCGGTCGGCATCATCGCCAACAACGGCATTTTGTTCAGCGAGTCGGCGCTGAAAGGCACGCACTTCATCGAGTTGTGCTGCCAGCGCAAGATTCCTCTGGTGTTTTTGCAGAACATCACCGGCTTCATGGTCGGGCGCAAGTACGAGAACGAAGGCATTGCGCGCAATGGCGCCAAGATGGTGACTGCCGTCGCCACGGCCGCGGTGCCGAAGTTCACCATCATCATCGGCGGCAGTTTTGGCGCCGGCAACTACGGCATGTGCGGCCGCGCCTTCAGTCCGCGCTTTTTGTGGATGTGGCCGAACGCCCGCATCTCGGTCATGGGCGGCGAGCAGGCGGCCAGCGTGCTCGCGACCGTCAAGCGCGACGGCATCGAGCTCAAGGGAGGGGCCTGGAGCATGGAGGAAGAAGAAGCCTTCAAGGCGCCGATCCGCCGCCAATACGAGAGCCAGGGCCACCCGTATTTCGCCACCGCCCGCCTGTGGGACGACGGCATCATCGATCCCGTGGACACCCGCCGTGTGCTGGCGCTGGGCCTGAGCGCTGCGCGCAATGCTCCGATCGAAGATACCCGGTTCGGCATCTTCCGCATGTAGTGGCTGCAGCGCGAAACTGATTTTGATCTGATGAAAACCTTGCGAGGCTGACCGCTATGGCAACACTGAACATTCAACCCGGCCCGGTGGCGCAGGTCACATTGAGTCGCCCCGAGGTCCGCAACGCCTTCAACGACGAAGTGATCGCCGAACTCACAACGGCGTTCACTGAACTGGGCCAAAACAAGGCGGTGCGCGCCATCGTGCTGGCAGCTTCAGGGCCGGCCTTCTGTGCCGGTGCGGACCTCAACTGGATGCGCCGTATGGCCGACTACACACACGCCGAAAACCTGGCGGATGCGGCGCAGTTGGCCGAGATGCTGCGTGTGATCTACACCTGCCCCAAGCCCACGGTGGCCCGTATTCAGGGCGACGTTTATGCCGGTGGCATGGGCCTGGTGGCGGCGTGTGACATGGCGGTCAGTGTGGATACGGCCAACTACTGCCTGAGCGAGGTCAAGCTGGGTCTGTACCCGGCCACCATCAGCCCGTATGTGATTCGCGCCATGGGCGCGCGCGCGGCGCACCGATACTTTTTGACCGCCGAGCGTTTTGACGCGGTGGAGGCCTTGCGCATCGGTTTTGTGCACGCCGTGGTGAGCGCAGAACAACTGGATGCCAAAGTGAATGAAATGACCCAAGCGCTGCTCAGCGCCAGCCCGAATGCGGTGCAACAGTGCAAAACCTTGTTGCACAACGTCGCCGGCCAAGACATCGATGCCGCGTTGATTGCACAAACCGTCGAAGGCATCGCCACCATTCGCGCCAGCTTTGAAGGCAAAGAGGGCGTGCAGTCCTTTCTGCAAAAACGCAAACCCGCGTGGCTGTCCTGAATTTTCAAGAGAGAAGCAACATATGTTTAACAAAATCCTCATAGCCAATCGGGGGGAGATCGCCTGCCGCGTAGCGGCCACCGCGCGCCGCATGGCCATCAAAACAGTGGCGGTCTATTCCGATGCCGATGCCAACGCCAAACACGTCAGCGTGTGTGACGAAGCCGTCTATATCGGGGGCAGCGCGCCCAAAGACAGCTACTTGCGCTGGCAAAACATCATTGCGGCAGCCCAGGCTACCGGGGCGCAAGCCATCCACCCCGGCTACGGTTTCTTGAGTGAAAACGAAGAGTTTGCGCGCGCCTGTCTTGATGCCGGCCTGGTGTTTATTGGCCCGCCGTCGTCCGCCATTTTGGCCATGGGGCTGAAAGCCGAGTCCAAGCGCCTGATGGGGCTGGCCGGGGTGCCGCTGGTGCCCGGCTACCACGGCGCCGACCAGGACCCGGCTTTGCTGCAGCGCGAGGCCGACGCCATCGGTTACCCGGTGCTGATCAAGGCCAGTGCCGGCGGCGGCGGCAAGGGCATGCGGGTGGTGGCCAACGCGGCGGACTTTGCATCGGCGCTGGCCTCCTGCCGGCGCGAGGCCATCAACAGCTTTGGCAATGACGCGGTGCTGATCGAAAAATACGTGCAGCGCCCGCGCCACATCGAGATTCAGGTGTTTGGCGACACACTGGGCAATTACGTGTATTTGTTTGAGCGCGACTGCTCGGTGCAGCGCCGCCATCAAAAGGTGCTGGAAGAAGCGCCCGCGCCGGGGATGACGCCCGCGCTGCGCCAGCAGATGGGCGAGGCGGCCGTGGCTGCGGCGCAGGCCGTGAATTATGTGGGGGCCGGCACGGTGGAGTTCATCGTGGAGCAGCGCCCGGACGGTTCCATGGATTTTTTCTTCATGGAAATGAACACGCGCCTGCAGGTGGAGCATCCCGTGACCGAAGCCATCACCGGCCAGGACCTGGTGGAGTGGCAGCTGCGGGTGGCCGCCGGTGAGGCGCTGCCGCTGCGCCAGGACCAGCTCAAGATCACCGGCCACGCCATCGAAGCCCGCATTTGTGCGGAAAGCCCGGACAACAACTTCATGCCCGCCACCGGCACCCTGCAGGTTTATGGGCTGCCCGCATGCGTCACGTTTGGGCGCAGCAATGGCGGTGTGCGCGTGGACTCCGGCGTGCGCGAAGGTGATGCCATCAGCCCGTTTTACGACTCCATGCTGGCCAAGCTGATCGTGCATGGCGACAACCGCGAGCAGGCGCTCTCGCGGCTGGACACCGCGCTGGCCCAGACCCACATCGTCGGGCTCAACACCAATGTGCAGTTTTTGCGCCATGTGGTGCAAAGCCGCTCCTTTGTGCAGGCGGATCTGGACACCGGGCTGATTCCCCGTGAAGAGTCCGTGTTGTTCAAGCAGGAAAAAGTCGGTTTGAGCCTGGCCGTGGCCAGTGTGATTGCGCATACCTTGCAGCAAGAACGCTGTGCCCAGGCGCAACTGGCCGAGCGCGCGGGCTGGCTCGACCCCTGGGCCCGGCGCGACGGCTGGCGCTCGCACGGCCCCAGCACGCGCCGCTTCGACTACGCGTTTCAGGGCCAGGTGCATGTCGTGCAGCTGACGACTTTGCACGACGGTGCCCTGCAACTGGCGGTGGCGGGTGAGGTGGGCGGGTTTTCGTTTGTGCCGTTGACGCAAGGCATCGATGTGCGCTTTGCGGCCCGGCGCCAGATTGTCAGTGTCTATAGAAAAGACGCTGTAGCCCACGTCTTTACTGCGCAAGGCGCTACAGAAATAGTAGCAATCGACGCCCTGGCGCACGCCGGCGACAGCCAGGTCGAAGGCGGGCGATTGACGGCGCCGATGCCGGGCAAGGTGGTGTCGTTTGCCGTCAAGGCCGGTGACAAGGTCAGCAAGGGCCAGCCGCTGGCGGTGATGGACGCCATGAAAATGGAGCACACCATTGCCGCCCCGATGGATGGCGTGGTGGCCGAACTGCTCTACGCGCCCGGCGACCA
This sequence comes from Rhodoferax ferrireducens, assembly GCF_049302455.1. GTDB lineage: Bacteria > Pseudomonadota > Gammaproteobacteria > Burkholderiales > Burkholderiaceae_C > Rhodoferax > Rhodoferax ferrireducens_B. The sequence continues at coordinate 39,964 of NZ_JBAQMD010000115.1, read as the reverse complement.
GGTGGTGGAAGGGGCCGAGCTGCTCAAGCTGGTGTCTCAGTGAAAATCGGACCATCATGAAAATCAGTTTCTGTTGCACCGGCACCGAACCCGCACCCTGGCTGGCGGGTCTGCGCGCGGCCTTGCCGCAGGCTCAGGTCGAGCTTTGGCAGCCCGGCGCAGCGCCGGCCGATTACGCCGTCGTCTGGGCACCGCCGCAACAGTTCTTTGACCAGCAGCCGCAACTCAAAGGCGTGTTTGCCATCGGCGCTGGCGTCGATGCCTTGCTGAGGCTGCGCCTGCCGCCACAGGCCACCGTGGTGCGACTGGACGACGCGGGCATGGCGGTGCAGATGGCCGAGTACGTCTGTCACGCTGTCATTCGCCACTTTCGCGAGTTGGATGTTTATGCGGCCGACATCAGCCACGGTCAGTGGACTTTTCACAAGCCACGCAACCGGGCCGACTTCTCCGTCGGCGTCATGGGCCTGGGCGTGCTGGGCCAGCGCGTGGCGCAGGCACTCACCCAGTTTGAGTTCCCCGTGAATGGCTGGAGCCGCTCACCCAAGGTGATCGAAGGCGTGCGTGGTTTCAACGGCAGGGCGCAGTTGGACGCGTTCCTGGCTTGCAGCCGCATTCTGGTGAACCTGCTGCCGCTCACAGCTGACACCCAAGGCATCCTGAATCGCGACACCTTGAGCCGCCTGCAACCCGGTGGCTACGTCATCAATGTGGCGCGCGGCGCGCATCTGGTGGATGACGATTTGCTGGCCTTGCTTGACAGCGGCCACTTGGCCGGTGCCACGCTGGACGTGTTTCGCACCGAGCCCTTGCCCCTGAAGCACCCGTTTTGGCAGCACCCCAAGATCACCATCACGCCGCACACCTCAGCGCGCACCCTGCGCGAGACCAGCATTGCGCAGATAGCGGGCAAGTTGGAGGCGCTGGAGCGCGGTGAGACGGTCGTGGGACGGGTTGATTTGGAACGGGGCTATTGAGTTGGGCTAGCGCGGCAGCAGCTTGATGGTTTCCCGCATGAAGGCGGGCAGGTCGGACGGCTGCCGGGACGTCACCAGGTTGCCGTCCACCACCACCTCGCTGTCCTCGTACAGGGCGCCCGCCTCTCGCATCTCCGCCTCCAAGGTGTGAAAGCAGGTGGCGCGGCGTCCGCGCAACAGGCCGGCGGTGATGAGCGTTTGCGGGCCATGGCAGATGGCTGCAACGGGCTTGTTGTCCGAAAAAAACGCCTGCGCAATGCGCAGCGCCGCCTGCTCCTTGCGGATGTCGGCCGGCGCTTTGCCGCCGGGCAGAACCAGGACGGCGTATTCGCCCGGTTTCACGTCCTTCAGCGCCTTGTTGGCCTCGACTTGGTAGCCATGCTTGCCATTGATTCTCCCGCGGCGCATGGATGCGATATCCACCTCGATCCCTGCCTCAAGCAGACGATAGTAGGGAACCAGAAGCTCGGAGTCTTCAAAATGATCCGCACTGACGATGAGCGCTTTCACGGTGGGCTACTCCTTTTAGAGGAAGAGGATGGGCACTTCGCGTCCATCGTAAAGATGTGACGGACGAGCGAGTTGATTTATGGCAAACGCGGCCGACAATCAACGCGCCAAAGTTGTCCAACCTGGGCCACGCCAAATTCAACCGGCAGGAAGCGCTCGATCAGCCACATGGCGGTGCTGGCATGCGAAGACAGCGTGCGCACGGTGAAATGGGACGGGCCGCCAGCCAGCGCGGCATAAACCAGCAGTTGATCTGCGGCATGGACATCGAGGGTCGCGCCGGATTCGATTTCAGCGCACAAGGCGCGGCCCACCTCATCGCCCAAGCGCTCCGCCGGCACGCCGCGTTGCGCCGTCGTGGCCGCGCCCAACACGTCATGCCCACAGTGCGCCCACAACACAATCGCCCCACCTTGCCCAATGGCCTGCGGCCAGGCGAGCTGTTGTTGCTCGATCTGCGGCGCGGGGACCGGCGGCAGCGCCTCCAACGCCGCCCGCGCCATGCGTGCGGTGATGTGCGTTGGCAAGTTGGAGACATGGGCGATGCCGCGCACCTCGCTCAGCGGGCCCCGCGTCTCCAGCGCCAGCGGCCGCAGACGCGCCCCTGGTTCCACTTCAACCTTGACCTCTCCGCCGCCGCGCGGGTAGTAACCGCGCTTGACCAGGTGGAGCGACACGCGCCCGCCCATCAACGACAGCAAGGGCAAGAATACATACCGAAAATAATCCAGCGGCGGCGCCGCGCGGACGTCCGTCCCGCCCGTGATCCCCATAACAAGACGCTCTTTGCACATCAGCGCCACCGGCAGCACGGCTTGCAACACCAGCGTCATGCTGCCGGCAGTGCCCACGTCGAACTGAAATTGACCGCCGCGCAGACGATCGGGGCGAAAGACAATCTCCTGTGACTTGACCTGCAAGCCCTCTACCTCGGCGTCACACAAGGCCGCCACCGCCTTCACCGCCGCGAGGTGTTGGGCCGCCAGCCCCGGGTTGGATCGCCTGGCGCGCACGTTGCGGACACGCAGCGTCTGCCCGGTGATTGCCGCCAACGCCACCGCCGTGCGCAGCAATTGACCGCCGCCTTCGCCATAGGAGCCGTCGATCTCGATCATCTCTGACATTGTGCGTGAAATCGGCACTGTTTAGAAGATCGTCTTCGCCCGCAGCCCGTCGCTACGGCGCCATAAAAGCTCATTCTTGCCACCGTAGCGCTTATCATCGGTGCGCGTCAGAGGCGGCCTCTTCGCTACCCGCACGAAATTCTGGTCGCGCACGTCTGCAACCCGATCTACCAGTCCTTCAGTCCAAATAATGCACCACTCGACTCCGATTCACTTCTATTCAGACAGCGCCAAAGCGGACATCCCGCAATCAGACGTCAACCCCATCGTAGGCGGCCGGGTCGAGCTGCAATTGCTGACCACCCTCAAATGCAACCTGAAGTGCAGCTATTGCTCATTGGGCGTGGGCGAGGTGTTGGGCTCCCAGGTTCATGTGGAGTACGACATTGAGCAACTCTGTGCCTTCGTCGACAAGCATCTGTTGGGCAAGGAAGTCTATGTGACGTTTTATGGGGGTGAGCCCACGCTGAACAAGCCACTGATGCTGGAAGTGATGCAGCGATTCCCGCAGTTTCGCTTTCAACTGCAGACCAACGCCACCCTGATCTCGAAACTGCCGGACGAGACCTTGAGCCGGCTGTCGAACGTGCTGGCCTCGATTGACGGCGGCGAAGCCACCACCGACGGCTACCGTGGACGTGGCATCTACCGCCAGGTGATGAAAAACCTGCGGGAGGTGCGCGCCAAAGTGGGCGGCACCATCACGGCCCGGGTGACCTGGGGCAATCCTGACACCTGTTTTGAGGAACTGGATCAGCTGGTCGGGGAGGACACGCCGTTTGACTACCTGTACTGGCAGTTTGTGGCCGATGAGCAGTATGGTGGCGACTCGGTGGCCAAGCGCCAGTCCGTGCTGGTGCAATTGATCGACAAGTTCTTCTCGCGCACCGATGTGATCTACCCGCTGATTCCGCTCATGGGCATGGTCCGCAACAAGCTGTTCCCGACCCGCGCACAAGAACTGTATGCGGGGCGCACCCAGTGCCGCGTGTCCACGCACTTGCTCAACGTGATGCCCAATGGCGAGATTTATCCCTGCCCGGACATGATGTACGCGCCGGAAATGAAGATGGGTGATGTCAAAAGCAACTGGCTCAAAAAGAGCCCGCTGCAGCCCACCGCCGCCATGCCCTGCGACGGCTGCGAGGCGTTTTCATGGTGCCGTGGCAATTGCATGAAGAACATGTACCTCGGCTATGTCAAGCAGGACGAGCGCTACCGCACCAACGTGGTCGAACCGATCTGCGAGTTGATCCGTTTTATGGGCCGCGAGATCGATCAACACAAGCCGCAAGCCTGGTTCGACCGGGCCACACTGCCGGTGCGCAAACAGATCATGGACTGTGAAGTCTATGAGTATGTGGAGATCATGCCCTGAGCCAGGGCCGGTCAAAAACCGAGCAGGCTCAGTTGCCTGCCGCCGAGGAAGACGTGGGTGATGGTGCCACCTTGCTGGCGACAGTCTTGGCCGCGTGGGCCGTTGCTGTTGCGCCGTGTTCGATGCCCCTGGCGGCAGCCTTGGCACCCCGTTCAACGCCACTGGCAGCCGCTTGCGCGCCACGCTCGACCCCATGTGCGCCTGCGGTCACGCCTTTTTTGACACCGCTGGCGGCGGCCTTCGCCCCACGCTCTACTGCCCTTGCTACCTTTTCAACGACAGACGGTGGTGTGCCCGCAGCGGGCTGAGTTGAATCGTCCGCGCTGGCTGAAGCACAACAGCAGACCGTGACGGCCAAAAGCGCAAGCCTGGTTTGAAATAGAGGGTTCATGAGTGAGAAATTAAGTGCCGGTTGACCGTACGATGATACGCGTGTGAGTCACCGGCGACGGCTGGACGCCTTGCGCCCAGCCGCCGTAGTAGACATATCCGGACCCAGCAAAGGAGCGTTGAAACGATGACCATGAACGTACGCAGCTACGCTGCCCATTTCCCCCCAGCCCGCTGGGCCTGTTCCGCTTCGACCGCCGCAACCCCGCAAGGATGACGTGGTGATCGAAGTCCTCTACCGCGGCGTGTGCTACTCCGATGTGTACAACGTCCGCAACGACTACCGGAAAGCGTACTCAGAATGACCGGGTTATGAGATTTCCATGTCATGAGTCATGCTCAACTTAGCCCAGTTGTGACCAGTCAGATCGAAATCAACGCCACTTGGCTGACGGTCAGGTCCTTGATGTCAATGTCGGGTTTGGAGCAAGCAGTTCGGAAAACTGGACAGCCGCTTGCAGTCTTGAACGGCGGTTCGATCGAAAAAATGAGCGATGCCACCGTGATTGGTTGTATCCAAGACTGATTGCAGCCATTCGCTTCGCTACTAAGCAGTCGTTACGTTTGACTTAAGCGGCCTGCCGAAGGCAGGTCCGCTTGAAGGAAGGTTTAAGCCTGTGGTTCACGCCACATGCCTCCACCAAACCCGTCTCGAGCATAGATCTTCAGCGGTTGCTTGGACACGAAACTCCGGCACTCGAGATCTTGATACGTGATGCAGATCTCCGTCTCGGAACCGTAGCGAAGCCAAGGCTCGCTACCACCCCTCCAAGCGAAGGCACCAAATGAGGTTGTCAATTCCTCTCCGTTGCGGAGCAACGGTATCTCACTGCTTGGCAGAAAGTTGGACTCAATCATCTCAAAGTACTTTTGCGTGGCGTCTGGTTCAAGTAGCTTCCTAATGTCGGCGTGAGTCGCCATCATTCTGACTCGCACGGCCGGCCTTGAACCGGTGTTTGCAATGATGAGTTTGAATGTGGCAGCCAATTCGCCTGTGTGATGCTCCGTTATGAAGGCTGTGACGATTGGTCTGTTCGATTGAAGCCAGTTGACCTTGGTGAAGTACAGCGAAATACCCGCTGCCAAGAGTGCGACTACGGAGACGATGAACTTCCAATCCTCTGCAGAGAGCGTCATACAAGCCTAACGTTTAGGGTCAGGAGCGCTGCGCGGCTTTATCGCGTAGCGTCCCCTGCATCGCAGGGTTGGGCGTCTAGGCACCATGCCAACGTTCCATGATGAAGATAACGAGCGTGTGTGATGCATTCACTGCCAGACGCGCTTCGGATACCTGAATGGCCGGCGGCAATACTCCTCGTCCATGTGCCGACCCAATATGAGTTCTATACGCGCCAATGCCATCTACGATTGATGCCAACCCTTGAAGGATTCGCTTTTGATCGTTTTCGAGCGTTGGGTCGAGATTGAGACCCAAATGTGTTTGCACTGATCGCCAAAGTGGAACTACTGTCTGCTTGTTTGGCATCTCAAGCGAGAAGATCTCAATGTAGGTCTTACACAATGCCTCAATGATCGAGCTGGCAGCCGTAATCGCGGCATGAGGATCTTGGTCTAGCTGAGACACCGCACGAGCAAACTCGGCCTCGATAGACGCGAAATCGCCTGCCCTTAAAAAGTCGGCGAGCGTCTTTGTAGCGGGACTTGCTCCGGCTAACGTGACATGCCCATTGACTTGATAACTGAGTTGGTTCCGTGAAAGGGCTTCTCTGATGCGCCTTTGCCCAGCTTCAATTTCCGGGCGGTACTCGGATGGCTCTTGATCCATGAAGTGCTGGATTACTCGGCCAAGGACGGCAAATGCGTTAACGCCGGTAACTTCATTGCAATGTTTCAGCCATGAGGCGCATTTGGCTTCGCAGTTTCCCTCAGGCACGTCACCAGGGGCGCCACATTCCATGAATAGAGCATTCAGCTTCGAATGGCTGTAATAGTGCGCCGCGATCACCGACGACACAGCACCAATTACAGAGTTCGGAATTTTGTTCGCCACTAGCAGTCTCCAGACGCCCAACGTGAAGTTGAGGGGCGCGCTGCCGATAGGCGGAGCATCCCCTTGAACGCCATGTTAAGGAATGGGCTTAAGAACGGTGACACTTGCTGAGGGACCAATCGGTTCCACCTGTTGCTTGGGGAATTAGGCAGAAGTCGGCCGTGAAGTCCTTTCCACATGCACGTGCAGTCCAGTGCTCTTCCCAAACGCCTTCATGGGTCTTTCCATCGGCCTCCAAACGGAAAGGCTCAACTGTGACTTTGGAGTCAAGAACTTTTACATTCCTGCAGTCCGACTGCACACCTGCCATGGCTGCTGCTGCACCAAGACCCCTCATTAGGTCGGATGCCAAGCGCGGGCTCGTCTTAGTGAGTCCAGGGACCAACATCGCAGGCCGCGGTTGTTTGCCGTTTTGTCCTTGGAATAGGACGTTGTATACGGTGCTTTCGTCGCATCGGTGAAACGTGAAGCGATACGTCCATGTTCCTGCCAGAGGATGTTCAGCGCCTTCTTGGAATGAAAGCGGCTGCAACACCGCAAAACTTACTGGATCCCACTTGTACCCGGTTTGGCAAATTTCTTTTCGGTCAAAGATGTTTTGGTCGTAAATGATCCCAATCGTCATGATCAACTTTTTGTGGGGCTCGGAGTTTAGGTACTGAAGCGTTCGTTCATCTGGAACAACCTGCGCAAACGACGAAGACGCTATCGCAAGAAGACTCATCGCAATTAGAAACCGGAACATCTTGGCCATATGAGAACCTTTATTGTTGATTTGAATACATTTCCAAACGTAATATAGCCGAGCGCTATCTTGGCATTCCCAAACTAGACGACGGAATAAACCGGAAACCCACCCGTTGATGCCAAAGCTCTTAAGCGCTAAGGCCCATACCGCCGCTTTGCGTCAATTCCACTAGAAGTTGAGTTCATTTCCATCCCTTTGAACCCTGTCGCCTATCCCGACGAAATCTGGTTAACGTCGAGTTCACTTCTTTCGACGTTTCATTTGGTCAGAACTTATAGCCCAGAGGGCCATGCGCCTGGATGTCACCTCCCGCCGCACAAGCGCCGCAGAGTCGCCAGAGTTTATTTCCGCCACTGAATCACCGGCTCCGATGGACAGGTCAATTTTTGCCAAGGTCAGCTTGGTTCGGTTGGCCTCCCTATTTTGGCTTTTCGGTCTTCCCAGCGACTGATTCCTGCCCGTCTCAGCGGCCGCTGATGGCGTGGTTGAAACTGCCATTCAGGTCACCTTGCCTGTTGACGCATCTGACTCAAAACAGGCAAGGGCCAAATCATGGAAAATCGGCACAGATTCGCCTTATTGACAAAGAGATATTTATGAACGAAGCCACTCAATTTCCGCCCCTGCCCGACCGTCTGTCCATTGACCCGCGCAGTCCCCATCACGTGGCTGCCGTATTCGAGCATGACGTTGGTATTCGATTGAATGACAAGGAGCGTTTGAATGTTGCGGAGTACTGCATCAGCGAGGGCTGGATCAAGGTTCCCGCAGGCAAGACGCTGGATCGCAAGGGCAATCCGCTGATGATCACGTTGAAGGGCAGCGTCGAAGCGTTTTATCGATGACGTGCCGCCAGGTCAAGAGAAAACAGATTCCAACTTCAGAGAGTTTTCATGTCCATCCCTACACGAGTCAAATTGGTCGAGGTCGGCCCGCGTGACGGCCTGCAAAACGAAAAGCAGGACGTGCCCGCCGCGGTCAAGATTGAACTGGTGCACCGCTTACAAGCCGCTGGCCTGAAAGAAATTGAAGTCACCAGCTTTGTGTCGCCCAAATGGGTGCCGCAAATGGCCGACAACGCCGAAGTCATGGCGGGCATCAATCGCCTGCCCGGCGTGCGTTATTCGGTGCTGACGCCCAACCTCAAGGGTTTTGAAGCGGCACTCTTGACAAAGCCGGATGAGATCGTGGTGTTTGCTTCCGCCAGCGAAGCCTTCAGCCAGAAGAACATCAACTGCAGCATTGCCGAGAGCATCGAGCGTTTTGCGCCGGTGGTGGATGCTGCGCGCGCGGCAGGCATTTATGTGCGCGGCGCCATGAGTTGCACCGTGGGCTGCCCGTATGAGGGCGAGGTTGCGCCCGCGCGCGTGGGCTACCTGGCGGGCCTGATGCGCGGCATTGGCGTGCAGCATGTGGGCGTGGCCGACACCATCGGCGTGGGCACGCCGCTCAAGGTGCAGCGCGCCATGGAAGCCACGCTCAGGCATTTTGATATCAACGATGTGTCAGGTCACTTCCACGACACCTATGGCCAGGCCTTGGCCAACACCTTGATCTGCCTGCAAATGGGGGTCTGGCAATTTGATGCTTCGGTGGCAGGCTTGGGCGGGTGCCCGTATGCCAAGGGGGCCACCGGCAACGTGGCGTCTGAGGACGTGGTCTACCTGCTGCACGGCATGGGCATCGAGACCGGCATTGACCTGGACAAGTTGATCGACGCGGGTCAGTTCATCAGCGACTTCTTGGGTCGCTCAACCCAATCACGGGCCGGCAAAGCCTTGTTCAACAAACGGCCGGCTTGAAATGAACCAGACGCACAAAGTGCACGCCAAGCCTTTGTCCGCCGCTGTGCAGCGCGTGGCTGCTGCCCTGCAGGCGCAGGGGCACGCCGGTGCACCGCTGATGCTGAGTGACGCTGCGCGGACCGCGCAGCAGGCGGCCGACGCGCTCGGCGTGGTCGTTGGGCAGATCGCCAAGAGCATCATCTTCAGGCGTCTGGCCGATGATGCGGCGGTGCTGGTGGTGACGGCGGGTGATCAGCGCGTGGACGAGGCCAGGGTCGCGGCACTGGTAGGCCCGCTGGGCCGCGCGGACGCCGCTTTCGTCAAGACCAAAACCGGCTTTTCGATCGGCGGCGTGGCCCCGATTGCACACGCGTCTGATTCAGTGACACTGATCGACCAGACGCTTTTTCGCTTTCAAGACATCTGGGCCGCCGCGGGTCACCCGCATGCCGTGTTCCAGCTGCGCCCGCAGGATCTGGCCCGACTGACCGGCGCACCGGTGGTCGATGTGGTGCAGGCGTTAGCGCCCGACAGACCACAGGATGTTATTGAATTAATAGCCTCTCGTGCAGTACTGGCGAGGGCTACAGGTCAAAATGTTCCTTCACCGTGCATCTCGGTCTGTCGCATGAGCGAAGACACCGGGCTGTGTGAAGGCTGCTGGCGCACCCTCGATGAAATCATTCAGTGGAGCAGTGCCGATGACCCGGCCAAACGCGCCATCTGGGCGCAGATTGAGCTGCGGCTTGCGGCATTGAAGACCGTCACCGATTAGCTGTTCGTGCCGACCGGACTGTTTTACTTGATCATAAAAGCCAGTGCGACGGCTCCGAGCGCGAGCAAACCCAGTCCGGCGACAAAAACAACCTCGGCGCGGGTTTCATAGGATGTGCTGAGTGGGTTCGGCCGCATTGAAATGAAAGACAAAAGTGCGCTGGCCAGAAATACCAGCGCGTCAATGGCCAGCAATTTGTCAATCACCATGTGCCACTCGCCGCCTGTGCCAAGATGACTGATCGATAACACGGTCATGCACACGCCGATCATGGTTGCCGAGGTCGGCAAGATATGGGTTGAGAGACCGCGCGGCACCGGTTTGTCCGCTGCCGCGGTCTGTTGGATCAAGAACTGCATGTCCGTTCATCAACCCAGGCGCACCGGCACGAAAATCTTGCTGCCGTCACGCTCAATCAGCAACGCCACCGATTTATTGGCCTTGGCCACTATGGCGCGCACTTGGGCAACACTTTCAATCGGCGTGCCGTTCACCGCCACCAGTACGTCACCCGCTTGCACACCCGCCAGGGCGGCAGGGCCGGCTGCATCCTCGACCAGCAAACCCTGGTTCACACCGGCGGCGCGTTTCTCCTGCGGCTGCAAGGCGCGCAGTGCCAGCCCGAGCTTGCCTTTGCCGACGCCGTCGTCTGCCTTGGCAAGCTGCTCCACCTTGGCGCTGGCGTCGCCAAGCCTGGCGGTGAATTGTTCGCGCTTGCCCTGACGCCAGATTTCAAGACTGACCTGATCGCCCGGCGCTGCCGTGCCGATCAGGGCCGGCAGATCGCTGGACACGGTGATCGGTTGGCCATTGACTTTCAGGATCACGTCACCGCTCTTGAACCCCGCCTTGTCCGCCGGGCCGTCCTTGTCAACGTTGGACACCAACGCGCCTTCGGGTTTGTCGAGATGGAAGGAGTCGGCAAAAGTCTGGTTCACCTCCTGGATCACGACACCCAGGCGCGCGTGGCTGGCATGTCCGGTGGCGACAATCTGATCCTTGACCTTGCTTGCCAATTCGATCGGAATGGCAAACGACAGGCCCTGATAGCCGCCGCTTTGACTGTAAATCTGCGAGTTGATGCCGACCACCTGGCCGCGGGTATTGAACAGCGGCCCGCCTGAGTTGCCGGGATTGACGGCCACGTCAGTCTGAATGAAGGGCACGAAACTGTCGTCCGGCAGCGAACGGCCTTTGGCACTCACCACCCCTGCGGTCACACTGTTCTCGAAGCCAAACGGCGATCCGATGGCAAGTACCCACTCGCCCACTTTCAGGTCGCGCGTGTTGCCCACGGTGATGGTTGGCAGGTCTTTGGCATCGATCTTGAGTACCGCGACATCGGTCTTCAGGTCGGTGCCGAGCACCTTGGCGCGGAATTCCCGGCGGTCGGTGAGTTTGACGGTGACATCTTTGGCGTCACGCACCACATGGGCGTTGGTCAGTATCACGCCATCGGGACTGATGATGAACCCCGAGCCCTGGCCGTGCATCGGCATCTGGGGCTGGCCCGGAAAGCCACCGTTGGGACCTTGAAAGCGTTTGAAGAATTCAAAGAACGGATCGTTTGGGTCAATGCCGGGCATACCCGGCATACCCGGCATACCCGGCCTGGCGCCGTGTTGCGCACCATCGCCGTTGTCTTCGCCCGAAGTTTTGATCATCCCGGTGACGCTGATGTTGACCACCGCCGCGCCATTACGTGCCGCAATCTGGGAGAAATCCGGTAAGGCCAAAACGGGGGCCATCGCTGCTGCGCTTTCAGTGGGTGCTGTTGAAACGGCTGCTTGCGCGTGTGAAAAACTCAGGGCACCAGCGCCCGCCGCACCCAGAACGCCAACTGAAACGAGTGCCAGCACCAGGCGCCGCGGGGCAAAGAGAGAGGTATTCATGAGAGGTCCTTTCAAGTCGTTGAGTGAAACCACAACTTGATTGTCAGAACCTCAACTTAGACCAAACTTAAATCATCACACGACGACACCGCTCGCGCAAACCGGGCGCTGACAAGCCGTTTCCGTTGAGTCAAGAAACGCGGGTGAACGTGACCGTCGCGCGCAGGCCGCCCAAACTCTCAGAGCGGTCAATGGACAGCGTCGCCTGGTGCAAGTCCGCAATCGTCTTGACGATGGCGAGCCCCAGGCCGCTGCCGCTGCCCTCGGTGCCGGCGACGCGATAAAAGCGATCGAGCACACGCTGGCGATCTTCTGCGGCAATACCGGGACCACTGTCGTCAACGGTCAACAGCGTCTGCCCGTCCTTGCCGCGGATCGCGAGGTTGACCGTTCCGCCCACGGGCGTGTACTTGATGGCGTTGTCGAGCAGGTTGCGCATGAGAATGCGAAGCGCTTCCTCATGCCCCATCACGATGCCGGGATCTGCCTGCGCCAGGCCGAGGTCAATCTGGCGTGCGGCCGCCGCTCCAGCCGCGTCGGCCAGCGCGAGTCGTGCCAGGGTCGTCAAGTCAATCGGAACCGCTTTGGCGCCCGCCGCGGAGTTCGATTGTTGTCGCGCCAGTACCAGCAACTGCTCAACCAGCCGCGTAGCCCGGTCGATGCCTGCGTTGAGGCGGTTGATGGCGACGTCACGCGCTGCTTCGTCAGCGGCACGGCGCAGGCCCTGCAGTTGAAGCTTGAGCGCCGCCAGTGGTGAACGCAGCTCATGCGCGGCATCAGCCACAAAGTTATTTTGCGCATCGAAGGCCTGACGTACCCGGTGGAACAAAAGGTTCAATTCATGAACAAGAGGACGAATTTCGTCGGGCAAATCACCCTCGCTCAATTCGCTCAAGTCATCGGCCTGGCGTGTCGCGATTTGCTTGCGCACCCGTGATACGGGTGCCAGCGAGGCACTGACCACCCACCAAACCACCAGCATCAACAGAGGCACCATGAGCACCATGGGGCTGACTGTGCGCAGGGCCAAAGTCCCGGCCATTTCACGACGGGCCGCCATATCCTGTGCCACTTGGATCACCTGCGCGCCTGCGGCGACCGAAAACAAGCGGTAAGTGGTTCCCCGCGCTTGAACGGTGGAGAACCCCAGCACGGCGCGCTGGGGCAATTCAGCCCGTGCGCTTGACTGAAACACACGCAGACCGTCAGCGGTCCACACCTGGATCACGAAATCAAAGTTCTCTTCATCTTTGGTTTCGAACGACTCATCGAGTTCGCCACCTACCGGCAAGCCGGGGCGTAGCGACATGGCCATCTGCTGCATTTGGTAATCAAAAATGACATCCGCCTCGGCCAAAGCCGTTCGGTAGGCGATGACCGCTTGCACCCCGGCCAGGAAAATAATGGCGACCAGAAGCAGCCAAAGCAATCGCCCGCGCAGCGAATGCGACGGTGGCAAACTCATGGGGCGCCTTTGGGGATCGTGTAACCAACACCCCGCACATTCTGGATGATGCGAGGCCCCAGTTTTTTGCGCAGTCCGTGGATATACACCTCGACCGCATTGCTGCTGAGGTCGTCTTTCCAGCTGTAGAGTTTTTCTTCAAGTTGCCTGCGGGAAAGCACCATGCCCGGGCGAGCAAGCAGCAGCTCCAGGATGGACCATTCTCTTGCCGACAGCACCACGGCCTGTCCATCAAGCAGCACCTCACGCGTGACCGGGTTGATGCTCACACCCAGGTGTTCATAGACCGGCTCTGCGCGGCCAGCCGCGCGGCGGATCAAGGCCCGTATGCGAGCCAGCAGTTCATCGAGTTCGTAGGGCTTGACGATGTAGTCATCGGCACCCATGTCCAGGCCTTCAACGCGTTGCGCTATGGCATCGCGTGCCGTGGCGATGAGCACCGGGGTGCGGTCCTTGCGAGCGCGCAGCCGGCGCAATACCGCAAGCCCGTCCCGGCGCGGCAGCCCCAGGTCAAGCAGTACCAAATCGTAGGTCTGGGAGTCGAGTGCGGTGTCGGCCATCTCCCCATCCTTGACCCAATCGACCGCGTAGCCTTCCGCCCGGAGCAAGTCCAGCACGGATTCCCCAATCATCAAGTCGTCCTCGACCAGCAGCAAACGCATGAGACTGGCCCCGCATTCGGTTATTTGATGCTCTGCGCATTCATGATCTTCAACACCTTGTCTGTGATGTCATGCGTTGGGTTGACATAGACCGCATCTTGCAACACCAGGTCATACTTTTCTGCCTCGGCCACCTGTTTGACGACCTTGTTGGCCTCTGCCAGCAGTTGCTGCAATTCGTCGTTTTTGCGCGCAGTCAGGTCTTCCTGAAAACCGCGATGCTTTCGTTGCAACTCGCGGTCCTGGTCTGTCAACTGTTTTTGACGGCTGACACGCTGCGCCTCCGACAGGGTGGGCGCTTCGACCTCAAATTTGTCGGCCGCCGATTTCAGCAGTGCATCCTGCGCAGCAATCTCTTTTTCGCGCTTGGAAAATTCCTGCTGCAGCTTGGCTTGGGCTATCTTGGCGCTATTGGCCTCCTTGAAGAGGCGGTCGGTTTTGATAAACCCGAGGTGAAGTGCCTGCGCCTGAGCGCTGATCAGCAAGCCAGCGAAAGCAAGGCCGGTGCAGCACCGGCGTAGAAAGTTGTCCATTTAAAATTCGTTCCGATCTGTTGTTGCGTGGCCTGTATCTTCGTCACATTGGATGCATCTTGTCTGGACCTGTCCCGCCTTGATGCAGTACCCAGGCCGACTGCCCGATATTGTGGTCCATCGGGACTTAGGTGAATCTTAAGGCTGCGGGGAAAATTAAGACCGGCTAAGTTTGACAGGTGATAGTTGGCCATTCTCTTAACCCAAGCTCCACAACTTGCGCCCCTGATGCTTGTTGGGCGCGCTGACTTCAAGCATTCACACTTGGCTGGCCGGATTGCACGCCTTGGCCGCCGTTTACCACCGCGTTTTATTGAGGGACAGCGTGCTGAGCGCCATGTTGCCGCCATGGATGGCGCATGCGGTCGCAGGGCTTGGCTACCGAAGAAAAACGGGCGGGCAAGTGGGTCGCGCGTAGACAGTGGTCAAGCTCGTGCCGTGTTTAAGTTTCACCTAAGTCTCCTGAGAAAAAATAAAAGCGTCCGAACTACATTTTCAGATTGACGCCTATGCCACGTTCATTGAGTTCCGCCATGATGGCCACGCTGCCTGTGGCTCTGTTTGCGGCGACTCATGCGCAGGCGGAAGAAAACGAAGGCGGTTTTCGAGGGTTTTTCAAAGATGACTTGCATGGAAAAAGTTCGTCGCAGAACCGGGTTGCGGATCAAGTGTTGACACCATTTCACATACAGAAAGAAATTCCATGAAGCAAACTCTGAAAAAAATGTCCTGGCTTATCTGCTCTCCAAGTAGGCCGGTGTCATGAAGTCCCTTGGCCCTGTTTTCTCTGGTGAGAAATGCGTCCAACCGCTGGACATCCAGCGCCGCACCGCTGCGAATCAGCTGCGCGATTTGCCACGCCGGTGCGGACAAGGGCGTCTTCGATGAGCATCGTGTCAAAATTCCGCGCTAAGCTGCGGCATGTACATCTGATGGCGTCGAAAATGGCAAACCATGAAACACATCACCTTCTATCTCGATTTCATTTCACCCTACGCCTATCTGGCTTTTGAAAAATTGCCCGAGGCGCTGATGGGGCACAGTTACAGCGTGACCTACAAACCGATCCTGCTGGCCGCGCTGCTCAAGCACCATGGGCAACTGGGGCCGGCCGAGATTGCGCCCAAGCGCGACTGGACCTACCGCCAGGTGCTGTGGCTGGCGCGCCAGCAGGGGGTAGAGCTGCAGTTGCCAGCCAGTCATCCATTCAATCCGCTGGCGTTGTTGCGGCTGGCCGTGGCCTGTGAGGCGCAGGGTCTGCCCAATCGTTACGTTTGCGAAACGCTGTTCAAACACGTCTGGCAGGGCGGCTTTGAGGCCACCGATGCCCAGCGTTTGCAGGCCGTCAGCCAACACCTGGCGCCGCAGCGGGCCCCCGACAGCGACGCGGTCAAAGCGCTGCTGAAAGCGCACACGGATGAGGCTGTCGCACGTGGCGTGTTTGGCGTGCCGACCTTTGAGGTCGATGGCAAGCTGTTTTGGGGTTTGGATGCCTTGCCGATGCTGCAGGACTATTTGGCCGGTGATGCCTGGTTTGCCGCCGCGTGGGGCGCTGCCGCCGCGGTGGCACCCGGGGTGCGGCGCTGAGCTGGCTTACCTTCTGAACTTGCCGTCCACACTGATGATGGACAGGTCGGCAAAGTCCAGCCCGCCGTGGTCGGTCGGGCTGTAGCTGATCTCCAGGCCGCCCAGGTCAAATTTTTGCATGCCTTCCAGCGCGGCCTGGAGCCGTTCGCGCGTCGGCTTGGGACCACTGCGACGTAACGCTTCCACCAGCACCTTGGCCGATGCAAAACCCTCCAGCATGGCCGGGCTCATATCTTTGATGTTGTGCGCGTTGGCCAACTGCGTGGCTTCTTTGACGAGTCCATAACGAAAAGTTTGTGGCAGCACCTGGCTCACGATCACGCCGCGCGCCTGGTCACCCAGCAGTTTGACAAAGCCGCTGGAGGCGTTGTTGGAGAGGGTGACCAACTGGGCGCCGCTGCCAGCGGCCTTGACCGCCTTGACGCCGCTGACCACCGCGGTGCCGGAGCCGATGATGATGATGGCCTGCGGGTCTGCCTTGGCCACGATCGGCGCGATGGCGGAAAAATCAGGTTTGCTGCGGTCGAACTTTTCCAGCGCGACTGCTTTGATCTTGGCGGTTGCCAGGCCATTTTGTACGCCTTGAAGTCCGTCGCTGCCAAAAGTGTCGTCCACGTGGATCACGGCAATGCGCGTGATGCCGATCGAGGCCAGGTGGGCGATGGCTTTTTCGGCCTCACGCTGGTAGGTGGCGCGCACGTTGAAGATGTGGCGTTGTACCGGTCGACGCAACACCATGGCACCGGTGGACGGTGCAATCAAGGGCACGCCATGCTGATCCAGCATCGGGATGATGCCCTCGGTATGCGGTGTGCCGCGGGTCATGAACAGGGCGAGTACCCCGTCCTGTTCAATCAGTTTGCGCGCGTTCAGGGCGGTCAGCTTGGTGTCGAACTTGTCGTCCAGGGTCAGGATTTTGATCTTTTCACCGTTGACGCCGCCTTTGGCATTGACCGCGTCAATGTAGAGCATGGCGCCGGTGTCCGCTTCTTTGACTGTGGCGGCGACGGCGCCGGTCACGCCCACGGTCTGGCCGATCAGGATTTCCGCATGCAGTGCGGCGCCGCACAGCATGAATGTGACGGTCAGTGCCAGCAAACGACTCAATTTCATAGTGAACCTCTTCGATGAATGGGCAAAAGTCTAGGGCGATATCGGTACGGGTCAATTAGGGTAAGCACGTGCCGCAATGACACTGGATACCCCTGCGCGATGGCCAAAGCCTTGGAAGTCCCTAGAATCTTCTGCCTCAACAGCCAAAAGCCCAACCATGACCCAGGGAATTATCCGCATTCGCGGTGCGCGCCAGCATAACCTCAAAAACCTGGACCTCGACATCCGCACCGGCGAGCTCACGGTGGTGACCGGGCCCAGCGGTTCGGGCAAGTCGAGCCTGGTGTTTGACACCTTGTTTGCCGAAGGCCAGCGCCGTTATGTGGAAACCTTCTCGGCCTATGCGCGCCAGTTTCTGGATCGCATGGACAAGCCCGCCGTGGACAAGGTCGAAGGCGTGCCGCCGGCGATTGCGATTGACCAGACCAACCCGGTGCGCTCCAGCCGCTCCACGGTGGGCACGATGACCGAGCTCAATGACCATTTGAAGCTGCTGTTTGCCCGCGCTGGGGCTTTGTTTGACCGGGTCACGGCGCAGCCGGTGCGCCACGACAGCCCCGAGACGATTTACGCGCAACTGCTGGAGCGCTCAGCGCAGGCGAATACCCGCCTGGCCATCACCTTCCCGGTTGAATTGCCGGCCAGTGCCACGCCGGAAGAGGTGGCGCAGTGGTTGTCGGTGAGCGGCTTTACCAAGGTGCAGGCGGAGCGCGATCTTGAGGTGGAGGCAAGCCCGGCTGTCGGCCACAAAAAGCCCGGCAAAGCCGCACCGGAGTCGGCATCCAGGCGCAAAGTGCTGGACGTGGTGGCGGACCGGTTCAGGCTGGGTCACGCCGAGCGCGCGCGTGTGCTGGAGGCGATTGAGGTGGCGCTCAAGCACGGTAGCGGCCGGATCAATGTTTATGTGCTAAATGAGGCTGCAGCCCCCGATGTTCAAGGGAGTTCAGCTACAGATTCGATAGTAAATTCGGCGCCTGAGATCTGGCGCTTTTCCACCGGCCTGCATTGTCCCGAGAGCAATTTGCGCTACACCGACCCGATCGCGTCGATGTTTTCTTTCAACTCCGCCGTGGGTGCCTGCGACGCCTGCCGCGGTTTTGGCCGCGTCATTGGGGTCGACTACGGGCTGGTGATTCCCAATGACAAGCTGACCTTGCGCGCCGGCGCCATCAAGCCGATGCAGACCCCCGCCTGGCAGGAGGCGCAGGACGATTTGATGCGCCACGCGGAAGGCGCCGGCATTCCGCGCGACACGCCCTGGTACAAGCTCACGCCCGAGCAGCAGCATTGGGTGATCGATGGCTCCCCCAACTGGAACGGCAAGTGGAACCAGCACTGGTTTGGCATCAAGCGCTTCTTTGAGTACCTGGAAACCAAGTCTTACAAAATGCACATCCGCGTGCTGCTGTCCAAGTACCGCAGCTACACGCCATGCCCGAGCTGCGGCGGTGCACGGCTGAAGACCGAGAGTCTGCTGTGGCGCATGGGCAGCAAGGCCGATGCGGATGCCGTTTTGGCGCCGACGCAGCGCTTCATGCCGGTCGGGGTGTCGTGGTCGCGTGAACAGTTGGAGGCCCTGCCGGGCCTGTGTTTGCACGACTTGATGTTGTTGCCGCTGGAACGGGTTCGACGCTTTTTCGATTCGATGCAAGCTCGGCTTGGGGTGTCGGAGTGCGCCGCGCCGGAAACAGCCGGGGAACCCGGTTTGCCCGTGGCGGTGGTGACTTCTGAGGCTGATGCCAAGACCCTCAAACTGCTGTTCGAAGAAATCAGCACGCGCCTGAAATACCTGTGCGAGGTGGGCATTGGCTACCTCACCCTGGACCGCCAAAGCCGCACCCTCAGCGGGGGCGAGGTCCAGCGCATCAACCTGACCACCGCCTTGGGCACCTCGCTGGTCAATACGCTGTTTGTGCTGGACGAGCCCAGCATCGGCTTGCACCCGCGCGACATGCACCGCATCATCGTGGCCATGCAGCGCCTGCGTGACGCGGGCAATACGCTGGTGGTGGTGGAGCACGACCCGGCGGTGATGCTGGCGGCCGACCGCATGATTGACATGGGGCCCGGCCCGGGCGAGCGCGGCGGGCAAATCGTGTTTGACGGCTCGACCGCCGACCTGCGCCATGCCGACACCCTGACCGGCGCTTACCTGGGCGGGCGCAAGCAGGTCGGCCTGGGCTTCCAGCGGCTGGTGGCCGCCAACACCCCACGCCTGGTTCTGGAAGGTGCACGCGAGCACAACCTGAAAAACGTGAGCGTCGAATTTCCGCTGCAGCGCCTGGTGTGTATCACCGGGGTCAGCGGTTCCGGCAAGTCAACCCTGATCCAGGACATCCTGGCACCGGCGCTGAAACGGCATTTTGGCAAGCCGTCCGAGGCCCCGGGTGCCTTCGAGCGCCTGCTGGGCGCCGAGCAACTCAGTGACGTGGTCTTTGTGGACCAGTCCCCGATTGGCAAAACCGCACGTTCCAACCCGGTGAGCTACGTCGGCGCCTGGGATGCGATCCGTGAGATTTTTGCCAATGCCCCGCTGTCGCGGCAGCGCGGCTACACCGCGTCCAAATTCAGCTTCAACAATGGCGACGGCCGCTGCGCCACCTGCGGCGGATCGGGCTTTGAACATGTGGAAATGCAGTTCTTGAGCGACGTTTACCTGCGCTGCCCGGACTGCGATGGCAAACGCTACCGCCCTGAGATCCTGGAGATCACGATTGAGCGCCCGCTACCCGTTCGCCCTGAGCCTGTCGAAGGGCTCTCAGGGGCTTCGACGGGCTCAGCCCGAACGGTGAGTGTGAATGCCCGAATGATCAGTCTCAACGTCGCCGACGTGCTGAACCTGACCGTCAGCGAAGCCGCTATCCTTTTTGAACATGATCGCGAGGTAATACGGGGGCTGCAGCCCATTATTGATGTAGGTCTGGAATACGTGAAGTTGGGCCAGCCGGTGCCCACGCTCAGCGGTGGCGAGGCGCAGCGTCTCAAGCTGGCTGGGTTTTTGGCCGACGCTGCCAAAAGTGCGAGCGCGAGCCGTCAGGCCATCGCCCGGCGCGGCACTTTGTTCATGTTCGATGAACCCACCACTGGCCTGCATTTCGACGACATCGCCAAGCTGATGCGCGCCTTGCGCAAACTGTTGGATGTGGGCCATTCATTGATCGTGATCGAGCACAACCTGGATGTGATTCGTGCCAGTGACTGGCTGATCGACCTCGGGCCCGAAGGAGGTGAGGCGGGCGGCGAGGTGGTGGCGTTTGGCACACCGGATGATGTGCGGCAGCATCCGACTTCCCATACGGGCAAAGCCTTGCGTGAGTACGCCGCGGCGATGGGGGGGGTGCATGGAGTCCATGAATTCACTGCGCCGTATTTGGTGCACGCTGCGGCGGCGGGGGTCACGCCGGGCGCCTCAGACGCAGGCTCAACATCGTTGCCCGGCGCAACCCCCGCCGCCGCGGATCGTGGTGTGCATGCGGCTGAAAACGCCATCCAGATCATCAATGCGCGTGAGCACAACCTCAAGTCGCTCAGTGTTGATATTCCACGTGGCAAGTTCACGGTGGTGACCGGTGTGTCGGGTTCGGGCAAGTCGACGCTGGCCTTCGACATTCTCTTCAATGAAGGGCAGCGCCGCTATCTGGAGTCGCTCAACGCGTATGCCCGCTCCATCGTGCAACCGGCGGGCCGACCGGAAGTGGACGCGGTCTATGGCATCCCGCCAACGGTGGCGATCGAGCAGCGACTCTCGCGCGGCGGGCGCAAATCGACCGTCGGCACCACCACCGAAGTCTGGCATTTCTTGCGCCTGCTGTTTGTCAAGCTGGGCACGCAGCACTGTATCCATGACGGTACGCCCGTCGCCCCGCAAACGCCCGACAGCATTGCCGCCCAACTCATGAAAAACTTTCGCGGCCAGCACATTGGACTGCTGGCGCCGCTGGTGATGAACCGCAAGGGCGTCTACACCGAGCTGGCCGACTGGGCGCGGCCGCGCGGCTTCACGCACTTGCGGGTGGACGGCAACTTTTTGCCGACCACGGCTTTCCCGCGCATTGACCGTTTCAAGGAGCACACGATCGAGCTGCCGGTGGCGAGTCTGGACGTGCTGCCGGAGCAAGAAGCCGCCTTGCGTGCGGCGCTGGCGCAAGCGCTGATGCATGGCAAAGGCGTGGTGCATGTCTTGAGCAACTTGAGTGGCTTGCGTGCCGCCATGCTGGCGGGCACGTCGACAGCGCAGATTGGCACGCTGCAGGCCTTTTCCACCCTGCGCGCCTGCCCGGTGTGCAGCACCAGTTACGCCGAGCTGGACCCACGCCTGTTCTCCTACAACAGCAAGCACGGCTGGTGCCCGGACTGCGTCGGCACCGGTGTTCGCCTGACCAAGGAGCAGCGCAAGGTGTTCGACGACTCGGTGCGTGATGACGATAACAAAGGTCGCGAGCAGACCTTTGCCGAGCCCGAGGTGGAGGACCTGGTGGATGCGGTGTGTCCAGCTTGCCAGGGCACCCGGCTCAATGCGACGGCTCGGGCGGTGAAGTTCGGCCTGCAACTGGCAAGCCCTGCGACCGCAAGCGTCCATGCCAGGCAGGCGATCGAGGGGGTGGCCATCACCGAACTGGCTCGCCTGAGTGTCACCGACCTGCGCCAGTGGGTGGAGACGCTGCAGACCCAGGGCCGCATGAGCCAGCGCGAAACCGACATTGCGCGTGACCTGGTGCCCGAGATCAAGGGCCGGCTTGAGTTTCTGGAGCAGGTGGGCCTGGGCTACCTCACGCTGGACCGGGGCGCGCCCACGCTCAGCGGTGGCGAGGCGCAGCGCATCCGCCTGGCCGCGCAACTCGGCAGCAACCTGCAGGGTGTGTGCTACGTGCTCGACGAGCCCACCATTGGCTTGCACCCGCGCGACAACCAGATCCTGCTGGGTGCGCTGCAAAGCCTGAGCGACCAGGGCAACACGCTGGTGGTGGTGGAGCACGACGAAGACACCATCCGTTACGCCGACCACATCATCGACATTGGCCCCAGCGCGGGCAAACGCGGCGGGCAACTGGTGGCCGAGGGTTCTGTGGCCGACATTCAGGGGGCTTCTGAGTCGCAAACGGGCAAGTATCTTTTGCATGCGATGAAGCATCCGTTGCAGGCGCGACGTTCTGTGTTGGTTCACGCGATGGCCGGAACTGGTGGGGTACTCGCTGCGTCTAAAGCCGGTTCGCCGGGCGCCTCAGCGACTAGCTCAACATCGTTACCCGGCGAACCGGCTTCAGCCGCGACACCGTTGGTTCGTGGTGCGAATCTGAGCATTGCTGTATCGAATGCCACGACTGCAGTGAATTTGGCAAAACCCCAAGTCCAGGGGGCGGATTCCATTTTCGTCCCCGCTCCCCCAAAGAAGAAAAAAGCCGCTTCGAAATTGGAATCTGACCCCAATTTCACGACCCCCGAAGTGCAACGCTGGCTGACGGTAACCAACGCCACCATGCACAACCTGCAAGACGTCACCGCCCAAGTCCCCTTGAGCCGACTCGTCGCCATCACCGGTGTCAGCGGCTCCGGCAAATCGACCCTGGCACGAGACGTTTTGCTCGCCAACGTCCACACCGCCGTGCAAAAACGCAGCACCAAAGCCGGTCGCGACGCCTTGGACGCCGGCGAGCAAATCAGCTGGATCGGCTGCGCATCTGTCACCGGTTTCGAGTCGGTCGACCGCGTGCTCGAAGTCGATCAAACCCCGATCGGCAAAACCCCGCGTTCGTGCCCGGCCACCTACATTGGCTTCTGGGACATCATCCGCAAGCTGTTCGCTGACACGCTGGAGGCCAAGGCACGCGGCTACGCGGCCAACCGCTTCAGTTTCAATACCGGTGAGGGCCGCTGCGCCGGTTGTGAAGGGCAGGGCATACGCACCATCGCCATGAGTTTTCTGCCGGACGTCAAGGTGTTGTGCGAGACCTGCAAGGGCGCGCGCTTCAACCCGGAGACGCTGGCCGTCACCTGGCGCGGCAAGAACATTGGCGACGTGCTGCAAATGGAAGTGGATGAAGCGGTGCAATTTTTTGCCGCCATGCCCAACATCAGCCACCCGCTGCAATTGCTGAAAGACGTGGGGCTCGGTTATCTGACCCTGGGTCAACCCTCACCCACGCTCAGCGGTGGCGAGGCGCAGCGCCTCAAGCTGGTGACGGAACTGAGCAAGGTGCGCGACGACATCACGCGGCGCGGTCAAAAAGCCCCGCACACCCTGTACGTGCTGGACGAACCCACCGTCGGCCTGCACATGGCCGACGTGGAGAAGCTGATCAAGGTGCTGCACCGCCTGGTCGATGGCGGCCACAGCGTGGTCGTCATCGAACACGACCTGGACGTGATTGCCGAGGCCGATTGGGTGATTGACCTGGGGCCCGACGGCGGTAACGCCGGTGGCCGCGTGGTGGCGGCGACGACGCCGGAGGGTGTGGTGGCGCTGGGCACGCCCACCGGCGTGGCGCTGGCGGCGGTGCTGGCCAGGTAGCAGTCTACCGGCCCAGAATCGGAAACAGCTTGATCAGTCCGTCCGACATGACCTCGACCGCCAGCGCCGCCAGGATCAGCCCCATCAAGCGCGTCATGACGTTGATGCCGGTCTTGCCCAGGCCGCGCGCAATCGGCTGGGCCAGCGAAAAGCACAAGGCGGTGGCCAGGGCGATGACCAAGCCGTAGCCCACCAGCGTGCTCAACTGCCAGAAAGTCTTGGCCTTTTCGGCATAAATCACCACCGTCGACATGGTGGCCGGACCGGCCAGCAGGGGAATGGTGAGTGGCACCACCGCAATGCTGGCGCGGACGGAGGCGTCATGCATTTCCTCTTCATTCGATTTGGCCTCTGCTGGCTGAGCGTTGAGCATGGCCAGGGCCGAGGTCAGCAGCAGCATGCCACCACCGACCTGAAAACTGGCCAGCGAGATGCTGAAAAAATCCAGAATGTGCAGGCCCATCAGGGCGCTGGTGGTAATCACAACAAAGGTGCTGAACGATGAAATCCAGATCGTGCGCCGCCGTTGCTCGCGCGTGAAGTCCTGCGTGTAGTGAATGAAGAACGGCACGATGGCCAAGGGATTGACAATGGCCAGCAGCGTGACGAGGGGCTTGAAATCCATAGAATTTTCCTCCTGATTGGTTCGCTAAAAGGCCAAGCTCAAGCCGGAGAAAAACGGGCGGATCAAGCGCTAGGGTTTGACAGCGGGCACCGGCTGGCTGCGACCCTGATCCAGCACCAGCATGACGTCGCGCTGATCCAGTCCGTACATGTCGGCAAACTCTGCGGGTGTCTTGCCGCTGCTGTTGAATGCCCTGAGCAAGGCCTCTTGCTTGGCCAACTTTTGATCCAGTTCGGCAAATGCTTCCTCCAGCAAGGTATTGGCGCTCGCATCTTTTGTCAACACCCTGGCCTGGTACTCCTGGCGTGTCAAGCCGGACGCGGCAAACGCGGCGAGCAATTGGGCACGCAATTTTGGCCGCAAATCGGCCTGGGTGCGGCCTTGCCGACGGCGAAACAGCTCCAGCAGGGCGAAGTGCACATGCTCCGGGGCGACAGCTTCCACGGCTGCGCCCTGCAGGTCATGGCGCGGCTTGCCTGCGGCAACACTTTGCAGATAGCGCGTCGAGCGGGTGTGCAGGCCCAGTGCCAGCTTGAGGCTGTCGCGCTGGAACTGCTCGGGGTGAAGGGCCAGCAGCTCCTGAAAAATACCGAGCTTAAGCGGCAGGAACTCGGCGCCAAACAGATGCGGATAGAGTTCAAACAGCTTCTCCAGCACGGGCTGGACAGCTTGCGAGCGCCCGGGCTTGCTGGCTTGCTCTTTGGGCTGCGTCGGTGTATCGGCTTGGGCGGGTGCTTCGGGTGTAGTACTGGTCATAGGATTAAACGGTAGGTCAACCCGCGATTGTCGACCAAGTGGCCTGCCACCGGTTGGCGGCAGCGCTTACGGCGCATCCACACCCAAAAATTCGGCCAGTGCGGCCGTGCTCATGGCCCCCTCCCGACTCACGGTTTGTCCGGACTTCATGTTTTTGGCGACGACGAACGGGACCGATTCGGCGCCAAAGCTGTTCAACAATTGGGTGTTGTTCTTGATCGATTGCTCGATTTCCGGTGTGATGCTGCTGCTGGCTGAAATGCCGCCCTGGCCCGCCAGCAGTGACGTTTCATGCTCGGTCATCAAGGCCGCCGGATTGGCCGACGTCAGCAGTGCGGCGCCCTGTGCCTTGCTGGTCGCGTTGATCATGCCAATCGGAATCCAGACAAACTTGACTTTGCGCTGCAGCGGCTCGGACGCCTGCCACAGGCTACCGCAGTGCGGGCACTGGGTGTCGAAAAAAACATAAACCGTGTTGCTGCTCATCAAGGCGCCGACGGTAAAACCTTTGGCCTCGGCGGCTATCGTCGGCAAGGACAGTTCGCGCTTGCTCGCGGCCGCGGTGGCGGCGGAGTCCTTGGGTGAGCAGCCGCTGATGCCCAGCGCCAGCAGCAGGGAGGAGAAGAACAGGGAATAAAGTTTCAAGGAACACCTCTTTTGTAGGGAGCAATGACGGACAGAAAATTCAGCGTTTGCAGAGGCCGGCATCTTACCGTGGGCTGAATTGACCGGCACCGTTGGGGTATTCTGCAACCCTGGTTGCTCGGTCACCCAATCGCCCGGTCGAGCGACTATCGTGGTAGGACTCATGCCCGCCGCACCCAAGAGACAAACGCCCAACAGGAAAATAAATTGAACACCAGCATTGACTACTACTTTGCCCCGCAAAGCCCCTGGACCTACCTGGGTCATGCCCGTTTTGAGGCGATCGCCAAGGCGGCGAACGCCGTTGTTCGGGTGTTGCCGGCCGATTTTGGAAAAATATTCGCGATCTCAGGTGGCTTGCCTTTGCTCAAACGCGCGCCGCAGCGCCAGGCCTATCGACTGCTGGAGCTGGCTCGTTTTGCTGATGTCTTGAAGTTGCCCCTGAACGTGCAACCGCGTTATTTTCCAGTCGCGCCCGACGATGCCGCGCGGCTGATCATCGCCGTGGATCTGCAGGACGGTGCGCAGGCGGCGCTGCGCCTGAGCGGCGCAGTATTTGGCGCCGTCTGGGAGCAGCAGCGCGACATCGCCAACGCCCAAACGCTGGCGGAGTTGATCACCGAGTGTGGTCTGCCATCAGAGCGGCTGGCGCAATCGCGCAGTCAGGCTGTGCAGGATCAATACGATGCCAACACCCAGGCCGCCATCGAAGCGGGCGTATTTGGCGCGCCCAGTTACTGCCTGGGCGGCGAAATCTTCTGGGGCCAGGACCGGCTGGACTTCGTCGAGCGCAAGCTCAATCCCAACTGAACAAAAACTTTCAAAAGGGCATGCAGATGGCTGATTTCATTGAATTGACGGCGCCAGACGGCCTCAAATTTCCCGCCTACCAGGCGCGACCGGCAGGGCCGCTCAAAGGGGCGATCATCGTGCTGCAAGAGATTTTTGGGGTCAACCCGCATATTCGCGCGGTGGCCGATGACTTTGCGGCGCAAGGTTACCTGGTGCTGGCGCCGGCCACCTTTCACCGGGTCAAGCCGGGCGTGGAACTGGGCTACAGCCCGGCCGACGTGGCGGCGGGCGTGGCCCTGAAGGCAGCGGTGGAAGGGCTGGCGCCACCTGGCGTGATGCAGGACATCCAAGCCGCCATCGACCACGCTTTGAGAGCGGGCTCAAGCGGCAAGGTTGGCCTGGTGGGTTACTGCTGGGGCGGCCTGCTGGCCTGGCGCGCGGCCTGCCAGTTGTCGGGCTTGCGTGCGGTGGTGCCGTACTACGGCGGCGGCATGACCCGTGCCGTGGAGATCGGACGCACGCCGATCTGTCCGGTGCTGGCGCACTTTGCCAAGCAGGATCAATCGATCCCGCTGGATGGGGTGCAAGCCTTCCAGCAAGCGCACCCTGAGGTGGAGGTGCACCTGTATCAGGCGAGCCATGGCTTCAACTGCGATCATCGCAGCGCCTACGACGCCGCCGCTGCCGCGCTGGCGCGTGAGCGCACGCTGGCCTTTTTGGCCAGGCATTTGGCTTGACGTCCCGCGAGGTTGTTGTGCCGCGCTACAGCACCTTGCTCAGGAAGCGGCGTGTGCGTTCTTCCTGGGGCCGATCAAAGAGGTCGGCCGGTGTTCCTTCCTCGACCACCAGGCCTTCGTCGATGAACAGGACCCGGTCCGCGACCTGGCGGGCAAAGCCCATCTCGTGGGTGACCACCACCATGGTCATGCCTTCCTCGGCCAAGGCCTGCATGACGGCCAGGACTTCCCCCACCATTTCGGGGTCGAGCGCAGACGTGGGTTCGTCAAACAGCATGATGCGCGGCTGCATGGCCAGGGCCCGAGCAATGGCCACACGCTGCTGTTGCCCGCCGGACAGCTGGTTCGGGTAGGCGTCAATCTTGTCGAGCAGACCGACCTTGACCAGCAATTCGTGGGCGCGGCTGTGGGCTTGCGCGGCGCTCAGGCCGCGCACCTTGGTGGGGGCCAGCGTGATATTTTCCAGCACGGTTTTGTGCGGGAAAAGATTGAAGCGCTGAAACACCATGCCGATTTCAGAACGCAGGGCATCCACATCGGTCTTGGGGTCATGCACCGAAACGCCGCCCACCAGCACCTGCCCGCCGGACGCATCTTCCAGACCGTTCAGGCAGCGCAGAAAGGTGCTTTTGCCCGAGCCGGAGGGACCGATCACGCACACCACCTCGGACGCCTGGATGCTGCAGTCAATACCCCGCAACACCTCCAGGGTCCCAAACTGCTTGGTCAGGCCCTTAACGCGTATCACCTCGTCCATAACGCGCCTCCAGGTTCTTCACCACATAGGCCAGGCCCAGCGTCAACACCCAGTACATCAACGAAATCGTGAGATAGGGTTCCCAATAACGCGAATACGCGCCGGCGACCGTGCGTGCCGCGTAGGCCAGCTCGGCCAGACCAATCGCGGAAATCAGTGACGAGTCCTTGAGCAGTGAGATCGCGTTGTTGCCCAGCGGCGGTAGCATGCGGCGAAACGCCTGCGGCAACACGACGTGGAACATGGTCCGAGGGAATGACAGGCCCAGTGAACGGGAGGCTTCGACTTGCCCGCGGTCGATCGACTGGATGCCGGCCCGGAAGATCTCGGAAATATAGGCGCCCGCATTGAGGGTGAGGGCGATCACGCCGGACAGGAAGGCACCGTAGTTTTGTTTGAGGTTGCGCGCGGTTTCGCCTGAAATCAGCAGGCCGTCGGCCGGGTTGATGAACAGCGGCAGCACCGCAAAGTGAATCAGCAGAATCTGCACAAACAGCGGGGTGCCGCGGAAAAAACTGACATACACGGTAGAGGGCCAGCGCAAGGCGAACTTGCACAGCTGCCGGGCGGGCGCATGGCGCGCTTCGGCCAGGCGCGCCATGCCGATGGCCAGGCCCAGCGCCGTGCCCTGCACGATGCAGATCAGCGTGACCAGCATGGTCATTTGCAGGCCGCGCCAGAACAGCACGGCGTACTCGGCAATGATGTCAGCGCGAAACCAGCCGAACCAGAGTACTTGCTCCATCGGGAAAGTGCGACCTCGGGCTTATTGGACTGGCAGGACCGGCGCTTCAGCCAGGAACCATTTCTTGTAGATCTGCGCGTAACTGCCGTCGGCCTTGATGGCGCTCAGACCGGCATTGAGTTTGTCCAGCAGCGCTTTGTTGCCCTGCTTGACGACGATGCCAAAGTACTCTTTGGGAAAGCTCGGATCGTTCACGGTCTTGAGCTGCTTGTGCTCCTGAGCGCGAAAGGCGATGACGCCGTTGTCGCCGATGGCAGCGTCCACACCGCTGTTGACCAGCTCGGAGATGACCACGGGGGTGCTTTCAAAGCGACGAATATCGGGGTTGGTTTTGCCGAATTCGCGCGAGGCGGTGTCGTCGCCCGTGCTGCCCGTGACCACGCCAATTTTTTTGCCAGCGAGGTCTTTCAGGCTTTTGGCCGTGCTGTCTTTCTGGACCGCGATCAGCTGGCGCGCTTCAAAGTAGGGCATGGTGAAGTCATACGACTGTTTGCGCTTGTCGTTGATGGTGACGCCAGAAATGACGAGATCGACGTCGCCATTGTTGAGGGCCGCGAAGATGCCGGTCCAGGGTGTGTTGACAACCTTGATCTGCAGTCCCGCTTTTTGCGCGACCGCCTTGATGATGTCCACGTCATAACCCACGATCTCTTTGGCTGGGTTTTCGTAGGCAAACGGGCGGTAGGTGGCGCTGGAGCCGACGACCAGCTCCTTGTTCTGAGCCTGGACGCTGCCCAGTGCGAGTGTGAGCAAGCCGGCCGAAGCCACAATTTTGTGCAGGAGGTTCATGGTCGCGTCCTATGAGGTTAAGGAAAAAATGCTGGCGCGTCCAGATCATGG
The DNA here is from genome assembly GCF_049302455.1 of Rhodoferax ferrireducens. Lineage (GTDB taxonomy): Bacteria > Pseudomonadota > Gammaproteobacteria > Burkholderiales > Burkholderiaceae_C > Rhodoferax > Rhodoferax ferrireducens_B. Next base: position 10,610 of record NZ_JBAQMD010000115.1, on the reverse strand, counting down.
ACGCCAAGGGAAGATCGTTGATGGTAACGCTTGCAACACTTGAACCGACGCACTTCGGGCGGGGCCGGATGGTTCAGCGTGCCGAGCGCTCCAGGAAGCGTTTGCGCCAGAAAAACACCACCAAGGTCACGGCGGTGAACCCCATGGCCACCATGGCCAGCCAAAAGCCGTTGGATCGGTGAAGCAAAGGGATGAAGTCAAAGTTCATGCCAAAAATGCCGGCAATCAGGTTCAGCGGCAAAAAAATGGCGGTCAGCACCGTGAGCGTGCGCATGATCTCGTTGGTGCGGTGGCTTTGGGCGTTGAAGTGCATCTGCACGGCGGCCTCGGCGCTTTGCTCGAGTCGGCGCACGTGATGCACCACGCGCTCAATGTGTTCCAGCACATCGCGGCTGCGCACCAGCAGCAGCTCATGCTCGCTCTGGCTCAAGGGGGTGTCGGCCTCGGGCCAGGTTTTGAGGGACTCGATCCAGTCCTGCACGGCGCTGTGCTGGTCTTCGCAGATCTCGTCCAGATGGTGCAGCGACAGCCGTGCGCTCAGCAGTGCGCTCCAGTTGTTGAAGCGTGTCTTGGGGTCCAGCAACTCTGCCTGCCAGTGGTCGAGCTGGTGCGTGAGGTCGCGGCGCAGTTCCAGGTAGCTGTCCACCATCTGGTTGACGATGCGCAGCATCATGTCGGCCGGGTGCGCAGGCACGCCCCGCGCTCCGGCCGAGCGACTGTCTGGGGTGACGCCGTTGCCGTTGTGAGAGGATGCCGAGTGGCCGCCGGCTGCCAGTAGCCGCGCGGCATAGGCGTCGCGCATCGCACAGTCGGTCGGGTGGATCGTCAGCAGCACGCGGTCAAACACCGCAAAACCCACCGGGCTGGTGTCGATGCGCCGCAAAATGGGCGGACCACCGCGCGCGGGCAAATGGTTCAGCGTTTGGCCAGGCTGCGCCGGATCGACCGCCAGGCCGCCTGCCGCCAGACGGCGAAACACCAGCAGGTCGTATTGCGAGGTGTAGTCGTAGCGCGAAGGCAGTTGCTGGTTCAGCAGGTCAGAGACGTGCAAATCAAGCAGTTGCATGCCGGTGAGCGCTTGCAGCGTGGCCTGCAGCTGGGTTTGCAGCACATCAAACTGCGCGCGGGCGCAAGCAATCCAGAGGTAGCCGTTTTCTGGCAGGCGCACTTGCTGCAGCGCGGCCAGCGCGGTGAGCCGGGCCGACGCGGCGGCGGGCTCTTGCGGTGTCAAACCGGGGGTCTCCCCGTCGGCGGCAATCACGGTCTCACTGACGCCAGTGCCGTCAATGGTGAAAATCCGCAGGGGCTGTTTCATCACGGAATTTATATAAGAAATCGGCCTCTAGCCACCGTACCTATTTCGTAAGTAGCTATTATTTTTGTAGTAATCGAGCCGCGTCACGGGCGAAGTAAGTGAGCACGCCATCGGCCCCGGCGCGCTTGAAGGCCAGCAGGCTTTCCATCATGACGGCGTCATGATCGAGCCAGCCGTTTTGCGCTGCGGCCTTGAGCATGGCGTATTCGCCCGACACCTGGTAGGCAAAAGTGGGGACCTTGAACTCATCCTTGACGCGGCGCACCACGTCCAGATACGGCATGCCGGGCTTGACCATCACCATGTCGGCGCCCTCGGCGATATCGAGCGCGACTTCGCGCAGCGCTTCGTTGGAGTTGCCCGGGTCCATCTGGTAGACCTTCTTGTTGCTTTTTCCCAGATTGGCCGCCGAGCCCACGGCGTCGCGGAACGGGCCGTAAAACGCGGACGCGTATTTGGCGCTGTAGGCCATGATGCGGGTGTGAATGAAGTGATTCGCTTCCAGCGCCTGGCGGATGGCGCCGATGCGCCCGTCCATCATGTCGCTGGGGGCGACGATATCGGTACCGGCAGCCGCTTGACAGAGAGCCTGCTTGACCAGTACTTCGACGGTTTCGTCGTTCATGATGTAGCCGTCTTCCAGCGGGTCCGGGCTGGGCAGGCCGTCCTGGCCGTGGCTGGTGAAGGGGTCGAGCGCCACGTCCGTCATGATGCCCAACTCGGGAAATTCTTTCTTCAAGGCCCGCACCACGCGCGGCACCAGACCGTCCGGGTTGAAGGCTTCGCGGCCATCGGGGGTTTTGAGCGACTGCTCAATCACCGGGAACAAGGCCATCACCGGGATGCCCAGCTGGACGCATTCCTCGGCCACCGGCAGGAGCAGGTCCAGGCTCAGGCGTTCCACGCCGGGCATGGAGGAAACCGCCTGGCGTTGCCGTTGGCCGTCCACGACAAAAATCGGGTAGATCAGGTCATGCGGGGTCAGTGCATTTTCACGGACCAGGTTGCGTGTGAAGCTGTCACGGCGCAAACGGCGGGGGCGACCCAAGGGGTAAGAAGCATAGGTTGTCATGGTTAAAAGTGTAAGGGGTCCAGGGGTTTGGTCGCGCTGATTACAAAATATTTCATTCGTATTCTTGAAACGGAGGCGGATTTTTGTTAAATTACGCGTGGGCGGTTCGCCGCCTCCCGCTTTTCCTCCCTGAGCGGGGCCTTGATGTGTGACAGCAAATAGGCTTACCACCCCAGCCCTCGAGCTGGGGTTTTTTTTGCCCGATGCTTTGGCTTCGAAGCGAAGCCGGTCCAGCAGCGCGGCCACAAGACCAGGTCGGCCGCTCCATACTAAACTGCCGCTTATGCTCTGGATTAAATCGCTTCACATTGTTTTTGTTGCCAGCTGGTTTGCCGGCCTGTTTTACCTGCCGCGCATCTTTGTCAACTTGGCCATGGTGCCTGCTGATTCTGCCCCCGAGCGTGAGCGGCTGTTATTGATGGCGCGCAAATTACTTCGCTTTACCACCCTGATCGCGGTGCCCGCCGTGGGCCTGGGCGTGTGGTTGTGGGCCGGTTATGGCATTGGCTGGGGACCGGGCAATGGCTGGATGCATGCCAAGCTGGCCGTGGTGGCGCTGGCATTGGGCTATCACCACAGTTGTGGCGTTTTGCTGCGCAAGTTTGTGGCCAATCACAATAGTCATGGCCACGTCTGGTACCGCTGGTTCAATGAGGCGCCGGTACTGATGCTGCTGGCGGCGGTGCTGCTGGTGGTAGTCAAGCCGTTCTGAATCCGGGCGGGCGTTGATGCACAAGACCTCAGCGTGGCCCCTGGCTTTGATCTACGTTGGGCTGATCTGTTACGCCAGTCTGTACCCCTTTTCCGATTGGCGTTACCAGGGCGTCGTGCCCTGGGCTTTCCTCAGCGGCCCGTGGCCCAAATACTGGACCGGTTTTGATGTCACGATCAATCTGCTGGGTTATTTGCCGCTCGGCTTTTTGTTGGCGCTTAGCGCGTTGCGCACTGGCAGGGGGCGGTTTGCCGTAGCGCTGGCGACGTTGTTAGCGGGCCTCTTATCGTTGGCGCTGGAGTCATTTCAGAATTATTTGCCCTTTCGTGTGCCCTCGAATGTGGATTTGGGACTCAATGTGGTGGGGGCCTGGCTGGGCGCGTTGCTGGCCTGGGGCATGGAAGAATTGGGGGTCATAGAGCGCTGGAGCATTTTCAGGGCGCGCTGGTTTGTGGCGGATGCCCGGGGAGGCCTCGTGTTGTTGGCTTTGTGGCCGGTCGGCCTGTTGTTCCCGGCGGCGGTGCCATTTGGCTTGGGGCAGGTGCTGGAACGGCTCGAATCAAGCTTGGGCGATATTCTGCAGGACACACCGTTGCTGGACTGGCTGCCGGTGCGCGATATCGAACTGCAACCCCTGGTGCCAGGTGCTGAGCTGGTCTGCGTCATGCTGGGCATGCTGATTCCGTGTCTGCTTGGTTTTTGCATCATCCGCGCGACCTCTCGGCGCCTGCTGTTCTTGTTGCTGGTGTTGGCCTGCGGGATGGGGGTGACGGCGCTCTCGGCCGCCTTGAGTTATGGCCCGGAGCATGCTTGGGCATGGTTCAGCGTGCCGGTCAAGGCCGGCTTGGTCGCAGCGATGGTGCTGGCGCTGTTGCTGCTGGGGGTGCCGCGACGTGTGAGCGCGGCCCTGGTGTTGCTGGCGCTGGGCGTTCACCTTGACTTGCTTAATCAGGCACCTGCCAGTCCCTATTTTGCGCAAACCTTGTCCACGTGGGAGCAGGGACGTTTTATCCGTTTTCACGGCCTGGCGCAGTGGGTGGGGTGGTTGTGGCCTTATGCAACTCTGGTCTATGTGCTGTTCAGGGTTTGGGTCAGAGACACAAAAAACTAGAATCCCGGTCATGACTGAAACGAAATTCAACAGTGAGTCAGGTCATGTCCCTGACCTGCAGCCGCTCAAATCCTATTACGAGCGGCATGTTTTCTTTTGCCTCAATGAAAGAAAAAACGGCGAACAGTGTTGTGCCCAGTATCAGGCGCAGCAAGCGTTCGATCACTGCAAGACGCAGGTCAAGGCAGCGGGCCTGGCAGGCCCGGGGCAGGTCCGGGTTAACAAGGCCGGCTGCATGGATCGATGTGCTGCCGGACCGGTGCTGGTGGTTTACCCGGAGGCGGTCTGGTACACGTATTTGGACAACGCCGACATTGACGAAATCGTGGAGTCGCACTTGAAAAACGGCCAGGTGGTGGAACGACTTCTCATCCCGCCGACGCTGGGCCGCTAAGATTTTTTTAAGCGTTTTTGGCCTCTAGCCACCGCTCATCAAGCGTAATAAGCTATTATTTATATAGCATAAATTCAGTCCGACTTGCAGCATGCAAGATCGGCGCAACCAATTCATGATGAAAAAACTACTCTTGACTCTTGCTGCCGCAGTGTGTTTATCGGTTTCGGCACAAACGCCCCAGCCGCCCGAAATTGCCGCACGTTCCTATTTGTTGTTCGATATCACGGCCAATCAGTTCCTGGCGGAGAAAGACATTGACAGCCCGGTGGAACAGGCGTCGCTGACGAAGTTGATGACGGCCTATATTGTTTTTGATGCGTTACGCAGCAAAAAAATTGACCTCAAGCAGACGCTGCCGGTGAGCGAGCGCGCCTGGAAGATGCCGGGTTCCCGCATGTTCATCGATCCCAAGATGAAAGTGCCGGTGGAAGATTTGATCAAAGGCATGATCGTGCAAAGCGGCAACGATGCCACCATGGCGTTGGCCGAAGGCGTTGGCGGCACGGTCGAGCGCTTCGTGCAACTCATGAACGAGCAAGCCAAGGCGCTGGGCATGAAGTCCACCAACTACAAGAATCCGGAGGGTTTGACCGAGGCGGGCCACACCACCACCGCCCGTGATCTCAGTATTCTGGCCACCCGCCTGATGCGCGATTTCCCGGATTACGTGGCCTATTACGCTATCAAGCAGTATCGTTACCCGGGAACCCCGGCTGCCAATGGCAGCAACCGCAACTTGCTGCTGTTTCGCGACCCGACAGTGGACGGTTTAAAAACGGGACATACCGATGCCGCGGGCTATTGCCTCATCGCCACCGCGAAGCGCGACTTCGTCGGCCTGGGTGCACCGGGTGCGGCCCCCGGATCACCGGGCGCAACGGGAAGTCGGCGCCTATTGTCTATCGTGTTGGGTGCGACCAGTGAAAACTCGCGCGCCAACGAGTCGCAGAAGCTGCTGAACTGGGGCTACACCGCGTTTGAGCCGGTCAAGCTGTTCGATGCCAATCAGGCGGTCGTCTCTCCGGCGGTCTGGAAGGGCAAGGCGGCGATCGTCAAATTGGGTCGCCCGGAGGCGATTGTGGTGGCTGTCCCTGCGGGTACGTCGGGCAAAATCAAGACGCAAGTGCTGCGCTCGGACCCGCTGGTCGCCCCATTTACCAAGGGTCAACAAGTGGCAACCCTGAAAGTCACCAGCGGGGAGCAGACGCTGACTGATGTGCCGTTGCTGGTCTTGGAAACGGTTGAGCAGGCCGGGGTGTTGGGCCGTGCCTGGGATGCATTGCGCCTGTGGATCAAGTAGTGAGAGTCTGTGGAAAAGTTGGCGCTGGCACACAACGTCTAGCTGCCAAAGCTGCAAAAAATCATTGCGGGCAAGTGCTTGACCTGCTATAGTTGAAAGCTTTTCGGAATTTCCGAAGGGATTCACGTTTTCGAAGTATTTAAGTCTTAGCTGTCAAAACAGCTATCAAACGTTTAGGGACGTTTTTCAATGCCAACCATTAATCAACTAGTACGTCAGGGGCGCGAGGTCGAAACGATCAAGTCCAAAAGCCCTGCGATGCAAAACTCTCCACAGCGTCGCGGTGTGTGCACTCGTGTGTACACCACCACGCCTAAAAAACCAAACTCGGCTCTGCGTAAAGTCGCCAAAGTGCGCCTGACCAATGGGTTTGAGGTTATTTCCTACATCGGCGGTGAAGGTCACAACCTGCAGGAACACAGCGTCGTGCTGGTTCGTGGCGGTCGTGTCAAGGATTTGCCTGGTGTGCGTTACCACATTGTGCGTGGTTCGCTCGACTTGCAAGGCGTGAAAGACCGCAAGCAGTCGCGCTCCAAGTACGGTGCCAAGAAGCCAAAGGCCAAATAAATTTTCGTTTGGTCGAATAAAAAAGGTGTTGTTTCCCGCGTGGCGCGGTGATGCAACGTAGTGACCCGCTGTTGGGTCGAGTAAGTAAAAACCAGAATGGTTTTTGCGGCGTCTGATAAAGACGCCAACTGAAGCAAAGAGGTGAAAAAATGCCACGTCGTCGCGAAGTCCCTAAACGTGAAATCCTGCCGGATCCCAAGTTCGGCAATGTCGAGTTGTCCAAATTCATGAACGTGATCATGGAAGGCGGCAAAAAAGCGATCGCCGAACGCATTATTTATGGTGCGCTTGAGCAGATCGAGAAGAAGAACCCTGGCAAAGACCCGGTTGAAGCCTTCACCATGGCCATCAACAACGTCAAGCCGATGGTTGAAGTGAAGTCCCGCCGCGTGGGTGGCTCCAACTACCAGGTGCCGGTTGAAGTGCGCCCGGTGCGCCGCTTGGCTTTGTCCATGCGCTGGATCAAGGAAGCGGCTCGCAAGCGCGGTGAGAAATCCATGGCGTTGCGCCTGGCCAATGAACTCATGGAAGCCACCGAAGGTCGGGGCGGCGCCATGAAAAAGCGGGATGAAGTTCACCGTATGGCAGAGGCCAACAAGGCCTTTTCCCACTTCCGCTTCTAAGAGGCGGTTACTGCGCGATTTTCATGCGTCGGTGCGGCTTTTTGCCGCGCTTTTTGCACTGCCAACAGGGTGGTGCCCAGTCTGAAAGTCGCTCGCTACGCCTCAAGGATCGAAAATCCTTGGGGGTAGCAGTTTGAAGATATAGATCAACCAAGGATCCATCATGGCTCGCCATACCCCCATTGAGCGCTACCGCAATATCGGTATTTCGGCTCACATTGACGCCGGTAAAACCACCACCACCGAGCGCATTCTTTTTTATACCGGCATCAATCACAAGATTGGTGAAGTGCATGACGGCGCTGCCACCATGGACTGGATGGAGCAGGAGCAAGAACGTGGCATCACGATCACCTCGGCGGCCACCACCTGCTTCTGGAAAGGCATGGAAAACAACTTTGCCGAGCACCGCATCAACATCATCGATACCCCTGGACACGTCGATTTCACCATTGAGGTCGAGCGTTCCATGCGTGTCCTCGACGGGGCCTGCATGGTCTATTGTGCCGTGGGTGGTGTGCAGCCGCAGTCCGAGACCGTTTGGCGTCAGGCCAACAAGTACAAAGTGCCTCGCCTGGCATTTGTGAACAAGATGGACCGCACCGGGGCCAACTTCTTCAAAGTCGTGGACCAGATGAAGCTGCGCCTCAAGGCCAGCCCTGTGCCCATGGTGATTCCAATTGGCGCGGAAGAAAATTTCACTGGCGTGGTCGACTTGCTCAAGATGAAGGCCATCATTTGGGATGAGGCTTCACAAGGTATGTTGTTTGACTACCGTGAGATTCCTGCCGAACTGGTGGAGCTGGCCAAAGAATGGCGTGAAAAGATGGTTGAGGCTGCCGCCGAAGCATCTGAAGAGCTCATGAATAAATACCTTGAAGAGGGCGATTTGACCGAAGATGAGATCAAATTCGGTATTCGTACCCGCACCATCGCCAGCGAAATCCAGCCCATGTATTGTGGCTCCGCGTTCAAGAACAAAGGCGTGCAGCGCATGCTGGATGCCGTGGTTGAGTTCATGCCGTCGCCAGTCGATATTCCTCCGGTCAAGGGAATGGACGAAGACGAAAACCCGGTGGTGCGCCAAGCTAACGACACCGAGAAGTTTTCTGCCCTCGCTTTCAAGCTGATGACCGACCCGTTTGTGGGGCAGTTGACCTTTGTGCGCGTCTACTCGGGTGTCCTGCAAAAAGGTGACAGTGTCTACAACCCGATTCGTGGCAAAAAGGAACGCATTGGGCGGATTGTGCAGATGCACGCCAACAATCGCCAAGAGGTGAGCGAAATTGTCGCGGGCGATATTGCAGCTTGTGTCGGTTTGAAAGACGTGACGACCGGTGAGACCCTGTGCGACCCCAGCGCCATCATCATGCTCGAGCGCATGGTGTTCCCTGAGCCCGTCATTACGCAGGCCGTGGAGCCCAAGACCAAGGTTGACCAGGAAAAAATGGGTATCGCTTTGCAGCGTTTGGCGCAAGAAGATCCTTCCTTCCGCGTCAAAACGGATGAAGAGTCCGGCCAGACCCTGATCGCCGGTATGGGCGAGTTGCACCTCGAAATCATTGTTGACCGCATGAAGCGCGAATTTGGCGTTGAAGCCAACGTGGGCAAGCCGCAAGTGGCCTACCGCGAAACCATTCGCAAGACGGTCGAAGATGCCGAAGGCAAATTCGTGCGCCAATCGGGCGGCAAGGGTCAGTACGGTCACGTCGTGCTCAAGATTGAACCGAACGAACCCGGCAAGGGCATTCAGTTCATCGACGCTATCAAGGGTGGTGTTGTCCCGCGCGAATTCATCCCTGCGGTTGAAAAAGGCATTAACGAGGCTGTGACCTCGGGCGTGTTGGCCGGTTACCCGGTGGTTGATGTCAAGGTGACACTGCATTTCGGCTCCTACCACGATGTGGATTCGAATGAAAACGCCTTCAAGATGGCGGCCATTTTTGGCTTCAAAGAAGGTTGCCGCAAGGCGGGCCCGGTGATTCTGGAGCCCATGATGGCTGTGGAAGTCGAAACACCGGAAGACTACGCCGGCAACGTGATGGGCGATTTGTCCTCACGTCGCGGCATGGTGCAAGGCATGGAAGACATGGTCGGTGGTGGCAAGGCCATCAAGGCGGAGGTACCCTTGTCTGAAATGTTCGGTTACTCCACCACGCTGCGTTCCATGTCACAAGGTCGCGCGACCTACACCATGGAATTCAAGCACTACACGGAAGCGCCGCGTAACGTGTCCGAAGCCATCATGGCGGCTAGGGCCAAATAATTTCTGTTTGATTTGCGGGACAGGCCGCAGCGGCACAAAGCGAGCTGGCCCTGTCCTCAAACTGATCGGATTTACAACTGTCTGCGATTTCGCACCCCGAGCTGCCCGTGGCAAGGGAAACCGTGACGAACTGCAAACATTAAACCAATTCACGGGTATTGCTCTTCTAAGGATTTGAAAATGGGAAAAGAAAAATTTTCGCGTAGCAAGCCGCACGTCAACGTCGGCACCATTGGCCACGTCGATCACGGCAAGACCACCCTGACAGCGGCCATCACCAGCGTGCTGGCGGCCAAATTTGGCGGCACCGCCAAGGCCTACGACCAGATCGATGCAGCGCCCGAAGAAAAAGCGCGCGGCATCACCATCAACACGGCCCACGTCGAGTACGAAACCGCCAATCGCCATTACGCCCACGTCGATTGCCCCGGCCACGCTGACTATGTGAAAAACATGATCACCGGCGCGGCGCAAATGGACGGCGCCATTCTGGTCGTGTCCGCCGCTGACGGCCCCATGCCGCAAACCCGCGAACACATCCTGCTGGCGCGTCAGGTCGGCGTGCCTTACATCATCGTATTCCTGAACAAATGCGACATGGTCGACGACGCCGAACTGCTCGAACTCGTTGAAATGGAAGTGCGTGAACTGCTCGACAAATACGAGTTCCCGGGCGACACCACCCCCATCATCCATGGCTCGGCCAAACTCGCCATGGAAGGCGACAAAGGCCCCATGGGCGAACAAGCCATCATGAAACTCGCTGATGCGCTGGACAGCTACATTCCCCTGCCGGAACGTGCCATTGATGGCGCCTTCCTGATGCCCGTCGAAGACGTGTTCTCGATCTCCGGTCGTGGCACCGTGGTGACCGGCCGCGTTGAACGCGGCATCATCAAAGTCGGCGAAGAAATCGAAATCGTCGGCATCCACGACACCCAAAAGACCACCTGCACGGGCGTCGAAATGTTCCGCAAACTGCTCGACCAAGGTCAAGCGGGTGACAACGTCGGCATCTTGCTGCGCGGCACCAAGCGTGAAGACGTGCAACGCGGCCAAGTGCTGTGCAAGCCCGGTTCGATCAAACCGCACACCCACTTCACGGGCGAGATCTATGTCTTGTCCAAAGACGAAGGTGGCCGCCACACCCCGTTCTTCAACAACTACCGTCCCCAGTTCTACTTCCGTACCACGGACGTGACCGGTGCGATCGAGTTGCCAGAAGGCAAAGAAATGGTGATGCCGGG
>NZ_JBAQMD010000114.1:0-53429 GCF_049302455.1 Rhodoferax ferrireducens | reverse complement strand
CTTTGCTGGTGCAGCTTTCTTTGCTGGTGCAGCTTTCTTTGCTGGTGCAGCTTTTTTAGCCGGTGCAGCCTTCTTAGCCGGTGCAGCCTTCTTAGCCGGTGCAGCCTTCTTAGCCGGTGCAGCCTTCTTAGCCGGTGCAGCCTTCTTAGCTGGTGCAGCCTTCTTGGCCGGTGCAGCTTTCTTGGCTGGTGCAGCTTTCTTGGCTGGTGCAGCTTTCTTAGCCGGTGCAGCTTTCTTAGCCGGTGCAGCTTTCTTCACGGGAGCGGCCTTTTTTACGACCGGTTTTTTTGCAGTTGCCATCATTGTTCTCCTTGATCAATTTACGAAGAGCACTTCATGCCAGTCAAAGCGCATGAAGCGATGCATGATGTTGGGCTCAAACCCAGCACTATGAACCAGGGTGCACAAATTACTGTTGCCTTCACAAGGGCAGTCAGCAAGACGTGAAATCTTTATTGTCATTTTTAAAAATTAATCCCAGGACAGCGCACCACCGGATTGATATTCAATCACGCGGGTCTCAAAAAAGTTGCGTTCTTTCTTGAGGTCAATCATTTCGCTCATCCACGGGAACGGATTCTCTTCATTGGGGAAAAGTGTCTCGAGACCGATCTGCGTGGCGCGGCGGTTGGCGATATAGCGCAAGTAGCCTTTGAACATGGATGCATTCATACCCAGCACGCCGCGGGGCATGGTGTCTTCGGCGTAGCGGTATTCCAGTTCGACAGCCTGCTCGAACAATGCCTTGATTTCAGCCTTGAACTCTGATGTCCACAACTGCGGGTTTTCAAGCTTGAGCTGGTTGATCAGGTCAATGCCAAAGTTGCAGTGCATGGACTCATCGCGCAGGATGTATTGGTACTGCTCGGCAGCTCCGGTCATTTTATTTTGACGCCCCAAAGCCAGAATCTGCGCAAAGCCAACGTAGAAAAACAGACCTTCCATCAGGCAGGCAAACACGATCAGCGACTTCAACAGGGTCTGGTCTGCCTCGTGAGTTCCGGTTTTGAATGCCGGATCCATGATGGCTTCAATGAAGGGGATCAAAAACTCGTCTTTGTCGCGGATGGACTGGACTTCGTTGTAGGCGTTGAAGATTTCACTTTCATCGAGACCCAAGGACTCCACGATGTACTGATAAGCGTGGGTGTGAATGGCTTCTTCAAAGGCCTGGCGCAACAAGAACTGCCGGCACTCAGGCGCTGTGATATGGCGATAGGTGCCAAGCACGATGTTGTTGGCCGCCAGTGAGTCTGCGGTGACGAAGAAACCCAGATTGCGTTTGATGATGCGACGCTCGTCTTCAGTCAGCCCGTTGGGATCTTTCCACAGCGCAATGTCACGCGTCATGTTGACTTCTTGTGGCATCCAGTGGTTGGCGCAGCTGGAGAGATATTTCTCCCAAGCCCACTTGTACTTGAAGGGAACGAGCTGGTTGACGTCGGTCTTGCCATTGATGATTCGTTTGTCAGCGGCATTGACGCGGCGGGGGCTGATGGAAACTGCTGCACCGCGCTGGTTCGCTGTGACGGATAGGGCTGGACGGGCCGCACCATCATGCAGCGAGTGAACCTCGGCAGATGCCAGCGACGGCTCCGTCGAGCGGCTGCTGGATGAGCCGCGTGTATGAGGCAATGGCGGTGTGGGCTTGACTTCTTCGTCCCAGGTCAACATAGATGATTCCAATCAGCAGATTATGAGAGCAGTGAAATGAAATGAAAAGTATTCATTCACATCGTTGCGCTATTGTGTTGATGAGTGTGGCGCAGCAACATCGCATCGCCACGATAGGGTGAGGGCATGAACCTCATTGACATGATTCGCAGGTTGGATCGTCAACGCCGCAAAATTTGATGTCGGTTGCAGGGCCGGATGCCATCTGCATTCTTGCCGTGGCCGCCGCAGCGTCCAGTGCACTCATGCTGGCACCGCCATGCGCCGACTCACTGCCTGAAGACACTGCATTCATGCGCCCGGCGGTGACGGTTGATTTCTCTGCATGGGTGGCCGACATGGTGCGCAGATAGTAGGTGGTCTTCAAGCCGCGAATCCAGGCCAGCTTGTACGTGTCATCGAGCTTTTTGCCAGAGGCGCCAGCCATGTAAATGTTGAGAGACTGGGCTTGGTCAATCCACTTCTGACGACGCGCGGCGGCTTCCACCAGCCAGCGCGTTTCAACCTCGAAGGCGGTGGCATACAGGGCCTTGACATCGGCCGGCACCCGGTCGATCGGATTCAAGGAACCATCAAAGTGTTTGAGGTCCATCACCATGACATCATCCCAAAGCCCCAGGCGCTTGAGGTCCTGCACCAGGTAGCTGTTGATGATGGTGAATTCACCCGACAGGTTGGACTTGACGGACAGATTGCCAAAGCAGGGTTCGATGGAGGCGTCAACACCGATGATGTTGGAGATGGTGGCGGTGGGAGCGATGGCGGTGCAGTTGGAGTTGCGCATGCCGTCCTTGGCAATCTTTTTACGCAGGGCTTCCCAATCCAGCGTGGATGAGCGGTCTACTTCCACATAGCCACCACGTTCGCGCGCCAGCATGTCCAGCGTGTCGATCGGCAAAATGCCCTGGTCCCACAGAGACCCCTTGTAACTGGTGTACTGACCCCGTTCACGCGCCAGCTCGGTGGACGCCCAATAGGCGTAATAGCAGATGGCTTCCATGGAGGTATCCGCAAATGCCACGGCCGCATCGCTGGCGTAGGGGATGCGCAGCTCATACAGGCTGTCCTGGAATGCCATGACCCCCAAGCCCACCGGCCGATGCCGCATATTGGCGTCACGCGCCTTTTTCACGGCGTAGAAGTTGATGTCGATCACGTTGTCGAGCATGCGCATGGCGGTCGTGATCGTCTTTTGCAGCTTGGCGTGATCGAGCACTTTGGCGCCGTCGGCCGAGCCTGCGGGAGCGTTCTTCAGGTGTTGCAGCAAGTTGACCGAGCCCAGATTACACACTGCTGTCTCCGTGTCGCTGGTATTGAGCGTGATTTCGGTGCACAGGTTGCTGGAGTGAACCACCCCGACATGCTGTTGCGGCGAGCGGATATTGCAGGCGTCCTTGAACGTGATCCAGGGATGGCCGGTTTCAAACAGCATGGTGAGCATTTTTCGCCACAGGTCCGCCGCTTGCACTGTGCGCGCTGGCTTGATCTCGCCGCGTGCTGCTTTTTCTTCGTAAGCGACGTAGGCCTTTTCGAAGTCGGCGCCAAACTTGTCGTGCAGGTCCGGCACATTGTTGGGCGAGAACAGGGTCCATTGGCCTTTTTCCATGACACGACGCATGAACAGGTCGGGAACCCAGTTGGCCGTGTTCATGTCATGGGTGCGACGGCGGTCATCGCCGGTGTTTTTGCGCAACTCCAGGAACTCTTCAATGTCGAGATGCCAGGTTTCCAGATAAGTGCAAACCGCCCCCTTGCGCTTGCCGCCCTGATTGACCGCCACCGCCGTGTCGTTGACGACTTTCAAGAAGGGAACCACGCCTTGCGACTCGCCATTGGTGCCCTTGATGTGCGCACCGAGGGCCCGCACCCGCGTCCAGTCGTTGCCCAGGCCGCCCGCGAACTTGGACAGCAGGGCGTTTTCTTTGATGGACTCATAAATACCGTCCAGATCGTCAGGCACGGTGGTCAGATAGCAGCTCGACAACTGCGAGCGCAAGGTGCCACTGTTGAACAGTGTGGGTGTGCTTGACATGAAATCGAAAGAAGACAGGACTTCATAGAACTCGATGGCGCGCGCTTCGCGGTCGATCTCGCCCAGCGACAGACCCATGGCCACGCGCATGAAGAATGCCTGCGGCAATTCAATGCGAGCCTTGCCCACGTGCAAAAAATAGCGGTCGTACAGGGTCTGCAGCCCCAGGTAATCAAACTTCAGATCGCGTTCGGCCTTCAGCGCGGCACCCAGTCGTTGCAGGTCAAACTGTTGCAGCCGTTCGTCGAGCAATTCGTGGTCAATTCCTTTTTTGATGAATTGGGGAAAATAATCGACGTAGGCTTGTGCCATGTCGGCCTGCACCACATCCCGGCCCAGGACTTCGTTGGCGATAGTGTGAAACAACAAACGGGCGGTGGCATAGGTGTAATCGGGGTCCTTCTCGATCAGCGTGCGTGCCGCCAGGATGGAGGCCTTGTACACCTCCTCCATCGGGACGCCGTCGTACAGGTTGCGCATCGTCTCTGCCAGGATCGGCTCAGGCTTGACGTCGGCACCCAAGCCGGTGCAGGCCGACTCGATGATGCTTTTCAGGCGCGCCAGGTCAAGCACGATGCGCTCACCCTTGTCCACGGCATGCAGCAGGGGTGCTGTGGCAGCTGTGGCGATCAATTGTTGGGCCCGTTCCTGCGTGCGCTTTTCCCGATACAGAACATAGGCACGAGCCACTTCATGATGACCACCGCGCATCAAGCCCAGCTCCACTTGGTCCTGCACATCCTCGATGTGAAACGTGCCCCCGGCCGGACGCGAGCGCATCAGGGCGCGGATCACACCCTGCGTCAAGCCGTCGACCGATTCACGCACGCTGGCCGAGGCGGCACCTTGTGTGCCATGCACCGCCAGAAAAGCCTTCATCATGGCAACGGCGATCTTGTTGGGCTCAAAAGGCACCACCGCGCCGTTACGGCGGATGATCTGGTACTGGCTCAGTGAGTGGGCCGCGGTGTCGTCGATGCCGTCCATACGGTGCACGGCAGGAACATCGGAGTGGCGGGCGGGTGATGGGTTTGAAACAGTCTGCATTTTGTCCTCGTCTGTCACTGTGTTTTAGGTGGGGCGGTGCCTGAATGGGCAGAACCTGATCCCGGGATATAGGTTTGCTTCGGTTTTGCAGAACACTATATATAGGGGTAACGTCATCATAAACCACTACCGGTAGTGGTCAGGTGAAAAGACCCTACTTAATTGAGGACAATAATCAGCAAAGACTTTTCAGTAAAACACTGGCTGGGAAAAATCTTGAGGACAAGCCCAACGCCTGTTGCAGCAGGGCCCAGTCGAAGCCACTTCCCGGGTCGGTTTTCCGTCCTGGTGCTATATGTTCGTGTCCGGCAACTTGTGTGATGGGGTAGCGTTGGAGAATGGCCGCACACAGGCTCGCCAGTGTTTCGTACTGACGTTCATCGAAGGGGGCGTCGTCAACCCCCTCCAGCTCGATGCCAATGGCGTTGTTATTGCAATCGCTGCGTCCCCGGTAACTCGACACGCCCGCATGCCAGGCGCGCCGGTCGCAACTGACAAACTGCTGCAGTTCACCCTGGCGACGGATGTAAAAGTGGGACGACACCTGTATGCCCTCGATCCGTTTGAAGTAGGGATGTGCGTTCCAGTCCAGCTGGTTGGTAAACAGGCGCTGTACCTCGTCACCGCCATACTGGCCAGGGGGCAGACTGATGCAATGCAGCACGATCAGGTCAATCTCGGCCTGGCTTGGCCGGGGGCCGTAATTGGGTGAGGCCAGCCGACCCGCAAATTGGTACCAACCCTCGCGCCAAAGCGGCGAATCGTCCTGTGCCTTAAAGGGACTCATCGGACAATTCGCCGCTGTGCGGGGTAACAATATTCAGTCTGGCAATGCGATAACCCATTTGGCGCTGGCTCAAACCGAGCCGGGCCGCTGCGGCGGTGCGATCAAAGCCGGTTTCACGCAGAGCCTGAATCAGGATGTCGCGTTCCTGAGTGTCGAGATGGCTTTGCAAGTCGCTGGGGATGGTGGTTTGATCGTCGTCCAGCGGTGTCGGGCCGCTATCCAGAAGAGAGGCGTCCTGGGTCAGCGGCTGCCGAGCGGTGAGTTCAAGCTGGAGCTCATCGCCGTCGCTCAAGGCGACGGCGCGCTGCAACAGATTCTCCAGCTCGCGCACGTTGCCGGGCAGCGGGTCTTGGGAGAGCTGTTCAAGTCCCGCTTTGGAGAGTGTCGGCACCGGAATGCCGGCCTCAAACGCGATCCGGCGCAGCAAGGTCTGGCACAGCGCAGGCAAGTCTTCCCGGCGTTCGCGTAATGGTGCAATCTCAATTTCAATGACATCCAGACGGTAATACAAGTCCTGCCGAAAGCGGCCCGCCAACACTTCCAGACTCAGGTCTTTGTGCGTGGCGCTGATGATTCGAACATCGACCGGTTCTTCCTGGGGCGACCCGATCGGGCGGATACAACGCTCCTGGATGGCCCGCAGCAGCTTTGACTGCATCGACAGGGGCAGGTCGCCAATTTCATCGAGAAACAAGGTGCCACCGCTTGCGGCCTGGAAGAAGCCAACGCGGTCCTGGGTTGATCCGGTATAGGCGCCTTTTTTTGAGCCGAAAAATTCGGCTTCGAGCAGACTCTCGGGAATCGCGCTGCAGTTCACCGCGACCCAGGCGCCGCCGGTACGGTGACTGTTGGCATGAATGGCACGCGCAACCAGTTCCTTGCCGGTGCCGGATTCGCCATGCACCAATACGGGTGCCATGCTGCGTGCCACCTTGACGATGCGCTCCTTGACCCGCCTCATGCTGTCTGATTCCCCCACCAGCCGCTGCAACACGGCATCGCTGCTCTCAGGGGGTGGCGAGCCGGCACGACCGAGCGGGGTTGCCCGCGGAGCCGGGTCCTGCACGGCAGAGGCGATGACGGATCGAAACTGCTTGAGATCAACCGGCTTGGTCAGATAGTCAAAAGCGCCCGTCTTGAGTGACTCGACGGCATTTTCTGCTGAGCCATAGGCTGTGATGACGACGCATCGCTCCGGGCGCTGTTGCGCCCGGAGTTGCTGGATCAGTTCCAGACCCAGACCATCAGGCAGGCGCATGTCGGTAATCACAACGTCAAAGCGGCGCTCGCCCAGATGCTGCAAGGCCTGCGCCAGGTTGCCGGCTGTTTCCACCCGGTAACCCTCGCGCAACAGTGTCAACTCGTACAGCGTACGCAAGTCGGGCTCGTCATCGACGACCAGAATCCGGGCATTGCTCAGCGTTGTGTTTGATGCCATGGTGTGTCCGGTATGTGCTGGTGGGTCATCTGGGCGCGGCTCGTTGCGGGCCGGGTCTGCAAGGTCACCAGGAACTCATTGCCATCAACAGGCTTGCCAGTCATGGTTCGCTGGGTCCGGTCGTAGGCAATAGTGGCACCATGCCCCTCGCACAACTCCCGGCAAATATAAAGGCCCAGGCCGCTGGAGCGGCTTTCTGAAGAAAAAAATGGTTCAAACAGATGTCGCTCCACCGATTGATCCATGGGCTGGCCGTCGCTCCACACACTGAGAGCGCAATGCCCAAGGGTCGTCGGTCTGACCGACACCTGAATCGCGTTAAGTTGGTGACTTGCGTAGCGCCGTGCATTGTCAAGCAGGTTGACCAGAATCCGGCGCAGATGCTCGGACTCAAACTTCACCTCGATCAAGCCGGGGGGTAGTTGGACGCTGAGCAGGTGCTCGCTGGCTGTCTGGTTTTGCCAGTCACGGCAAATTCTTTCGACCGATGCATTCAAGTCCAGCGCCGGCGTTGAATTGACACTTTCAAGCTGCTGCACGCGGGAGACATTGAGAATGTCTTCCACAATTTTCTCCAGCCGTTTGGCGTTCTGCTGCACCATCCGGGTGAGCTGCTTGTGTTTGGGGTCGATCAGGTCTTCGTCGAGCAGCGCATTGGCTTGCGTGATGGTGGCCAGCGGGTTGCGAATTTCGTGCGCCACCGCGGTGGACATGCGGCCCATGCTGGCCAGCTTTTCGGTTCGTATCCGCGCCTGCATCTCGCGCTGATCCTGCACGAACATGACACACAGCCGCTCGTCATCCCCTGCCTGCGTGGCCGTCAGCTGTGTGCGTACCTGGATATGCCTTGGACCTTGACCGGCCGGATGAATGGTGACATCGGCCTGCTGGGCGGCATGCCCGGAAAAACTGCGTTGCATCAAATCAACCAGGCACTGCCATTCAATCATCGCGTCGAGATTAAAAGACCTATCCCCCGGCTTGTGCCCAAACCCCAGCAGCTCGCGTGCCGCCGGGTTGGCGGCACGCACGATGCCGCGCCGATCGACCACCAGAATGCCTTCGGTCAAAGATTCAATCACCAGCTCGTTGACCCGTCTCTGTACCCGCGCGGCCAACTGGCTGCGTTGCGCCCGCAGCTCAACATTAACCAGACGGGTCGCAATCTGGCTGGCCAGAAACGAAATGACAAAACAGCCTGCACCCGTCAGCGCCGCCTGCAAAAAATGGGCGGCCATGTCTCCAGGTGCTTGAATGGACATCCAGCT
Source organism: Rhodoferax ferrireducens (assembly GCF_049302455.1). GTDB lineage: Bacteria > Pseudomonadota > Gammaproteobacteria > Burkholderiales > Burkholderiaceae_C > Rhodoferax > Rhodoferax ferrireducens_B. Next base: position 45,183 of record NZ_JBAQMD010000114.1, on the reverse strand, counting down.
GGCATAGCCAAACAACAACAAGGTCACGCCCGCCGCCGTGCCCATGGCCACCAGCAGCGAGCCCAAAATGGAGGCCATCAGAATTGGCAGGGCGAACAAGGGCGCGTAGTTGATGCTGCTGCCCTGCACCCATTGCAGGGCGATAAAAGCCAGCAGATCAACGCCAATTGTGCTGATCCATTGGACGTCAAACGTCCGCCCCAGTTGGCGCGGATGCGCCAGCAAGCGCACCGCCAGCGCAGCGGCGAAATAGCCGGTACAAATCAGGAGCAGGACGCTGTCTTTGGAGGCTCCCAACACATAGATGCTGCCTTGAAGCAACATCAGCACCACACCCAGTGTGACGCGGGCGGTCATGAAGCCGCGCCAAAGCCGCTGAAATTCTTCGGGCTTGTCGACCTTGTCTACGCCGGGTTCAAGCAGTGAAGGACCAAACCAGGAGTGTGTGTCTGGCGGCGGGTTCATTCAAGGCTCCGCGCGCTGGCGATGATCTGCGCTGCAGTACCAGCCCTTCTTGCCCTGAACGCCATCGGTTGCCGGAAAATGGACAGAGCACAGTTTGCAGCGCACCATGTCCAGCGGTGGTGGCTCACCTTTTGTCTTTTCACGATGCAGGCGCGCGTCAGACTGCCGATTGGAGCGCCACAGCCAGACACCCGCCAGCACCACCACCAGGATAAGTAACAGCTTCATAGCGCGCGTCCGAGCACAATCTCCATGACGAAGCGCGAGCCCACGTAAGCCAGCAGCAGAAATCCGGCGCCGATATACAAGACCCGTACCGCGCGCTTGCCCCGCCAGCCAAAACGGGCGCGGCCAATAAGTAAAACGGCAAAGATCAGCCACGACAGCAAGGAAAACGCCGTCTTGTGGTCCCATTTCAGGGGCGTCGCCGAACCATAAAGTTGCTTTTCAAACACGAGGCCCAGTACCAGGGTTGCCGACAGCAGCAAGAAACCTGCGCTCACAAACCTGAAGGTCAGGCGCTCCATTGTCAGCAGCGGCATGCCGATGTGGGCGTCAGCCGCCAGGCGAATGCGCTCTTCGCTGCGGCTCATGAACCACGCGTGCACCACAGCGGTGCCAAATAGACCATAAGACGCGATGCCCAGTGCCCAATGCACCGGCAGCCAGGGCGAGGCATTCGCATGCAACAGATTACCTGGGAACAAGGCCGCCAGCAGCACCACGATGGCGCCGAGCGTGGACAGGGCCCAGCGCGTTTGCAACAGTGGATAGACGCGGCTCTCAATGGCGTAGACGGCGGCCACCAGCCAGGCGGTGACTGACAAAGCCGGCGCAAAGCCGAAGCGGGGCGCCTCACCGAACAGGCTCCAGGCCAACATCACGCCATGCAGAAGCCAGCCCAGCCTGACTGCAGCCCGTGCCACACCGGTGCCCAGACGGGCGGCGCCGAAGGCCGACACGCCATAGGCTACAGCAGCGCCAAGCGCCAACGTCAGACTCAAGGGGGAAGCACTGGCTAAAATCATGGCTACAGTTTAGCGTTTTGCATACGGCCCTTGTCTTCTGGCCCCCAACCTAGGTTCCGTCAATCGGAATACCCCATATGGCCTCCGCTCTCTCAGACAAACTATCGCGCCTCGTCAAAGAAATTCGAGGCCAGGCGCGCATCACCGAAGCCAATGTGACCGACATGCTGCGTGAAGTGCGCATGGCCCTGTTGGAGGCCGACGTGGCCTTGCCCGTGGTGCGCGACTTTATTGCCCGCGTCAAGGAAAAAGCGCTGGGCCAGGACGTGCTGGGCTCGCTTTCGCCTGGCCAGGCGTTGGTCAGTATTGTCAACCGGGAGCTCTCTAGCACCATGGGCGAGGGCGTGAGCGATATCAATCTGGCCGCACAACCCCCGGCGGTCATTTTGATGGCGGGCTTGCAAGGTGCCGGCAAAACCACCACCACCGCCAAGCTGGCCAAACACCTGATCGAAAAACGCAAGAAGAAGGTGTTGACGGTCTCGGGCGACGTCTATCGCCCGGCGGCGATTGAACAGTTGAAAATGGTGACGGCCCAGGCCGGTGCCGAGTGGTTTCCCAGCTCGCCGGATCAAAAACCGGTGGCCATTGCGCTGGCGGCGCTGGACTATGCGCGCAAACATTTCTTTGACGTGCTGCTGGTGGACACGGCCGGTCGCCTGGCCATTGATGAAGCGCTGATGCAGGAAATCAAGGCCCTGCATGCGGCCCTGAACCCGGTGGAAACCCTGTTTGTGGTCGATGCCATGCAGGGCCAGGATGCGGTCAACACGGCCAAGGCATTTAAAGACGCGTTGCCCCTGACCGGCATCATCCTGACCAAGCTTGACGGTGATTCACGCGGCGGCGCGGCGCTGTCGGTGCGCCAGGTCACCGGCGCGCCGATCAAGTTTGCCGGGACCAGCGAGAAGCTCGACGGCCTGGAAGTGTTTGACGCCGAGCGCCACGCCGGGCGCATCCTGGGCATGGGCGACATTCTGGCGCTGGTGGAGCAGGTCACGTCCGGTGTCGATATGGCCGCGGCCCAAAAGCTGGCGGCCAAGGTCAAAAGCGGCGGCGGTTTTGACTTGAATGACTTTCTGGCCCAGATTCAGCAAATGAAGCAGATGGGGGGCCTGTCCAGCCTGATGGACAAGCTGCCCGCCTCCATGGCCGCGAAAGCCGGTCAAATGGACATGGGCCGGGTCGAAAAAGACATTCAGCGCAAGCAAGGCATCATCCACAGCATGACGCCGCTGGAGCGGCGCAAACCCGAGCTCATCAAAGCCACGCGCAAACGCCGTATTGCCGCTGGCGCCGGCGTGCAGGTGCAGGAAGTCAACCGCATGCTCAAAGAGTTCGAGCAGATGCAGGACATGATGAAAAAGATGAAGGGCGGCGGCATGATGAAAATGATGAAGCGCATGGGCGGCATGAAGGGCATGCCGAAGATGCCCTTCTGAGACATTGTGGGACAGACCAAGGCTACAGGAGTGAAGCGAGTGAGCTTGCTCTGTCCCCAACACTTTAGAAGCGATATTTATACATTTTATGGCTCTAGCCCCCGTGTATATTGAATACTATGCTATTACTTTAATAGCATTTATGAGCCTTCGAGAGTCATGAAGCTTCAGCTCAACCGGTCCGAAGCAATGCTTTGGTCAGGCCACGCTGGCGAGCGTCAGCGTGGCTTTACGTTGATCGAGCTGATCATGGTGATGGTGATGCTGGGGGTGCTGGCGGTGTTTGCGGCACCACGCATCTTCAACAGCGATGATTTTTATGCGCGCGGGTTTCATGATGAGACGCTGGGGCTGCTGCGCTATGCGCAGAAGACGGCGGTGGCGCAGCGCAGGACGGTTTGTGTGAGTTTCCCAACGACCGGCTCCGCAACACTGAGCATTGCCGCAAATGCCCCCACTCCCACCACGCCCACGCCCACTTGCAGTCCGGCATTGCCGCTGATTGGACCTCGGGGAGAAAGTCCGGCCACCATCCCGGCCACCGACCATGGGGCAAGCTACAACGGATTGCCTGGTAATTTCAACTTCAATGGACTGGGACAGCCGATGAGCACGGCTGGCGTCTTATTGGGCACCCAAACCGTCATCCAGATCAACAATGCATCGATCGTCTTTGTCGAAGCAGTTACCGGCTATGTTCATGACTAGGTCACGCCAACATGGCTTCACGCTGATCGAGCTCATCATCTTCATCGTGGTGGTGAGCGCCGGGCTGGCGGGTATTCTTTCGGTGATGAACACCGTGGTCAAGTCCAGCGCCGACCCGATGGTGCGCAAGCAGACGATCGCCATTGCCGAGTCCTTGCTGGAAGAGATTCTGCTCAAGGACTATGCCAAACCAACCGGCAGCACCGCGTTGGGATTTTCGGCCGGTGGAAGCCGCAAGCTGTTTGATTGCGTCACAGATTACAGCGGCTACAACACCACGAGCGGCATCGTGGATGTATTGGGCACCGTAATTCCCAGTCTGGCGAGCCACAACATTTCCCCCGTGACGGTGGCATCCAGCACCGATTTGACCGGCGTTGCGGCACTGAGGGTCACCGTTTCGGTAACCGACCCGACCGGCAATACCATCAGCCTCGCGGGCTACCGGACTTGTGATTTGTCGCCGTCATGTCCACTGCCATGAAACCTCCTTCTTGTCAGCGCGGCTTCACCCTGGTCGAACTGATCATGGTGATCGTCATCATGGGCGTGATCGGCGGTATCGTGTCGGTTTTCATGAAAAGCCCGATTGACGCCTACTTTGCCAGCGCCCGGCGCGCGGCGCTAACGGATACGGCCGACACCACGGTGCGGCGCATGACGCGCGATATTCAAAGGGCGCTGCCCAACAGCATTCGCACGCCGACGACCACACCAGCCAATCAGTGCGTCGAATTCATCCCGACCAAGACCGGTGCCCGTTACCGGGCCGAAAACATGGCGGCGGGTGATGACACCAGTCTGGACTTCACTGCCGCTGACACGACATTTAATATGTTGGGCAGCAATGTTGCTTTGCCAGCAGATCAGCGAATTTTGGTGGGTGATGTGATCGTGGTCTACAACCTGGGTATTCCCGATTCGGATGCCTATCAGCTCACGGGCAAGGTCAATCGTGCCGTAGTTGGCGGATCAAACCCCCTGAGCGAGGCTGGCGCTCCCCTGGAGACGACCATTCCCATTGCCAGCACGCAGTTTCCGTTGGCCTCAGGCAGCAACCGCTTTCATGTGGTGTCCGGCGCCGAAAACGTCGTGTCATTTGTATGCAGCGGTGGGGATCTGCATCGCACGATCAGCACTTTTGCGGCCGCTGCCGCTACCAGTTGCCCCGCTACTGGCCCCATCCTGGCCCGCAATGTCAGCTCATGCAACTTCGACTACAGCGGCTCCGACCTGCAACGCAACGCTCTCATTCGCATGACCCTGCAACTGACCGACAGCGCTGAAACCGTCAGCCTGCAGCACGAAGTGCATGTGAGCAACACGCCATGAATCGCATCCAACAAGCGCAGCGCGGCTTTGCCGCTATCGCCGCCATCTTTCTGGTGGTGATCCTGGCCGCGCTGGGCGGCTTCATGCTGACCTTTTCCAACACCCAGCAGCTCACTTCGGCGCAGGATATTCAAGGCTCCCGGGCCTATTGGGCAGCGCGCGCCGGGCTGGAGTTCGGCATCGGTACGGTCGTTGCGACCTCAGCCTGTCCGATTTTGCCGACGCCCTCGCCAACCACCTTGTCAACGACCTTTGACGGCGGCTTTAGCGTGACCGTGACCTGCAGCCGCGCAGACTATACGGAAGCTTCAGCAACCAGGTCCATTTACCAGTTCACCTCAGTCGCATCCAACGGCGCCGCCGTTGGCAGCATCGGCTACATTGAGCGCAGCCTGTCTGCGTCGATGGAGCTATAACCTGAACTGCTCATGGGTCTGCCCACAATTTATGATAAATAAGCCTCTAACCCCTACCTGTCGTGCGTTGTATGCTATTTATTTAACAGCAGTTTCCGGGTGCGCGAGTCAATACGCTCCGCCAGCTCGTCAACCGCAGGCGGACTGGGCACGGCGCTGGGGCCGGCGCATGGCTGTACTGTCGATGGCGGCGCTGTTCAGTGGACTTGCTGCTGCTGCCACTTACACCTTGCCTGGTGGCATGCTACCTAGCGGCTGCACTTCCGACTCAAGTACCAGCGTGACTTGTTCAAGCCTGAGCCTGAGCTGGGGCGACAACATCGTCGTGACCAACGCCAACACCACGCTCACCATCACCAACGAATTGAAAGTCGGCGGCAACAACATCAACACCAGCAGCCCGGCCAGCGGTTTCAACATAGTTGCCAAAAAAATTACCAGCGGCGGCAGCAGCACATTCGGAGGGAGTCTGACAGCGACAAGCGACGACATCACCATCGGGTCAGCCGACAAGGTCACGGGAGATGTGACCAGCAACAAGGGCAAGGTAACACTGAATAGCGCGAACGTTTCAGTAGGTGGCAACGTGACGGCCAAAGAAGAAGTCGAACTTGGAAGCGGTGCCTCGGTCGCTGGCAATGTCACCAGCACCAATGGCAGCGTCATTTTGAAAAGCTCAAACAGCAGTGTTGGTGGCAACGTGACGGCCCGAGACAAAGTCACGCTTGAAAGCGGTACCCAAGTCGGCGGCAACGTGAATAGCACCAATAATGATGTGAATCTGTGGTCTTCTAATGCAAAAGTCAATCAGTGCATCACCGTCGATATAAACAAAAATATCAATCTTGGATGGCATGCTTCAGTCAGCGGAGTCTGCTGCCAGTCGGGTGCCTCTTGCACGACTGATTGCGTCAATAACTCTAGTGGCTATGCAACGCCGGGGATTTGCGTTGCCGCCCCAGTCACGTTGGCAGACTACCGATTTGATGAAGCGGCTCAATACACGGGCACGTCGGGTGAAGTTAAAAACACGGTCTCGGGAGGCGCCAACGGCACGACCTTTAACGGTGTTAATAACAGTGCAGGCAAGGTCTGCAAAGCTGGAAATTTTGACGGTGTCAATCAGTATGTTGTTGTCAACGGTCTGAGTGATTCACTCTCCGGCACAGCGTCGATGAGCTTCTGGATCAAGACCACCCAGGTCGGCAATAACACGATGTGGCAGGCACCGGGTGTGACGGGGATTGAAGAAGACGGTGGCGGTGATGATGTTTTTTGGGGCTGGCTGGACAACAATGGACGTATCGGCATCACCAAGGGCAACACAACCGGGGCCAAGTCAACTGACGCGATCAACGATGGGCAATGGCATCATATTGTATTGACCCGAGATGCCAGTAGCGGCGCCACCAAAGCCTATGTAGATGGCAATTTTCAGCAACAGGTGAAGTCAGAAGCCGGGGTGGTTACCAAGCCTTTCTCAAGCATTGGACGAATTGAAAACACCAGCAGCGGTAAATCGCCCAAGTATTTGCAGGGTTCGTTGGATGAGGTCAAGGTTTTTTCCGGTGTTTTGAGCAATGGTGATGTGAGCAGTATTTTCACGAATGAGAATGCTGGAAAAAACTGGGACGGGACGGCGCGGGTTTGCGCGGCCGCCGGGCCGGACCACTACGAATTATCCCTGCCGGCTACCAGTATCACATGCCTGCCGACGACGGTAATCGTTACCGCTTGTGCCGATAGCTCCAATCCTTGCGCCAGCGTTGCAACCGGCGTGACGGGAACAGCCAATCTGGCCGCCACCGGCGGGACGATAGGCGTGGCGGCCCTGACTGCGGGTGTGGGCGCCACGACGCTGAGTTATCCGGCTGCAACGGATGGCACAGTGGTCACGGTTTCCCTCACTAGCGCAACCACGCCAGCGACTAACCTGACGACTTGTTCAGGCGGCAGTTGTTCCACCACTTTCAACACGGCTGGTTTTATCTTTTCCGCCGCCGCCAATGGCGCTGCGGCGACTGTTCCCACCCAAGTTGCGGGCGTCGCATCTGGCGCCTATTACTTGCGGGCGGTCAAGACCAACGCCACCACCATGGCGTGCCAAACGGCATTGACTGGGACGCAGTCGGTCGATCTTGGCTATGAGTGCAACGATCCGGCGACGTGTTATGCCGCCGACCTGATGAGCGTGAACGCGGGTACTGCCACTCTCATTGCGCGCAATAACAATGGCGTCCATTCAAGTGCGACACCGGTCAATATGACCTTTGATGCCAATGGCAACGCTCCCTTCACTTTTGTTTACAGCGATGTGGGCAAGGTAACGCTCTGGGCCAGAAAGACGGTAAATTCCGCCGTGTTGACGGGGTCATCCCTGCCAGCAGGAGGGTTCGTCGTGAAACCCTACGACTTTGGAGTGATGCCCTGTGCAGCTTCTGTTGTCGGTGATTGCACCACGCCACCCGCCGATCCTGGTCTGACCGGAGGCGGTAGCGTCTTTGCCAAGGCGGGTCAATCGTTCAAAGCGACGGTGACTGCACGCGCCTTCGGCGGCACAGCCACTCCCAGCTTTGGATCTGGCTCGAACAATGCAACCGAAACCGTGAGTCTGACTCATACCCGTGTGGCGCCCACCAGTGTCGGTGCGGTGGACGGTTCGTTGGGCGGCACTACTTCGATACTGCGCAGCAGTTTTGGTAATGGAATTTCCACGATAGGCAACTTGTCTTGGAGCGAGGTGGGGGTGATTACGCTGACTGCTACCAACAGCACGTTCCTGGGAAATGCGTTGACCACAACTGGAACAACCGGCAATCTTGGGCGTTTCATTCCCGATCATTTTGATACGGTTGTAGCAGGACCAATGTCTTGTGCTCCGGGTGCGGGGTGTGCCGCTCCCATCACAGAGATGGTTTATTCGGGCCAAGTATTCAAGACGGTGACTGTGTTGGCCAAGAATGCGACCAACGCTCAGACCAGCAACTATCAGGGAGCCTTTGCCAAGGCTGTTACTTTGAGCGCGACCGCCGCCAGTGGCGGCGCCGCGATTCCGACAGGCGGCACGGGCCAACCGACTTTTACATCGGCATCGGCCTCTGGTTTTACTGCTGGTAAAGCAATTGTGACTGGCGCAGCTTCGCCAGTGTTCGCGTTCGCTACGTCACCGACGGTGCCGACAGATGTTTATGTCCGAGCCATAGATGCAGATAGTGTTTCGTCCTTGCGATCTCCCGCAACGAGTTCGGTCGAAGGCGGCGTCAAAGTGGTAAGTGGGCGCATCAAAATTCCGAATGTTTACGGATCTGAGTTGTTGCCGCTTCCCATCACGGTGTCGGTTCAATATTACAAAAATGCTCCAGAGGCTTGGGTGCTCAGTACGACGGATAGCGTGACCCGCTTTGACACGTCAATCGACATTGAGGTGAGTATCGTCAAAGGACCTCTTGCGGCTGTTACCGTGCAAAGTCCAGGCTTGGTAACGGTGGGTAGTGGGGTGAAAACCTTCACATTCAACAAACCCAATGTCGCCGGCAGTGCAGACATCTGCCTGAAGAATCCGAGCTGGCTGATGACTGACGGCGGTCTTGCTTGCGGTGTCAGTCCCAGGATGTTTGGCCGTGCCACCTTCGGCATCTACAAAAGCCCTCTCATCTACCGCCGTGAAAATTATTGAGAATGCCAATTTCTTGTGAAATTTATAGGGTTAGCCCCCGTCCTGTATGCGGCATGAGCTACTAAAATAAGAGCGAAATAGCTTCATGTATTCTTCCTCCATTCTTGGAACCGCTCCCCACATGACAAAGCCCCTCTGGCAGAAGCCCGCCTGACCATGCGCTGGCCCTGGCAACGCAAAAGTTCTGACGATCAATTGGTCGTCTCCTGGTCGGGTCATACGCTGGCCTACGTGCTGGCACGGGCGCGTCAGGACGGCACTTATGAAGTTCTGAAGCTGGGGGTCGAGCGTCAAGGCACCGACAGCACGGAGGCTTTTGTGCACCGCCTGCAGGCTCTGGGCCTGAAGGGGTTTGAGGCTCGCATCATGTTGCGGCCCGAGCAGTACCAGTTGTTGCAGATCGACACCCCCGCGGTGCCGCCTGAAGAGTTGCGTTCGGCCGCCCGTTACCAGATTCGGGACATGATTCATACGCATATTGACGACGTCACGCTGGATGTGATGCGGGTGGGTGACGATCAGCAAAAAGGTAAGGGGCATCTGTTTGTGGTGGCTGCGACCAATGCGGTGATGCGCGAGGTGCTTGATTTGGGTGACAGCATGCATTGGTCGGTGTCGGTGATCGACATTCAGGAAACCGCGCAGCGCAATCTGCAAAATGCGCTGGCCGCGCGCGATGGCCGTGCCGAGCGGGCCAACGCGGCCTTAGTGTTGGTGAATGGGCAAAAAGCGGTGCTCACCATCAGTGCCAATGACGAGCTGTTTTACACGCGCAGTTTTGATTTGCCGGAGGATTTTTTTGAAGCCGCGTGGGAGCAGGGTAGTGGGGTATCGGTAGCTGATGCGCCTGATGCCGCTGCCTTTACCCCCGTGGAGGACTACGTGCCGGACTACAACGGAGAACGAAACGCGTATAGCCATGACTATGCGGGCAGACAGCTCAATGATCGCTCGGCGCCGCCCGGCGTGAGTGGGTCCGATGCGTCGGCACAACGCTTTTTGGTCGAGGTGCAGCGTTCGCTGGATGTGTGGGATCGCACGTGGTCGAGCATGCCGCTCCATGGCTTGCGCGTCTATGCCGGCGGGCGCAGTGAGGAACTGGCCCAGTGGTTGGCAGCGCAGTTGGGGCAGGCGGTGGTCGCGCTGGACGTAGCGGCCTGGTTTCCAGGTGGTGAGGAGGCGACAGCGGATGGCCAGGCGTTGTGCTTGCCCTTGCTGGGTGTCTTGATGCGCACCGAGAGTCGCAAGCTCTGACGGGGCCAGCCCGGAATTCACCCTACGATTAACCAGACGCCCGTAGCCACCCTATCCCCCAACTTCTCTCATGTCCCAGCAAATCAACCTCTGTACCCCGATTCTGTTAACGCAAAAGCGTTACTTTTCGGCGCAAACCATGGCGCAGGCTTTGGCGGTGTTTGTGCTGTTGGGGGGTGGTCTGTGCGCCTATTGGGTCTGGAGCTTGAACACCGCCAGCGAAGGTTTCAAGAAAACGCTGGCAACCCAGGCGCAAGAACTGGAGGGTTTGCAGGCTGCCATCAAGCAGGGCAAGCTTGGCTCAGGCCCGCTGGAAGCCGCCCTGGCGCAGCAGTTGCAGGGCCACAAGCTTGATTTGCAGCAACGCCAGAGTCTGATGGAAGCGCTGCAGCGCGGTTTGTTTCGACCTGGCTGGGGCCATGCTGCACGCTTGCAGTTGGTGGCGCGCAGCATCCCGGCACAAGTGTGGGTCACGGACCTGAAGGCCGATGACAATCAGCTGGCGCTCACTGGCTTTACGCTGGATCCCGCCGCACTCAATGACTGGGTAGCCAAGCTGGCGGCCAGCCCGCTGCTGGAAGGACAAAAGTTGTCAACCGTCAAGGTGGAGCATGCCAGCGCCGCGGTGCTGAAAACCCTGGCTGGCACGGCAGTGCCTGCGGCGGTCTCTGCCAGCGCTTCTACGGCGCGACCGATGTGGTCATTCAGCCTGGTCAGTGCGCTGGGCAAGCCAGCCCCACAAACGGGGGCCAAACCATGAAGCTTTGGTGGAAGAGCTGGTGGGGCGTGCAGTCCGGGCGCATCAACGCCTTGAGTCTGCGCGAGCGGGTGTTTTTGTTCTTGGCCGTTATTGCGAGCTGCATGGCGCTGGCCGATGTGCTCTGGTTGTCGCCAGCGCAGGTGGCGCACAGGCAATTGACGCAGCGCTTCGAGAAACAAAGTGCTGATTTGCAGCGTGCGCGTGATGAGTTGAAAACGGTGGCCCAGCCCGCGGATGTCGGCCGGGCAGCGCGCGATGAAATTGCTGCCGTCAAGATGCAGCTTGATTCAGTCAACCAGACCATCAAAGAGGTCTTGCCGGGCACCGCCCGGGCCACGCCACTGGCGCAGGCGCTGAGCCATTTGTTGCGTCGTCATGCCGGGTTGACGCTGGTGCGCACTTCGGCCGTGGCGCCTGAGGTGAGCAGCATCCAGCCCGGGCAAACCGCTGGCGCGGCGGCACTGCCGGTTGGGCTGACGCGCCAGGGCATCGAACTGACGGTGTCGGGCGCTTACCCTGATTTGACGCAATACGTTCAGACGCTGGAAAACGAGATGCCGCAGGTGCGCTGGGGTGTCATGACGGTCAAAAGCGACAAGTTGCCGCCGGAGCTCACGCTGCAATTGTTTTTGCTGGAGGTGCAGCCATGACGCGTTCGCTGCACTGCTTGATGGGTGTGTTGCTTGGGGCCGCGTTCGTCGCGGCCGGTGCCCAGAGTCTGCGTGACCCGACGCTGCCGCCGGCCGAGGCGGCTGTGGCTGGTGCGCCTGCTGGCGCAAGCACCATCGGCTTTGATTCAAGCGCCACGGCTGTGATTGTGCGCAACGGGCGCTCGTATCTGGCGGTGGGCACACGTCTTTATGCGCCGGGCGAGAAGCTGGGCCAGGCGCGCATTGAGCGCATTTCGGAGACCGAAGTCTGGTTGCGCGAACGCGGTGTGCTGCGCAAGGTGCCCCTCTTTGCCGGCATTGAGCGGCGTGCGGCGGCAGCGCCCGCGCTGAACGCAGGCTGCGCAGCGGACGGATCGAACAGGCGCCCGGCGGTCAAAGCGAGCGCGGCATCCGGGGCGTCAAAGGCAGCCAGGGCACGCAGTCCAAGCCAAATTTCAAATAGATCCGGTTCCCCAAATACATCGCCCTCAGTCGCCCCTTGCGTCGGCGTTCGACCCTGAGGTCTGTTCCAATGACTAGAAAAACCGACACCATGATGACTATTTTCCAGCCCAACCGACTTGGCCATGCCGCTTGGTCACCAGCAGGTGCCTTGCCCGGTCTGTGTCTGGCGATGGGTGTGACCTTGCTCGCTGGTTGTGCGGCTGAGCGGCCACTGCGCACGCCTGATGTGGGCGAGGCCATCCGTGCGGATCTGGCCGTCGGCGAGGCGGCCAGGCCTGCCAAACCGGTGCTTGTGCCGTCGCGTATCAGTGACGCGCTGGCCGAACCAGCACCACCCGCGGTGGCCATGCGTCCCGAGCCCAAGCTGGATTTGTTGGTGAACAACGCCCAGGCCCGCGAGGTTTTTTTGGCCATCGTGGCCGACACGCGCTACAGCATGATGATGCACCCTGATGTGGCGGGCACTTTGTCGGTGACGCTGCGCGGTGTGACGGTGCTGGAGGCGCTGGAGGCCATTCGTGACGTGTATGGCTACGACTTCAAGATGGAGGGTCGGCGCATCACGGTTTATGGGCCGACGCTGCAGACGCGGATCTTCACCATCAATTACCCGCATTCCCAGCGGGTGGGTAACAGTGACTTGCGGGTGTCGCCGGGGGCCGCGCTGCAGTCGAGCTCGTCTGGCGGTACGACCAACGGTGCTACGCAGCCAACATCGAGCAGCCAGCAGGGCGAGGGCAGCCGTGTCACCACGACGTCCAAGACCGATTTTTGGGCCGAGTTGACGCAAGCGGTCAAAGGCCTGGTTGGCGCCGGTCCCGGGCGCAGCGTCGTGATCAGCCCGCAGGCCGGCATCATGGCCGTGCATGCCATGCCCGACGAGTTGCGCCAGGTCGATAAATTTCTGAAGGCGGCGCAGATTGCGGTCGAGCGCCAGGTGATGTTGGAAGCCAAAATTGTGGAGGTCGAGTTGCGCGATGGCTATCAGAGCGGCATTGATTGGTCGGCTTTGAAAAATGGTGGCGGTTCGACCGGGGCCATGGGCGTGATCGGCGGCAACACCTCTGCCGCCACGTCCAGCAATACCCTGGTGCGCGGTGTGCAGTCCAACCTGCCGGGCTTTTCTGCTGGGTCTGCGTTGCTGGCCGACGGCATCTCGTTGCCGGCAGCGGGTACTGGCCTTTTTGGGCTGGCTTTCGCCACCGATGGCTTCCAGGCGGTGCTCGGTTTCCTGGAGACCCAGGGCGATGTGCAGATACTTTCCAGTCCGCGTATTGCGACCTTGAACAATCAGAAGGCGGTGCTGAAGGTCGGGGCCGAAGATTTCTTTGTGACCAATGTATCGGGCGGCTCGACGTCGAACGTCACCACGGGTTCGACCGCAACCGTGACCATGCCGTCCATCACCCTGACACCGTTCTTTTCCGGTATTTCGCTGGACGTGACACCGCAGATTGATGAAGGCACCAAGATCATGTTGCACGTTCATCCATCGGTGACCACGGTCAGCGAGAAAGCCAAGCAGATTGATCTGGGCAGCGCCGGCAATTATGTGTTGCCACTGGCGTCCAGCAGCATGAATGAGACCGACACGCTGGTACGCATTCAGGACGGCAACATTGTCGCCATTGGCGGCTTGATGCAGATTGAGTCCAACCGCAAGTCCTCGGGCTTGCCCGGCACCAGCGACGTGCCTTTGTTTTCTACTTTATTTGGCAACCGCGCCAACACCGGGCGCAAAAAAGAAGTGGTGGTGCTGATCAAGCCCACCATCATCCGCACCGCGCAAGACTGGGAAGCGCAAACCCGGCGTACCCGCGCGGCGCTGGACGATATCGATTCAGTGCGCGCCCGCGTGATCCGCATTGACGGCACGGTGCAAGAAGGCGCGCCCAGAACCCCGGCGCGGTGATGTATTTGCGGCATTTTTCGCTGCGTGAGGCACCGTTTTCCATCACGCCCGACAGTGCCTTCTTTTACGCCCATGAAGGCGCGCAGGCCGCACTCAACATGCTGCTGGTGGCGCTGCGCAGTGGTGAAGGGTTTCTGAAAATTGTCGGTGAAGTCGGTTGCGGCAAAACCGTGTTATGCCGCCAATTGCTCAAGACGCTGCAGGGCGAATGTGTCACCGCCTACATCCCGAACCCGGATATGGGGCCGGATGATTTGTTGATGACCTTGATGCAGGAGCTGGGCATTGACGTGTCACAAACCCTGGAGGGCCGAAAATTGACCCGCTACCAGGTGCACAACGCTTTGCGGGACTGTCTGTTGGGCTACGCCGAGGCGGGTCAAAGGGTGGTGGTTTGTATTGACGAGGCGCAGGCTATTCCCGTGCGCACCTTGGAGAGCTTGCGCCTGTTGTCGAATCTGGAGACCGAAAAACGAAAGTTGTTGCAGCTGGTGTTGCTGGGTCAACCCGAACTTGACGACAAGCTGTCGCGCCCTGAAATCCGTCAATTGCTGCAACGCATCACCTTTAGCGAATACCTCGGGCCGATGACGGTGCACTGTGTGCCGACCTATCTGGCGCACCGCCTGGCGACGGCCGCCTTGGGTGAGGCCACCGATACCCAAGTGTTTGAGTTGGAGGCGGCGCAGTTGATGGCGCGCCTGAGCGGTGGTGTGCCAAGGCTGGTCAATATATTGGCGCATAAGTGTCTGATGCTGGCTTATGGTGAGAATGTGCACCGTGTGAACCGCCAGCATGTAGCCTTGGCTGGCTCGGACACGCCCGGTGTACGCGCGCTGGCGCCGCTGTCCTGGTTATCACGCTGGCTGCCATGGAAGTTACGCGGGCCGGGTCGGAAAGTTCAGAATGATCAGCAGGGAGCAGCGCTGTGAGTGTGATCAATAAAATGTTGCGCGACCTGGACAGTCGCCAGGCCGAGCGCCCTGGCTTGGCTCCAGCCCCGGACACGCGCATGGGTGTCGTGCGCGACACGCTGAGCGTGAAGAGCCTTGGGCAGTCGGGACTCAAGGCGCAATCGCTGCGTCGCGCAGTGCAACTGGTCACGACCGTTCTGGCCTTGGGTGGTGTGGCGGCCTGGTGGTATCTGAATCAAGCCGCCCCGGCGCAGCCCCCGGTGCCAGCAACACCGCTTGCCATGAGCGCCAAACCACAGCCAAAGCCGGTTGCGCCCCCGGTTTCACCCTCTGCCCCCTTGGTGACAAACAGCTTGACTGTGACGTCAACCCCGGTGGTTCCGGCCCCGCTCAGCGTGGCCGCCCAGCCGGCCCTTGTGTCTCGTCCGGAGTCGGCCAAATTGCCCGTACCCGCATCTGTGCCTGCGCCCAAGCCAGACGCAGACCACGCCAATTTTTCGCTCAAGATGGACAATTTGCTCCAGCATGCGCCAAGTCCTGCGGTGGCAACTCGCCCCCCTGCGGCTGGCACGCCCCGAACCGCGTCCGGGCCGATTTTGAGCCCCTCAGCCCCGAGTGAGCCGCTGCAGGTCCCGACTGCAGCCTCCAAGGTGATCGCATCGACCCCATTGACAGCGCCACAGAGCCAAGCCCGCTCGCCCGTCGCGCAGGAAGCCTTGGCGCAAGCCCAGCAACTCTGGAACGCGGGTTCGCGCTCGGCCGCCATTGATCTGTTGCACGAGGCGTTGATACTTGCCGAGCGCGCCAACCTTGCCGGCGCGCCGTCGGGCAGCATGTCGGTCATCGCCTCCATTGCCCGCGAACTCGCGCGCATGGAACTGGCAGAAGGCCGGGTGAGCCAGGTGTTGGTGCTGCTGACCCGCCTGGAGCCGCTGCTGTCGGATGTTGCGGATATCTGGGCGATCCGGGGCAACGCGGCGCAGCGCCTCGGGCAGCACCCGGAATCGGCCGCCGCCTATCTGATGGCCCTGAAACTGCGACCCAACGAACCCCGCTGGATGCTGGGCGCGGCCGTCTCGCTGGCCGCTCAGGGACAAACGAGCGCTGCGGCCGAACTGGCAGAAAAGGCCCGCGACGGCGGTGCTTTGAGTCCTGAAGTGGCCAGCTATTTGCGTCAGCTGGGCGTGCCTTTGCGTGCACACTGAGTTCTGTACACCAACTTGCCTGGCGGGAAAACCTTCATGCTTAAACGGATCAGTGTTCATCAACTCACCCTCGGGATGCACCTGCAGGAGTTTTGCGGCTCTTGGATGGAGCATCCTTTTTTCCGCACCAGTTTTGTCCTCAAAGACCCGAAAGATATTGAGTCAATTGTGGGCAGCAGCATCAAGGAAGTCTGGATTGACTGCGACAAAGGCTTGGACGTGGCGAGTGGTGAAGCGGCGGTGTCCGAGGCCGAGTCTGAGGCCCAGGTGGAAGATGAGCTAAAACAAATAGCCAACGGCCAGCGTCAACTGGCACCGGTCTCGGCGGCGCAAGAGCTTGAACGCGCCGCCAAAATTTGTGGCCAGGCCAAACAAGCCGTGGTTTCCATGTTTGAAGAAGTCCGCATGGGCAACGCCGTGGACGTGGGCGGCGCCAAACTGCTGGTGGAAGAAATATCGGACTCGGTGTCGCGCAACCCCGGTGCGCTCATCAGCCTGGCCCGGCTCAAGACGGCGGACGACTACACCTACATGCATTCGGTGGCGGTGTGCGCCATGATGGTGGCACTGGCCAAACAATTGGGACTGGATCAAGCCCAGACCCGTTCCGCCGGCCTGGCCGGGCTGTTGCATGACCTGGGCAAAGCGGTGATGCCGATGGACGTGCTCAACAAGCCGGGCAAACTGACCGATGCGGAGTTCACCATCATCAAGAGCCACGCGGTGCAAGGGCACAAGATGCTGCTGGGCGGCGTCAATGTGGACCCGATCGCCATTGAGGTCTGCTTGCATCATCATGAAAAAATGGATGGATCCGGTTATCCAGACCGGCTCGAAGGCGATCAAATCAGCCTTTGGGCCCGGATGGGTGCGGTGTGCGACGTGTATGACGCCATCACCTCCAACCGGCCGTACAAGTCAGGTTGGGATCCGGCCGAGTCCTTGCGCAAAATGGCCGAGTGGACCAAAGGCCATTTTGACCCCCAGGTGTTTCAGGCTTTTGTCAAGGGTATGGGCATTTACCCGGTCGGCTCACTGGTGCGCTTGAGCTCCGGGCGCATTGGCGTGGTGACCGAACAGACCAGCAAGTCCTTGACGACACCTCGTGTCAAGGTGTTTTTCTCCACCAAATCGAACATGCGCATCGTGCCGCAGCTGATCGACCTGTCCAGTCCCGACACCAGTGAAAAAATAGCCGCGCGTGAAGACCCGGCCAAATGGCATTTTCCTGACCTCAACGAACTGTGGTCAGGCCTGCCGAGTGCGCCCTGGTGATTTTATATAAAAACAGGCTGTAGCCCCCGTTAAATATAGATATGTCGCTATCAATTCAGGATCAATCGCCACACGGTGGCGCTTGATCCCCCAGTTTGACAGCCGCTCGGCACAGGCGGTCAAACGGGCTTGGGCGCGGCTGCGTATTTACGCAGTTCCTGCTTGGCAATGGCGTTGCGGTGTACTTCGTCCGGCCCATCGGCAAAGCGCAGGGTGCGGGCGTTGGTGTAGGCGTAGGCCAGCGGGAAGTCATCACACATGCCGGCGCCGCCGTGCGCCTGCATCGCCCAGTCGATCACTTGGCAGGCCATGCTCGGCGCCACGACCTTGATCATGGCAATCTCGTTCTTGGCAAATTTGTTGCCAGCGATGTCCATCATCCAGGCGGCTTTGAGGGTGAGCAGACGGGCCATATCGATCTTGCAGCGGGCTTCGGCAATGCGCTCCTGCGTCACGGTTTGCGCGGCAATCGGCTTGCCAAAAGCAACCCGGCTGGTGACGCGCTTGCACATCAACTCCAGTGCCCGCTCCGCCTGGCCAATCAGGCGCATGCAGTGGTGAATGCGGCCCGGGCCGAGGCGCCCTTGCGCGATTTCGAAACCGCGGCCTTCACCGAGCAGGATGTTGCTGACTGGCACCCGCACGTTCTCAAACAGCACTTCCATGTGGCCGTGCGGTGCGTCATCAAAGCCCATGACATTGAGCGAGCGCACCACCGTGACACCGGGCGTATTGGAGGGGACCAACACCATGCTTTGCTGGGCATGACGCTCGGCTTGCGGGTTGGTTTTGCCCATGACGATGTGAATGGCGCAACGCGGGTCACCGGCGCCGGAGGTCCACCATTTGCGACCATTGATCACATAGTCATCGCCCTGGCGTTCCATGCGGGTCTGGATGTTGGTGGCGTCACTTGATGCGACCTCAGGCTCGGTCATGGCAAAGGCGGAGCGAATCTTGCCTTCCAGCAGGGGCTTGAGCCAGCGCGCCTTGTTTTCCTCGGAGCCATAACGGGCGATGGTTTCCATGTTCCCGGTATCCGGGGCCGAGCAGTTGAACACCTCACTGCTCCACAGGACGCGGCCCATGATTTCGGCCAGCGGCGCGTATTCCTGATTGGTCAGGCCGGCGCCCTGGTAGCCCGAGGCGGCGGCACTGTCGACCGGCAAGAACAGGTTCCACAGGCCAGCCGCCTGGGCTTTTTGTTTGAGCCCCTCGATGAGTTCAAGTGGTGTCCAGCGTTTGCCGGCTGCGGTGTTGGCCTCAATTTCAGCGTGCCAGGCACCCTCTGAAGGATAGATGTAGTCATCCATAAAGGCCTGCAATTTGACTTGCAGTTCTTTTGTCTTGGGGGAGTAGTCAAAGTCCATGGGATCTCCGGTTGTATCAGTTGGAACGGGCTCGATTGAAGTCAGGGTGTGATGTGGGATCAGGCTTTTTGGGCAAATTGCCAGGCCAGCTGGGCCAGCGGCCTGGCGCCGGCGCCGGAGCTCACTGCCTGCGCGCTGGCGGCGGTACCCATCTGCGCGCGCTTGGCAATGCCCTGCAAAATGGCAGCAATGCGAAACAGGTTGTAGGCCAGGTAGAAATTCCAGTCCGCTTTGAGCGCGTCGGGGGTGGTCAGCCCGGTGCGCTCGCAGTACAGCCGGATGTATTCTTCTTCGGTGGGAATGCCCAGACTGACCACATCGAGGCCGCCAATGCCGCGAAACGCCCCGGGTGGAATGTGCCAGGCCATGCAGTGGTAACTGAAATCAGCCAGCGGATGCCCCAGCGTGGACAGCTCCCAGTCCAGCACCGCCACAATGCGCGGCTCGGTCGGGTGAAACATCAGGTTGTCCAGGCGGTAGTCGCCATGCACGATGCTGACCATGTGCTCGGCCCGCGCCATGGCCGGAATGTGCTGCGGCAGCCAGTCCATGAGTTGGTCCATTTCCGGGATGGGCTGGGTGATGGAGGCGACGTATTGCTTGCTCCAGCGACCGATCTGGCGCTCAAAGTAGTTGCCCGGTTTGCCATAAGCCGCCAGGCCCCGCTCGGCGAACTTGACGGTGTGCAGGGCGGCGATGACGCGGTTCATCTCGTTGTAAATCGCGCCGCGTTCCTGGGTGCTCATGTCCGGCAGGGTTTGATCCCACAGAATGCGCCCTGGCATGAATTCCATCACATAGAACGCCCGGCCAATGATGGTTTCGTCTTCGCACAGGCAATACATACGCGGCACCGGCACATCGGTGCCCTGCAAACCACTCATCACTGCAAACTCGCGCTCAATGGCGTGCGCTGACGGCAGCAGTTTGGCGACCGGCCCTGGCTTGGCGCGCATGACATAGCTTTGCGCCGGCGTGTTGAGTTTGTAGGTTGGGTTGGACTGGCCGCCTTTGAAGGACTCGACGGTCAACGGGCCACAGAAGCCTGGCAAGTTTCTATCCAGCCAGGCGGACAGGGCGACAACATCAAACGCCTGTTTCTCGGAGACGGCCTGCGTGCCGATGAAATGCTCAAAATTGCTCATGGGACTGTGCTTTGGGGGGTTCAGTTATCGGCGTCTGCGATCAGCATCAAGGCGTCGCGGTTGCGAATGACCAGACCACCCGGTTCGATCCGGATGGTTTCCTCGCGCTCCATCGACTTGAGTTCCTGATTGACGCGTTGGCGGGAGGCACCCAGCAATTGCGCCAGTTCTTCCTGTGCCAATTGCAGACCGATGCGCATTTCGCGCCCATCGCTGAGCGAGGGCACGCCGTAGCTGCGCACCAGGTGCAGCAACTGCTTGGCCAAGCGTGCCCGCAGCGGCAGGGTGTTGAGGTCTTCCACCAGACCGTACAACTGGCGGATGCGACGGGCGTGCAGGCGCAGCAGTGCCTCGTAGAGCTCGGCATGGTGCGCCAGAATCTTTTTGAAATCGGCCTTGGCGACGCACAAGATGGTCGTCTCGCCGTGAGCGTAGGCATCGTGGGTGCGTCGGTCGCCGTCGAAGATCGCCACATCGCCGAACCAGATGCCCGGCTCCACATAGGTCAGCGTGATCTGCTTGCCCGAGATGGACGTGGAGCTGACCCGCACGGCGCCGCGCGCACAGGCAATCCATTCTTCCGGCGGCTCGCCGCGGGCAGTGATGAGTTCGCCGTCCTTGTATCGTTTGACGTAAGCGCATCGCAGAATATCGTGTCGCAGAGAAGGCGACAGGGTTGAAAACCAGCGACCTGAATTGATCGCTGCACGTTCATCGATGGTAAGGATTGGTTCTTCCATGGTCTGTCCTTTGGGTGACTGATAAGTGCTTCGTTGTCACGTCGGGGACCAGCGTTGCGGCCCAGGCACGCCGCCTGCGTGTCCGCCCCCGGCAGCATTGACTAATGAAGTCCTCTTTCATCAGGTTCCTGCGTCGAGGTACTGATGACGCTGGTCTGCAAACCTTTGGTCTTGCGCCACACGTAAATGACGTAGCCGCTGAAGCCATAGACGACAAACAGGCCAAACATCACAATGGGCGGATCGATGTTGATGACGGCAATACCGAGCGCAATCAGCACAATCACGATGAACGGCACGCTCTTTCTCATGTGCACATCTTTGAAGCTGTAAAACGGCACGTTGGTCACCATGGTCAGTCCGGCATACAAAGCCAATGCGAATGTGGGCCATGCCACGCTGGCGCCCTTGACGCCCATGTCCGTCATGACCCAGATAAACCCGGCCAGCAAGGCCGCCGCCGCTGGCGACGGCAAACCCTGAAAATAGCGCTTGTCCACCACCGCTGTGTTGACGTTGAAGCGCGCCAGCCGCAAGGCGCCGCACGCGCAATAGACAAAGGCTGCAATCCAGCCCCAGCGTCCCAGGCCCTTGAGCGCCCAGACATAAGCGATGAGCGCGGGCGCGGCACCGAACGACACCATGTCCGAGAGTGAATCCATCTGCTCGCCAAAGGCGCTTTGCGTGTTGGTCATGCGGGCGACGCGGCCATCCAGGCTGTCGAGCACCATGGCACAAAAAACACCGATGGCCGCCAGGTCGAAGCGGCCATTGATCGCCATGACAATGGCGTAAAAGCCACCAAAAAGTGCCGCCAGCGTAAACAGGTTGGGCAAAATATAAATGCCTTTGCGGCGCTTTCTCACCACGATGGCGTCGACCTCGGTGAAGTCTGAATCGTTTCCGTCATGCATAGAATTGGCCTCCAGACCTTCATAGTAACAAAGGCCACTGAAGTGGCCTTTGTCGGGAGTGTCGTACGTCTTAGTTGCGGGTTTGGTCAACTAATTTGTTCTTTTTGATCCAGGGCATCATGGCGCGAAGCTTTTCGCCCACTTGTTCAATTTGGTGCTCGGATGTCAACCGGCGACGGCTCAACAAGGTCGGTGCGCCGGCCTTGTTTTCCAGGATGAAGCTTTTCGCGTATTCGCCGGTCTGGATATCTTTCAGGCATTGGCGCATGGCGTCTTTGCTGGCGCTGGTAATGATCTTGGGGCCGGTCACGTACTCGCCGTATTCGGCGTTGTTGGAGATGGAGTAGTTCATGTTGGCGACGCCGCCTTCATAAATCATGTCCACAATCAATTTGAGTTCGTGCAGGCATTCAAAATAGGCCATCTCAGGTGCATAACCGGCTTCGACCAGGGTTTCAAAACCGGCTTTGATCAGTTCCACCGTGCCGCCGCACAAAACAGCCTGTTCGCCGAACAGGTCAGTCTCGGTTTCTTCCCGGAAAGTGGTTTCGATAATGCCGGCTTTGCCGCCGCCGTTGGCCATGGCATAGCTCAGGGCCAGGTCGCGTGTACGGCCCGACTTGTCCTGATGAATGGCGATCAGTTGCGGTACGCCGCCACCTTGCACATAGGTGCCACGCACGGTATGGCCCGGCGCCTTGGGCGCCACCATCCAGACGTCCAGATCAGCGCGCGGTGTTACCAGGCCGTAGTGCACGTTAAAGCCGTGCGCAAACACCAGCGAGGCGCCTTGTTTGATGTTGGGCTCGATGTCGTCGGTATAGACCGCTGCGATGTGCTCGTCAGGCAACAGGATCATGACCACGTCGGCGGCCTTGACGGCGTCAGCCACCTCAGCCACCTTGAGACCGGCCTTTTCGACCTTGGTCCAGGAAGCGCCACCTTTGCGCAAGCCGACCACCACTTTCACGCCGCTGTCGTTCAGATTTTGGGCGTGGGCATGGCCCTGACTGCCGTAACCAATGATCGCAACCGTTTTGCCTTTGATCAGGCTCAGATCACAGTCCTTGTCGTAAAAAACTTTCATTTCTCTCTCCGTTGTAAAAAATTAAACTCGCAAAATACGTTCGCCGCGACCAATGCCGCTCGACCCGGTGCGAACGGTTTCCAAAATGGCACCCCGTTCAATAGCCAGCAAGAATGCGTCGTTTTTTGTCTGATCCCCGGTTAATTCTATGGTGTAGCTCTTCTCGGTGACGTCGATGATGCGGCCGCGGAAAATGTCAGCCATGCGCTTCATTTCTTCACGCTCCTTGCCGACTGCGCGCACCTTCACCATCATCAACTCACGCTCGGTGTAAGCCCCTTCGGTCAAATCAACGACCTTGACCACTTCAATCAGGCGGTTCAAGTGCTTGGTGATCTGTTCGATCACTTCGTCCGATCCAGCGGTTTGAATCGTCATGCGCGACAAGCTGGCGTCTTCTGTTGGCGCCACGGTCAGCGACTCGATGTTGTAACCACGCGCTGAAAAAAGTCCGACCACGCGCGACAGCGCGCCGGGCTCATTTTCCAACAGGACTGCAATGATGTGTTTCATGGTATGTGATTCCTCTTTTCGTTGCCCTACCCCTGGGGCGGTAACCGCAGAGCTTGGCAGACAATAGATTCGTCCAAAGTTAAAGTTGATTAAAGATCTTCAGAGCCGAGCAACATTTCAGTAAGGCCCTTGCCGGCTTTCACCATGGGGAACACGTTCTCGGTCGGGTCGGTGCGGATATCCATGAAAACCGTCCGGTCCTTGAGCTTGCGCGCTTCGCGCAGCGCCGGCTCCACGTCCTGCGCGCGCTCAACCAGCATGCCCACGTGGCCATACGCTTCAGCCAGCTTCACAAAGTTGGGCAGCGCATCCATGTAACTGTGACTGTAGCGACCCTCGTACTCAACTTCCTGCCATTGGCGCACCATACCGAGGTAGCGGTTGTTGAGTGACAGGATTTTGATCGGGGTGTTGTACTGCAGACAAGTGGAGAGCTCCTGAATGCACATTTGCACCGAACCATCGCCTGTAATGCAATACACCTCGCTGTCAGGCTTGGCCAGCTTGATGCCCATGGCGTAGGGAATGCCCACGCCCATGGTGCCCAGGCCACCGGAATTGATCCAGCGCCGTGGTTCATCGAAGCGATAGTATTGAGCCGCCCACATCTGGTGTTGACCCACGTCGGAGGTGATGTACGTATCCGCATCCTTGGTCATTTTCCAGAGCGTCTCAATCACGAACTGCGGCTTGATGACATCATTCTTGCCGTGATCGTATTTGAGGCAATCGCGCTTGCGCCAGCCTTCGATCGTGTCCCACCAGGCACCCAGTGCGTTGGCATCGGGCTTGACAGCACCCTCCTTGATCATGGCGATCATTTCGGACAGCACCTCTTTGACATCGCCCACAATCGGGATATCCACTTTGACCCGTTTGGAGATGCTTGAGGGGTCGATGTCGATGTGAATGATCTTGCGTTCATTCTGGGCGAAATGCTTGGGGTTGCCAATGACACGGTCATCAAAGCGGGCGCCGATGGCCAGCAGCACGTCGCAATGCTGCATCGCGTTATTGGCTTCCACCGTACCGTGCATGCCCAGCATGCCAAGGAATTTTTTATCGCTGGCCGGATACGCGCCCAAGCCCATCAGGGTGTTGGTGCAGGGGTAGCCCAGCATGTCCACCAGGGTGCGCAACTCATCAGAGGCGTTGCTCAACAACACGCCACCGCCCGTGTAGATATAAGGCCGCTTGGCCGCCAGCAAGAGTTGAAGCGCCTTGCGAATTTGCCCGCCATGGCCTTTGCGCACCGGGTTGTAAGAGCGCATTTCCAGCGTGTCAGGGTAGCCCGCGTAATGTACTTTTTTGAACGAAACATCTTTCGGGATGTCGACCAGGACCGGGCCCGGGCGTCCACTGCGCGCGATGTGAAAGGCCTTTTTCATGGTTTCGGCCAGATTGCGTGCGTCTTTGACCAGAAAATTGTGTTTAACCACTGGGCGCGTGATACCCACCGCGTCGCACTCCTGAAAAGCGTCCATGCCGATGGCGCTGGTGGGCACTTGCCCCGACACAATCACCATCGGGATGCTGTCCATATAGGCGGTGGCGATGCCGGTGACCGCATTCGTTACACCGGGCCCTGAAGTGACCAGGGCCACGCCGACCTCGCCGGTGGCGCGTGCATAGCCGTCGGCTGCGTGCACCGCTGCTTGCTCGTGCCTCACCAGAATGTGTTGGATCGTGTCTTGTTTATACAGCGCGTCGTAAATGTGCAGCACGGCGCCGCCGGGATAGCCCCAGACGTACTTGACGCCTTCAGCCTGCAAGGCCTTGATGAGAATCTCGGCACCCCGAAGTTCGTTCTCGTCTGACGTCGCAACGAGCTGTTTGACTGGGGTCGTGGGTGTTTGACTGGCTAACGCGGTCTTTGCCGCCGCCGACGCGATTCGGGCTTTTGATAATTCCATGATGAACCTTTGTGAATTTCTCTGACGAAAAACCTTGGGTGCTCCTTCGCAAACACTTGTGGGGCCGCGTCGGAACTTAAAGCCAAAGCCATGGGCGCAGTGATTCTTGCGCCGGACCGTGACCCGTTTGCCTTTTAATTTGCAAGACGCATTATGGCATTGCCGCCAATGGATGCCATGCCATCTGCCGGAAAGATCATTTGCGGGTGCCATAATTCGCGCACTTGATGTCACGTCAACCGGTTTGCATCTCTCTTCAACGCGTCACCACTGCCGCAAGGTAAACACCTCTTGGCCTCTGAACAAGAACTTTCTGATTTTCTGAAAGACGTTGAAAAACGTGCCTTTAAACGGTCCGTTTACCACGTTCGCAACGTGGAGTCCGCACTGGATATCGTGCAAGACAGCATGATGAAGCTGGCCGTGCACTACGGTGACAAACCGGTGGCCGAGTTGCCAATGCTGTTCCAACGCATTCTGTCCAACTGCACGCTTGACTGGTTTCGGCGCCAAAAAACCCGCAATGCACTTTTCTCCAATCTGAGTGATTTTGAATCGGCAGGAGAAGACGGCGAATTTGACCTGCTGGAAACTTTAAACACCCAAAACCACTCCGATCAAACGGAAAGTGCGGAGAGTTCCACACAGCGGGCACAAACCTTGCATGAAATTGAAAGCGAAATTCAAGCGCTTCCAAACCGTCAACGAGAAGCCTTCCTCATGCGTTATTGGGAAGAGTTGGACGTGGCAGAGACTGCTGCGGCCATGGGGTGTTCAGAAGGCAGTGTCAAAACGCACTGTTCGCGGGCAATTCGGGCCCTCGGCAAAGCATTGAGGGCGAGGGGAATCACATTATGACCAATTCGTATCAGTACCAAAATCAACTAGCACAAGATCGTTTGGGCTTTCGCATCACAGCCCGCTTGTCTGATGCCACGGACAGTTTGCCGCATGATATTTCGGAGCGTCTGCGCGCGGCTCGGGTGCAGGCAGTGGGCCAACGCAAGATGGCGCTCAAGTATGCCGTGAGCGACTTGGCGTTGTCGGGTGGTGAGGGGAGCGTCACGTTTGGCAAGGAGCATTTCGGCTTGTGGGGCCGGTTGGCTGCGGCCATTCCACTGTTGGCCCTGGTTGTGGGCCTGATCGCCATCAATGTCATTCAAGATGACAACCGCGACCGCGAGTTGGCCGACATCGATGCAGCGTTGCTGACCGATGACCTGCCACCAGAGGCCTATGCAGACCCGGGGTTTTTGCAGTTCCTCAAAATCAATGCCGCTCAGGATCGGTAGACTGAAACCATGACGATCTTCACGTTCGTTGGCAACCAGCTCAGTCGCCCCTTCAAGGCTGGTGCGCTGGTTTTTGGCGCCATTTCTTGCTTCCTGGCGCTCGGCATGGCCACCTCACAAGTTTGGGCCCAAGCTGTGCCAGCAACGCCCCTGCAGGCAGCCTCTGCGGTCAAACGGTCCAGCCCGGCGGCGCCGACCAAAACGTCAAATGCCCCGAACAAGTCTTCTCAACCGAGCTGGCAAGATTTGACGCCCGCGCAGCAGCTGTCACTCAGGCCCCTGGCGGCCCATTGGAGTTCCCTGGATAGCGCCAGAAAGCGAAAATGGATCGCCCTTGCTGCGAATTATTCAGCCCTGGCGCCGGTGGAGCAGGCCAAGCTGCACAGTCGCATGACCGAATGGGCGTCGCTGAGCCCCAAGCAGCGCGATCAGGCGAGACTCAACTTTGCCCAGACCAAGCAACTCAGTCCGACCCAAAAAGCCGCCACATGGCAGGCCTACCAAGCGCTCAGTCCTGAAGAAAAACAAAAGCTGGCCAAATCAGCACCGCCCAGGCCGACCGGTGCGGCAGCGGCTACCAAACCTGCGGCCCCTGAAAAATTGACGAGAATCCCCCTGCACAAGCAAACAACAAAGCAAGTGTCTGAGGCACCTGCAATCAATCCAGCGGTGAACCGCAACACCCTGTTGCCGCGTGCAAAGCCGCTGCCTGAGCCTAAACCCACGCAGCAAAACTAAATGGAAACCCCTTCTCTTGCCCGGCGCATGGCCTGCTGGCTGTATGAGGGCCTGTTGATGTTCGGCGTGGTCTTCATCGCCGGCTATCTCTTTGGCACCCTGAGCCAAACGCGCAATGCCATGGACAACCGTCATGCCCTGCAGGCGTTTCTATTTGTCATTTTCGGCATCTATTTCGTCTGGTTCTGGTCCCACGGCCAGACCCTGGCCATGAAAACCTGGAACATCCAGGTGGTGGATCGTGCCGGTCAGCCCATCACACAAGCGCGGGCTTTGCTGCGCTATGTGCTCTGCTGGCTCTGGTTTTTGCCAGCGTTGGCGGCCGTTGCGCCGTTCAAGTTGTCTGGCGCTGAATCTGCCGTGATCGTGATTGGCTGGGTTGTGATCTGGGCTATTTTGAGTCGTCTTCAGCCGCAACAACAGTTCTGGCACGACGTGCTGGCAGGCACCCGGCTGGTGTCAAAGCCCCGCTTGAATCGGTAGCAGTCCAGACGCAATTCGCCTTGCGTTCACGTTGGTTTTAACCAAGGGCTCGTTCAGGAATGGCTTGCACAACCTTTTTCGAACGGGCCCTAATCGCTTGCCGGCCATTCGGCAAATGGGAAAGGCAACTCTTCCGACGCAAAGCTGACGAAGTTCGCATTTTGGGCCTGGTAGCGCCCCAGACTGCGACCAAACATTGACAAGCGCGGGTTGGGTGTTTGGCTCACCAGCGCCAGAATAAACTGAATGATTGCCACAAAAAACAGCAGGGTGCTGGCCAACTGGTAGGCCAGGGCCATCAAAATCATCAGCAGGCCTCGCACCCAGATGCTGCGCGGAGCCTGGGTTTCAGTCGAATAGTCGTTCATGGTCTCTCCTTTTTTTCAGCAAAAATCCCGGACGTGATCTCATAAGAGCGCAGTCGCGCCGAATGTTCATAAATTTGTGACGTGATCATCAACTCATTGGCCCCGGTGCGCTCGATAAACGCCCTCAGGCTGGCGCGCACGGTGCCCGGTGCGCCAATGGCCGAGCATGACAAAACGCTCTCAAGCAAGGCTCGCTCGGCCGGACCGACACGGTTGGCGTAGTCGGCTACCGGCGGCGGCAGGCGGGCCGGGCGCCCGCTGCGCAGGTTGACAAAGGCCTGCTGCATGGAGGTGGCTTGATGCGCTGCTTCTTCGTCGCTATCGGCGGCGAACACGTTAAAGCCAAGCATGACGTAGGGTTTTGCCAAGTGCGCCGAAGGCGAGAAGCTGGTCCGGTACAGATCGATCGCCTGCATCATCTGCTGGGGTGCGAAGTGGGAGGCAAAAGCATAGGGCAGACCCAGCACGGCGGCCAGTTGCGCGCCAAACAGGCTGGAGCCCAGAATCCAGATCGGCACATTCAAACCCTGGCCGGGCACCGCATGCACCGGGTTGATTGATTCCTTTGAAAAATAATCCATCAGTTCGACCACATCGCGCGGAAACTCGTCGGCGTCCGACGCCAGGTTGCGGCGCAGCGCGCGCGCGGTGGTCTGGTCCGAGCCGGGCGCACGGCCCAGCCCGAGGTCAATGCGGCCAGGGTAGAGCGATTCCAGGGTGCCAAATTGCTCGGCGATGACCAGCGGCGAATGGTTGGGCAGCATGATGCCGCCCGCGCCGACCCGAATCGTGGATGTGCCGCCCGCTACGTGCCCGATGAGCACTGAAGTCGCGGCACTGGCAATGCCCGGCATGCCGTGATGCTCCGCCAGCCAGTAACGTTGGTAGCCCCAGCGTTCGGCGTGTTGGGCCAGGTCAAGGGTGTTGCGAAACGACTGCGCCGCGTCGCCACCTTGCACAATGGGGGAGAGGTCGAGAACTGAAAAGGGAATCATGTGCAGCATGTTAGGTCATTCAAAATGAATGACAAGTGGGAGCCCTGCAAAACTCCATCTTGCCAACTGTGCAAAACTGGACAACACTGTTCTCCAGAAATCGTCTGAAACCTGTCCAAGGAATAACAAAAAATGGCCATTTCCAGCCTGCCGCCCGATGTGCTTCGCATCACGGTCGCCCCTGAGTCCCTCGGGTTCTCTGATACCTCCGAGTTACTGCAGCTCCCGCTGCCCTGGATCGGGCAGGAGCGCGCCGAAATCGCCGCGCGCTTCGGCCTTGGCATGGAACAGCCCGACTACAACCTGTTTGTTCTGGGTGAGGTCGGCAGCGGGCGCTCCACCTTGTTGCGCCAGGTGATGCAGGAGATGGCGGCTCATCGGGCGGTGCCGCCCGACTTGTGCTACCTGCATAACTTCGATGCGCCGGACAAGCCCCGTGCACTGCGCCTGCCACCGGGGCAGGGACGTTTGCTGCGCCAGTTCATGGCCCAAATGTGCAAAACCCTGCAAAAAGAGATTCCCCAGCGCCTGGATGGCCCCGACTTCAAGGCCGAGAGCAAGCACATTGAAAAGACCTACAAGGTCGAACAGGCCAAGGCCTATGCCGAACTCGACGCCTTTGCCGAGGCCCGCAGCTTTGCCCTGTACCGGGAGAATGGACATTTGGTGTTCACCCTGCTGGGCGACAAAGGCACGGCACTGACCGAGAGCGAGGCGCGTTCGCTGCCGAAAGAGCGGCGCGCCCGGATTGACCAGGCCGAGCAGGAATTGCGCGAGGAAATCACCCGCTTTCTGGACAAGACCCGCCCGATAGAGCGCGTCATGAATGAAGGCCTGGCTGCCCTGCGGCGTCAGGTCGCCCGCCCGCTGCTGGACCGCGAAGTGCAGGAAATCCGTCTGGGCTTGAACAAGCAGATCAAGGACGCCATCAAGCTCTCAGACTACCTGGAGCAGGTGATCAAGGATGTGCTGGACAACCTGGAGCTGTTCCAGGTGTCGGACGAGGATGATGAACTGCGCCAGGAAGAACTGGTCGACGTTTTGTCCCGTTACCGGGTGAACCTGCTGGTGGACAACGAAGGGCTGGTGGGTGCGCCGGTGATCATCGAGAACAACCCCTCGTTTCGCTCCCTGTTTGGCAGCATCGAATACCAGCCCGACGAAGATGTGCTGGTGACCGATTTTTCCCGCATCCGCGCTGGCAGTCTGCTCAAGGCGCATGGTGGTTTCATGATGCTGCACCTGCGCGACTTGTTGACCGATGAATGGATGTGGGAGAAGCTGCGGCGCTTCACGCGCAGCGGCCGTTTGCAGATCGAAGAACCCGGCCCGATGCTCTCGCCGATGGCCGCCGTGTCACTGGAGCCCGAGGCGGTGGACGTGGAGGTCAAGATTGTGCTGATTGGCTCGACTGAGCAGTACTACGAATTGCAGGAGGCCGACCCGGAGTTTGCCCGCCGTTTTCGGGTCAAGGTGGATTTTGCCGAGAGCTTTCTGGCCAATGCCCAAACCTATGGCGCCTCAGCCGTGTTTGTGGCCCACACCGCGGCCCGCTTGGGCTTGCCCCATTTTTCGGCCCCAGCGGTGGCGCGTCTGCTGGAGGATTCGCACCGTGAGGTGGACGACCAGTTGCGCCAGAGTGCCATCTTTGCCCGCACCGAGGCCCTGGTCATGGAAAGCGCCACTGTCTGCCGCATGCGCGCGGGCACGCGGGTTGAGGCCGTCGACGTTGAGGCTGCCTTGCAGGCGCGCAAGTTGCGCCATGACTATCCGGACCAGCGTATGCAGGAAGCTATCACCGAGGGTGAGTGGCTGATCACCTTGCATGGCGAGAAGATCGGCCAGCTCAACGGCCTGTCGCAAATCGACCTGGGCGATTACCGCTTTGGCCTTCCGGTGCGGGTGACGGCGCGCACCTATGCCGGCAATGAGGGCTTGCTCAACATTGAGCGCGAGGTGGAAATGTCCGGCCCCATCCACGACAAAGGCGTGCTGATACTGCACAGCTACCTGTCGGCGCTGTTCGCCCACATAGCGCCGTTGGCGCTGAATGCCTCCATCGTGTTTGAGCAGGAGTACCACGGTATCGAGGGGGATTCGGCATCTTGCGCCGAGCTCTATGCGGTGCTGTCGTCGCTCTCCGGCCTGCCGCTCAAGCAGGGTATTGCCGTCACCGGTGCGGTCAACCAGCATGGGGAAGTCTTGCCGGTGGGGGGCATCAACGAGAAAATTGAAGGTTACTTCCGGACCTGCCAAAAGGCCGGGCTCGATGGCCAACAAGGGGTGCTGATTCCGCAGCGCAACCGGCGCCACCTGATGCTGGAACGCGAACTGGTCGAGGCGGTGTCGCAGGGCCTGTTTCACATCTACACCGCCGAATATGCCAGCGAAGGCATTGAGCTGCTCACCGGCTACTCCTCAGGCATGCCCATGGGCGCGAGCGGCTACGCGCAAGACACTGTGTTGGGCCATGCCCAGAAGACCCTGCAAGGCTACCGCCGGGCCTGCCAGTTGGCCGACCACCCGAGGCTGCCGCACAGGAAGTCGCGCTGATGCCGCTCTGACGGACGTCATCTGGCCGTCGCCGCCCGAGTCGGATCCACGCGCGTCCACGGTGGTTGGGCTGTTGGCAATCGGCGGGTTCAGTGAGCCGACAGAGGTAAAACATGGATGGCTTCGGGCTATGATCCAGCTCCTTTCAAACAGCCTGGGAGTGTGGGCGTGCGGGCTTTTATCGATTTCCCGGCAAGTTTGCCGGCCGCGCCGGGCAGCGTGCAGTCGGCTCGCTGGAGCGCCCGCTTTGAATCCCCCTTGCAAGTGCTCACCGCCTGGCAGCTTCACGAGGTGCCAGCCGTGCTGCAACAGGTTCAGCAACAGGCCCGGGCCGGGCGCTGGTGTGTGGGCGAGCTGGCGTATGAGGCGGCCAGCGCCTTCGATTCCGCACTCGTCACGCAGCCGGCGCGCCCAGGTTGGCCTCTGGCCCGATTTGCCGTGTTTGACCGCCCGCGTCCAGAGTCGCCAACTGCGTCACCACCGCCGGTCGCACCCGGTGCGGGTGCTGCGCCACATCCGATACCGGAGTGGACCTTGGCGAGCGACTTCGCGGACTACGCCACACGCTTCGAGCGCGCGCGCCAAGCGATGGCGGATGGCGAGTGTTATCAGGTCAATCTGACTGAGGCGCTGCGGGCGCAGTGGCCAGCGGCCGATACCCGCGACATCGCGGCTTGGTTCGAGCGGCTGCGCACAGCCCAACCCGGCGGCTATCAGGCCTGGCTCGACTGGGGCGAACAGCAGGTACTGAGCCTGTCGCCCGAACTGTTTTTTGATTGGCGGCCCGACGGTGCAGAGGGCGTGTTGACCTGCCAGCCGATGAAGGGCACCGCGCCCCGCCACGCCGACCCCCAACTCGACGCGCAAGCCTGCTCGCAACTGCGCGCGAGCGCCAAAGAGCAGGCCGAAAACGTGATGATTGTGGATCTGCTGCGCAACGACATGGGGCGTATCGCCCAGCCCGGCAGTGTGCAGGTGTCCAGGCTGTTTGCGGTGCAGGCCTTGCCCACGGTGTGGCAAATGACTTCAACCGTTTGCGCGCGCACGCGCCCTGGTGTTGGTTTGCCCGAATTGTTTGCGGCGATGTTCCCATGCGGCTCGGTGACCGGCGCGCCCAAGGCGCGCGCCATGCACTGGATTGCTGCGCTGGAGCGTGGGCCGCGTGGCGTCTACTGCGGTGCCGTGGGGGTGGTGCGCCCCGGTGGCGCGGCGACTTTCAACGTGCCGATTCGAACCGTCGCGCTGCAGCGTGAATCGGTCGCGCCGGGCGCACCGGCATGGCACGGTCACTTTGGTGTTGGCAGCGCCGTTACCTTTTATGCCGAGCCGCTGGCCGAGTGGCGCGAGCTGGCTGCCAAGACGCGCTTTCTGGCGCGCGCTGCGCAGCGCTTCGAGTTGTTGGAGACCCTGCGTCTCGAAGCGGGGCACTACTGGCTGCTGGAACAACATCTGGCGCGCATGGCGGGCAGCGCTGCCTACTTCGGCTTTGAGTGGCGGCCCGCTGACGTGCAGGCCTGTCTGGGTCAGTTGCTTGGCGGGCGCGAGCAGGGCGTGTATCGGGTGCGGCTGACTTGTTCTTCTGAAGGTCAGGTCCAGGCTCAGGCCTTCGATCTGCAGCCGAGCCCGCAGCCCGTGTTTTTCAACCTGAGCGCGCAGGCCCTCGAATCGATGGGCCGCGAGCACGAGTTCGTGGCCCACAAGACCACGCGCCGCCAGCATTACGAAACCCGGCTGCGCAGCGCGCCGGGCGTATTCGACACCTTGATGCGCAACGAGCGCGGCGAGTTGACCGAGTTCACCCGCGGCAATCTGGCGCTCAAGATAGCGGGGCGCTGGCGCACCCCCGCCTTGCACTGCGGACTGCTGGCCGGCACTTACCGTGCTGACTTGCTGGCACGGGGTGATTTGAGCGAGGAGGTCTTGACGCTGGCTGACTTGCAACGAGCCGACGAAGTGGCGTTCTTCAACAGTGTGCGCGGCTGGTTGGTGGCGCGGCTGGTGGCGTGAGCTCCAGGCTGGGCACGGGATTGGCCACTTAGCCCCGCAAGTTCTTGTCGAAAAACGCCATGGTGCGTTGCCAGGCCAGTGTGGCGCTGGCGGCGTCAAAACGCGGTGTGGTGTCGTTGTTGAAGCCATGCTGGGTGCCGGGGTACTGATAGGCTGTGTAGTGCACCCCGGCGGCCTTGAGTGCGGCTTCATACGCGGGCCAGGAGGCATTGATACGTTCGTCGGTACCGGCAAAGTGAAGCAGCAGCGGGGCTTTGACTTTGGCAGCGTCTTCGGCGGGCGGATGGTTGCCATAGAAAGTCACGGCCGCATCCAGCTCGGGCAGGTGGGTGGACAGCACATGCGCCACGCCGCCGCCCCAGCAAAAACCCACGGTACCGAGTTTGCCGTTGCAGTCGGCGCGGCTTTTCAGGTAGCGCGCGCCAGCCAAAAAATCCTCGCGGGTTTTGTTTTGATCGAGCTTGGCAAACAGTTCGCGTGCCTTGTCTTCATCGCCCGGGTAGCCGCCCAGCGGCGTCAGCGCGTCCGGCGCCAAGGCCATGAAGCCGCCCAAAGCCAGGCGCCGCGCGATGTCCTCGATATGCGGATTGAGGCCGCGATTTTCATGCACCACCAGGATGGCAGGCAGTGGGCCGCTGGCATTGGCCGGGCGCGCCAGGTAGCCCTGGACCGTGCCGTAGCCCGCAGGCGAGGGGTACTGCACGCGTTCGGTTTTGAGCCGTTTGTCGTCTGGAGCCACTTGCTGTGCCTGCGCAAAATTCGGGCTCAGCGCAGCGAGCAGCATGCCTGCGGTCATGCCCGCTACCGCAAACTTCTGCGCCCCTTCCAGAAAGCCGCGCCGGTCAATGGTGCCGTGCACATAGGCATCAAACAAAATCAGCAGTTCCTGGTCAAAGTCTTGTGCTGTCAGGCGTTTCATGAGCAGGCTCCAAAAAAATTGCAGGATAGCGGCAGCGCTGGATGCTCGCAAGCCATGCGTAAAAGACGGACAGCTCGTGGGGTTAAAGTTCCTGCAAAGCCATGCACAATCGCCTGGTTTTCTCTCCATGGCGCCACTCAGCGGCGGATACCCAATGACGCATCAAAAACGCGATGGCAAGCCTGACCCGCAGGGCGCCGCAAAAAGCGTGTTCATCACCGGCGCCTCGTCCGGCCTCGGGCGCCAGATGGCGATCGAATTCTCCCGGCGCGGCTACCGGATGGCGCTCACCGCCCGCCGCCTGGATGTGCTCATGGCGTTGCAAACCGAGCTGCAAGCCGAGGGTGGCAAAGCGGTATTTGTGGCGACACTGGACGTGACCGACGAGGCGGCGGTGGCCCAGGTGTTTTCCCAGGCCCGCGCGCATTTGGGTTCGCTCGACATCGTGGTGGCCAATGCGGGTATTGGTCACCACGGCACCATCGGCAAACTGCCGTTTGAGCGGGTGCGCGACACCATCAACACCAACGTCATCGGCTTCATGGCCACGGTGGACGCGGCCATGTTTCATTTCAAGGAACAGGGTCACGGTCATCTGGTCGGCATCAGCTCGGTGGCGGCCTTTCGCGGCATGCCCGCCGGGGGCGTTTATGGGGCATCCAAGGCCGCAGTCACGACCTATCTGGAGTCGCTGCGGGCGGAGACGCACAGCAGCCCGATTGTTGTCACCACGCTGTCGCCGGGTTTTATTGACACGCCGATCAACCGCGGCGCGAAAAGCCGCCCGTTTGTGATCGGGGTCGAACGCGGCGGCAAATTGCTGGTGGATTTGATTGAGCGCCAGGTCGAACAGGCCACCGTGCCGCGCTGGCCCTGGAGCGTGGTGGCCAGAGTCATGGCCGTGTTGCCGACGTCTGTCATTGCAAAACTGAGATGAAGGCTGACCCGCATGACTGAAAAAGCATTGATTGTTGGCGGTGGCATCGGTGGTTTGGCCGCTGCGCTGGCTTGCGTGCGCGCAGGCGTGGAAGTTGACTTGTTTGAGCGTGCCGCTGAGTTTTCCGAGGTCGGGGCCGGTATTCAACTGGGCCCCAATGTGACGGCGGTGCTCCATGCCTGGGGTTTAAAGGACGCGCTGGCCAGCGTGGCCGCCTTTCCGGCTCGCCTGCAGGTGCGCAGCGCGACCTCGGGCGCTGAGTTGGGCGTATTGACGCTGGGGTCGGTGGCGCAGGCGCGTTATGGCTTTCCCTATGCGACGATTCACCGGGCTGATCTGCATGCTTTGCTGCTCACTGCCTTGCAGTCGCAGACAGGGGTGCGGCTCTATGTGGGCAGTGCGGCGGCTGGTTTTGTGCAGCATGACGATGGCGTGACGCTGCGGATGGCCGATGGCCGCGAGGCGCAGGGTGAGCTGTTGGTAGGCGCCGATGGCCTGTGGAGCACGGTGCGCCAGCAGTTGCTCCACGATGGCAAGCCGCTTGCCACCGGGCACCTGGCCTATCGCGCGCTGGTGCCGCAAAGCAGCTTGCCTGAGCGCTTGCGCTCGCAGCAAGTCACCGCCTGGCTGGGGCCTCGGCTGCATGTGGTGCAGTACCCCGTGCGCCGGGGCGACTGGCTCAACGTGGTGGCCATCGTGCAGGGCCGCACGGTGGGAGAGATCGAGAGCTGGGACCACAGCGCCAATGCCAGCGAGCTGCAACGCCACATGGCTGCCACCTGCGCGCCCGTGCAGGATTTGATTCATGCCATTGAACAGTGGCGGCTATGGCCCTTAAGCATCCGCTTGCCCATGCGCGGCGCCCACGAGCAGGCGCAGGGGCGGGTGGCGCTGCTGGGTGATGCAGCGCACCCCATGCTGCCCTATCTGGCGCAGGGTGCGGGCATGGCCCTGGAAGACGCGGCTGAGTTGGGCCGGGTGCTGACACGAGATGGCGCGACCCAGCCGGTGGCGCTGTCGCGCGACCTGCCCGCCTTGCTAAACCAGTACGCCCGGCGCCGCTGGCAACGCAACGCCCGGGTGCAGGCGCGCGCAATCCGTAATGGGAAAATATTTCATGCCACCGGGCCCATGCGCTGGGGCCGCGATGCTGCCATGAAGCTGCTGGGTGAGTCGCTGCTGGACTTGCCTTGGTTGTATGGCGGCGTGCAATCATAGAAGTGCTATGTTAATTATAGCTAGTTACGTAGTATTGACGGGGGCTGCAGTCTTGTTTTGTATATATTTGCTGGAGATCGGTTGAAGTGGTCCAACGAGACTGCTGTGCGCCTGCAATCAAAGCCCCGCCATGGCACCGCCTCAGCGACTGCCCATCGCGCCCAGCAGCGCGTCATTCAAGACGGTCTGCGTATTGAGTGCCTTGAGCAGCCCCAGGCTGTTGACACCGGTGTTGATGACGGTGAGTGTTTGTATCTGCTGGTCACTGAGGCTGTTCTGGATCAGCGTTCCGGTTGCCAGGTCCGACCTGACGCCGGCCGCGACAAAGTTGTTGGGGCCGATTTGCACCAGACCCGAATCGGCAATGGCGGCGCTGGCAATCCTGGCTTGTTCAGGCGTGATCTGGGTCACATCAGGCAAATTGAAGCTGGTCCTGCTGACCAGATCACCGTTGACCATGACGGTTCTGATGATCCCGAAAGACACGGCCAGCCCTGAGCCGGCATCAAACCCGCCACGCTGGGTGTCGAGTTGTTGGTCGCTGACGGCAACCCATTCATCTGGCCGAAACGCTTGTTTTGCTTCAGCTGCCAGCCCGATGCCAAGGCACGCGCTGCCGGCCAGAAGCACCAGGCATTTGCTGATCAGCTTTGCGCGCAAGTGTTTCATGATGGCGTCATCCACTAATAGTCGCCCGGGCCAAATTTGCCCAATGTGACGTTGGCTAGACTGTCCAGACTGACCCCTGCCGTCAGGGGCGCTTTGGGTGCCACCAGCCAGTCGGCCTCGTCGTTGAATTTCGCCTGTGCCTGTTTGTTGTGAATCACAAACAGCAGCTTGTTGACCCAGATGGATTCAAAATTGGCGCGGGAAACCGCCCGCGTGCCGCTGGAGGGGTCGCCGATCAATATCCGGCCGTCTCGCATGCCCTTGACCACGACAAAATGGTGATACCCATTGTCAGAAATCAGGACAATGGCCGGCAGGCCCGCCTCAAGCAGTTTGGCCAATGGCAACTCAAAGCCATCGGCCTGAAATTGGTGGGCGTTCAAGTAGGCTTTCATATCCAGCAGGGAAAAGCCCTCCTGGCGGATTTTTGCCTGGTCGCCGCGCGCAAACATTTCTTCGAACACAGACTGCTCCGTCACCGGGTAGCCGTAGTGGTGGGAGAGCAGGGTTGCCACCGCTGCCGAGCCACAGCTAAAGTCGTACTGCTGGCGCGTGGTGGCCTTGAAGCGAGCCTCTTTCAGGCTGGTGACATGGACCGCGTAGCGGCCTCCAATGCCAGCCAATTCCAGCGTGTCAGCCTGCGCCGGTGCGCAAGTGGCGGCGACTGCCGCAACAACCCAGGCAAGTGCGGCGCGCATGGCTTATTGCATCTGCACGTTGATGATGGTGGCGTTCTGGATCAACACGTTCGATCCCGAGTTTTGCACCACCATCGGCATGCCACTTGCGTTGGCAAACGAGCCGTCGGCAATGAAGTTGCTGCCGCTCAATACATCCACCGCTGAATTGTTGGTGACCGCGCCACTCAACTGCATGTCATTCTTGACCACATCAAAGCCGCCACGATAGCCGTCCAATTGGGCGCCGGCCATT
The DNA here is from genome assembly GCF_049302455.1 of Rhodoferax ferrireducens. Lineage (GTDB taxonomy): Bacteria > Pseudomonadota > Gammaproteobacteria > Burkholderiales > Burkholderiaceae_C > Rhodoferax > Rhodoferax ferrireducens_B. Next base: position 6,887 of record NZ_JBAQMD010000114.1, on the reverse strand, counting down.
GGTGTCCCAAGTCCTGGAACTTCTGTCCCAGCTGGTGGAATTTCGGTCGCGGCTTGTGCCGCCGGCGGCGCCTCATCCACATGGATGTCAGTGGCCAGGGCCCAGCCTGACGAACTCAACGCCACGGCAAGTGTGGCCCTGGCGAAAAAAATAATGGATCGCATCTCATCCTCCATGTTGTTTTGGTTGCCGCGCCGTGGGCAACTCGTGTCAACAACGAAAGCACCGGTCATTGGGTGAAACGAATTTCACCCAACGACCGGCCCAGACGCTTACTTGCCTACAGCCAGGTTAGCCTGCACATTCACGCTTTGCTGCACCAGCGCAGCCAAGCCGCTGTTTTGCGCAGCAACCATGATGCCGGCTGCCGACTGGCCAACACTGCTCATCGCGTTGTACATGTTGAAGGTGCCTGCGTTCAGGTTGAGATTGCCGCCGTTGCCGCCAGCACCGCCAACCGCGCCGTTGCCGACGCCACCAACACCGCCGTTGCCGACGCCACCCGCGCCACCGGTCGCACCGACCGCACCCGTCGCGCCTTGGGCAGTACCGCCGCTTGCGCTACCGTTGGAAGCAGTGGTCGACGCGCCGCCGTTGGTCGCGCTGCCGTTGGAGGCTGCGCCGCCCGCCGCGCCCGCACCACCTGCATTGCTGGCCGTGCCACCAGCGCCGCCATTGGCCGTGCCACCGGCACCTGTCGCAGTGGCTGTACTGGTGGCTGTGCCGCCCGTGCTGCTGGCCGTGCCGCCAGTACCTGCGCCCCCAGCCGATGTGGCGGTACCGGTAGCGGCACCGCTAGAAGCTGTGGATGCGCCAGTGGTGCCGGCGCCACCGTTGGAGCTTGCCGATCCGGTGGCTGCTCCACCGCCAGATGTTGCCGATCCGGTGGCTGCCCCGGCGGTGGATGTTGCCGTGCCGGTGCCAGCGCCTGCTGTTGAGGTTGCTGTACCTGTGGCTGCACCGCCAGTGTTGGTTCCGGTTTGGGTGTTCGAGCCGGTGGTCGGAGTCCCGCCGGCTGCGCCGGTTGCTGTGCTTGCCGTTGTGGATGTATCGTTGGAGGCCGCGCCGCCAGCTCCGCCTGGTGCAGCAGGATCAGACGCCGCTGCACCGCCGGCCCCACCGGCTGCACTGTTGGAAGATGTGGCCGGGCCGGCCGCTGTGCCGCTGTTGGCGTCAGCACCACCGGTACCACCCAACTGCCCGGAAGCTGCAAGACCGCCGAGAGACGCATCAAGCGCGCCTGCCGAGCCGCCCTTGGTCAAATCTATCGCAGCCGACGAGCCGCCCTTGTTGGCATCCAGCGCGGCGGACGAGCCACCCTTGTTGGCATCGAACGCGGCGGATGAGCCACCCTTGGCCATGGAAGCGTTGAAGGCCGAGCCGGTCTTGGTCATATCCGCAGCCATCGAGGAACCGCCCTTGGCATTGGCGCTCGATGCAGAACCCGATGCCTTCTGGTCGGTCATGTTATGGGCGTCGCCGCCGTAGGCCGTGGCGCCGCCACCATTGGCACCTCGGGCATTCTTGGCGAGGCCGCCATCACCGCCATTGCCAGCTGCGGCGCCGCCGTTCGTGGCGCTGCCGTTGCTGGCTGCGCCGGCAGTGGCGCTGCCATTGGTCGCGTTGGCGCTGCCGCCGTTGCCACCGTTGCCGCCATCGCCGCCTGCACCGCCGTTGCCACCGGTTCCGTTGCCAGCGGTACCGCCGTAGCCATTGCCGCCAGCGCCGCCTTTAGCGCCGTTGGCTGTGCCGCTGTTGTTGACCTGGTTGCCGATGCCATAGATGGTGTTGCCGCCTACGGTGCCGTTCAGCTGAACCTTGGCAATGGCCTTGCTGTTATTGAAGGAATTGCTGAAGTTGGCAGTAGCCGTTGAACCGTTGTTGGCGGCCGCTGTGCCGGTTCCATCGGCATGGGCCATACCCTGGTTGTCACGGTTGTCGCCAACGCTCTTGTTGTTGTTCCGATCGGACTGGTTCCGGTTGTCGACCCGGTTGTCGGAGTTGTTGCTGTTGTCAGCCTGGTTTCGATTGTCAGCTTGATTTCTGTTGTCGACCCGGTTGTCCGAGTTGTTGCTGCTGTCGTTATGTGAGTTCTGGTTCGCGCTGGAGTACTCATTGGCAGCCGCGCCGGTACTGGCAGACTGGTCCGAATTTGCCGTTGCAGTCTGGTTGTTGTTGTCGGCCAGATCAGCGCTGTTGTTGTTGTTCGGATTCGCCATCACCTGGCCTGACAAACCAAAAGCAAGCGCGATTGCCGACGCCAATAAAGTCTTTTTCATGGTATTTCCTTAAAAAAATTTCTGAATGAAGTTTGGTTGGCTCGGCGCAGAAAACACGCCAATCCGGAAGCCAATACGCAAATTCGATGCCCGATAGATCGTCAAGAACGTAAGTAGTTGATTTATATCGAAAAGAAATGAAATTTGCGTTGCAAAACAAGACATTTGCAAGCAAAAAAAAGATGAAATCTCATTCACGCGGATGAGATCTGTATCAGGCTTGTGACAACTTGTTTGACGCCCGGCAAGTCGGCATTTGATATATCGCAAAGACGACTGAAAGTGGCCTTGATTTTCAATGGCCCTGACCACCGCGCGCCATGGCAGAACAAATGGCGAAAGGTGTCACAGTCTTGAGGCACCCGACGCATCAAGGTCGGCTGCCTGGGTCAATGACGGGTCGGATTCAGGGCGTGATGCCGTGCTTCCCCATCAATCGGTACAGTGTCATGCGGGAGATGCCCAGATCGCGAGCTGCACGGCTGATGTTGCTGCCGTTGTCTTGCAGACAGACGTGAATGGCGTCGCGCTCGGCGCGCAGGCGGGCTTCCTCCAGCGCTTCACCGCTGTGCTGCCCATTCGATCCATTGGGGCCATTCGGCAATTTCAGATCAAGGTCTTCGGGCGTTATCAGGCGCCCCTCGGACATCACCATCGCCCGCCGGATGCGGTTGATGAGTTCACGCACATTGCCCGGCCAGTCGTGCGCCGTGATGGCCAGCATGGCCCGGTTGCTGAAACCGGTGAGACGGGGTTTTTTGTCCTGGGCAAACACTTTGAAAAAGTGGCTGGTCAGCAGTGCCAGATCGTCTTTTCGTTCCCGCAAGGCGGGCACGGTCAGGGGCAGCACGTTCAGCCGGTAAAGCAGGTCCTCGCGGAACTGTCCTGCTTTGACCAGCCCTTCAAGACGCATGTGGGATGCGGCAATGACCCGCGTGTCGACTTCAATGCTGTGCGATGCACCCACCCGCGTGATGGTGCGTTCCTGCAGGAAGCGAAGCAAATTCGTTTGCAGGTCAAGCGGCAAGTCACCGACCTCGTCCAGGAATAGTGTGCCGCCCGCAGCAGACTCGATCAGGCCCTGCTTTTCTTTGGCGGCACCTGTGAATGCGCCACGCACATAGCCGAACAGTTCTGACTGGATCAGGCTGGCGGGCATGGCGCCGCAATTGACCGCAATGAATGGCCCGCCGGCCCTTGGGGAGTGATTGTGAATCGCCCGCGCCGTTAGCTCTTTTCCGCTGCCACTCTCGCCCCAGATCAGCACCGGGGCGTTGGTTTGGGCGACTTTGCCAATTTGCTTGCGTAAATGTTGCATGGCCGCGCTTTGGCCCAATAGCGCCATGTCGAGCTTGCCCGTGTTGGCCATGGCGGGCGGGCCGTCAAGTTCAGCATAGCCGAAGGCATGACCCAGGGTGTGATTGAGCCGGGCGGGGTCAATCGGCCAGGTATGAAAGTCAAACAGGTGTTGCACAATCAGCGCCCGGTAGGAGGGGCGCTTGATCATCTCGGCCGGGAAAACCCCGACCCACTGGGTGCTCTGATGGGCCTCAAGCAGCGCATCGACTTCAATGACATCAGCGTCGCGGGTGTTGTTGAGCAACAAGAGTCCGACCGGATAGAGATGCCGGGCCAGCGCCTCGCGGGCAGCCGCCAGGTCATTGACGGCAAAGATCGCCCAGGACGACAACAGCTCGGCGGGGGTGCTCAGGAGCTGCTGATCTCCCAAGGTGATGCTCAACAACGTTCTGGGCGACATCTGAAATTCCCTTGGCTTGTCTCTTGTTTTCTGGCCATGCAAGATCCTTACTCCGGATTAAGAAGCGGGCGTTGCAATGAATCTCATTTCATCCTAAGCAACACCGGCCTTGCCTGGTTTGATATTTGTCACGTCGAACACTGGCGCCAGGGCAATTTGCGGTGCTTGATTATTCGCAACATCGATTGCCCGCGCTTCTCCAACACTTGGCCGCTTGCTGGGGTCTTTGTGTATCTTGTTGTTTCGCTCACCCGGAGAAATGAGTCATGGCACATTTGAAATTTCCCGCGATCAGCGCAGTGGCTTGCGCGGTTGTATTGCTGCTGGGCAGCACGGTGCATGCGCAATCCTCCACGCGCAGTGGGCCGCAGTGGCAGGCGATGCAGGCGCGCCTGGAAGCCCTGAGTCAGGAACTGGCCGAGCAAAGAAGACTGCTGGCGGACCTCGAATCATTTCGGCAGCAATATTTTGAGCAACGTGGCCTGCTGCAGTCTCTGGAACGCCAGGTGGCACAACAGCAGGTGGCGCTGGATGAGCTTCGGGGCACCGCCAGTTGGAATGTTCTGGCCTCGCAACGCGGCACTGGAACAGCGGGTGAGCCGCTGCGATTGGCCCAGGCACAGCCGAAGGATCCCGTGCCGGTTGGACAGTCACCGGCCACTGAAGGACGTCCGCCCGAGGTGGCGCCCCTGTTCGAGCAACCGGGTGTGCTTACACAGCCGGGTCACTATGTGCTGGAACCCTCATTGCAGTATGGATACTCTTCAAGCAACCGGGTTGCCTTGGTGGGCTACACCATTATTCCGGCGTTGTTGATCGGGCTGATTGACGTGCGCGAAGTCAAGCGCAATACCGTCACGGCGGCGCTGTCGGCGCGCTTGGGTGTGAGCCGACGGCTTGAACTGGAGCTTCGGGCGCCCTATGTTTATCGAAGCGACGCCACGGTCAGTCGAGAAATCTTTGAAGGATCTGCCACCGAGAGTGTGTTCTCGGCCAACGGCATGCACATGGGTGACCTTGAGTTGGGCGCGCGCTACCAATTGAACGATGGTGGCATTGACAAGCCGTTCTATGTGGGAACCTTGCGCTTGAAAACCCGTACCGGCACCGATCCATTTGACGTCGTCACCGATTGCCAAACGCGCTGTGTTGGCAACACCACGGGCACCGGCTTGCCGCTTGACTTGCCGACCGGCTCCGGGTTTTATTCCCTGCAAGCGGGCCTGACCATGTTGTACCCGTCCGATCCGGCGGTGTTTTTCGGCAGCGTCACCTACCTTCACAACTTTGCGCGCGATAACGTCAGTCGTACTGTGCTCAACGGTGAGAAAGAGTTCCTGGGAACGATTTCACCCGGCCCCATCATCGGCTTTAACTTTGGCATGGGGCTGGCGTTGAACGAAAAGTCATCTTTCAGTCTCGGCTATGACCACAGCTCGGTGGGCCGGACCAGACACAATGGCGAGGTCGTGCCCGGCTCGGTCCGCACGCAGTTGGGCACCTTGCTGCTCGGCTATTCCTACCGCCTTAGCAAAACCACCTCTTTGAGTGTGGCGGTTGGGGCCGGCCTCACGACCGACACGCCCGATGTCTCTCTGACCGTGCGGCTGCCGATGACGTTTTGAACAGGTGGCACAGGGCGCAGCAACGCGGTGGTACCTGCAGTTACCTGTTGGCAGCAGCCTCGCCAGGAGATCAATTACCATTGATCGTGCCGCCGGTCGGCGAGCGATCCACCCAAGAAAGTCTGCCATCATGAAAATCCGTACCCTGTTTTTGCTCCTTGTTCTGACCTTGGTGGTTGGTTTTGCCGCACTCAACCGGACAGCGTTCATGGCCCCGACCACGCTGTCGCTGGGGCTGGCTGACGTGCAGGCGCCGCTGGGCCTGGTGATGCTCGGGCTGCTGGTTTTTGTCACCGGGCTGTTCCTGGTGTTTGTGTTGTACCTGCAGACCACGGTGCTGTTTGACGCGCGCCAACATGCCAAAGAACTGCAGAGCAACCGCAAACTGGCAGACCAGGCCGAGGCGTCGCGGTTTACCGAGCTGCGCAGCTTTCTGGAACTCGAACTCAAAAAACAACTGGATCAGGATGCACACTCGCGTGCCGCGGTGCTGACCCGGATCGATCAGATGGAGGCCACCTTGCGCCTGGTTGTTGAGCAGTCAGGCAATTCATTGGCCGCTGCCCTGGGCGAGCTGGAAGACCGGTTGGACAAGGGTAACAAGGACGTGACCCACAACTTGCTGGCTTGACTGTTGGTCGGTCCAAACTTGGTGACCGCCGATTAAATTCTGATTTCTCACAGGGACGGCTCGGGTGAGTGCCGCACCGTAATTCCTGGCGCTCGATCACAGGTTCGCCTGTCGCGCAATCCTTTGGCAGTTGCAGTTGCAGTTGCCTTGACGGGGTTGGGTTTGAGTTTTTGACCTTCTTGTCCCCACTCTCTCACCCCCGCCTCTCTCTCGCCCCGCCGGGCGAGAAAGAGGAGCCAACCGCCACATTTGGCCGCGTCTTTTTCGGTGGGAAATAACCGATCAGAGGCACGCTGGCCTCAAAGTGGCTGCCACTCATTACGGCCCGTCAACACCATGGCCGCACTTGGAGGTCAGCGCGCAGTCGATTACCAGTTTTCCCACCTAAAAAAACGCGGCCAAATGTGGCTATTAGCTCCCCTTTCCGCCCCGGCGGGGGCGGAGAGGGGTTGGGGGAGAGCAACTGTGTTTCAAGTCAAGCATTTTTAAACGTTTTTATGCCTGAACAGATCGTGGATAACCATAGTCAGCCTGCCAAGGCTGGCCGGATTTAATGATGGCATTGATGATCGTGAGCAGCTTATGCATACAGG
>NZ_JBAQMD010000113.1:0-25341 GCF_049302455.1 Rhodoferax ferrireducens | reverse complement strand
GCTTGGACGTGTTTCAATCCGCGCCCGACATGAATGCCGGGCGATCCATTTCGTTTGTGCCATTTGCCACAGCTTCGTCACTGTTTCAATCCGCGCCCGACATGAATGCCGGGCGATCCGTTACAGTATCAGTCACTAACACAGTACCATGAGTTTCAATCCGCGCCCGACATGAATGCCGGGCGATCCCCCAGCAAGCTTGATCTCGATGTTGGCGGGCGTCATGTTTCAATCCGCGCCCGACATGAATGCCGGGCGATCCGCTTCGCCGCCAAAGGCTTGTCAGCAAAGGCATTTTTGGTGCATTCGCGCGAACCTCGTTGCTCCACAAGACTAACCCCGTGGATTTGCGTGGAGTGATTCTGGAAAATCATTTGAATCAATGGCTTGCGTAGCGCGCGAACCCTGTAGGGAGAAGTCAACCACTTGGGGTTCGCGGTATTGACCTTACCACAGGCCACACGTCTGCGAGCACTTCGGGGCGCAATCAAAGCACCAGTGGCCCATCAAAATCCACCGCCTTGAAGGCGCCGTGCTCAAGAACTTCAAACCCGCGGGTACCGGGTATGCGGTACAGGCGCAAGCAGTCTTGCTGCGCATCGATCTCTGCGAGCAATTCCCGTTCAAGTGCTTCAAATTGCGCAACGTCCAACTGGCACTCAAAAACCGATTTTTGTACCCGCTGCCCGGTACTTTCGCAAACTTTGGCAACCCTTCGCAAGCGCCGCCGTCCGGCCTTGGTTTCGGTACTCACGTCGTAGCAAACCAGTACCAGCATGGCTCAATCCTACTTGGCCACAAACGGCACATACGGTGCACCGTCATCGCGCAAAGCGCGCGCCATCAAACGTGCCTGCACCAGCGGCACCAGGCCCAAGGGGACAGACTGCGCCAGCAGCGGGTGATTGATCTCGTCGCGCTTGCGTTCTTGATACGCCACCACCACGGCCTTGCGCGCATCCGGCTCCAGTAACACGCCACCGCCTTCACGCAAAACAAAATCATCAGCCGTCAACTGACCCCGGTTGATGAGCGTCAGGGCCAAGCGATCAGCCCAGGGGCGAAACTCTTCCATCAAATCCAGCGCCAGTGCAGCGCGGCCCGGTCGCAAGGCATGCAAAAAACCCACTTGCGGGTCCAGCCCGGTTGCCTCCAGCGCGCTACGGCAGTCGTTCATCCACATGGAATACAAGAATGACAACATGGCATTGAAGCGGTCACGCGGCGGGCGACGCGTGCGCCCATCCATCTGGAAGACCGCGCGCGACTCAGGGCGCACCAGCAAATTGAGGCCAATGAAATATTGCCGCGCGGCCTCACCCTCTATGCCACGCAAGACGTCCAGACTGGTGGTCCCGGTGAGCGCGCGCAAACTGGCAGCCAGGTCGTCGGCCAGGCGGGCTAATACCTGGGCTTCGTCTTCTGACTTGGCTTCGCGGGCACCGCGCTGCAACACCTGCCGGGTGTTTTTGATCTTGCCCGCCACACAGGCGCGTGCCATGTCCAGCGTAAACGCGGGGTCTGCCACACGCCCAAACTGAGCTTGGCGCAGCAGGACATTGCCTGTGACTGCGCCCTCTAATCTTGCTTTGAAACGCCCATTGTCATCCAGCAACACCAGCGCAATACCGCCTTCAGCCAAGCGGTGCATGAGCGGTGCCGACAAGCCCGTGTGACCGAAACACACCACCGCGCTCAAGTGGTGCAGTGGCACACGTAGCCTGGTTTCTTGCTCCACCTCCACGCGCAGGGTGTCGTTGTCCAGCCGCAGATAAGTGTCTGCCGTGGTGACGTAGAGGGTGTTGAGGAGTTGCATGTGTATCGTCCCACTGGACTCTGTTGTCGTAACGTCTTACGCTTTGCGCGGTGATTTCAAGGCCTTCTTCGCAACCGGTGGCAGGTAATTGGCTCCTGTGACCACTGACTTGCCGGTCTGGCTTTCTAGCTGGTGGCGGGCTTGGGCGGCGATGCGGCCACCGGCCTTGGCCGCAATCTTGTTTTGCGGCATGCCGGTGGCATTCACGTTCTCGGCAATTTGGCGGGTGGACAACTCAGCCAAGGCTGTAAAAATGAGTTCCGCCTCGCTCATGTGGTCGCGCAGGTTGTGGCTGCTCAGGCCCTTCATATCTTTGTGCTCAGCCACGCTCACGCCCGACCATTCCTGGTGAATGATGTTGGTCAGAATGGCAAACTCACTGCCTTTCTTGACGTTGTGGCCGCTCCAATAATCGGTGAGCTTGTTGCGGGTTTCCTGCCCGGTCATGCGTTGCTGAATCCACTTGTCGCTTCGCCCATGCTGTTGCCAGGTCTGGCGGGCACGGTCCAGCGACAGCGCCGGGTCGGCCATCTCTTGCATGCGCTCATACCCGACCTTGGCAAGCCAGAGTTTGATGGGCTCTGCCTTGGGGCTGGGGACGGATTGCACCAGGCGCAGCAGGGTTTCGGCGGTGGCGACGTCGGTGAGGTAGTTTTTGCCGTCGGCGGCGGGCAATTTCAGTCGGTGACAGTTTGTCACCGACTCACTGCCTTCCTTGCTTAGGCGCTCTTTGAGCTTGTTCCAGTATTTGCGCGCCGTCTGGTAGTCGGCCTGTTGCGTGAGCACCTGTACAACGTCCACCACGGAAAACCACCAGGTTTCAGTGCCTTCGTCGTATATGCGACGGATGGACTGACCATCGAACTCGGTAGGCAAAATTTTCATTTTTTGGTCTTTCAAGATGTCCTGCCACGGGCCGCGAATCCTATGCGTCCGGGTCAAACAAGGCGGTACGAGCAGCGATCAGCCCTACATGCGTGGCTTGGGGCTGACAGATGTCCATTAGAGAGCACCCCCGACAACGTTGGGTTTCAGTCGTTGGGGGTGGTACTAATTGAGATCGGACACAAGCTCGCATTTCCTCAAGTGCTTTCTCCAACATCTTGCGTAATTCGGCATCTATGTGCACTTCGCGCCGGCGCTTGCTGGCAGCGTGAAAAATGGCGGCTGCTTTTATATCCACACTGAGCATCTCCTCCAGGCACATGGCCTGTGCCGCCAACTGCAAATCGTCGTTGATCCAGGCGCGACGCGGGCCGTGCTTGTACTCCACTGGGTAAACAGTACCGTCTTGCCAAAACTCCACCACATCGCATTTGCCAATCAAGCCCAAGCGTTCACTCCACACGGGTAGCGCATATTCCACCCGTGCACCACTGCGCGATGTGGTGTGGGCCACGCGATCCACACGCTCATGCTCAGCATTCCCGCGTTGCGTGTGCAGGTTTTCCTGAAACTCGGCTTCCACATAAATCAGGGCAAAACGACGGGGGCAGTAGACAAACTGATTGAGCGCGGAGATGTTGAGCGGTTCAATCTCCGCCTTGGGCGCATCCATGTTGCTCACACTGCCCGCCTGGCCTGTCAGGCCTTGATCAGCCGATTTTCAGAAAAATCCCAGCGCCAAAGCTCAACCCCTTTGGGCACACGATCCAGGTGCTGTGTCACGGCGTAATCTGCATAGCAGCGCGGAGTTTTGCCACTGCCTTTAAGCGCTGGAACGTCGATGATGCGGCCGAGATCAAGCAAGTGATGCGCTGGCGCACAACCCAACATAGCCTGCTTTTCACGCTGCACCAGATCGCTATCAGTTCCGACATGTTTGAAAACAAACAAATCACGGCAGGCCATCACACCCTTGGAAGCAGAACGGTCATGGTCAAACATGTTCGCCAGTGCTTCCCATAGCTCATTCAGGTCAGCATCGGTAAATTGTGTGCCTTGCGCTAGGTTGGCAGAAACAAAACCTTTGGTGGCATAGAGGCCGTAGGAGATGAGTGACTTGCGGCCCATGGTGCGAAGGCTGTCTTCCTCCTGTTTTTCTTCCCACGCAACGTAGTCCGCCACTGATTTGGCATCTTTCACCTTTTCTGCGACGGCCATGCGCGTGATTGCCGCCTCCATTGGAAAAATCGGATCGATGGAACGAGAGAACGCCACTTGCACAGGCCCACGTACCTGCCCAGCATTAGCACCGGTGGACATCACCGCACCAAACGCACGTACATCAAAGAACTGCTGGCACATCCAGTCGCGCGCCTTGCCTACTTGAGAACGATTACCACCACCTGCTGGTGCGCCGCCAGTAGCTTCGTGTGCCGCTGCAATAGGTCGATTCAAGTTGGTTGCGTGTTCAATAAAAATAGCGTAGCCACCGCCATTGCCGTGCTTCATCTGCACGTAGTTGCGCACACGGCGTTTGATGGCAACATCCGACACCAGACCATGCATATCTTCGGGATCAATGCGCGGGCTGTTACCGGCATCCGGGTCGCCATTGGGATTGCCATTTTCGCAATCGAAGAGGTAAAGAAATTCGTAGCGGTTTTTGATGGGTGTACTCATGCGGATTCTCCTTTTGTGTTGCTGTTGTTACTGTCCTTTTTTGGGGTGCGCAGGGCGGCCAATTGCTGGTAGTACCCCAACGCAAAAAGGCCTTGCCCCTCCAGGTTCAGGGTGCGCGGAAATTGGTCCCCCAACTGTTTCAAGACCTCGGCAATTTGCTGCTCATACCAATATGACAAGCCACCTTCGAGTTTGCCCAAATGGTTGCGCGAATTGCCGACCAAGCGACCAAAGGTAAGCCCCGGCGCGGTGCTGGCGGCGGCATAAAAACGCTGCACCACACCGGCCCCCACATCGCCGAGCGCATCACGCTGCAGCTTGGCGAGAATCGCCAGGAGGCGCCCGCAGTGATAAGCCGGGTCAGGATGATCCGGGTTGAGATAGGGTTGCATAAGCGCCTTTCCTTGAGGTTGACGAACAAAATAAGCTTTGATCAGGCCCATGCGGGCATGATTAAAAGTTTCATCTTTGACAATGGCAGAGCGAAAGCGGTCTAGCGCCTGCGCCATCAAAGGTTGGGGAATGGGCAGTTGTGCAACCGCCGCATGCCATAACACCGAAGTGGTGGACGCTGGCAGGTCTTTGAGTTCACGAACTAACGATCCACCCACAGCCAAAAATTTTGGATCAGGAGCCAAACGGTTCCCGCCCTCGCGGTGCACGATGGCCATATCGGAAAACCATGCCTCAATGTGCGAAACCAGTTGAACAAATTGACCATCCATCCAGTCCCGCACCATCACCCGCCCGGAGGCGCCTGAGAGCGTCATGGCGTAGTAGTGGTTGTTACCCAACGCGGAACGGTTCCCGCTGCGAATGGCATCAAGTAACTTGCGGGCTTGAGACAAGGCAGATGCAGTCTGCCCCTCGTCGGTCTCCATGCCAAAGAGCATGGAAAATGGGTCTTCTTCTGGGGGAATGTGTTCTTTGAACCAATACACCATCATGGCATTGGTGCGCCGCGAGGGGTTCTTGCCGGTGGCTTCTTTCTGCTGCCGAATGAGATGGTTTAACGCATCCACGTATTGCTGTGCAGGTGCTTCCCCCATGGCTGCGTTGGTAGATTTTTCAAGACCGTAGGATTGGAACGCAGCCTTGTCAAAGCCGACCATGACATCACCCATCGACAGACCACCAACACCTGACAGGCCCGAAATTTTGGGTTGTGTCAGAAGCGGTTCAACAGGTTCACCAGTCAGCAAACACAGCATGCTTCCCGCCGGAAGACTGTCACCAGTTTCGACACCACCGCCAAGGTCTTGGAGCCGCCAATCACGCCACCATTGCTGCACGCCCGTATCTTCACGCGGGTCAAATGCACCCACCTGCCAACTTACCCAGTCTGCTGGTTTGATGCGCTTTGCAACCATCATGGCGCGTATCTGATCCAAAGCAACTGGGTCACACAACAGTTTTGAAGGATGTGCCAAAACTGCCAGATCGGCTGCCGCTTGCGCTAGCATTTTTGAGTAGTACTGATGCCTGGCAGTAGCAGAGTCAACCTTGGCAGGCTCTTCGCCCTCTTTGAAGTGCAGTGCAATGGTCTGCGCGGATTCGACTAAAAAGTGCGCCTTACCACCGGAAACCATTCCATGCATGTCGGCACAACGTTCCAACATGACACCAGCTTTGCCGTCGCCAAGTGGCACGATGTTCAGCAATTGCCCTGCCTCGGAGAGTTGAATGCACCAGCGCACCTCTCTGGACTTAAAACCTGGTTCACCACCCAGTTTTGCGCCGTATTCCCGTAAAGCGTGCAGCATGGCTAAATCCTTCCCGGCTTGCGCACCGCGTCGCTGCCATACGCTGGTACATCCAATACGCCACTTTTTACGCACGCATCAAAGACCGAAATAAATGGTTTGCCATCCAGCCCAGGAGCCTCGTTGGCCAGGTCAAACACGTCATACAGCATCCAGCCCAGTTGTTGATCCATGGGTGCTCTTGCTGCACTTGGCGCACCGGGTTCGATGTATTCAAAAAATGCCGGGAATTCGCGGCATCCCAGATAGGGCTGCTGAAAACACTTGCCACCCTTGGCGCGTCGTTCAAAACAAGCGTTGAGCTTTGCCAACTGGTTTCGGTGGCTGGCTCGCGGCTCAATGCGGGCGGTAATTCGATAACGCACGTTTTTGAGGGCCATGGTCTGGCGCTGGGTGCGCCCGGTGGTTTCATCATCACCATCTGCCCACAATGGTTCGGGAGCTTCTTTGCCGGTCATCCATTTATTGAGTGTCACCGCGCCCGGCACAACACCCTTGACTTCATTGCGCCGCAGGGCGATGAAGCTGGGCATGGTCAGCACTTCAATGCGCGTGATTTGCCAGAAAAAATAGGGGCGAATGATGTCTCGCGTTTTCTTCCCCACCTTTTCCTGCTCACGCTTGCCATCCCAATAAATGGCATCAAAGACACCGCGTGCCGCTGAGGGCGTGATCACGGGGTAAGAAAAGCGCTCCACCTTCATCTCTGGTCTGGTGAAGCAGGCCAAGTCACCCCAAACTTCTAGGGTGTGGGTGTTGGGTGGATTGGGTTGGCTTGTGTTTGGCATGCGGGGAAACTCCTCCTTGAAAATGTGGGAATCAGGCGATCATGACCATTTGGTTTTGCGGCAACTGCAGGCCAAGGATGTCATCGTAGAACCGTTCATCCGGGTCTTCCAGGATGAACCACTCATCCGAACTACCACCCCGGCGGAATTGCGCCGCAATCAAGCAGCCCCAGGCGGGATGATCTGGTTTGGGTCGATAGATACTGACCGTGAGGGCCTGTGCTGCTTTCATCCATTGACCATCAATACCGCTGGAGGCGAGGTCGCGCAGCCGTTTGTATTCGGCCATGCATGGCTTCCACGGCACAACGATCTGAATGGCATCCTGGTTAATCAGTTGGTAGCGACGCGCAATTTCAGGAAAATCAAGGGCGGCAATGGCATTGGTCAAGTCAACATTTTGATCAACCGGGCGGCTCACACCGTAAAGTCTTTGGTAATAGCCACGAAATACGGTTGGATCATTGATGCTCAGATTGCCATCGTTTTCGCGTAGCAATGACGAGGTAACTTCCGCCGCCTGAAAGTAGGCAAAAGTTGGGAACATCCGTTTGCGTTCGCTTGTATCGAGTGCAGGCTCAAAAACCCGTACCTGTCCAAACTTGCCCAAGCTGTTAAGCCGCCCCTCACGATTGCAGCGACCTGCTGCCTGGGCAACAGCCTCAAGTGGGGCCATGGCTCTATAGACCAGGGGAAAGTCCAAATCAACACCCGCTTCTACACATTGCGTGGAAACCAGTCGACATGGTTGCGGAATGGCAGGGTCCAGACACTTACGCACCTGTTCCAGAACCTCACGACGATGTGCGGTGCAAAGGTTGGTCGAGAGGTGGCGCAGCCCTGCAATGCCAGCCATCGCTTTAAGCAGTGCATGGGCATGGCGCTTGAGGTTGAGCACGCACAACACTTGTGCCGCATCGTCAGCGCATAAGGTGTCAGCCAACGCCTGCCAGCTCAAAGATTCATCGGCTTTGGGCCATTGCACCTCAGCCCGTTTGAGGCGTGCAAACATGGCGGCATGACCCGGCACGATCTCGGTGGGTTGCCAGCCAGAGACGGCGTGCTTTTGAACGGCTGCATCCAGCGTGTCAAAAGCGGGTTGGGTGGCGGTTGCAAAAACAACGCTGTTGTTGTAGCCAGTGGCTAGATGCGATAGCGCAGCGAGTGTGGGCACAGCCAGATGCTGAGGCAAGCTCTGTGCTTCATCGAAAAGTATCACCGAGTCGCGCAGCCGATGCAGCTTGCGACAGGCGGAAGATCGGTTTGAGAACAACGATTCAAGCAACTGAACATTGGTGGTCAGAATGATCGGTGCATCCCAGTTTTCGGCATACAAACGACGTTGCCGCTCAGCGTCATCGCATTTGTGCGGGTCGGACTGTTCCACGCCAACACCCGCAAGGCTGTGGTGTTCGAGGATGAAAATTTCTGGATCATCGGAAAACACCGCTCGATAAATGCGCGCCGTCTGCTCGATGATGCTCAGGTAGGGCACGGCCAGCACCACACGTTTCAGTCCGTTCTGTTTGGCATGCGCCAAGGCAAATTGCAGCATGGCCAGTGTCTTGCCTGAGCCAGTAGGGGCCGTTAATGAGAAAACTCCGGTAGGCTTCATCGCCGCTTGGGTCACAGCATTCCAAAGCTCAGCACGGGTCTGCGCCACTGCGTCACTTGATTTGTCTTGTGAAGTTCCCGGGCGAACCGAGAGATTCATAAACTTATCGAGTGCCAGCACTGCAAGGGCTGCGTCCAACTGCAAACCCGTTTGCCGATAACTTTTCCCCTCTGATGTGCCATTGAAGTGCGCCTCAGTGTCGAGAAAATCCGCATCCACCAAACTGGAGAACAGCATCCGCACGTCAAGCATGCGGGCGATGGACTGCTGCCAGGCACCGGATTGCCCTAGTGGAATCATCGGCTTCGATGGCTGTTCAAACACCAGGCCATCGTCTTGTGCACGTTCAAACAAACGGTTCAGATTGGCATCTGTCAAACGAATATTCGGCCCCAGCGGCGATGCGCCTTTAAGTACCATGCCGAATCGCTGAGCCAGCGCGTCGGAAGCCGCCGCCTGCAAGCCAATGTGATGCCCTTCAATGGCCAGTGCAGCCGCCAGAGCACCATAAGGCTTCAAGGCCGCTACCGCGCCAGTGCTCCAGTGATCCAGCCCGGCTTCCTGGCCGCGCAACCGGGCTTGAAACAAGTCGCCATATTTGCCTAGGTCATGCATCAAGCCCGCTAGCCTTGCCTCGTCTTGCCAAGCTGTCCCTGCCGCGAATCTACCTGCCAAGGCTGCGACACAACCAAGATGTTCCTTGAGCAAATGCCGTTGCCCATGGTCGTTCTCGCTGTGAGCAAAGTGGGGAATCATTGCAGCAGTATGCGCGTGCACAGGCTCACCAGATGAACCCGTCCTGCTCTTTTCAAAAATATTTTTTTCCCATCTTCGCCACTTCAGCCTTCACGGCCTGGCGCAAGCTCGCCGGCCCCAGCACCTCGCAGTGCGCGCCGTGTTTGAGGATGTCCATGATCAGTTCGCGGTGGTCGGTGTAGGGAATGCGCAGCAGGTAGCCACCGTCGGCTTGGTGCTTGCCGTCTTGCTGCGGGTGCCACTGCTCTTGCGCCACCCAGCGGGCGCGCTCGGGCGTGAAGCGCAAGCGTGCCCAGCGCCGGGTGCCGCTGGAAAAAATGCCGTAGCCGGAGCCGAAAGTGGCATCAAGTTTGGCGTCGCTGACGTCGCGTGCCGGGCGGTCCAACAGTTGAACTTCGGCCATGGCATCGAGGGCAAAGTTGCGCAGACCTTGGCGCAGGTGGCACCAGGCGTCCAGGTACCAGTTGTCGCGGTAGTGCACCAGGCGCAGGGGCGACACCTCACGCGCGCTGGCTTCGCCGGTCCCGCGGGCGCAGTAGGCAATGTGCAGCCGCTTGCGCTGCGCCAGGGCGGTGGCCACGCGTTCAAAGTGACGCGGAGTGACACTGCGCTGCGCCAGGCCGATGATGCGAACGCGGCGGCGCAGTTGGGTGGCGTCTGCGTTGCCTTCGTGTCCCAACAGTGTGTTGAGACGGTCAATGAAGGGGGCGATGTGGGTATTGAGCAAGCCGCCCGTGTCCAGCCCCGACAACAAATGTTGCACGGTCAGCAGGGCATGAATTTCAGTGGCCGAGAACCACAGGCCCGGCAACTCGTGGGGGATGCCACTTTCACCATCGGCTTTTTCAAGGCTGTAGCCGCCGAGCTCGCGGCTGTAGGCGATGGGGTTGTTCAGTCGGGTGCTGAGGTAACTCAGGTCGCGCTTGAGCGTGGAGCGCGAGACTTCAAGTGCTGCCTGTAGTGTGGCAAAGCTGGCAACCGTCTGGCGACGCAGCAGCCCCAAGATCATGTAGAAACGTTCGGTCCGATCCATTGCAGCTCCCTGTGTGACAAGGTGCATTATGAAATCGAAACCGGTGCCTGCCCAATTGAGTTGGCCTACCAGGCGTCAATTGCCAACCCGCTCACCGGCGCCAACTCCCCCTGCATCTGCAGCCCGCGCAGCAGCCAGTGGCGGGTATCTGCCGGGTCAATCACGGCGTCAATCTCCAGCGTGGCGGCCATGTGGATGGCGCTGCCGTTGTCGTATTGTTTGGCCAGCAGTTGCTCGAACAAGGCCTCTCGCTGCGGCCCTTCAGGCAGCGCCTGCAGCTCCTTGCGGTAGCCCAGTCGCACGGCGCCCTCCAAACCCATGGCGCCAAATTCGCCACTCGGCCAGGCCATGGTCATCAGGGGCGAGTGAAAGCCGCCGGCCGTCATGGCCATGGCACCCAGGCCGTAGCCCTTGCGCAGCACCACGCTGAAAAACGGCACGCGCAGATGCGCGCAAGCAATAAACATGCGGCTCACATGGCGCACCTGCGCCTGGGCTTCCATGTCCGGCCCGACCATGAAGCCGGGTGTGTCCACCAGGCTGATCAGCGGCAAGCCGTGCGCGTTGCACAGTTGCATGAAGCGCGCCGCCTTGTCGGCTGCATCGGCGTCGATGGCGCCGCCCAGGTGGAGCGGGTTGTTGGCCAGGATGCCGACCGGGCGGCCCTCCATGCGCGCCAGCGCGGTGTGGAGCCCCAAGCCAAAGCCGCCGCGTAGAAACAGCACGCTGCCCTCATCAGCCATGCCGGTGATGGCGGCGCGCGTGTCATAGACGCGCAAGCGGTTTTCCGGCACCACATCGCGCAGCGCCTGCACGTCTGGCGCCTGCCATTCGTTTAAGCGGCCCTGAAAGAACGACAGGTAATGCCGCGCCGCCGCCACCGCCTGCGTCTCGTCCGCCACCAGAAGATCGATGACGCCACTGCCGTGCTGTACCTCACTGGGGCCAATCTGTTCCGGCGTGAAGACCCCCAGGCCGCCGCCCTCGACCATGGCCGGGCCGCCCATGCCGATGTTGCTGTTGTCGGTGGCGATGATCACGTCGCAGCAGCCCAGCAAAGCCGCGTTGCCGGCAAAGCAGCGTCCCGCCACGATGCCGACCACCGGCACCTGGCCATTCAGGCGCGCGAAGCTGGCAAAAGTGCCCACATGCAGCCCGGCCACGATCGGCATATCGACGTCGCCCGGCCTGCCACCGCCGCCTTCGGCAAACAGCAGCACGGGCAGCTTTTGTTGCAGGGCCAGCCCCAGCATGCGGTCGGTCTTCTGGTGGTTGCGCAGGCCTTGGGTGCCGGCCAGCACGGTGGCGTCGTAAGCCATCACCACCGCGCGGCTGCGCTCGGAGCCAAACAGCGTCTGGTTGACGCTGCCGATGCCGGTCACCATGCCGTCGGCGGGGGTGTTCTGGATCAGGTCTTGTTCGGAGCGACGGCGGCTCTGGGCCGCCACGGCAAAAGCGCCGTACTCGATGAAGGAGTCGGCATCACACAAATCGGCAATGTTCTCGCGCGCGCTGCGCTGGCCCAGCGCGTGGCGCTTGCTCATGGCCTCGGGGCGGTTGGCGTCGAGCGTGTCGGCCTGGCGATCCAGCACCCGTTGCAGGTCGGGGCGCACCGCAGCCGGCTTGTCCTGCGGTGCAGACATATAAGAAAAATCAGGCTCAAGCCCCCGTCCTACCTGTGTAAGCCGCTCTATATTGAGTAGCAAGTCGGCTTCTGCCACCAACTCGCCATTGGCAAAAAACAGCTCGCTCACGCGCCCGGCCTGGGGGGCCCGCAGCTCGTGCTCCATTTTCATGGCTTCCAGAATCACCAGCAGGTCACCGGCCTGGACGCTGTCACCAGGCTGCACCTGCCACTGGACGATCTGGGCCTGCAGGGGGGAACGAATTTCAGTCATGGCCGGATTTTGCGACGGCCATTGGGGTTGATCGGTCAAGCAGGTGACATCACTGTGGCAGCATTCCTTTTGCGCCTTGGCAAACGCAAGCGCCCGATGGACGCTAAAAATGGGCAACTGATTCACGGCAAATGACATGGCCATGGGACAAGCAGGACAAAAACCCGTTTTGACCGCCGATGATCACCTGGCGCGGGAGCCCGCGCAATTCGATCGCCATGAATATCTGGACGGCGAGCTGTAAAGACCGCACTGCCGTGCGCGACAATGGCCTGATGGACCACACCCCCTTGATTGAACTCGCCCGTGGCAGCACATTGGTGTGCCTGCAGGTCGGCGAGCGCCGACCGGTGTTCAGACCGCAGACGTCCTGAGCAAAAGGTCAGCATGACTTCGACAGTTTCCATGCGGCAGTCTCTCAAGACCCGAATCGCCTTGGGTATGTTGGTCATCTTTCTGCTCAGTCTGTGGTCGCTGTCGTTTTACACCAGTCGCATGCTGCGTGAGGACATGGAACGCTTGCTGGAACAGCTTCCGCTGCTGCAGCGCCATTTCAACGGTGGCGTTATCGCGTGTGGGCTTGATGGCAGCGCGATTGCCGATGTTCCACGCACTGCCGGTCGCATCGGCATCAATTACATGGACATTGACACCATCGCCGCCGCGCTCAAGGAGGGGAAATCGACGGTCGGTCGCCCGGTCATGGGCAAGAAGTTGCAGGCGCCGGTGTTCGGTATGACCGTGCCAGTGCGTGATGCACAAGGCACCGTGATTGGCGCCTTGTCGGGGGTGACCAACCTGGGCAAGCCCGGCCTTTTTGACATGATTGCAAAAAGCAGCTATGGCAAGATCGGCGGCTACATGCTGGTGGCGCCACAGTTCCGGCTGGTGGTGACTGCCACTGACAAACGCCGCGCCATGGAACTGCTGCCGGGCCCCGGCGTCGATGCACTGGTCGACCGTTTTGTTGGGGGCTATGAGGGCTCTGGTGTTGCTGGCAATCCCCATGGTGAAGAAGTACTGGCGTCGGCCCGGGGCGTGCCCATGGCGGGCTGGTACGTGGCGGCTGCTTTGCCGACCGCAGAAGCCTTCGCGCCGGTTGACGTCATGCAGCAGCGCATGCTGCTGGCCACTCTGGTGCTGACGCTGTTGGCCGGTGGTCTGACCTGGTGGCTGTTAAGACGCCAATTGGCCCCACTGCTGGCGGCCGCCCGGACGCTGGCCACGTTGTCGGATGGCAAGCAGCCCCTTCGGCCTTTGCCCATTGCGCGGGCGGATGAAATCGGCATGCTGGTCGGCGGATTCAACCACCTGCGGGAAACCCTGGCGTGGCGGGAATCGGATCTGCGCATCGCGGCCATCGCCTTCGAATGCCAGGAGGGCATGATCGTGACCGATGCCAACCAGGTTATCCTGCGCACAAACCAGAGCTTTACGCGAATCATGGGTTACACCAATGAGGCGGCCTGGGATACGGCGCGACGGTATGTCTCATGGCATGCAGAAGTCTGGCACCAGCGCAAGAACGGTGAGGTTTTTCCGCAATGGCTTACCAGCACGGCCGTCAGGGATGAGCATGGCGACATCACGCATTTCGTCGTCACCCATGTCGACATCTCCCGCCAGAAGCAACGGGAGGCAAAGCGCCTGGCCGATGAAGCGGCGCATCGCGACACGCTGGTGCGTGAAGTGCATCACCGCATCAAAAACAATTTGCAAGGCATCCCCGGCTTGCTGCGCCAGTTTGCCCAACATCACCCCGAGATGGCCGACCCGATTCAGCAGGCGATCGGCCAGGTGCAGGGCATCTCCGTCATCCACGGGCTGCAGGGGCGTGCCGTCACATCGTCGGTGAGAGCTGACTGGCGCCATTGCAGACGAGATTCAAAATCTGTGGCAAACGCCCGTAAACCTGGACATCCCTCTCGCGTGGATACCCTGCGTTATTGCCGAGAAAGAAGCGGTACCCATCGCACTGGTACTCAACGAACTGATTTTCAACGCCGTCAAACACGGGGGGCAAAACCCAAGGATATGTGAACATCACACTGCGAAAAGGTCTCCAGCCGAATGTGGTGTAAATCATGTTGCGGTTGATGTAGACGTTGCCGACGGGTCCCCTCGAACGACCAAGCTATCATCAAACGTTGTATTTCGGTGAGAGTCCACGACATGTTAAACAACACTTGTCGGCGTAATATCATTTGCAACACCATAACAATAAGATTGATGCCGCCCTGCTCGGTAAAATCGTGCTCGCCCGCTTTCTGGAATTGCCGCTGCGGGCTGTTGACCGTCTCGTGACCCGGGAGGAGTCCTCAACCGGGTTTGCCGCTCTGCGCCCCTGGGTCACTGTGAGTCAATTGGAAGGCGCGCAGGTGGTGCACGACACGTCCGCTTCCTCTCAAAACCAAACCTCCCCGGTTCTGGGGGTGATTCGCGAGGCAAGCCGGGGTCTGATGTTCCTCTACCACCGGGACAGCTACGCGCGGGAATACCGATTCGATGAGGAGGGGGTGAACCACCTGATGTCCCGCCCTGACTTCCCGGCGGAACTGGCGGGCGTATTGCGCAGGTTGCGCCTCATCAATACCCGGAACCGGCTCACCCACGCGCTGATGCAGGCCGTGCTGGCATCGCAAGCGGCGTATCTGCGTTCCGGGCAGGCCTTGGCGCTCCTGCCCCTGACCCAAGCGGAGATTTCCGCCCGGCTGCAGTCGGAGTCGAATCTTTCCGTGGTCGCGGATCCGGGCCGGGTTTCCCGGTTGGTGCGCGGATTGTCTATCGCGCTGCCGAACGGTAAAGCGGTGCCGTTGGGTGGACTTTTCCCGAAGCCGCGGCAGGTTCATTGCCATTTCGTGGAGCATGTGATCAAGAGGGAAAAGGAATGGATGGTCCAAGAGGTGTTGTGGGAGCCGCTGACGGACGAGGCCATCGCTGCCATCCTCAAGCGCGAATACGGCATACGCCTGTCGCGGCGCACGGTGGCCAACATCCGGCACGACTTGGCGATTCCCGATTGCCGGAGTCGCAGCCAGCGTATGAATTATCTGGCTGCGACCGAGGGGTTTTCCGCACTGGTACCGTTGACCCCTCAAGCACTGCGGACTGCGGTTCCGGCCCAGCCGGGGGTGTATGAAATCCGGGCGACTTTGGGCTCGCCCGTGAGTGAAGCAAAAGAGGGATGGCTTGAGAAAAACGCGCCGCCGGGGGCGCACAGCGTCGTGTATATTGGTTCAACCGGGGATTTGCGCAAGCGCTTGGGGGATCACCTGCGTGGCAGTAGCGATAACGTGTTACTTCATAACCACATCGCAGACGGTGCCGCGCGGGTGCGATTTCGCCTGCTCAGCGAAGGATGGCGCTGGGCGGAGCGGGAACTGTATCAGGTGTTTTTCGAAACTTTCGGCACGCCGCCGCTGTGCAATCGCATGAGCCCGTGAGAATTGGAAAGCGGCAAATGGGGGCGCCCCAGAGTCTGGGGCAAAATATAAACACGAATCAATAGGGATTGGGCATATCGTGGAACAAATATTGCGCAAGCAAGCAAGCAAGCAAGCAAGCCTGACGTCCCCCTCGCCGTCTGCGGCCCCATAACGGGAGCCGGACTATGAAGAATTTCTCGGACGAGGCCGTCGCCGCGCTGGCCCGTGCGATCGGGATCGACGCGCAAGAGATCACCCGGCGCAAGGCATTCCTGGAGTTCGACGAAACCGATGTCAGCTTGCTCACGGAGTTGCGCGCGCATCTGCAAGATGTGTCGCAGCACTTCGTGAACGACTTTTACACCCATCTCATCAAGTTCGAGGAAACCCGCCGCTTCATCCCGGATGCACCCTCCCTTGAACGCCTGAAGCGGACCCAGGCGGCCTACTTCGACAGTCTGACCGCGGGCGACTACGGCCCCGAATACATTCTCCACCGCCTGCGCGTAGGCGTCGTCCACCAGCACATCGGGCTCGAACCCAAGTGGTACATCGGCTCCTATAACAAGTACCTCGTTGGGCTGCTGCCCGAGTTGTGGCGCTTGCTTGGCGACGACCCGGACAAATTTCTCGCCACCTACCACGCGCTTCAGAAGATCGCGTTCCTGGACATGGGGCTTGCCCTCGACACCTATATGCAGGCCAACCGGCATACTACTCTTGGCCTTAAGCGCTACGCCGAGAACATCATTGCGAGCCTTCCTGCGGGGCTGATCGTGGTGAACGACACCCTCAAGGTGCGCAGTGTCAACCGCTCCTTCCGCGAGATGTTCGGACTGGAAAACGGAGAAGACGTTTTCGGGCGCGAACTCGCAGACATCCTGCCGCTACCCGATCTGCGCCAGCAGGCGCAAACCGTCCTCGCCAGCGGGATGGCCTTGCGCGGCATTGACGTCGCGCTGGACGAAAAATGGCTGCGCCTCACCATCACTGGAATCCAACTTGCAGAAGAAGAAGAAGAAGAAGAAGAATTGCTGGTAGTCGTGGAGGACATCACCGAGCTTAAAGCCCAGGCGGCTCATATTGAGCAACTCGCCTTTTATGATCACCTGACCGGCCTGCCCAACCGGCGACTGCTGCATGACCGGTTGCAACAGGCGCTGTCAGTGAGCACGCGCGACCATCTTTATGGCGCCGTGCTGATGCTCGATCTGGACAATTTCAAGCGCATCAACGATACCCGTGGTCACGATGTTGGCGACCGCCTGCTGGCAGAAGTTGCACTGCGTATCCAGTCCTGCGTTCGCCTGACCGACACGGTCGCCCGTCTGGGTGGCGACGAGTTCATCGTCATGCTGGTTGATTTGAGCCCGGATGAAGCGCAGGCCTCACTGCATGCGGAGGGAGTCGGCAAAAAAATCCTGGCAGCCATCAACCAGCCTTGCATGCTGGCAAACCAGCTTCACCACAGTTCCGCCAGCATGGGGCTGTGCCTGTTTCTGGGTCAAAACGCCACCCTCGATGAGCTGCTCAAACGCGTTGACAACGCCATGTACCAGGCCAAGAGCAGCGGGCGCAATGCCCTGCGCTTTTACGACCCGCAAATACAGGCATCACTGGAAACACGCATTGCACTGGAGTCCGAACTGCGTAACGCCCTGCCGGGCCATCAGCTCAAGCTGTATTACCAGATACAGGTGGACAACACGCAGGGTGTACTGGGCGCCGAAGTGTTGCTGCGCTGGGAGCACCCCCAACACGGCATGGTGTTACCCGACCAGTTCATTCCAATTGCTGAAGAATCAGGGCTCATCCTGCCGATTGGCGAATGGGTATTGCGCACAGCGTGTGAGCAACTCAAGGTATGGGCGGCCAACTCGCTTACAGAAAACTTTCTACTCTCGGTCAACGTCAGTGCCCGCCAGTTTCGTCAGCCTGACTTCGTTGCTGTAGTAGGCAAAATATTGGCGCAAACCGGAGTCAACCCGCAAAGGCTCAAGCTGGAGCTGACCGAGAGCCTGGTGCTGCACAACATTGTTGACACCATCGACAAGATGAAGGCCTTGAACCGGCAGGGCATCCACTTTTCGATGGATGACTTTGGCACCGGGTATTCCTCGCTGTCCCAGCTGACCAGTCTGCCCATTCAGCAACTCAAAATCGACAAGAGCTTTGTGCGCAACATGGGCGGCAACCACAAGGACGCTGTCGTAGTGCAAACCATCATCGGCATGGCCCACAACCTCGGGGTGGCCGTGATCGCCGAGGGCGTGGAAACCGAAGAGCAGCGCGCCTGCCTTGAGCGGTTTGGCTGCCCAACCTACCAGGGCTATCTGTTCGGCAAGCCAATGCCCTTGCGCGAATTTGAAAAACTGGCCCTGCAGGTCAGTACGGCCCGCGCCACTACTAAACCACTAATTTTTATACAGGCGACACCTTGAACAATTTGAAGATTTCCACGCGCCTGATTCTGCTGATCAGCCTGCTCTCGGCCATGCTGATCGGCATTGGCGCCATCGGCCTGTTTGGCATTGTCCAGGCCAATGAGTCCCTGCGTTCAATCTACGAAGAGCGTCTGGTACCCACAACGCAGATTTCCGACATTCAGAAACTGCTGCTGCGTAACCGCCTGGCCATTGCGGTCTCGCTGGTCACGCCCACGCCCGAAGTCATCAACCCGGCCGCCGCCGAGGTCGAGGCCAATATCGCCGCCATCGGCAAGGTCTGGGACGCCTACATGGCCACTACCTTGCCGCCGGCTGAAGCGGCCCTGGCCAAGAAATTCGGCGAGGACCGCAGCCGCTTTGTGCAGGAGGGCCTGCGCCCGGTGATCGTGGCCCTGCGCGCCAATGAGATCGACGAAGCCAGGCGGCTGGTGGTGGAGCAGATTCGCCCGCTCTACGCCCCGGTGGGCGCTGGCATTGAAGCTTTGATGAAATTCCAGCTCGACGACGCCAAGCATGACTATGTTGCCGCGCTGGCCCGCTACGAGACCATCCGCGCGGTGGCCATCGGCGCCATCGTGCTCGGCGTGCTGCTGGCCGCGCTGTTTGGTGCGGCCCTGATCCGCAGCACCACGCGCTCGCTGCGCCATGCGGTTGATATCTCCAACGGCATCGCCCAGGGCGAGCTCAACCAGACCATCACGCCCGACGGCAAAGATGAAGTCGCCCAGGTGCTCATTGCACTGGCCCAGATGCAGACCAACCTGGCCCAGGTGGTGTCCGACGTGCGCAACGGCTCCGAAGGTGTGGCCACCGCCAGCGCCCAGATCGCCGCGGGCAACCACGACCTGTCAAGCCGCACCGAGCAGCAGGCGAGCGCGCTGGAAGAAACAGCCGCCTCAATGGAGGAACTGAGCTCCACCGTCAAACAAAACGCCGACAACGCGCGCCAGGCCAACCAACTGGCCGTGAGCGCGAGCAGCGTGGCGGTGCAGGGCGGCGAAGTGGTGGCTAAGGTGGTGGACACCATGAAGGGCATCAACGATTCGAGCAAGAAGATCTCCGACATCATCAGTGTGATCGACGGCATCGCCTTTCAGACCAACATTCTGGCGCTCAATGCCGCCGTGGAAGCCGCGCGCGCGGGTGAGCAAGGGCGCGGTTTTGCCGTGGTGGCGAGTGAAGTACGCAATCTGGCCGGGCGTTCTGCCGAGGCGGCCAAAGAAATCAAGCGCCTGATCAGCGCCAGCGTCGAACAAGTGGAGCAAGGCACGGTACTGGTGGACCAGGCCGGCGTGACCATGGGTGAGGTGGTGGGAGGCATCAAGCGCGTGACCGACCTGATGGGCGAGATCAGCGCTGCCAGTCATGAGCAAAGCCAGGGCGTTTCGCAAGTGGGCGAAGCGGTCATGCAGATGGATCAGGTGACGCAGCAAAACGCCGCCTTGGTGGAAGAAATGGCGGCGGCTGCCAGCAGCCTCAAAGCCCAGGCGCAAGAACTGGTGGGGACCGTGGCGGTGTTCAAGCTGGCGGCGGGCAGCGCCAGCCCACAACGCGTGGCCCCACCGGCTGCGGTGACCCGCCCCGTGGCGCGCGCCAGCGCCCCGAGGCCTTTGCCCGTCAAGGGCGTTGAAAAACGCACAACCCCTGCCCTCAGTCGCCCCGTCAGTATGGCGCAGACACCCATGCGTCCACCCACTCCGAGACTGACCAGCGAGCGCGCTGCAGTGGCGAACGACGATGAATGGACCAGCTTTTAGGCACCACCTGTTTCGCACTGGCAACCAGAGTTATAAAAAAGGACGATCCGCATGAGAACCAATCTGCCCGTGACCCAGAACGAGTACCAGTTTCCCGAGAGCGAAACCTTGCTCTCGACCACCGATACCGCCAGCCATATCAGCTACGCCAACGCCGCCTTCATCCGGACCTGCGGTTATGACGCCGACGAGTTGATGGGGCAGCCGCACAATCTGGTGCGACACCCGGACATGCCGGTCGAGGCCTTTGCCGACATGTGGCGCAGCCTGCAAGACGGCCAGTCCTGGACGGCACTGGTCAAGAACCGCCGCAAGGATGGCGACCACTACTGGGTGCGCGCCAATGCCGCACCGATGCGCCGCAATGGCCAACTTGTGGGCTATCTGTCAGTGCGTACCAAACCGTCGCGCGCTGAAGTCGAGGCAACTGACGCCCTGTACCGTCGCTTCAAGGAAGGGCGCGCAGCAGGACTCGCGTTCCATCGCGGCCTGCTCATTCATACCGGCGTCATGCGCTGGGCCAGTGCGCTGCAGCTGCTGCCCTCGGCCTGGCGCGTGCGTCTGCCCCTGCTGGGCGTGGGCGCCGCACTGGGCGGGGCCTTGTCGGTTTCGGGGCTGGCCGGGACCGCCTTGGCGGGCATGGGCGCGGCCGTGGCGGGCAGCCTGCTGCTGGCGGGCTGGTTCATTGAGGCCCAAGTGACATCGCCCTTGAAGAAAATCCTGGGCGTGGCGCAGCAAGTGGCCAGCGGTGAAGCGGGCGAAGATCTGCTTTTGGACCGCTGTGACGAAATTGGCCTGATTTCACGCGCCATCAACCAGGCCGGGCTGAATTTGCAGTCGCTGGTGGCCGACGTGTATGAGCAGGTGTCGGGAGTGCAGGTGGCCAGCCAGCAGATTGCCGCCGCCAACAGTGACTTGTCGAGCCGCACCGAACAAACGGCGTCGAGCCTGGAAGAGACCGCCGCCGCCATGGAGCAGCAAACGGCGTCCGTCCGCCAGAACGCCGACACGGCGCAACAGGCCAGTCAGCTGGCCCATGTCACCACCGAAATCGCGGCCAAGGGAGGCGAGGCGGTGGACAACGTCGTGTCCACCATGGCGCTGATCTCGGATTCGAGTCGCAGAATAGCCAGCATCATCAGCGTGATTGACGGCATTGCCTTCCAAACCAATATCCTGGCCCTGAACGCGGCGGTAGAGGCCGCGCGGGCCGGCGAGCAGGGGCGCGGCTTTGCCGTGGTGGCCAGCGAGGTGCGCAGTCTGGCCGGGCGCTCGGCGGCGGCGGCCAGGGAAATCAAGGGCCTGATTGATGACTCCGTCGACAAGGTCGAAAGCGGCTCCCGCCTGGTGGCCGATGCCGGCCAGACCATGACCGAAGTGGTGAGCCAGGTCAAGCGCGTCAACGATTTGATTGCGGAAATTACCGCCGCCTCCAAGGAGCAAACCATTGGCATCTCCCAGGTTGGCCAGGCTGTGGCCCAGCTTGACGAGATGACCCAGCAAAACGCCGCCATGGTGGAGCAAAGCAGTGCGGCCGCCAACAGCATGAGCGATCAGGCGCGCCGCCTGGTGGAGGCCGTGAAGGTGTTTTCGGTTTAGAAACCATGCAGCATAAACATTCGCATCCTTATCAAAACGCCGCAGGCTGGACCCTGCTGGCACTGGCAATGCCGCTGCTGTGGTGGGTGTCCCACCCGGCCCGGCAGATCGTGATCGAGCCGGTGACGTTTGTGTTCTGGCACACCGTCGCCGAATTGTTCGCGGTGGTGGTGTCCATGCTGGTGTTTATCACCGGCTACCGCGCCATTTTGTCGGTGCGCAAAGGCGCCGTGGTGCTGCTGGGGGTGGCGTTTTTGGGCGTGGGCCTGCTCGATTTTCTGCACACCATGAGCTATGTCGGCATGCCGGCTGCCGTGACCGCCAACACCCCCCACAAGTCCATTTTCTTCTGGCTGGCCGCGCGCCTGCTGGCCGCCACGGCCCTGCTGGTGTATGCCTTGCTGCCAACCGTGCCAACCGTCACCCTGCGAAGAAAACGTCTCGCCCTGGTCTTGACGTGGGCGGCGGTCGGTCTCCTGGGCTATATCGGGCTACTCTGGCCCGAGCGCGTGCCGGCCCTGTTTGTCCAGGGACTGGGCCTGACGCCCTTGAAGATCGGCCTGGAATGGCTGACCATCGCCATCAACTTGCTGACCCTGGGGGTGCTCTGGCGTCGCCGCGCGGAGCTGATCACTGAATGTGTCATGGCCCTTGGCTTTGCCGTGGCCTTGTCAGCCGTGTCTGAACTGTTTTTCACGATGCTGGGGGTGATCGACAAAGATGGCGCCAATATGCTGGGGCACTTTTACAAGGCGGCTGCCTATCTGTATTTGTTCCACGCCACCTTCAACGAGGCGCTGCGTCGGCCGCTGGAGCGGATGGAGGTGCAGCATCTGCGCGAGAAAGTGACCCTGTCGGCGGCGCCCGATGGCGTTCTATGGGTTGACGACAACGGACGCATCCTGATGGCCAATCCCGCCATGGAAACACTCACAGGCTACGCCGTGAACGAGTTGGTGGGCCAAACCGTGGACATTTTTTTGCCGGCGCATCTGCGGGCGCGCCACGCGCAGTCGATGCGGGATTATTTCGTGAACCCCCATGACCGCGCCATGGGCTTGATGGATCTGAAGCTGCTGCGCCGCGATGGCCAGATGCTGCCGGTGGACATCTCGCTCGGACACTGGGACGACGAGGGAACGCCCCATGCCATTGCCTATATCCGTGACCTGACCGAGCGCAAGAAATTTGAAGAATCGCTGCGGCACCAGGCCACCCACGATGAACTCACCGGCCTGCCGAACCGCTGGTTGTTTCGCCTGCAACTGAACCAGGCGCTGGCGCGCTCGGGGCGTGCCGGTCAGCGCGTGGCGGTGCTGTTTCTTGATCTGGACTATTTCAAAACAGTGAACGACAGCTTTGGCCACGCCACCGGGGACGCCCTGCTGGTGCAAGTCGGCACCCGCATCCGCAGCATCTTGCGCGAAAACGACCTGCTGGCGCGCCTGGGCGGTGACGAGTTCGCCATTTTGCTCACCGATCTGACGGATGTGGATGAGGCGGTGAGTGTGGCCAGCAAGCTCCTGACGTCGCTGCAGGCCTCCTACCGCCTGCAGGATCAGGACATCTATTCCAGCGGCAGTCTGGGCGTGGCTTTTTACCCGGACGATGCCCAGGACAGTGACGCCCTGCTGCGCTACGCGGATATCGCCATGTACCAGGCCAAGCAGGCCGGGCGCGGTGCCTATGCCTGCTATTCCAAGGAGATGGACCGGCGCGTGCACGAAGACATGCGGCTGCATACGCGGTTGAAAGAAGCCCTGGCCCAAGGGATTCTGCAACTGCATTACCAACCGCAGGTGGACGTCGAAAGTGGTGAGATTGTCGGCGCCGAGGCCCTGCTGCGTTGGCGCGACCCGGAGTTGGGCGATGTGTCGCCGGCGCGGTTTATTCCGGTCGCCGAGGCCACCGGCCTGATTTTGCCCTTGTCGGACTGGGTGCTGGAGACGGCGTGCGCGCAAATTGCCGCCTGGGCACAGGCCGGCACGCCCTTGCGGGTGGCGGTCAATGTGTCGGCACAGCAATTTCGCCAGCGCGATCTGCCGCAGAAGGTGCGTGCCGCCCTGCAGCGCACCGGCGCGCGGGCCCGGTGGCTGGACATTGAAATTACCGAGTCGGTGGCGATGACGCAGCCCGAGCAGGCGCGCGAACAGCTCAATGCCCTGGTGGCGTTGGGCTGCAGCGTGGCACTGGATGACTTTGGTACCGGCTATTCGTCGCTCGCTTATCTCAAGACCCTGCCGGTGAGCAAGCTCAAAATTGACAAGAGCTTCATGGACGGCATTCCCGACGACGCCAATGACGCCGCCATTTCTCGCGCCATCATCGCCTTGGCCCACAGCCTGGGGCTGACACTGGTGGCCGAGGGTGTAGAAACCGAGGCCCAGCTGGGCTTCTTGCGCCAGTTCGGTTGCCAGGCGTACCAGGGCTGGCTGTTTGCCAAAGCGATGCCCGCGCCAGAGCTGACGCAGCGGTTGCGTGCTGCATCGCTTCTCAGCGCGGACTCAAACAGCGCGAGGACAGGCCTGATGCCGCTTTGAGCAGCGCTCCAGGCTGACCGGTTTGTTTTCAGGACGAGGCGGCTTGCGCGTGGCTGGCCGACTTGGGTGTCGGCATGGCGCCAAACTGGATCTCTCCGGTGAGTTGGCCGCCCTCTTCAATCACCACTTTGCCGTAGCGGATCTTGCCGGTGACTTTGCCGGTGGCATAGATCGTCAACTTCTGGCGCACCGTCAGGTTGCCATCAAACTGGCCGTGAATCTCGGCCATGTCGATCTCGGCCGAGCCCTTGAAGGCGCCGCGCTCCGAAATTTCAATCACGCGTGAATCCATGGTCGCCTCGACCAGGCCTTCAACCACCAGCGTATCGCAATCGGTGATTTCAACGCCTTTGAGTTTGATGTTGGGCCCCACGGTCAGTTTGCTGCCGCTTTGGGGTGCGGCTGGCGCCGCCGCTGGTGTGGTGTTGACGGATTGCGCGGAATTCAGTGCGTTTGACTGCTGCGTGGTGGTCGTGCCCGATGAGCCATAACTGCTGGCGTTCGACACTGAAGTGCTCGGGCGCGCGGGTGAAGTTTCAGGTTCGCGTTTATTGAAAAAGTGAGGGGACATGGCCATGTGGTTTTCCTTGAAAAAAGCCATGGTAGCGGCGCCACGTTGAAAAGTCGCCACCGATTTTGCAAGATCGGTAACAGAATGAATATCGTCAGTCGCGCCGGTACACCTGATCCGCGTAGTCACGCAGCATGCGGGTGGCCGAGAAGCGCGGGCCGTTGGTGAGCAGGCTGCGCCGCATCATGGTCACCCAGCGCTGCGGCACGCCTTGCGCATCGCGCTCATGAAACATCGGCACCACCTCCTGCTCCAGCAGGTCAAACAGGGCGCGCGCATCGCGCTGGTCTTGCGCCTGGGTGTCGGCGTCCACGTCGCCATTGATGGCCCAGCCGTTGCTGCCGTCAAAGGCCTCGGCCCACCAGCCGTCCAGCACCGAGAGTTGCAGGCCGCCGCCCAGACAGGATTTCATGCCGCTGGTGCCGCTGGCTTCATTCGGCGGCCGGGGCAGATTGACCCACACATCGCAGCCCGCCACCAACTGGGCCGCCAGCGTCAGGTCGTAGTCCTCCAGAAAGGCGGCGCGCCCGGCCACGCTGGGTGCGCTCTTGAGGGCAAACACCTGGCGCACCACGTCCTTGGCGGCAAGATCGTCGGGATGGGCTTTGCCGGCAAACACAAATTGCACCGGCTGCGTGCCGCCGATCAGCGCCAGCGCGCGCTGCGGCAACAACGCCACCAGGTGCAGGCGCTTGTAGGTGGCGAGCCGCCGGGCAAAGCCGATGGTCAGGCGCATCGGGTCGAAGCCGCTGCCGATCGCCTCGGCGT
>NZ_JBAQMD010000112.1:0-18158 GCF_049302455.1 Rhodoferax ferrireducens | reverse complement strand
GCTGGCCGAACAAGACGAGGAGTGGATGACCGCAAAAATCTACCTGAACATGAAGCCTTGACCCGACGCTATTGCGCAACAACACAGAACCAAAATCGAAATTTACAGAATAGATGTTGCTTTATCTTTGCAGCGACCACCTCATTGATCAATGCGTAAACTTCTAAATAAGTCTGGTAGTCAGATTCAAGCCAATCTCCTCCACTGGTATCGATGTTTTCCCTGACAGTTTGAATCATCTTGATCGTTCCTCCGATGGGATCGTCTTTAAAGCTGGCAAGGAATTTCTCAGGGAAAAGCATCGGGACTCCCAAATGGTTTATTTAGAAGTGAGTCTAGCCGACTCGTCGCAAATTGCAGACCTTCCGGCGCGACGTGCGCATAACGCTCCACCATAGATTGGGTTTTCCAGCCACCCAGGCGGTGCAGTTCGTGCGTGAGAGTTCCAGCCTCCCGATGGCATGTAGCAAAGGTGTGCCGCAGGTCATGCCAGCGGAAATCCTGAATCCCTGCCCTGTCCAACGCATTGCGCCAAGCCTTGGTATTGAGCTGGACGATTGGATTTACCTCGCAAGTGAAAACATGGGTCAGGTGATCGCCCTGCCGCCGCTCCAGCACTTCCATGGCTGCTTGATTGAGTGGTACAGAGTGTGGCCGGCCGTTTTTGTGATCAGTTGCCGACACCAAGTCTCTACTTTCAGCCAAACTTGAACAAAATACCGTGCCCGCCGCGCGGATACTCCCAATCCACGTTCGTGTGCTCAGAGCAGATGATGCGGCAACTGCCGCATTCCAGGCAGCCGTCGGTGATCAGCGTCACGCTGCCGTTGCCCTCGGTTTTGTAGCAGGACGCCGGACAAACAAAGGTGCAGCTCTTGACGACGCAGATGTTGGTGCAGACGTCGGCGTCCTTGATCTTGATGTGCGGCCGCCCGGCATCGACCCGGTAACGGTTCTGGAACAGTTTTTCTTCAACATTGACGGTGATGGTGTTCATCGGATGGCCTTCCAGAGTTTGAAAGCGTCACCCACCAGCCCGCTCAGCTTGCGGGTCTTGCGCAGGTTCGCGAATATTTCCCGTTCCTTGGTCTTCTTGTCCACGCCGTCCACCGTGATCATGGTGCGTGCTGCTTTGGCGACCATATCGGGGTAGGCGGTGAAGAACTGAGGACTCTTGTGCAGGACGCCCGGCAAGTCGCGGTACTTGTGCAGGTCCTTCATCACGAAGCTGGCGTCGAGCGCGTTCTTGTAGGCGTACAGCGAATCCGCGCGGTAGCCGCGGCCGGCGGCCTTGGCCGCTATGACGGTTTCGGCCGCCAGGCGCCCGGTGGTCATCGCCAGGTTCGAGCCCTCGCGGTGCGCCGAGTTGACGAAGCCGCCCGAGTCGCCGACGATCATCCAGCCGTTGCCATAGACCTTCGGAATGGCATGAAAGCCGCCTTCGGGAATCAGGTGGGCACAGTATTCCTTCATCTCGCCGCCCTCGATCAAGGGTGCAATGGAGGGATGACGCTTCATCTGTTCCAGCAGCGCGTAGGGACTTGTTCGGTTCGGGTTCTTCGCGAAATCGCTCAGCATGCAGCCGACGCCGATGGTCAGCGATTCCTTGTTGGTGTACAAAAAGCCGGTGCCGACCATGCCGTCGGTGATGCGCCCCACCAACTCCATCACGACACCGGATTCCTCCCCCACGTTGAAGCGCTGGCGAATGGTTTCCTCGGGCATGAAGAGAATCTCCTTGACCGCCAGCGCCACATTGCCGGCGGGAATCTCCGGATGGAATCCAGCCTTGCGCGCCAGCGTGGAATTCACGCCGTCGGCCAGCACCACCACGTCGGCGTAGACATCGCCGGCCTCGCGGTCGCACTGCACACCCACCACCTGATCACCGTCCATGATCAGGTGCTTGACGGTGGTCTCGCAAATCAGCAGGGCGCCGGCTTCGCGCACCTTGGAGCTGAACCATTTGTCGAACTGGGCGCGAATGATGGTGTAGCGGTTGTAAGGCGGCTGGTTGTAGTCTTCACTGCGAACGTGGGTGCCGACGAAGGAGTTCTCGTCGAGCAGCCACATGCGCTGCTCGATGATGTGGCGCTCCAGCGGTGCATCGTCGCGGAAATCGGGAATGATTTCCTCCAGCGCCTTGGAGTACAGGATGGCGCCCTGCACGTTCTTGCTGCCGGGGTATTCTCCGCGCTCGATCTGCAGCACCTTGAGACCGGCCTTGGCCAGGGTGTAGGCGCAGGCGTTACCGGCCGGACCGGCACCGACAACAATGGCGTCGAATTGGTTTGGTTTTTTCATCTCAGGTCTCCTGTAAGCGGGTCAGGCCACTTGGCGGCTGCGCAGCGCCAGATGGGCGGCGAAGGCTTGCGTCAGCGCGGGCAGCACCTGCATCGCGCTGCCGACGATGCCGTAGTGCGCGAAGTCGAAGATTGGCGCGTTGACGTCGGTGTTGATCGCCACGATCACATCCGAACTCTCACAGCCCACACGGTGCTGGACCGCACCGGAAATCCCGGCGGCGATGTAGAGCTTGGGCCGCACGGTCTTGCCGGTCTGCCCTACTTGCCGGTCCGCCTCCACCCAGCCAGCTTGCACGCAAGGGCGCGTAGCGCCGACCTCGCCACCGAGCACGCGCGCCAGCTCGAACACCAACTTGAAGTTGTCCGGGTTCTTCAGGCCCTTGCCACCGCTGACGATGACGTCGGCATACGGCAGGTTGATCTTGTTGCTGTGGGCATCGGCGATGAAGTCGAGCAGTTTGGTCACGATCTGCGTCTCCACCATGCCGAGGGTGTCGCGCACGATTTCGCCGCTGCGGCTGGCGTCGGCCTTGGGCATCAGCATGACGCGCGGCCGCACGGTGGCCATCTGCGGGCGGTAGGCCAGCGTCATGATGGTGCAATACAAGGAGCCGCCAAAGGTGGGACGCGTGGCGGCCAGTGCCTTGGAGGTCGGGTCAATATTGAGTTCTGTGCAATCGGCGGTCAGACCGGTGAGCAGCGTGGTCGCCACCGAGCCGGCCAGGTCGCGGCCCATGGAGGTGGCACCGAGCAGCATGATTTCAGGCTGATACTTGTTGACCAGGTCGGTCAGGCCCTTGGTGAAGGGCTCGTTGCGGTAACCTTTAAGCACCGGGTCCTTCATGATGTAGGCCTTGTCGGCGCCAAAAGTGAAGGCCTCGGCGGCGAGTTTCTCCAGCGGCTCGTCAGGGCCGCCGAGCAGGACGGCGCTGACCGGGCAACCCAGCTTGTCGGCCAGCTTGCGCGCTTCGCCCACCAGTTCCCACGACACGCTGTGCACATGGCCGCGGTCGTGTTCGATGAAGACCCAGACGCCTTTGTAGGCCTTCAGTTCTTCGCTTAATTCCACATTGCGGCGGCCAGCGGGACGCTTGGCCGGAGCTGCGGCGGTGTTAGGGGCTTCACTCATGTCAGTTCCTTCATCAGCAAATCGGACTCCAGCGTCGGGTGGCGCGTGAAAATCTTCTGGATCAGATTGAGCGACAGATCGCGCAGGCTGGAGGTCTCCAGCTCCAGCATCTCGGCCTTTTCGCTGCGCGGGGTCGGACCGAAGACCTTGCTCACCACGGTGGGCGAGCCCTTCAGGCCGATCTTGTCGAAGTCCTCGATGCCGGCCTGCTCCTTGCTCCACTTGCGCACCGGGTAGGCGGCGGCGTGGATCATGGCGGGCAGGTTGGCAAAGCGCATTTCGTTGGTGTTTTCCAGCATCGTGATCAGGCACGGCAGCGAGGTCTTGAGCATCTGTACCCCACCTTCGGCGCGCCGCTCCACCGTGATGGTGCGTTTTTCCTCATCGACCTCGACGATGCGCGACACATAGGTCAGCAATTGCAACCCCATGCGCTTGGCGATGCCGGGGCCGACCTGGGCGGTATCGCCGTCAATGGTCTGCTTGCCGGTGAACACGATGTCCACCGCCTGCTCTTTGGCAACCTGGCGCACACCGGCCGCCAGCGCATAGGAGGTGGCCAGCGTGTCGGCACCGGCGAAGGCGCGGTCGGTGACCAGCACGGCGTCGTCGGCGCCGAAGCTGATGCACTTGCGCAGCGCTTCTTCGGCTTGCGGCGGGCCCATGCACAGCATGGTGACCTTGCCGCCGAACTTGTCCTTGAGGCGCAGCGCCTCTTCGAGCGAGAACAGGTCATACGGGTTGACGATGGCCGGCACCCCCTGGCGCATGATGGTGTTGGTGACCGGGTGGACGCGAATTTGCGCCGAATCCGGAACCTGTTTGATACAAACGACGATGTGCATGGCAATGCTCCTAGAAGTGCTGTTAGGCGACGGCACGCCGTGGCATGGACGCTTTGAGACTGTCCAGCGTCACATGCTGGCGGCCGTTGGTGTCCTGGAACACCTTGAACACTTTTTCTTGTGCCGGTGTGGACGTGACGAAATCCGCGTAGGCCTTGACCAGCTGTTCGCGGTACAGGGTGTAGAGGCCCACTTCGTTGGTCTGCACCAGCAGGTTCTCCTGGCGGATGTACTGAAAGAATCGCTTGAGGATGTGCAACCGGCTGACGTTGACCACATGCTGGTCAAAAGGCACGCCAAAGTACTGCAGAAAATCCTCGGCGCAGGACAGGGTTTTGAGTTGTTGAAGAAAGTTTTCCATCGGGTCTTACTCCATGGCGACAGGTTGAAGGAAGGATTTTTTGAAG
Organism: Rhodoferax ferrireducens; assembly: GCF_049302455.1. Taxonomy (GTDB): domain Bacteria; phylum Pseudomonadota; class Gammaproteobacteria; order Burkholderiales; family Burkholderiaceae_C; genus Rhodoferax; species Rhodoferax ferrireducens_B. Next base: position 13,471 of record NZ_JBAQMD010000112.1, on the reverse strand, counting down.
CCGGGTTCGGTGGTGCAGTGGTCGTCGCAGGCGCCGCAGGGCGCCTCAAACGTGGCGAAGCTGTGGCTCTGCGCTTGCGCCAGTTCCAGCTGCGCAACCCGGTCCAGCAGGCAGGCAATGGCCTTGCCCACCGGGTCGGGAATCTGGTGGTGGTCCAGGTCAAAACCGTAGGTGGTGCGGCGGCGCGGCGCCACCACGCGGCCCGGAATGCCGACCACGGTGGCGTCAGCTGGGACCGCATCAATCACCACCGAGTTGGCTGCCACGCGCGCCCGGTCACCGATCCGGATCGGGCCCAATATCTTGGCACCGGCACCCACCACCACCTGGTGACCCAAGGTGGGATGGCGCTTGCCGATGGTCCAGTTGGTGCCGCCCAGCGTCACGCCGTGGTAGAGCGTGACATCGTTGCCCACCTCGGCGGTCTCGCCGATGACGACGCCGGTGCCGTGGTCGATGAAGAAGCGCGCGCCGATGCGGGCGCCGGGATGAATATCGACCTGGGTCAGAGCGCGCGAGACAAAGGAAACCCAGCGCGGCAGGTAACGCCAGCCGCGCAGCCACAAGGCGTGCGCCATGCGGTGCAGCGCAATCGCCTGCACCCCCGGGTAGATGGTCCAGACTTCCAGCAGGCTGCGCGCCGCTGGATCACGCTCCAGCACACAGCGCGCGTCTTCGCGCACCAGCGACCACCAGGAACGCGCGGGCGCATCGGGCTCTGGCGCTGGCTGCGCGGCGATGGTGTTCTCGGATGCTTTCATGACAAACCCAAGGCCGCCGGGTGGATCGTGTGCGCCGCAAAAGGCAGCTGCGAATCGCGTAAAAAACCGCGTAGCTCGTTCGGTGTTGCTTCCTGCTTGACGCGCATGGCGTGGTCGCGAATGCGCGCCAGCACGCGACCGGTCAATGCATCGTCGTCCAACACCACGCCCAGCAAGCCGTAGGCCTGGCGCACCGCCTGCGAGCCGGAATGCTTGCCCAGCACCGTGCGCCGCTGACGGCCGAGTTCCGAAGGATCGAAGCTCTCGTAGGTGGACGCATTCTTGAGCAGGCCATCGATATGAATGCCGGACTCATGAGTAAACACCGCCTCGCCCACGATGCTCTTGTTAAAAGCCACCTGGCGACCGGAGGCGCGCGCCACCAGCCGTGAGATTGACACCAGCGCGTGCGTGTCCACACCGGTCTCAGCGTGGTGCAAGTGACGCACACCCATTACCACTTCTTCCAGCGCGGCATTGCCGGCGCGTTCGCCCAGACCATTCACCGTGGTATTGGCATGGCTGGCGCCGCCGCGCAGCGCGGCCAGTGTGTTGGCCGTGGCCAGGCCCAAGTCGTTGTGCGAGTGAATCTCGATTTCCATGTCCACCGCGTCGCGCAGCCGTGCAATGGCCTCAAAGGTCGTGAAGGGGTCGAGCACGCCCAGCGTGTCGGCAAAGCGAATACGGCTGGCGCCGCACGCCTGGGCGCGCCGGGCGACCTGGGCCAGAAAATCGGCATCGGCGCGCGACGCGTCTTCCGCGCCCAATGAAATCTTGCGGCCGCTAGCCACCGCCTGTTCGATCACGCGCGTGACCTGCGTCAGCACCCATTCGCGCGGCTGGCGCAGCTTGTGGCGCAGGTGAATGTCCGACACCGGAATCGAAAGATGAATGATGTCAGCCTGGCAGCGCAAGGCACTGGCCAGGTCGCCATCGGTCAGGCGGCCCCAGACCATCAAGGCAGCGGGCAGTTCAAGGGAGGCAATGGCGTTGATGCAGTCAATCTCTTCCTCGCCCATGGCGGGAATGCCGATCTCCATCTCCGGCACACCGGCTGCGGCCAGCGCACAGGCAATGGCGCATTTCTCATCGACCGTGAACGCCACCCCGGCGGTCTGCTCGCCATCGCGTAGCGTGGTGTCGTTGATGATGAGGTTGAGGGGCATGGTGTGGCGTCCTTTGCATCCTGTATTGCAAGGTGCATGCCACATGTTTTTGATGCCTTTATCGTCTTGAAGGACGGGCTGCGGGGTGGGTTTGTCGGGTCTGGGGCCGGCGGCCCGGCTTAGCCACTAAACACGGTTGTCGGGAATGTGTTGTTTCGGACAGAGCGCGGTGAACCGCGTGTTGCTCTGGTAGAGGACGGCAACAACCCGCCTGCGCGGCGGGCAAATTGTTGTGTCGGCGTCAACGAGTTGCTATATGTTTGATAGCTGTCTGTGCACGGTGAACGGGCGTTGGAGGGTGTTTTTTTATATGGAACACGGACGCAGGCGGGTCTTCAATTGGGGCTTGTGGTTTCAAGTTTACGGCCTACTTTAGGCCAGAACTGCAGCACTGCAAAAATCAGTTCAAACGCGGTAAAGCCCAACACGATGGCGTTGGCGCCTGCCAAAAACGCATTGACTTGCCACAGCGCAAACAGCACGCGCGCCATGCCATCGAGACGGCCCAGACGTAAACTGGGATTGAGGAGACGGGCCAGCGACCACACCAGCACTACCGAGCCCAGCAAGTTGGCAAAGAGAATGTGGGTTGCGTCCAGTGGATGCACCGTGCCGGGCAAGCCCAGCGTTTGTGCCAGTGTGGTCAGATTGCCGTAAAGCCAGACAAAGGTCCAGGGCGTGGCAAACGGCCAAGTCACCAAGAGGTCGTACCAAGCGCTGGCGCGCACAATTTTCAAATAACGGTCGGAAGTCATCATGAGAATCAAGTTGAAAAAAGTGAAAGGAGCCTCGATCTTGAAGCCTGAAGTAAGCTTCAAGGTCAAGCACTTTTCAGGAAAATTTCGATGCTGATCGGGGAACTCGCCACAAGCGCCGGCCTAAGCCGCGAAGCTCTGCGCTTTTATGAGCAGCAAGGTTTGATCCGCTCACGCCGTCTGTCCAATGGCTACCGGGACTACCCGCCCGAGGCGCTCATGCTGGTCAACTACATTCGCACTGCCCAGCAACTGGGATTCACGCTGGCCGAAATTGGCCACAAGCTGCCCGAACTCTGGGACGCAGCCGAGCCCGGCCCGGCGATTGTGCAGGTGCTGGGCGAAAAACTGCTGGAAATTGATGCGCGCATCGCCGCTTTGCAGGGCTTGCGCGAAGCCCTGGCCCTGCGGCTGGGTCAGACTTGTCCTTTGACGGCTGATGTGAAAGTAAGCACGCGTTAACGGAGCCCGCTCCCGGTGAGCGGCAAGCTGAGATGCCGCCGCTCAGAATGACTGGAGCTGCCCTGCATTTCAATACGGTGTTCCATCCTTGTGGGCGTACCGCCATTTCCGGTCGTCCCCCAAGGCGGCTTGCAAGTCGTCATCCGGGTAGGTCGCGGTATCACCGGCGGTGCGGTCGCCCACCTCGAGATAAAGAACATCCGCGTTTGTGCGGTTCACCACTTTGTGGCCGTTGCCGGTGCCGGCCTTGAAGCCCGCGCACATGCCCGGAGAAAGCGGTGTCTCACCTTGGTCAGTGATGAGCACCGGGTGTCCCTCCAGGATGTACACGAATTCGTCTTGTTTCGTGTGGGCGTGACGAAGGGCAGAGCCTGCGCCCGGAATGAGGCGCGTCAGGTTCACCCCGAAGTTGGACAAACCGAAGATGTCACCCAGCGGCCGTTTCTCCCGGCCTGTCATGCGCGACGCAAACGGCTCTGGATAACTGGAAGGTTTGCTCCGGGGTGCTGCGTCCAGGGCAACGATGGCGGCGGGAAACTCGGGATTAGGCATGGCGACTCCGGGGTGTTGATGCAGTTGAAGAGCAAAAAATTTCGTGCCTGGAACCGGGTTGGCATAGTACGGCTCGATTTCCTGGAATCCGATGGTGCGATATAACGCTTGGGCGACCGTCGTCTGCGGCACGGCGTCGAGTATGAGTCGCTCGTAGCCGAGTTGCCGAGCCCGCACCATGAGTGCGGCAACGAGCTTTTCGCCAAGGCGCAGACCACGGAACACTGGCCTGACGTACAAGCGCTTCACCTCGGCCATGCTGGCCGAGTGACGCAGAAGACCCACGCACCCCGCGATTTCCTGATCTGCCTGCGCCATGAAGAAAAGGCCGCTCGGAAGCGTGAAAAGCTCATTGAACTTCTCCATTTCCTGGGCGAATCCCCGATACGAAAGATCCATGTTCAACCATGCGATGTATTCGTGAATGACCGCCATCAGGCGTTCGCCATCGGCGGGAAGGGACGCTTCGCAAATGCGCACGGAGAGACCGGTCGCCTGGGGATCAGTCCGCTTCATGCAAAGACGGGACGGAAAAAGCTGCGCTCATAGCTGATGATGCAACGCGTTTCCTCCGCATACTTGAACGCCGCTTGGCATTCAGGGTCTTCAAGTGACTGTGCGCGGTACGCCTCATACAGGGCGAAGGATGGAAAAGTAAACATCGCGAGCGCTATGTTGTTGGCCCCTTCCGACGGAAGAAAGTAGCCATGATGCTTGCCACCGAACTTTTCGACCAAAGGGATCCAGACCTTTCCATAGTGCTCAAATTCCTTGAGCTTGAAAGGATCAATGACATAGCGCAGATAGCAGGTAATCATGGGCATCGACTTTGTGAGTAGGGGGACGATCATATAAGACGAAGGCCATTGGATTCGAGCACGAACCGCGTTGGTGCAGGGCTATCGGCAAAACGGAAAAGTTGAACTTTATTGAGAGCGCCGACTTATTGAACCGCACACTTCGGACCCGTACGGTGGGTAGTGTGGGGGTTGAAGGCGAGAGACCTGTGGCTATTGATTAGCCACCTGTCTCGATGATCGTGACATCTTGATATGCGGGCGGTATGTTTGCGCGTAGTGATTGTTTGTCCCGCGAGCGACAAACAAGAGCGATAACTTCCGAGCGTGGAATGGGAACAACATTTGTGAACTTGGCCCAATTCTGGGGAGGCGACACTTGAGCTATGGCTTCAGCCTTGTTTTCGCTAAGTGAATAGAAGGGCTCAGTGTTAACGATGCGCCATTCGCGTTGAGCAGCGGAAGCGGCCGGCTCAAGGTACTCCCAAAGCTGAAGAAGATGCGCCCACATAGTTGATCCAGCGATTGCACTCGCTGCCGCCTTGTTTTCGTAGGCCATCTGCCATCCGCCGTCGTCGGGGTACTCGATCTTGCTGGTTACGTCAGCGTAGCCGATGGCAAAGAGAAGCTTCAGCGTTTCTGTGACTGGACCAGTCTCCTCGACATATATGACGCGTTGTGCCTTCTTCGGTGCGGCCCAAGCTTCCGATACGACGATTCCGTAGTGACCGAATGTGTCACAGTGAACTTCTGCGTGAGGTGGCTCAATTTCCGTGAAAGAGATCATTCCGAACTGTTGCGGTTCGCGTCGAGAAAAGTCATGGCCAGGTATCAATACGTGAGCAAGCTTCCTCCGATTGGGGAGCCAGGCAAACCCGTGAGTCAGGATGCTGCCTACGGCCGTGGCGTTTCGCGTGTAATGCGTGAGCATAGGCTGCCTCTAGCTGCCATTTAGCTGAACAATGAGAGCATCCAAGTGCGACTCCATACGCAGCCATTGCCTCTGCATGTGCGCTTCGATTTCATCTAGGTCACCTGTCAGCCCGAGGTCGCGCCGAATCTCGATCATCACGGGAATCTGCTTGGAACCAATGTCTCTCAGTTGTGCAAGCAAGTACCGTTGAAAGACGAGGTTGTGGCGGTTGAAGCTAGCCCACGCAGCGTTTCGCTCATCTGCATAACTTTTTGCCTGGCTCTGTTGAAACTTAAAGCTCATGTCGAGAGCCTGAAATACTTGGGGATCAGGCTTGCCGGATTCGTTGAGCTTTGCCATCTCGGAGAGAAGTCGCGTTACTTCGGCTTGTGCCTTTGTGTAGAGATCATCTGCGATCCGAATGTCTGTCTTCGATTTGCTTGCGGGAATCAGGTGCGCCATCAGCTTGAACACAAGCTCCCCGTACTCCGATGCAAGCTGACTGACCAAGAGTGCAGTTTTCGGCTCTGCGACTAATTGCAGCCGTGCTGCCGCAGAAGCGAAGCCTTGAAGCCCATCGGCCAAGTTCGTCTTCGTCACATCAAGTTGGGGAAGACTCGCGAGGTGTGCATTAGTCTTCACGAGTTCCTCTGCAGTGCGCAGATACACCTCACGCCTCAAAGTGGAGGTGCGTTCCTTTGCTGTTTCAGTTGCGTCATGTTGGAGCTGCAATTTCAACCGATTGGTATTGCTTCGGTTAGAGATCAGCACGCCACTGAGCGTAAGAATGGACGCGATCACCCCAGACCAAATGACATCTGGTATTGACTGCAGGAAAGCTATGAGGATAGTCATCTATGGCTGCTCAATATGGGGCGACAGGTTTCTGTCTCATCAACACGATGTTTGTCGTTCGAACATCGGCGCAAAAAATCTCCCGCCAAACCGCATGCAGATTGGTTTTCACGAAATTCGAAAAGCAAGCGAGGGACCATAGCAACTCCAGAAAAACCAGCATGCGGGATACATGACACCGCGCGACTATAGCTCAGCGAGTCCTGCCTGCCCGTCAGTGGTGACCTGTTCGGCGGTAGAAGTTCTGCAGCTTTCGGGAAAGATTTTTACTACTGTTTTGATAGCTACTTGCGCACTACCCATGCGGGCTAGAGGCCAGTTCTTCATAAATGCATGAGAAAAGCTTATTTGGACCGTAACGTGATGAACGCTGCTGGCACGGGCGATCCGTGGGGCATGGATTGCCGCGCTGCGCTCGCAATGACGGACCCATGATGGGCCAGTGACGGATTTATGCAGCGGAGATGCGGAATGAGCCCTCAATGCTCCCTTGCATGGTTTCTTGTGTGCAGCGGAAACTCAACCGTGATGTCGGCATCCCGCACTTTGACGCAGCAGGCCAGCCGCGACTGCGCTTCCAGGCCCCAGGCGTGGTCGAGCTGGTCGTTCTCTTCGTCATCGGGCTCTTTCAACGAGGAGCCGCCCGCGCGTACGTAGACATGGCAGGTCGAACAAGCCGCCACCATCTCGCAAGCGTGCTCAATCGCCACACCGGCTTTGAGCAGGCTCTCGCACAGCGAGGCACCGCGCTTGACTTCGAAGTCGCGCCCCTCGGGGCACAAGTCGGGGTGAGGCATTAGGTGGATGTGCGGCATGTGAAGACTTGGTGGATTTGGGACGATGAACCGGCGCGACCTGTCAACTTAGGCCAGGCTGTCCATGGTCTGCCCGGCGAGCGCCTTGCTGATGGAGGCGTTCATGCGCCGCGCGGCGAATTCATCGGTGACAGATCCAAGTGCAACGGTTGCGGCGCGCAGCTCGTCCACTGGCGCCTCGGTTTCCAGCATGTCGCCCACCGTGAACATGGCCTTGCGGATCGCGCCCAGTTCGGCCGCCGATAGCAATGCGGCGTCCGTGTGCAGTGCCGTTCCTGTGGCATCGAGCATGCGCCGCGCATCGACCTGCGCCTCGCGCAAGGAGCGCAGCAACATGTCTTCTTTGGACGCGCCAATCGCGTCCGCCAGCATGGCCGATATTTGTGTGTCGGCCAGGCCGTAGGAGGGCTTGACCTCGATGTGGGCCTCAATGCCGCTGCCTTGCTCGCGCGCCGTAACCGACAACAGGCCGTCGGCATCGATCTGAAAACTGACCCGGATGTGCACCGAGCCCGCCACCGCTGGCGGAATGCCGCGCAGCTCAAAACGCGCCAGCGAACGGCAGTTGGCGACGGTCTCGCGTTCGCCCTGCACCACATGCAGCGACATCGCGGTTTGGCCATCCTTGAAGGTGGTGAATTCCTGCGCGCGTGCAATCGGTAGCGTGGAGTTGCGCGGAATGATTTTCTCGACCAGGCCGCCCATGGTCTCGATCCCCAAGGAGAGCGGGCAGACATCGAGCAGCAGCCATTCGTCGCCGCCGCTGTTGCCGGCCAGCACATTGGCCTGCAGGGCGGCGCCGAGCGCGACGACCTGGTCCGGGTCGATATCCACCAGCGGGTCGCGACCGAAGAACTCGCGCACGGCATCGCGGGCAATCGGCATGCGGGTGGAGCCGCCCACCAAGACCACGCCGGTGATGTCGTCCGTGGACAGCTTGGCATCGCGCAAGGCCCGCTTCGTGGAGGCCATGGTGCGGGCGATCAGCGCGGCGCCGAGCTCGGCGAACTGGGCGCGCGACAGAATGGCTTGTTGGGCCTTGCCGTCAACATGGGTGAGGGACAGGACCGCCGTCTCGTGCTGCGAGAGCGCCTCTTTGACCGAACGCGACGCGGTCAGCAGGCTGCGTTGCGAGCCCGGTGGCAAGGCCGCCAAGCCGTCGATGCCGTGCTGCGTGCAAAACCACTCGGCAATGGCGTGGTCAAAATCGTCGCCGCCCAGGGCCGAATCGCCGCCAGTGGCCAGCACTTCGAACACGCCCTTGGTGAGGCTGAGGATGGAGATGTCGAAGGTGCCGCCGCCCAGGTCGTAAATCGCAAACGTGCCTTGCGCCGCTTTGTCCAGCCCGTAGGCGATGGCGGCGGCGGTGGGCTCGTTGAGCAGGCGCAAGACGGTGAGGCCCGCCAGTCGCGCGGCATCCTTGGTGGCCTGGCGCTGCGCATCGTCAAAGTACGCGGGCACCGTGATCACGACGCCGGCCAGCGGGCCGCCGAGCGAGACTTCGGCGCGCTCACGCAACGCGGTCAAAATTTCAGCCGAAACCTGCACCGGTGAGCGTTCGCCCGAGATGGTGGTGATGCCGACCATGCCGGGGGCATCGGTAAAACGGTAGGGCAAACCAGCGGCGCTCTTCAGGTCCGACAGGCTGCGGCCCATGAAACGCTTGACCGAGACGATGGTGTTCTCGGGATCGTCCGCTTGGGCTCCTTGCGCTTCACGCCCCACCACAATGCCATTGCCCGGCAGATAGCGCACGACCGAGGGCAGCAACATGGCGCCCTCCTCGTCCGGCAACGCACGCGCCATGGCGCTCTGCACGGTGGCAATCAGCGAGTTGGTGGTGCCCAGGTCGATGCCGGCGGCCAACCGGTGCTGGTGCGGCGCGGCGCTCTGCCCGGGTTCGGCGATTTGCAGTAGTGCCATGTCTTGAACCTTAGACGGCGAAACTCTCGCCGCAGCCGCAGTTGGCCTTGGCGTTCGGGTTGTTGAACTTGAAGCCTTCGTTCAGGCCTTCGCGCACGAAGTCGAGTTCGGTGCCGGCCAGCATGCCCAGGCTGCGCGAGTCAACAATGATCTTCACGCCATGGGTTTCGAAGCAGTCATCGTCTGCGTTTATCGAGTCGACGAATTCGAGTGCGTAGGCAAAGCCGGAGCAACCACTGGTTTTGACGGCCAGGCGCAGGCCGATGCCGCTGCCCCGCTTGACCAGGGATTTCTCGACATGGCGCGCGGCGGCGGGAGTCAGGGACACACTCATGGCATCAACTCCTAGACAGAGAAAGAACTGCCGCAGCCACAGGTGGTCTGCGCATTGGGGTTGTGGATGACAAAGCGCGAGCCCTCCAGGCCGTCCTCGAAGTCGACGCGCGCGCCCAGCACGTACTGCAGGCTCATGGCGTCCACCACCAGAGCAACGCCTTCGGTGATGATCTGCGTGTCGTCCTCGGCGACCTGGTCGTCAAAGGCAAAACCGTAGGAGAAGCCAGAGCAGCCGCCGCCAGTCACGTACAGGCGTAGCTTGAGCTTGGGGTTGCCCTCCTCCACAATCAAGTCAGCCACCTTGGCAGCCGCCGAAGGTGTGAATTCCAGCTGACCGGGCATGACGCCTGGCAAGGTGGGACTGTCAATGGTCGGAGCTGCTTCCATTTTGAATTCCTTCTTGGGAGATGCTGTCGGGAGATGGGTGGGGGAAACTCAATGCGTGCTGGAGCCGCAGACCGGTTGCTCGGGGAGCTCTTTGGCGCCGCCAGCCGGGTGACGCGAACGGAAGTCGGCGACGGCCGCCTTGATCGCGTCCTCGGCCAGGATCGAACAATGGATTTTTACCGGCGGCAGGGCCAGCTCCTCCGCGATGTCGGCGTTCTTGATGGCCAGGGCCTCGTCCAGCGTGCGACCACGCACCCATTCCGTGACCAGTGAGCTCGACGCGATGGCCGAGCCGCAGCCATAGGTCTTGAACTTGGCGTCCTCAATCACGCCTTGCGCGTTGACGCGGATCTGCAGGCGCATCACATCGCCGCAGGCGGGCGCGCCCACCATACCGGTGCCAATGCTGTCGTCGCCAGCCTCGAAGGCGCCGACGTTGCGGGGGTTCTCGTAGTGGTCAACGACCTTGTCACTGTATGCCATGGAATTCTCCGTATCTGTGTTGATGGATGAGCTGGCGGGGTCCAGGCTCAGTGTTCGGACCACTGGATTGAATTGAGATCGACACCGGCCTGCACCATGTCCCACAGTGGGCTCATGGCGCGCAGTTTTGACACCACCTGTGTCACCTGTTCGATCGTGAAATCGATGTCCTCGACCGTAGTGAAGCGGCCAATGGAGAAACGTACCGAGCTGTGGGCCAGTTCGTCGCTACGGCCCATGGCGCGCAGCACGTAACTGGGTTCCAGACTGGCCGAGGTGCAGGCCGAACCCGAGGACACCGCCACACCTTTGATGCCCATCAAAAGCGACTCGCCCTCGACGTAGTTGAAGCTGACGTTCAGGTACTGCACGGCGCGGTGTTGCTCGTCGCCATTGAGCACAACCGCATCCATCTTCTGGAAGCCGGCCCAGAGCCGCTCGCGCAGGGCGCTGATGCGGGCGTTGTCCGCCGCCATGTTTTCGCGCGCCAGCCAAAAGGCCTCGCCCATGCCGACAATCTGGTGCGTGGGCAGCGTGCCCGAGCGCATGCCGCGCTCGTGGCCGCCGCCGTGCATCTGGGCTTCAATGCGCACCCGGGGTTTGCGCCGCACGTAGAGGGCACCGATGCCTTTGGGGCCGTAGATTTTGTGGGCTGATAAGGACATCAAATCAATCGGTAGTTGCTCCAGGTCGATGGCCACCTTGCCCGCAGCCTGCGCGGCATCCACATGGAACAGCACGCCCTTGGCGCGGCACAGCGCGCCCAGGGCGGCGACGTCCTGCACGACACCGGTTTCGTTGTTGACGAACATCACCGAGGCCAGCACGGTGTCGGGACGCAGTGCGGCCTCAAACACCGCCAGGTCCAGCAGCCCGCTGGGCAGCACCGGCAGCACCGTCACTTCAAAGCCTTCGCGTTCCAGCTCGCGCATGCTGTCCAGCACCGCCTTGTGCTCGGTCGCCACCGTCACAAGGTGCTTGCCTTTGGCTCGGTGGAAATGGGCCGCACCTTTGATGGCGAGGTTATTGGATTCGGTGGCGCCGGAGGTCCAGGCAATCTCGCGCGGATCGGCGTTGATCAGCGAGCAAACCTGTTCGCGGGCCAGCTCCACCGCCTCGTCCGCCGCCCAGCCGTAAGCATGGGAACGGCTGGCGGGGTTGCCATAGATCTCGGTCAAATAAGGAATCATCTTGCTCGCCACGCGCCGATCCACCGGTGTCGTTGCCGCGTAGTCGAGGTACACAGGGGGGGCGGCGCGGAAATTGGCTTTGTCGTGGCTAGGGTCCGTCATGGCAGGCTCCTGAGAAAAGAGGTGGGTCACCCTCTCTACCGCAATTTCAATGCCATGCGTTTTGTCGCATCAATCAGGGCCTTCGTCGCACAAATTGTTATTTTTGTGCGCGACCGGCGTCGCATGCCACCAGCACCTTGTCATGTTTGTCGGTAACTGCATGTTTCAGTTCCGCCCGCTGTGTCGCATTGGGTATTTTTGGTACGTTTCTTGCACGAATTGCGGCCAGAGGCCGTTGCGTTGTCGTCGTCTCCCATTACTGGTGCATACCAGTACCTGGGAGGCCGGTGATTTGATGCGGCAGGCCCGATGTTGCACACAACCGGGGCTCCACATGGTGAACACACAAGTGACTGAAGCTCGGCGCGAGCTCAACGCGATTTACGAAGTCAGCAAGACGCTGGCCACTTCGCTGGACGTCGCCAAAACCTTCCGCGAGGCCTTGAACTACCTGCTGCACGCTTTTGACTGGCGGCGCGCCTTCGTGGTGCTCAGCGAGCCCGGCGGCCAGCAGTTGCGAGGTCTGTGTGCCGTCGGCCTCACACGCGAGGAACAGCAGCGTCTGCAGTTCCAGTCAGGTGAAGGCATTGTCGGGCGCGTCTATGCCAACGGCATTCAGGTCATCGTGCCCGACGTGCACGCCGAACCGCTGTTTCTCAATCGTACCGGCGGCGCCGACCAGAGCCCGGGCATTCCCGTGGCCATGCTGGTCACACCCATTCGCGCCGACCGCCGCACTGTCGGGGTGCTGGCCATTGACTGCCTCAACCCCGGCGAGCGCCGCGGGTTCGCCGACGATTTGCAATTGCTCAAGATGGTGGCCACGCTCATGGGGCAGGCGCTGCTGTTGCACCGCAGCGTCAGCGCCGCACACAACACCTTGCAGGATGAAGTGCGCCGCATGGACAAGATGCTCAAGCCCAGCCACCAGATTGATCAGGTGGTGGGTGTCTCCGCCCCCATGCAGGACGTTTTCCACCAAGTCCACCAAGTCGCACCGGCCCGCACCACGGTGCTGCTGCGCGGCGAAAGCGGCACCGGCAAGGAGGTGATTGCGCGCGCCATCCACAACCTCTCGCCGCGCAAGCGCGAAGCCTTCGTGCGGGTCAATTGCGCAGCGCTGACCGAGTCGCTGCTGGAGAGCGAATTGTTCGGCCACGAAAAAGGCGCGTACACCGGCGCCCAAGGCCAACGCAAAGGCCGCTTCGAGCTGTCGCACGGCGGCACCCTGTTCCTCGACGAAATCGGCGACATCTCGGCCTCATTCCAGGCCAAGCTGTTGCGCGTGCTGCAGGAACGTGAATTCGAGCGCGTCGGCGGTACCACGGTCGTGAAGGTGGACGTGCGGCTCATTCTGGCGACCAATCGCAATCTGGAGCGCATGGTGCAGGCTGGCGAGTTCCGCGCCGATCTCTACTACCGCATCAACGTGGTCAGCATCCAGCTGCCGCCGTTGCGCGAACGGCGCGAAGACATCCCGGCCATGGCGCAGCATTTTCTGGCGCGTTTCAACCAGGAGAACCTGCGCAGCACCCATTTCAACGCCGCCGCCCTGCGCGTGCTGACCAGTTGCTACTGGCCCGGCAACGTGCGGGAGCTGGAGAACTGCGTCGAACGCACCGCCACCATGGCGCACGATGACATCATCACCGACCTGGCCTTTCCGTGTCGGGAAAACCGCTGCCTGACCCAGGTGCTGCACCACATCGACCGGGAAGATGCCGTGCGCCCTGCCCGCCTGGCCGACATTCCCATCACCGAAGTGCCGATGACGCCCGCGCACCCCCATTCCGAGACAGCAGCGCCGCTGCCGGACGATGCCGCGCCGGCGTCGGTGGCCGTCGGCAATGACCCCGCTACCGCCGCCCCAGAAGGTCGTGACGACGCCGTGGTGCCCGACGACGGCAAACCCGAGGGCGAACGTGAGCGCCTGATCTGGGCCATGGAGCGCTGCGGCTGGGTCCAGGCCAAGGC
>NZ_JBAQMD010000111.1:0-13097 GCF_049302455.1 Rhodoferax ferrireducens | reverse complement strand
AAAGTCAGGGAGAAATTACCAAGATCGCAGGCCAGCGCCAGTCACACCAAAAGACTGATAATTTAGCCGTCCTGCCTGGGGGAATTTGACTGGCCAAAGGTGGGGGAATTTGAAGTGGCCATCAGGGAACACCGCGACGGCGGCTGCTATTTCCACGCTGCGCCAGGCGCATCCCCTGCTCCCCATCATTGGTCTTGAGCCGGCCCTCAAACCAGCGCTGGCGCTCAGCAAGACCCGACGCATCGGCGTCATGGCGACACGCGGCACGCTGGGCAGCGCCAAATTTGGCACCCTGGTGGCATCGCTGGCTGGCCAGGCGGAGTTCATGTGCCAACCCTGCGACGGTCTGGCAGACGCCATAGAGCGACAAGACACTACAAAAACAATAGCGCTATGTGCTTATTACACGGGGGCTATAGGCCAATTTGGCATAAATGAAGGGGAAATTGACACGCTGGTGCTGGGCTGCACCCATTACCCGTTTGCCAGCGACACCCTGCGGCACTTGCTGGGGTCAAGCGTGCAACTGATCGATACCGGTGAGGCGGTGGCGCGCCAGACCCGGCGCCTGCTGCCCAGCCCGTCCAGCGCTGACACGCCCGGCGCGTGCCGGCTGCTCAGCACCGGTGACACCAGCACCTTGCGCCATGCCGCCCACCACTGGCTGGGTCTGGACGAGCAGGTGACTTCGGTGTCGATCTGAGCACCCAACCATGCTCCCCGTTCAGTCTGCCACCAAGCGCGCAAAAGTCTTGCGGAACTTGGCCACTTTGGGCGCGGCCACGGCCAGGCAGTAGCCTTGGTGCGGGTTCTTGGCAAAAAAATCCTGGTGGTATTCCTCGGCCGGCCAGTAGTTCGCGAGCGGAAGAACTTCGGTCACGATGGGCTGCTGGTAAACGCCGCTTTGCCTCATCTCGGCGATCAGGTCCTTCGCCACCTGCGCCTGTTCTAGCGTCAAAAAATAGATGCCGCTGCGGTACTGCGTGCCACTGTCGTTGCCCTGACGGTTGGGCGTCGTGGGGTCATGGATGACGAAAAAGATTTCCAGAATCTCGCGCAGGCTGATCTGGGCCGGGTCAAACACCAGCTTGACGACCTCGGCGTGGCCGGTGTCGCCGCTGCACACCTGCTCGTAGTCGGGCTGCACGACGTGGCCGTTGCTGTAACCGCTCTCGACGTCCGTGACGCCTTTGACATGGACGTAAACAGATTCGAGACACCAAAAACAACCACCGCCCAAAGTGATGGTTTGCAGGGGCTTTGACATGGCCTATCTCCTCATTTGTTTGGAACTGGCGTCACCTGGAACATATTACCCGGCAGCCGAAATTGATGCCACGAACAGAGCCGTAACCGCCCCGAAGCAAGCCCACCCATTGACACTCGGCGACGCAATGATTACATTAATAACCAACTAGTCATTAACTTCATGCCCGTCAAAAACTTCGATTCTGATGCCCAATCCTGTGTACACGCCAAGCACGAGCGGCGCAAGGACGCGCGCCCGGGCGAATTACTGGCTGCTGCGCTGGAATTATTTGTAGAAAAGGGCTTTGCTGCGACCCGGGTTGAAGAAGTGGCCAAACTGGCGGGCGTCTCCAAAGGCACGCTGTTTATTTACTTCACCAGCAAGGAAGAGTTGTTCAAAGCCGTGGTGCGGGAAAACATTTCGGGCCGCTTCGAAGAGTGGAATGCCGAGTTCGAGAATTTTCAGGGCAGCTCGGCCGACATGCTGCGTTATTGCCTCACCGCCTGGTGGGAACATATCGGGTCAACCAAGGCATCGGGCATCACAAAGCTGATGATGAGCGAGGCGCGCAACTTTCCGGAACTGGCGACGTTCTACGAGCACGAGGTCATTCAACCAGGCAACGCGCTGATTGGCCGCGTGTTGCAGCGCGGCGTCGACCGCGGCGAGTTCCGCGCCATCGACATGAAATACGGGGTCTATATTGTGTTGGCCCCGATGTTGTTTCTGGCCATGTGGAAACATTCGCTTGGCGCTTGCTGCGATGCGGGCGCCCAGTTGGTTCCCGAAGACTACATTGCGCTGCAGGCTGAAACCATTCTCAATGGTCTGAGCATTCGCCCGACCCCTCCTCCCTTGTCACAGGAAAATCTCGCACCATGAAATCATGGTTGAAGTGGGCGCTGCTCGCCCTGGTCGTGGCCTTGCTGGCCAGCGGCGTGTGGCGCGCCTTGTCGGCGCGCAAGGCGCAACAGCAAGCCGTAGCGAAACTGGCAACACAAAACACCCAGGCCGTGGTGGAGTTGGGCGCGGCCGATGTGGTGCAGGTGACAACGCGTGAACTGGCAACGGGAGTTGTCATCTCGGGCGCGCTCAAGGCGGTGAACAGCGCCATGGTCAAGGCGCGGGTCGCAGGTGAACTGCAGGGCTTGACGGTGCGCGAAGGCGATGCCGTCAAGGCCGGGCAAATCATCGCCCGCGTCGACGCCACCGAATACAGTGCGCGCGTGCAGCAGGCCCAGCAACAGGCGCAGGCCGCCAAGGCCCAGGTCGACATCGCGCGGCGCAACTTCGACAACAACCGCTCGCTGGTGCAGCAAGGCTTTATATCCAAGACTGCGGCCGACTCGTCCACGGCCAGTCTCGCGGCGGCCGAGGCCACCTACCAGGCAGCCCAGGCGGGCGCTGACGTCGCCCGCAAATCACTGCAAGATACTGTGTTGCGCGCACCCATTGCCGGACTGATTTCCCAGCGTCTGGCGCAGCCCGGTGAGCGCGTCGGCGTCGAGGCGCGGATTGTTGAAATCGTTGACCTGCGCCAGCTTGAGCTGGAAGCCAGCCTGAGCGCCAGCGAATCCGTGGCCGTCAGGGTGGGCCAAAGCGCGGTGCTCCAGATCGAAGGCGTCAGCCAACCGGTCACGGCCAAGGTGATCAGGATCAACCCCAGCACCCTGGCCGGTAGCCGGGCGGTGCTGGTCTACCTGAGCGTGGACGCCGCGCCCGGCTTGCGTCAGGGCCTGTTTGCCCAGGGAACCCTGGTCACCGATCACGTGCAGGCGCTGGCCGTGCCCTTGAGCGCCGTGCGCACCGACCAACCCGAACCCTATGTACAACTGCTCAGCGGCAATCAAGTGCTGCACCAGACGGTTGAGATGGGGGCGCGCGGTGAGCTGGACGGACAAGCCCTGGTGGCACTCAAAGGGCTGGCAGAAAATGCCAGCGTTCTCGCCGGCACCGTCGGCACGCTGCGCGCAGGTACCGTCGTGAAGTTCACCAGCCCTGCCACGCCAGCATCAGGCGGGCAATAAACCATGTGGTTCACCCGCGTCAGCCTCCACAACCCCGTCTTTGCCACCATGGCCATGCTGGCCATTGTGGTGCTGGGCCTGTTTTCGTACCAGCGCCTGCAGGTCGACCAATTCCCGAACGTGGATTTTCCGGTGGTCGTGGTCACCACCGATTACCCTGGTGCTTCGCCCGAAATTGTCGAGAGCGAAGTGACCAAGAAAATCGAAGAGGGTGTCAATTCGATTGCCGGCATCAACGCCCTGACCTCGCGCAGCTATGCCGGTCAATCGATTGTCATTATCGAGTTCCAATTGCACATCGTTGGGCGCAAGGCCGCTGACGATGTGCGCGAAAAAGTGGCCCTGATCCGCCCCACCCTGCGCACCGAAGTCAAGGAGCCCCGGGTGTTGCGTTTCGATCCCGCCAGTCGTGCCGTGTGGTCGGTCGCCGTCTTGCCTGATGCCGCCCCCACGCAAGCCAATGCGGGCGCACCCGCAGCAGCCGCCAAGCCGCTGTCCGACGTCGAGTTGACCAACTGGGCCGACCAGACCTTGAGAAAACGGCTGGAAAACGTGCGCGGCGTGGGTTCGGTGACAGTGGTCGGCGGCACCAAGCGCGAAATCAATGTTTACCTCAACCCGCAGGCGCTGGAGGCATTTGGCGTCACGCCCGACCAGGTGGTGGCGGCCGTGCGCAATGACAACCAGGATCTGCCGGTCGGTGCGATCCAGTCGCGCGAGCAGGAGCGCATGGTCCAGATTGAAGCGCGCATGCAGCGCCCCGAAGACTTTGGCAAGATCATCGTCACGCGCAAGAACGGCGCGCCGATCCGTGTGGACCAGCTCGCCCAAGTGGTCGACGGCGCCCAGGAAACCGAGAGCCTGGCGCTGTACAACGGCCAGCGCACGCTCTTGCTCAGCGTGCAGAAATCGCAGGACGAAAACACCATTGCGGTGATTGACGGTCTGTTCAAGATGCTCGATGAAATGAAGACGCAACTTCCCGCCGGCGTGCGGCTGGAATCCGTCACCGATGGCTCCCGGCAAATCCGCGTGGCCGTGCAAAACGTGCGCCGCACCCTGATCGAGGGGGCCTTGCTCACCATCCTGATCGTGTTCCTGTTCCTCAATTCCTGGCGCTCCACGGTCATTACCGGCCTGACGCTGCCGATTGCGCTGATCGGCACTTTCTTGTTCATGAACCTGTTTGGCTTCACCATCAACATGATCACGCTGATGGCCTTGAGCCTTTGCGTGGGCCTGCTGATTGACGACGCCATTGTGGTGCGCGAGAACATCGTGCGCCACGTCCAGATGGGCAAGAAGCCGTATCAGGCGGCGATGGACGGCACGCAGGAAATTGGCATGGCCGTCATGGCGACGACGATGTCGATCGTGGCGGTGTTCCTGCCGATCGGCTTCATGGGCGGCATCATCGGCAAGTTCTTTCATGAGTTCGGCATCACCATCGTGGCCGCTGTGCTGATCTCGATGTTTGTCAGCTTCACGCTCGACCCGATGTTGTCATCGGTCTGGCACGACCCCAGCATCGAGGCCCACCGCAACCACGGCCTCAATGCCGATGGCACGCCGCGCCAACCGGTCACCCTGTACGGCAAGACCATTGGCCGCGTCACCGGCTGGTTTGATCAGGCGACCGAATGGCTGATTGACGCCTACCAGGGCATCCTGCGCTGGTCTTTGGTGCACAAGCTCAAGACCCTGGCGTTGGCCTTGGTCATCTTCGTCACCAGTATTTTCATGGTGCCGCTGCTGGGCACGGAATTTGTGCCAGCGGCTGATTTCTCCGAGACTTCAATCAATTTCTACACGCCGGTGGGTTCATCGCTTGAAGTCACAGAAGCCAGGGCCAAACAGGTTGAAGCCATTGTGCGCGGCTACCCGGAGGTCCGCTACACCCTGGCCACCATCAACACCGCCAACGCCGTCGGCAAAACCAATGCCAGCGTCTACGTGCGCCTGGTGGACCGAAAGGATCGAACGCGCAATGTCAATGAAGTGTCGGCGCTGCTGCGCGAGCGCCTGAAGCAGGTGCCCGGCATCACGGTCACGCACGCCGGCCTGCTCGAACCGGTGGGCGGGCAAAAGCAGGTGGAGTTTTCGCTGCAGGGGCCGGATCAGGCCGAGCTCGAACGTATTGCACAGCTGGTGATGGACAAAATCCGGGCGGTCCCCGGCCTGGTGGATCTGGACTCCAGTGTCAAGCCCAACAAGCCGACCCTGGACGTCGAGGTCAAGCGCGACGTGGCGTCTGACCTGGGCTTGAGTCTGGCCCAGATTGGCGGCGCGCTGCGCACCCTGGTCGCCGGCCAGACGGTCGGCAACTGGCGCGCGCCCGATGACCAGACCTACGACGTCAATGTGCGTCTGGCGCCGCAGGCGCGCAATCAAGCCGATGACCTGCAGCGCCTGCCGTTCATGGTGGGTGCCAACGCGGACGGCAGCCCGCGCATCGTGCGCCTGAATCAAGTGGCCAACGTGAAGGAATCAACCGGCTCCAACCAGATCAACCGGCGTGACATGACGCGTGAAGTGGCCATCAATGGCAACGTCCATCAGCGCGCGTCGGGGGAAGTGTCCACCGACATCAAGAGCGCCTTGGAGAGCATCCATTTCCCGCCCGGCTACCGCTACCAGTTTGGCGGCTCCACCAAAAACATGGCCGAATCATTTGGCTATGCGATCTCGGCGCTGGTGCTGGCCATCGTTTTCATCTACATGATTCTGGCCAGCCAGTTCAAGAGCTTTTTCCAGCCGCTGGCGCTGATGACCGCCCTGCCCCTGACCCTGATCGGCGTGGTGTTGGCGCTGTTGGTCTTCCGCTCGACGCTGTCGATGTTCTCGGTAATTGGCGTCGTGATGCTGATGGGGCTGGTGACCAAGAACGCTATTCTTTTGGTCGACTTTGCCATTCGCGCCCGCATATCAGGCATCGACGCGGACGGAGGTCGCATTGAGCCCCTGGAGCGCAATGCGGCGCTGTTGCTGGCAGCCAAAGTGCGCTTGCGCCCGATTCTGATGACCACGCTGGCGATGATTTTCGGCATGCTGCCACTGGCCCTGGCGCTGACCGAAGGCTCCGAACAGCGCGCCCCGATGGGCCAAGCCGTTATTGGCGGCGTGATCACATCGTCCCTGCTCACTTTGGTGGTGGTGCCGGTGGTGTATTGCTACATGGATGATCTGGCGCAATGGTTGCGGCGCCGCTGGGGCGCGGATAACGGCTCCGGCGAAGTCGGCGCCGGGTAAAATTTTGCAGAATCTGTTAACATCCTTCACATACCCCCAGGAGTACCCGAATGAATTTGGAACAAGCCCGCTTCAACATGATCGAACAGCAAATCCGTCCTTGGAATGTTTTGGACGCCAATGTTTTGGAGTTGCTCTCGGTGGTCAAGCGTGAAGATTTTGTGCCCCTGGCGCACAAGGCACTGGCGTTTATGGACATGGAAATTCCTTTGGGGCAAGGTCAGGTGATGCTGGCACCCCGCGTTGAAGCCCGGATGCTGCAGGACGCCGCCGTGCAAAAACATGAAAAAGTGCTGGAAATCGGCACGGGCTCGGGCTACATGGCAGCCCTGCTGGCGCACCGCGCGCAGCGCGTGATCTCGCTCGAAATCAACCCGGAGCTGGCCCAGATGGCGCGCAGCAACCTGCAAAAAGCCGGCATTCACAACGTCGAAGTGCGCCAGTTTGATGGCGCCAAAGGTGTCTCGGCGGACGGCCCGTTTGACGTCATCGTGCTCAGCGGCTCGGTGGCCGAAGTACCGCAAGCCCTGCTCGCGCAACTCAAGGTCGGTGGTCGATTGGTTGGCATTGTGGGCGAAGAGCCCACCATGCGCCTCAATATCGTGACCCGCCTCAGCGATGCCGAGTTCAAGACCAGCACCCCCTGGGACACCGTGGCGCCTCGCCTGCTCAATTTCCCCGAGCCTTCTCATTTCCACTTTTAAAACTCTGCCCGCATGATTGATCAGGTACGTCCTTCTGAATTGGCTGCATGGTTAGACACAGTCCGTGGCCACGGCACGCCCGTGGTGCTGGATGTGCGCGAGCCCTCTGAGTTGCGCACCGCCAGCATCCGGGCCGACGGTTTTGAGCTCATCACCATCCCCATGGGCGTGATTCCGCCGCGCCTGTCCGAGCTTGACCCCGAGCAACCCATTGCCTGCCTGTGTCATCACGGCGCGCGCAGCATGCAGGTGGCGGCTTTTCTGAAGGCGCACGGCTTCAAGCATGTGGCCAACATCGCCGGTGGCATCAACGCCTGGTCGGCTGAAGTCGACCCCAGTATTCCCAGATATTGAGCGCCAGGGGGACAGACACCGCCCTCTGCCAGCACTGTTTTTGCAAGCACATTTACTCAAGGCCCTTTATGAAAACGTTTCGTCTACTGCCCCTGTTTGTGGCGATTGGCGCTAGCTTGGCGCTGCCGGTGCAGGCCCAGAGCCTGGTCGATTTGTACCAATCGGCGCGGGACTATGACGCGACTTACCAATCGGCCAAGTCTCAGTTTGATGCCACGCTGGCGCGGGCCGACCAGGCCAAGGCCCTGCTTTTGCCCACCGTTGGCCTTTCGCTCGGTGCGTCGGCGACCAATTTGGACAGCACGTTGCCACCCTCGCAGCAGCCCACTTCCAACTACAACACCCAGAGCGCGACCGTCAGCGCTTCACAGCCGCTGTACCGTCCAGCCAACCGGGCGAGTTACGAGCAGGGAATGAAGCAGGTCGATCTGGCCCAGGCGCAACTCGCTGCGGCCGACCAGGACCTGATCGTGCGCGTCAGCCAGGCTTACTTTGACGTCCTGGCGGCCATGGACAGTCTGACCTTCGTCAAAGCCCAGAAAGCCGCCGTGGGCGAGCAACTGGCATCGGCCCAGCGCAACTTCGAAGTCGGCACCGCCACCATCACCGACACCCGCGAAGCACAAGCCCGCTTTGACCTGGGCACAGCGCAGGAAATCGCGGCCGAAAACGATCTACGGGTCAAGAAGCTTGCGCTCGACCAGTTGGTCGGCAAGGTTGACACCCAACCCCAGCCCTTGGCGCAGCCGCTGACCCTGCCGACCCTGGTGCCCAGCGACGTCAACGCCTGGGTGGCGCAATCTGAGAGCAACCACCCAGGCATCAGGCAGACCCAGGTCGCGCTGGATGTGGCGCAGCTGGAAACCCAAAAAGCGCAGGCCGGCCATAAGCCAACACTTGATTTGACGGCGGGTTACAGCATCACGCAAAACAATGGCACCGCCAGCACCTCGATGGACTACCGCACCAATGCCGCCACCGTCGGCCTGGCGTTCAATCTGCCCTTGTTCGCCGGTTTCGCCATCCAGAATCGGATCCGGGAAACGCTGGCATTGGAAGACAAGGCGCGTAGCGACCTGGAGGCCACCAAACGCGCGGTCGACCAAGGCACGCGCACCGCCTTCTTCGGTGTGCAGTCGGGTCAAGGCCAGGTCAAGGCGCTCGAAGCCGCCGAGGCTTCCAGCCAGAGCGCGCTCGACGCCAACAAGCTGGGTTACCAGGTGGGCGTGCGCATCAACATCGACGTGCTCAACTCGCAAAGCCAGTTGTACGACACCAAGGCCAAGCTGGCCAAGGCGCGCTACGACGTGCTCGTGGGCGGCTTGAGGTTGCGCCAGGCCAGCGGCACGCTCCAGGCTGAGGACTTGAATAGCGTCAACGCGCTACTGGCCAAGTAACAGCCGGCAGCCACCCCAGGCGCAGGCTACAGCAGCAGCGCGCCAAAATGGCGCGCAAACACTTGCGCGGTTTCGGCACTGAGTCTCTGGCCGACAAATATCTCCACACCCCGCAGCATTTTGCGCAGCTCGAACGGGCTCTCGCACCGATCGATGGCCGCGCAAATGGGCTCCCCGGCAGAGCCGAGCTTATCCTGCACAAAGTCTGAGGCCAGCTGGCGCACTTTGATGAATTCTTGCGGGCTGGTGGCCGGACGGGGCGCTTCGTCCATTTCGGCAGCGGTAAAGCCGGGGGTGGCCGGCTCCTGCAAGCCGGCGCTGATCGCCGTCGATTCGATCAATCCTTCATGCAAGAGGTGATCGAGTACCGCATCCAGTTCTCCGACCCGCACGAAAGCCCCCAGTGCATTGACAGTTCTCTGGCCGTCCACCAGGATCAGCACGCGCCGCTGCAATGCACTCAAGTTGCGGCTGCGTCCCGCCATCTCGGCCCGGCCCGCATCGGTCTTGCTGAATGCCATTCCTTTATTCACTTTTTGATAGCTGCTTAGTCAGACTGCATGGGGGCTACAGGCTGATTTATCATAAATTTTAATCAATTCAATTACAGCGCCTGCGCCAGCCGACCGATGCCCTCTTCAATTTTTGCCACATCAGCCGTGGCAAAGCTCAGGCGCAGCGTGCTCAGATCGGGGTCATGCGCAAAAAACGGCGCACCGGGCACAAAGGCCACGCCTTGGTCAATGGCGCGCTTGGCAAAGTCGGGGGCATGGCTGCCCTTGCCGTTCGCCCCGGTCAGTCTGGCCCAGAAGAACATGCCGCCCCGCGGCCGGTTGAATGCAACCGCATCACCCAGCTCCCGGCGCAGCGATTCGGCCATGACCCGCGCGCGCGTGGCGTAGGTTCTGCGCACCACGGCCAGCGCGGCGTCCAGGCGATTCAGGGTCAGGTAATGGGCGCAAATGGCTTGCGTGAGGTTGCTTGTATGGGCATCGCTGAACTGCTTGCACATGGTGGCGTTGGCCAATAGCGCAGGCGGCGCAACCAGCCAGCCCACGCGCAAACCGGGACTCAATATCTTGCTGAAACTGCCGCAATGCGCCAGCCAGTCGCGGCTGCCCGGCACGCCGTCGCTCAGCGCCATCAGACTCGGTGGCGGCGCTTGGTCAAAGTACAGCTCGCCATAGGGGTCGTCTTCCACCACCAGCGTTTGCGTGCGGGCCGCAATTTCAAGAATGCGCTGGCGCCGTGCCAGACTGAGCGTGGCGCCGCTCGGGTTGCCAAAGGTGGGAATCAGGTAGACCAGCTTCGGTTTGTGTTCTTCGATCAGCGCCTCCAGCTTGTCCACATCCACGCCGTCGGCATCGATCGGTGCGCCGATGACGTGGGCGCCATAGAGCCGAAAACACTGGATGGTGGCCAAAAAAGTGGGCGCCTCCACAATCACCTTGTCGCCCGGCGAGATCATGGTTTTGCCGATCAGGTCCAGCGCCTGCTGGCTGCCGGTGGTGACGATCAACCCTTCTGGCCTGACGCTGCAGCCCTTGCCCGCCATGAAAGTGCTGATGCCTTCACGCAAGGGCTGATAGCCCTCCGTGGCGCCGTATTGCAGCACCGGCCCGGGGTTGTGTGTGAGCACGGCCTGCGCCGCTTGCGCAATACCTTCTGCATCAAACAGCGCCGGATCCGGAAAACCGCCGGCAAAGCTGATGATGCCGGGTTTGCCCAGCAGTTTGAAGAGCTCACGAATGGCGGAGGTTTCAACATTTTTCAGACGATCGGCAAATTGCATGGAATTCCAGCTTTCAGGAGAGTTGAATTGGGGGTAAATTGTGACCGATCGCGTGCAAGCTCCCCCATCTCCCAAAAAGCCCCCCTGTCCAGCCCCGATTCATTTTTCACACCCAAATTATTGTTGACCCATGACACCTGCCGCCATCGAATCCTTTTTTGCCACCCTGAAAGCGGCCAACCCCCATCCGCAGACCGAGCTGGCGTACGCCAGCGTGTTTGAGCTGCTGGTCGCCGTGCTGCTGTCAGCCCAGGCCACGGATGTCAGCGTCAACAAAGTCACGCGCCGCCTTTTTCTGGTGGCCAACACGCCGCAGAAGATGCTGGACCTGGGCCTGCAAGGGCTGGAGGAGCACATCAAGACCATTGGCCTGTACCACGCCAAGGCCCGCCACCTGATGCAAACTTGCCGGATGCTGGTGGAGCAATACGGCGGCGCGGTGCCGCGCACGCTGGAGGCGCTGCAGACCCTGCCGGGCGTGGGGCGCAAGACAGCCAACGTCATCTTGAACGTCGCGTTCGGCGAGCCCACCATGGCGGTGGACACCCATCTCTTTCGCGTCGCCAACCGCACCGGTCTGGCGCCGGGCAAAACGCCGTATGAGGTGGAGATGAAGCTGCTCAAACGCATTCCAGCCGAGTACCTGGTCGACGCGCACCACTGGCTGATTCTGCACGGGCGCTATATGTGCCAGGCGCGCAAGCCGCTGTGTTGGCAGTGCGCCGTGAGCGCCTATTGCGACTTCAAGGCCAAGACGCCGCGACCCGGCTGAATCAGGTCTGCTCAATAAGCTGAAGTTCACGCCAGCCGCCAAAGGCCGGTGCCTCGCGCGGCCACTGGTCAGCCTGCGCCACCTGGCGCACACCCTGCGCCAGCAGGGCGGCGGCACGAATCACCCCGGCGTGGGTGATCCACACCGTATCCAGGGGCAGGCGCTGTGTCTCGTCCCAAGCGCGGGTCACGCGCTGCATGAAGTCGGACACACTCTCCCTGCCGCCAAATCGATGGCCACCAAAGTCCGCAGTCCAGCGCTCGAAGTCGGCTTGCGGGACGCTGTCCCAGCGCTGGCCCTCCCAACAGCCAAAGTCCATCTCCATCAGGCGCGCATCGGTTTTATAGGTCAAATCAGGCCGCAGCCCCCGTAAACACTGCGCAAGTAGCTCACATCTTTGTAGCGTAGATGACATCACCTGAACCCGCTGCGGCAGTAGCGCGGCCAAGGCGGCGGCGGCCTGCTGCGTCGCCTGCTCGTCGGCGGCCACATCGGTGGCACCGTAACAAACCCCCGATGGGATCAGGGGTTGCGCATGACGTACCAGCCACAGCTTCATGCCCGCATCTCCTTGATCAAAGTCCCACCGCCAGCGCGAGGTAAAAAGCCAACTCGCACACCTGCTGCGTGGCCCCCAGGCAGTCGCCGGTGAAACCCTGGAGCCGATGCCAGAACCAGCCCGCCATCACCGCCCAGGCCACGAAGGATGCGACCACGGCGCTCAGCAGCGCCTGCAGCAAACCGGCATCCGTCAAATCAGTCACTACAAATTCAGTAGCTGATTGTGTATAGATGACGAGGGCTAGCGCCATAAAACACCATATAAAACCAGTCAGCAACGCAGCCACGCTGATCTGATCGGCCAGCGGCTTCGACTTGGAACCCGCCGCGTCGCCCACATGCGGCAGCAGCCGAATGGTGAGCAGCGGCCAGGTGCGCGACAGCACATGCGCGACAAACAGCGCGGCCACCATCAGCGGCGCACTGACAGCCCCCAGCAGCGCCAGCAACGCCACTTTGCACAGCAGCGCCAGCATCACGGCAATGGCGCCAAAAGCACCCACGCGTGAGTCTTTCATGATGATTAGCGCCCGGTCGCGCTCGGCACTGCCGCCCAGGCCGTCAAACACATCGGCCAGGCCATCTTCATGAAACGCACCGGTGAGCAGCACACCCAATGCCGTACCCAGCGCCGCCGCCACCAGCGGTGTCGAGCCTGTGGCTGGCAGAACGAAAAGCAGCAACGCCGTGAACGCCGCCACCAGAGCCCCCACCAGCACGCCCACGCCGGGGAAGTGCCCGGCACTGGCACGCAGCATGGCCGGACTAAAACCCACCCAGTCCGCCAAGCGCCCGGTGACCGGGATGCGGGTAAAAAACTGCAGGCTCAACAGGTAGTGACGGATGAACTGGCTCATGGGGTAATCGCAGTCAGGCAAAAGAGTTGCATTATTGGTAAGTCAAATTGCGCCCGGGCGTTTAAATCAAGAACGTGAGGGGTGTGGGTAGGGCGGATGTCGAGGCCGATTTCAAAAAGCGAAGCGTATGAGGCC
>NZ_JBAQMD010000110.1:0-24045 GCF_049302455.1 Rhodoferax ferrireducens | reverse complement strand
ACGAATTGCGAACTCAGAGGGGCAACAGGCTGTGAATAACTCCCCAAAACAAATTTCATTAACTTGCTCCAACCTCCCTGTTATCAGCATACAAGGGGGGGAATACAACGCATAAATAATGAAAACGCCACAAATGTGCGCGGAGGGCGATTGGCCGGCATGCGCTGCAGTACTCAAAGAGAATTCAAAAATAGGCTCACTGCGAAACTTGCACGCGGGTTAGATTCACGTCCAACGACTACACCCTGGCTTCATGACCGCCAGTCAACTCGTCGCCGGTAGGGCGATGGGCTGATCTGGCGGCAAGTGCTGGCGCGCCACGAAGCGCAGCAGGGCGCTCAAGCCCAAGGCTGCCACCGTCAAACCCACCACGAGCGCGATCCAGAAGCCTCTTGCTGCCATCGGCTCGGCCGGCGCCCACGGCAGCCACTTTGGCGCCAGCCCCAGCGCATAACCCAGCGGCAGTGAAAACACCCAGAAGGCGGTGAGCTGGATCAGCATCGGCGCGCGCGTGACCTTGTAGCCGCGAATGGCGCAGCTGGTGGCGACCTGCGTGGCATCCGAGAGCTGAAAGAGGGCAGCCAAAAACAGCAGTTGCGCCGCCGTCCCAGCCACCGCTTCATCGCTGGTGTAGGCGGCGGCAATTTGCGTGCTGAACACCGCCATGCCGGTGGCTGACAGCACGGCAAACCCGAGCGCCATGGCCACGCCCACCCAGGCGCGAAAGCGCGCCGCGTGCGCCTCGCCCGCGCCCAGCGACTGGCCGACCCGGGTCAAAAGCGCCAGCCCCACACTCAGCGGCAGCATGAATACCAGGGAAGAAAAATTCAGGGCAATCTGGTGCGCTGCCATCTCCGTGCTGCCAAACCTGGCGATCAGCAAGGCAATCAGGCTGAAGGCGCTGGTCTCGGCAAAATAAGTGATACCTATGGGCAAGCCCAGGTGCAGCAGGCTGCGCACTTGCGGCCAGTGCGGCCACTCGAAGCGCGCGAACGGCCAGGTGCTGCGGTAGGCGCTGGCGCGGCGCATCCACCACAGCAGGGCCAGCAGGTTGAACCAGACGCAGACCAAGGTGGCCCAGGCGCAGCCCAGGCCACCCAGCCGGGGCAAGCCCAGCTTGCCGAATACCAGCAGCCAGTTCACCACCACGTTGAGTAAGAGCGCGCCCAGCGCAATCACCATCACGGGTTTGGTCTGGTTCAGGCTGACGCTGTAGCCGTACAGCACGCGGTAGGCCGCAAAGGCGGGCAAGGCCAGGCTGGTGATCACCACAAAGTCTTTCGCCAGGTCGCGCACCTGCGCCTGCAGCGCCAGATGGTCAAACACGCTGCCTGCCAAGTTCGCCAGCAGCACGGCAACCAAGCCCACACCCAGGGCTTGCCACAGCGCTTGGCGCACCACATGCGGCACCTGGCTGAATTCACGCGCTCCCACCAGGTGGGCCACCATGGGATTGACCGCCATCATGACACCCATGAGGGTGATGATGACCATGTTCCAGATCGACACGCCCAGTGCCACCCCGGCCAGATCGTTGGCCGAGGCGTGCCCGGCCATGGCCACCTCCACTACCGACATGCCGACGTTGGCCAGTTGCCCGATCAGGATCGGCCACGCCAGCTGCCACAAGGCGCCAGCCTCGCTTCCGATGCGGGCGCGCGGCGCCGGCGCTGACAGGCGCCGCAAGGAGGAGATGGAAGGCATGGGTCAGGAATGAAGGGCTGGACGCCGTCGCTCGGGTGGGTCTGGCGGGCTCAACGCCCGCGCAGGAACAAGGCGTCGAGTTCGCTCAGTTTGAATTGGCGCCAGGTCGGGCGGCCGTGGTTGCACTGGTCGCTGCGCTCGGTGGCTTCCATCTGGCGCAGCAGTGCGTTCATTTCTTCCAGTGTCAGCCGACGGTTGGCGCGCACCGCACCGTGACAGGCCATGCTGGAGAGCAACTCGTTTTGCGCCCGCTCGATGACGGTGCTGGCTTCATGCTGGGCCAGTTCGGCCAGCACGCCGCGCGCCAGTTCGACCGCGTCGCCCTGGGCCAGCGTGGTGGGCACGGCGCGTACCGCCAGCGTTTTCGCGGAAAACGGGGTGATCTCCAGACCCAAGGTTTGCAGGGTGTCGGCGTGCGCCTCGGCGGTGGCGACTTCGCTCGGCGTGGCGGCAAACGTGGCCGCAATCAGCAGCGGTTGGCTGGCCAAGCCGGGCCGGGTGGCCGACGAGCCGACCCAGCCTGACGTGGCATCGTCAGCGCTGCCTCGCTCATGCCACTGCGCTTTCAGCCGCTCATAAACGATGCGCTCGTGGGCGGCGTGCATGTCGACAATGATCAGCCCTTGCGCGTTCTCGGCCAGTATGTAGATGCCTTGCAATTGCGCCAGTGCGCGCCCCAAGGGCCAGTCGCCGCCGGGCAAGGGTGCAGCGGGCGGTGTGGCCAAGGGCGCAGCCAGGGCTTGGTTGTTGTGCTGGCCCGCTGGCGCGGACCCACCCGGTTGCCAGAGTGCGCCCAGGTCGCTCACCCGGTGACCGGCTTGCACTTCAAAATTGATAGCTACTTGGTCATAGGGGACGGGGGCTAAAGGCTGATTTTGTATATAAACAGTCGGAACGGAGGGCTCAGGGGCAAGGCCTGCATTGGCGGCGGCAGCGCTCTGCCCGGCGGTTGTGCCCAAGGAGGTGGCGCTGCCCACACGCGGCGCTGCCAGCGCGTCTTCCACCGCGTGGCGCACGGCCTGATGCACCTCGCGGCTGTCCCTGAAGCGCACCTCAATCTTGGTCGGGTGCACGTTGACATCGACGCGGGTCGGATCAATCTCGACATACAGCGCAAACACCGGCTGGCGCTGGCCGTGCAGCACGTCGTCGTAGGCGCTGCGGGCGGCATGCGACAGAACCCTGTCGCGCACAAAGCGGCCGTTGACGTAAGCAAACTGCTGGTCAGCGCGCGCGCGTGCGGCATCCGGAATACCGGCCCGGCCCCAAACCCGGATGCTTGGT
This sequence comes from Rhodoferax ferrireducens, assembly GCF_049302455.1. GTDB lineage: Bacteria > Pseudomonadota > Gammaproteobacteria > Burkholderiales > Burkholderiaceae_C > Rhodoferax > Rhodoferax ferrireducens_B. The sequence continues at coordinate 21,057 of NZ_JBAQMD010000110.1, read as the reverse complement.
GTGCTGTCGCTGCGGCCCGGACTGGCGCTGGTTTCAAAATCGACCCACACCGAGCGCGCCACAAACTCTGCACCCAGCACATCGGCCAGGCGCTGCTCCAGCGCGGCCAGGGCAGGGCCGCGGCCCTCGCAACGGCGCCACTGCTCCACCAGTTTGCCCTCGTGCCAGATGGCGAAGCCCACATCGGGGCGCGCCAGGGCGTGGCGGCGCACCGCCTCGACGCAGTGCGCCAACTCGGTGGCGTCGGTTTTCAGGAATTTGCGCCGCGCCGGGGTGCTGAAGAACAGCTCCTTCACCTCCACCGTGGTGCCGGTGCCGCGCGCCACCGGCTGCAGCTCGCCGCTGCCGCCATCCAGCAAATAGGCATTGTTTTGGCCGCTGGCCCTTGATAGTATGGCGCAGTCAGCTATTGAATTAATAGCTGCCAGTGCCTCGCCGCGAAAGCCCATGGTGCCCACTGACTCCAGATCAGTCAGGCTGCTGATCTTGCTGGTGGCGTGGCGCTTGAAAGCCATCGGCAGTTCTTCGCGCAGGATACCCGCGCCGTCGTCTTCCACCGCAATCAGGCGTACGCCGCCGGCCAGCAGCCGCACCGTGACCTGCGTGGCGCCGGCGTCGAGCGCGTTGTCCACCAACTCACGCACCACCGAGGCGGGCCGCTCCACCACCTCACCGGCGGCAATCTGGCTGATCAGCTCGTCGGGCAGTTCGCGGATAGGCTGGCGGGGGGAGAGGGATAGGGCGGTGTTCACAGGGATGTATTTTAGGTGGCGGGGATAATCCAGCCCCATGGAAATCATTACCTTTCTCTTTGACTTCATTCTCCACGTTGACAAGTACCTGGAGGCTTTTGTGCGCAGCTACGGCCTGTGGGTGTATGCGCTGTTGTTTTTGGTGATCTTTGTCGAGACCGGTGTCGTCGTGATGCCCTTTCTGCCCGGCGACTCGCTCTTGTTTGTGGTGGGCGCCATGTGTGGTGTCGGGCTGATGAGTTACCCGCTGTCGGTGGGCCTGTTGCTGGCGGCGGCCGTGCTGGGCAACCAGTCCAACTACGCGCTGGGGCGCTACTTTGGGCCGCGGGTGTTCAAGTGGGAGGACTCCCGGCTGTTCAATAAAGCCGCTTTTGACCGGGCGCATGATTTTTACGAGCGCTACGGTGGCATCACCCTCGTGGCAGCGCGCTTCATGCCCTTTGTGCGCACTTTTGCGCCTTTTGTGGCGGGAGTGGCGAAGATGACCCGGACCCGCTTCACCTTTTTTGATGTGACGGGCGGCACGCTCTGGGTTGTTGGCATCATCACCATCGGCTATTTCTTTGGCAATATTCCGTTTGTGAAGGCGAATCTGGACAAGATCATCTGGGCCATGATTCTGATTCCCGGGCTGGTGATCCTGTTTGGCGCGTGGAAGTCGCGGCGCAAGGCAGGGCAAGTCTGAGCCGCACACCCCGGACAAGAGGGCTGGCTGCTCCCTAAAGCACCTTGAACAGCTTCTCGCGAAATTCGGGCAGGCGCTTGCTGCCAATCAGGCTGGAGCTCATGGTTTCGACCCAGGACGGGTAAACCCGGCGCAGGTCCTGGCTTGTCTTGCAGGCCAGCAGGGCTTCGAGCAGGGTCAGGCGCGTGTTCTGGGCGAAGACCGTGTTGGTGGTATTGGTCATGAAGTTGCGCGCCATCTCGATATCTTTCGGACTGCGCGACTCGGCCGGGGGTAGCTTGGCCACGCCGGCGCCTGGGGCCGGTTGAGTCGCCGCGGCAGCGGCCTCGGGCGCTGACAGCGCATTGATCGGCGCTTGTGCCTCGATGCAGCCGTTCTCCATCAATTGGGTGAGCAATGCTTCGATGTCCTGGCCCGCCGCGAAGACGGCGAGTTCCTGGCCGCTGCGTTTTCCGTCAACGAGCACCAGCAGCCGCCGTGGCAGCGGCCCCAAGCCCAGTGCACGGGACTGGATCTCCTGTTGACCAAGGGTGGTCTTGGCAAACACGGCATGGATGAGATCGAGGGCAGCAGCAGTCATGGTAATTTTTTTGGGGCAATGTCGGCGACAGCACCCAAGTCAATAAGGCGTGATTCTGGTGTGCCTGCCTGGCTTGGCGCAATTAGGGTATCTACCGTTGCCGCAGCGCCGTCAACCCCGGCTGTCTGGCTCTGACTTAAACCGAACGATTTCGGGCCAGCGGCGGATTTTTGGAGAAGTAGCCTTCAATGCCGCGCATCAGCGCGCTGGCCAACTGCTCCTGGTAGGCCTCGCTGTTGAGCTTGATCTCTTCTTCCGGGTTGCTGATAAAAGCAGCCTCCACCAGCACACTGGGGATGTCGGGCGCTTTCAGCACGGCAAAGCCGGCTTGCTCGACCCGGGCTTTGTGCAGCTTGCCAACTCGGCCGATCTCGCCCAGCATGGCGCTGCCGAGCTTCAGGCTGTCGCTGATCTGGGCCGTGGTGCTCATGTCAAACAGGGCCCGCTTCACCTGCGCGTCCCGGGCCTTGATATTCAAGCCACCAATCTGGTCGGCCTTGTTTTCCTTCGCTGCCATCCAGCGCGCCGCACTGCTGGAGGCGCCGCCCTGGCTCAGGGCGAACACGCTGGCGCCCTGCGGATGCGGGGTGAAGAAGGCGTCGGCATGCAGGCTGACAAACAGGTCCGCCTGGACCTGGCGCGCCTTTTGTACCCGCACATGCAGCGGCACAAAGAAGTCGGCGTCGCGCGTGAGGTAGGCGCGCATGGTGTTGCCCTTGATGACGGTGGCATTGATGCGATCGCGCAATCGGTGCGCCAGGCGCAACACCACATCTTTTTCGCGCGTGCCGCCGGGGCCGATGGCGCCGGGGTCTTCACCCCCATGGCCGGGGTCCAGGGCAATGATGATCAAGCGGTCGGTAACGCCCAACGACTGGACCGGCGCGCTGTCCGTGCCGAAATTATTGATGCCTTTTTGGCCTCTAGCCCCCGTGGATAGGTCGCTATTTGCTACTGAATTGCTAGCAATTTTGGCGTTGGCTGAGTTCAGGATTGAATCCGGGCCGCCCAGCTTGAGAGGGGGTCGCTGGCTGCGCTGGGCGATCAGTTCACCCAAAGGATCACCCGTGGTGGGGGTGGCAGGGCTGGGGCTTGCCCGCGCCTGGTCTTTGATCCGATCGGCAATCAGCGCCTCCAGCGGGTCACTCACCTGGGTGGGGTACAAATCGAACACCAGCCGGTGCTGGTAGGCGGCGACCGGCGTCAGCGTGAAGACCTGAGGGGCTATGGGCTGCTTCAGGTCCAGCACCAGACGCACCGTGCCCGGCGCGTTTTGTCCGGCCCGAATGCCCGCAATATTGGGGTCGTCGCTGCGCACCTTGGCCACCAGCTCCTTGAGCGCCGGGTTGAGGTCGATGCCCTCGATGTCCACCGCCAGGCGCGGCGGGTTGGCGATAAAAAACTGTTTGACCTTGAGGGCCGTGTCGGACTCGATGGTGACGCGCGAGTAGTCGGGCGCCGGCCACACCCGCACCGCCAGGATGGTGGCTCCCCGGGCCAGGTGCTGTGTGCCCAGCAACAGCACGAGGGCGCCGGACTGCAACAGGCTGCGCCGTTTCATGGCGGGTCCCGGGGCAGGTCTTGCGCGCCCTGTCTTCCGGGTACCGATGGGTCGCGGCTGACGGCCTGCAGCAAGGCCAGGCCCAGCGCGGTCTGCGCGGTCAGGGTCACTTGTCGCGACGCCTCGGTCACGGCTTCCAGGTGAATGATCAAATCGGCGCGGGGCAGAAAGCCAGCCGCTTTCTGCGGCCATTCGGCCAGCTTGAGACCGCTGCTAGCGAAAATATCCCTGAAACCGGCATCTTCCCACTCACGCGGGTCGCTGAAACGGTAGAAGTCGAAATGCCAGACATTCAAGTTGAGGTCAGCCAGCTCGTAGGGTTCCACCACGGCATAGGTGGGGCTTTTGACCCGGCCCGGCACCCCCAGGGCGCGCAACAGGTGGCGCACCAGCGTGGTCTTGCCAGCACCCAGATCACCCTGCAATTCGATGAAAGCGTTGCGCAGGGCCGGCGCGCTGGCCAGCGCTGTGGCGAAGTCCCGCGTGGCGTTCTCGTTCGGCCACAGCAGGCTTTTTACAATCGGGCGGTGACCAACTTCAATATTCATACCGAGGCCAGTCAATGGGTCTCCAAAATTCAGGCCTGGGCCCGGGAGCTGGGATTCTCCCAAATTGGTGTGGCCGGTGTGGATTTGTCTTCATCTGAACAGGGATTATCGACCTGGTTGGCGCGTGGTTTTCATGGTGACATGGCCTACATGGCAGCACACGGTCTCAAGCGCGCCCGCCCCGCCGAGTTGGTGCCCGGCACCGTGAGTGTCATTACGGTGCGCATGGACTATCTGCCTGCCGCCACAAAGCCCGGGTGGCAGGCCATCGAGTTTGACCGGCTGACGCGACCGAGCGAGGGCATCGTGTCAGTCTACGCCAGGGGGCGGGACTACCACAAGGTATTGCGTAAGCGCCTGCAACAGTTGAGCGAGCGCATCGCCCTGGAGATGGGACCGTTTGGTCATCGTGTCTTCACCGATTCAGCACCGGTGCTGGAGGCTGAGCTGGCCGCGCGCAGTGGCCAGGGCTGGCGCGGCAAACACACGCTGGTGCTCAGCCGCGAAGCGGGATCGATGTTTTTCCTGGGTGAAATTTATGTCGATCTGGCCTTGCCGACCAGCGCGCCGGTGACGGACCATTGCGGCAGCTGCTCGACCTGTATCGAGGTCTGTCCGACGCAGGCCATTGTGGCGCCGCAGCAACTCGACGCCCGGCGCTGCATCTCTTACCTCACCATTGAGCATGCGGGGCCGATCCCTTTGGCGCTGCGCCCCTTGATCGGCAACCGCATTTACGGTTGTGACGACTGCCAGCTGATCTGCCCCTGGAACAAGTTCGCGCAGCGCAGTGCCTTGCCCGATTTTGATGAGCGCCCCGGCTTGGGCGGCAGTCAGCTGGTGACCCTGTTTGCCTGGACGGAAGAAGATTTTTTGCGTCTCACCGAAGGCAGCCCGATCCGGCGTATCGGTCATGAGCGCTGGCTGCGCAATATTGCGGTGGCCCTGGGCAATGCGTTACGCGCGGCCCCGGCGGCAGAACTGGTGCAGGCGCTGGCGGCGCGCGCCGAGCACCCGAGCGCACTGGTTCGGGAACACGTGGCCTGGGCCCTGGAAAGTCGACTGGCGGTCCCCCCGTCAATCGACCCGGGCGCCTGACATCTTCACCAGTTTTTCATACTTGGCGCGTTCCTTTTGCATCAAGGCGCCAAATTCTTCTGGTGTGCTGGGCGCGGGTTCGGCCAGCAGGGTTGCAAAACGGGATTTGGTCGCGGGTGCGTTCAGCGCGGCAACAAAAGCCTGATTGAGCCGTGTGATGGTCTCTTTGGGCGTGCCGGCCGGTGCCACCAAACCCCACCAGGTGTCAATGGAAAACCCCTTGAGGGTGTCGGCCAGCGGTGGTGTGTCGGGCAGGGCGGCAACGCGGGTTGGCGTGGTCACTGCCAGTGCAATAAGCTTGCCGGAGCGAATGTTGGGGGCCGCTGTGGCGAGGTTGTCGATATTGAAATCGACCTGGCCGCCGAGCAGGGCCAACTGCGCCGGGTTGCCGCCGTTGTAGGGAATGTGCACGGCAAAGATGCCAGCCTCTTTCTTGAACATTTCACCGGCCAGATGACCGGCGCTGCCGTTGCCGCCGCTGCCATAGTTGAGTTTGGCCGGGTTGGCACGGGCGTAGGCAATCAGGTCGCTGGCGCTGCTGATTTTCAGGCGCCGGGCGGTGTCGGCGTTCATGACCAAGACATTGGGGACGCGCACCATTTGGGTAATGGGGGCAAAGTCGGTGGCCGCGTTAAAAGGCATCTTGGCAAAAAGCCAGGGGTTCACTGCATGGGTGGCGGTGGCGGCGATGCCGATGGTCAGCCCGTCGGGGGCGGCCTTGGCAACGGCGTCAGCGCCGATGTTGCCGCCCGCACCGGGCTTGTTGTCGACGATGACGGTGCCCAGGCTGTCCTTGACGGCCTCGGCCAGCACCCGCGCTGTCACGTCCAGCGGGCCGCCCGCGGCGTAGGGCACGATCAGACGAATGGGTTTGCTCTGGGCCTGCACGACCGGCGCCGTGGCGGTGGCGAGAAGGGTGAGGACAGTGAGAAGGAGTGATTTGTAATGCATGGGAGTACCTCGTGTGAATGTTAGATGGTTGCGACATCCCGGGCCTTGTCGGCCTCGGTGATGAACGCGTCGGCATAAAACTCGTCTGACGGCAGGCCCGCCTGCGTGTAGGCGGCGTGGGCCGAGTCCACCACGATGGGGGCGCCGCTGGCATAGACCTGGTAGCCAGACAGGTCCGGTATGTCCTGCAACACGGCCAGATGGACAAAACCGGTGCGCCCCAACCAGCTGTCTTCGGGCAGCGCGTTCGACACCACCGGCACGTAGCGCAGGTTCGGCATTTGAGCCAGTTTGGCTCTGACCCAGGCGTCCAGGTACAGGTCAGCCGGGCGCCGACCGCCCCAGTACAGCGTCACGGGGCGCGTGCTGCCCGTGAACTGGAGCTGTTCTATCAAGGCCTTGACGGGCGCAAACCCGGTGCCCGCGGCCAGCAGCACGATCGGTTTGCTGCTGTCTTCACGCAAGTAGAAGCTGCCATACGGGCCCTCGATGCGCAGGATGTCTTTCTCTTTCATGGCAGCAAACACATGGTCGGTAAATTGGCCGCCCGGCATGTGGCGAATGTGCAGCTCCAGCGCGCCGGGCTTGCCGTCGGGGGCTGCCGGCGTGTGCGGCGCATTGGCGATGGAATAGCTGCGGCGCACGCCATCGCGCAAAAGAAATTCAACATACTGGCCGGCGTGGTAGTTGAACGGCTCGCTGGCGGGCAACTGCAATTGCAGGCGCATCACATCCGGCGACAGCTTTTCCATGGCACTGACGCGGGTGGGCATCTTCTTGATGGGCAAGGCGTTTTCCCGCGTGACCTGGCGCGACTCCAGCAGCACATCGCTGTGGGCCACGGCGCAACAGGTCAGGACCCAGCCCTGGGCCTCTTCCTCGTCGCTCAGTGCCTTGCTCTGGTGCGCGCCATGCACCACGATGCCTTCGAGCTTTTTGCACTTGCAAGAGCCGCAGGCGCCATCCTGGCAGCCATAGGGCAGGCCGACACCGGCGCGAATCCCGGCCGCCAAAATCGTCTCGTCCGTCTCGGTGGTGAAGGCGCGGCCGCTGGGTTGAACCGTGATGTGAAAGCCCGGAGCCCGGGTTGCGCTGCGCGTCATGGGGGGTATGTCCTTGGGGTAGAGTTGTAGGGTTGATATTTTGCGGGACGGACCGCTGCTGCGTCGCAACAAGCACCGTCCTTAATACGTGAGTACCCCGATTTTGCCTTCAAATCCAAGCCCCGCCCGCAGCCTGTACGCGACCCGCCCCGGCGCCTTGCCGGCCCGTTTCCGCCGTCTGCGGGTGTTGATCGTCGGCTGTGGCGATATCGGCCTGCGCGTGGCGCAGGCGCTGCCCGCCCGGGTGCGGCTGCTGGCGCTCACCTCCAGCGTGGAGCGCACCGCTGAACTGCGTCAGCGAGGCATCACGCCCTTAGCTGGCAACCTGGATGCGCCCGCGTCGCTGCGCCGCCTGGGCGGACTGGCGCATCGGGTGCTGCATCTGGCGCCGCCGCCCGATGAAGGCTGGACTGATTCACGCAGCCTGGCCTTGACCCGTGCCTTGTGCCTGCGCAGTCGACCGGACGCCCTGGTGTATGCCTCCACCAGCGGCGTGTATGGCGACTGCCACGGTGAAATTGCTATTGAAACAAGAGCTACTCATGCAGATACAGCAAGGGCCAGGAGGAGAATTGATGCCGAGAACACCATGCGCTTTTTTGGCCGCGCCAGCGGCGTGCGCAGCAGCATTTTGCGCATTCCCGGCATCTACGCACCCGACCGCTTGAACGGCACGCCGCAGGCGCGGCTGATCAAAGGTACGCCGGTGCTGCAGGCCGCCGATGATGTCTATACCAACCACATCCATGCCGACGATCTGGCCCGCGCCTGCGTGGCGGCGCTGTGGCGCGCTCAAGCGCAACGCATTTACAACGTGAACGATGACACCTGCCTCAAGATGGGCGACTACTTTGATCTGGCTGCCGACCTGTATGGCTTGGCGCGCCCGCCGCGCGTGCCCAGAAGCACGGCCAGCGCGCACTTGTCCTTGATGCTGCTGAGTTTTATGAGCGAGTCGCGCCGCATGGACAACACACGCCTGAAGCGTGAATTGCGGCTGGCGTTGCGCTACCCGACGGTGGCCGACGGTTTGCTGGCGCGGGCACCTGGTGCCAATCTTGAAAATCAACACAGCGCGGCGTCGTCGCGAAAGGTAGCGTGAGCATCATGACCATCAAACCGGTTCCCCAAGAGCGCCTGCCCGAGCTGCTGCGCACCATCCCGAAGGCCGAGTTGCACATCCACATTGAAGGATCGCTGGAGCCGGAGCTGATGTTTGCCTTGGCCCAGCGCAACGGCGTGTCCATCGCCTATCCGGATGTGGCGTCCCTGCGGGCGGCCTATGTATTTGACAACCTGCAGAGCTTTCTGGACATCTACCACGCGGGCACGCTGGTGCTGCGCACCGAGCAGGATTTCTATGACATGACGCATGCTTATCTGGCCCGCGCTGCGGCCGACAACGTGCTGCATGCCGAGATATTTTTCGACCCCCAGACGCATACGGCTCACGGCGTGAGCGCGGACGTGGTCATCAACGGCCTGTACCGTGCCTGCGTTGATGCGCGTGTCGAATTTGACATGAATGCCTCGTTGATTCTCTGTTTCTTGCGCCACCTGAGTGAGCAAGAGGCGTTTGAGTGCCTGGAGCAGGCCCTGCCTCATCTTGACAAATTGGTGGGGGTGGGCCTGGCGTCGAGTGAAATGGGTCATCCGCCGGAAAAGTTTGCCCGCGTGTTTGCCCGCGCCCGCGAGCTGGGCCTGCGGCTGGTGGCCCATGCGGGCGAGGAGGGCCCGCCCGCTTATATCTGGAGTGCGCTCGATGTTCTCAAGGTGGAGCGTATCGACCACGGCGTGCAAGCCGTCAAAGACCCGTTGCTGATGGCGCGTCTGGCCAGGGACCGCATTGCGCTTACCGTGTGCCCGCTCTCCAACCTGAAGCTGCGTGTCTTCCCCACCCTGGCGGCGCACAATTTGGGGCGCCTGCTGGACGCCGGTATCGTGGCGACGGTCAACTCGGATGACCCGTCCTATTTTGGCGGCTACATCAACCAGAACTTCACCCAGACCTTTGCCGCGCTGGGGCTGACGGCCCAGCACGCCTACCAGTTGGCGCACAACAGTTTTGAGGCGAGTTTCATTGACGACAGGCTCAAGCGGCAGTACTTTGATCGATTGGCGGGCGCATTCGAGACTTTTGAATAGCAGGGTTGACTCCGATTCGCGACGCCCCGCGCGACGTTAAAATCACAGACAAGGCCCGCTGCTCCGACGGGCCTTGCTTTTATGTTTCGGAGCCATGTAGAGGACTACCATGTATAAAAACCTCGTCGCCGCGCTCGCGGCCGCCTGTTTTATTTCTCCCGTTTTTTCGCAAACTGCCGCGCCGCTTGCCGCCAAGGAACCGCTCAAAATTGGCTTCGTGTATGTGGCCCCGCTGCTGGACACCGGCTGGGTGCGCCAGCACGACGAGGGGCGCCGGGCCGTTGAGGCTGCACTGGGCGCCAAGGTCAAAACCACCTATGTTGAAAACGTGGCCGAAGGGCCGGATGCCGAGCGTGTGATCCGCGACCTCGCCGCCAAGGGCCACAAGCTGATTTTCACGCCCAGCTTTGGTTACATGGAGCCCACGCTCAAGGTGGCGCAGGAGTTCCCGGACGTCAAGTTCGAATCCATCACCGGTTACAAGACCGCGCCCAACGTGGCGGTGGCCAACGCGCGCTACTACGAGGGCCGCTACCTGGCCGGCATTGCCGCCGGGCGCATGACGACCAGCCATGTGGCCGGTTACGTGGCTGGCTTTGCGATTCCCGAAGTGTTGCAGGGCATCAACGCCTTCACCTTGGGCATGCGCTCCGTGGACCCGAAGGCAGAAGTCAAAGTCGTGTGGCTCAATACCTGGTTTGACCCCAGCCGCGAGCGCGACGCCGCCATGACGCTGTTCAACCAGAACGTCGATGTGATTGCTTTTCACACCGGTTCATCGGCCGTCATGGTGGCAGCGCAGGAGCGCGGCAAACTGGCCGTGGGCTATCACTCGGACATGCGAAAAATGGCTCCCGACGCGCAGATCGTCGCCGTCACCCACCAATGGGGCCCGTACTACACCCGGCGCGCGCAAGCGGTGCTCAATGGCAGCTGGAAGAGCGGTGGCGTGTGGGGTGGCGTGCGTGAGGGCATGATCAAGGTCGAGGGCTTTGGCTCGAAAGTGCCGAAAGCGGTACAGCAAGAAGTACTGGCGCGCCAAAAAGACATGGCCGCAGGCAAGTTGCACCCGTTTTATGCCAGTCAGGCGGTGCGGGACAATGAGGGCCAGGAAGTCATCGCCAAAGGACAGACACTGACGGATGAGCAGATTCTCACGATGAACTGGCTGGTGCAAGGGGTGCAGGGCAAGCTGCCTTGATGCAAGCGCCATGAAAGCCTACCGCGCCGCCATTCTGCGTTTCGCCCCTGAGCGCGAGCCATGCCACGCGGCTGTCTTCGAAGAAGACGGTCTGCTGGTCGTGGGTCCCAATGGCGCTGGCATGCAGGTGGTGCAGGCGGTGGGTCCGTACCGCGATCTGAAGGACAAGTTCCTCGCCATCGAACTGGAGCACCTGCCGGGGCGCATCATCGCCCCCGGCTTTGTGGACCTGCACATCCACTTCCCGCAGACCAAGGTCATCGGCTCACCCGCCGATGGTTTGTTGCCATGGTTGGAAAAGTACACATTTCCCGAGGAAAAACGCTTCTCAGCCCCCGAATACAGTGCACAAGAAGCTACATTTTTCATAGCAGAACTGTTGCGCAACGGCGTCACGACGGCGCTGGCGTTTGCCACCGCACACGCCGAATCGGTCGACGCACTGTTCACCGAGGCGCTCCATCAGCGTCTGCGCCTGATCACCGGGCTGTGCCTGATGGACCGCCATGCCCCGGCCGAGCTGCTCAACCGCGCCGCGCCCGACGGGACGCTGGACGCGACCGAGCAAAGCCTGATCGACTCCGAGGCCTTGCTGCAAAAATGGCATGGCAGGGGCCGTCTGGGTTATGCCATCACACCGCGTTTTGCGCCCAGTTGTTCAGCGGCCCAATTGCGCGGGGCCGGTGTGTTGGCGGCCAAATACCCCGGGGTCTGGATTCAATCGCATGTGGCGGAGAACCCCGATGAAATCAAATGGGCGCGCGCGCTGTTTCCCGCCTCGCGCAGCTACCTGAGCACCTATGCCGATTTCGGCCTGATGCGTCCGCGCGCAATTTACGCTCACTGCCTGCACCTCGATGAGATGGATCGCGCCCTGATGCGCGACACTGGCGCCGGCGCCGCGGTCTGCCCGACCAGCAATCTGTTTCTGGGCAGCGGCTTTTTTGACTATGCAGCGGCCGACCGGGCCGGCTTCTCCTACGGCCTGGCCAGCGATGTGGGCGGGGGCACCAGTTTCAGTCCGTTTCACACCATGCTGGCGGCTTACTACGTGGGCCGCGAAGGGCAGACCAAAGCGGGTTTGTCGCTGGCGCCGCAACATTTGTGGTGGCAACACACCTTGGGCGCAGCGCAGGCGCTGGGGCTGGACGGCCGACACGGTGCGCCAGCCGTAGGCAATCTGCAGCCCGGTTGCGAAGCCGATTTTGTGGTCTTGAACCCGCAGGCCACGCTTTTGCTGGCGCGCCGGACCGCGAGCGCCAACAGTCTCGATGAGCTACTGTTTGCCATGATCGTGCTGGGCGATGACCGTCTGGTGGAAAAGACGGTTATCTCTCAAAATCTTTAAGCATTTTTGGCCTCTAGCCCCCGTCTTTATTGGGTTTGTAGCTATTGATTTTGAATTTATTTCTGGCCCCGGACCGGTCCGGCCCCGGTGACGCCAGCGCTTGGCCTGGGCTGTTCGCTACTCGTTGGCGTCCAGCACGTAGTCATCAACCGGGTACGAGGCTTGTGGATCATCATCTTTGGCAAACTCATGCTCCAAGGCCAGATGATGCTTGTGAACAAGGCTGTGAAATTCTGCGAATGGTCCCGTCGGCAGGTAGATCGGCTGCCGGGTGTCTGGATGAAATGCCGCCTCTGAAGCTGTGGCGCCCGCCCAGGCACGCTCGACCTCGGCCAGCCCCAGGCGCAGCAGATCCTCCAGAAGTTCACTTCGCTTCTTGCCCGGATACGCCTCGCGCAGGGCCTCCAGCCGGGATGCCAGTTCAAGCGGCAATCGGCAGACATACCTTTTTCGCGCGACGGCTTTGCCTCGTGCAGCCTTGTGCTCGACACCAGTCGATTTGATCGCTTTGCGCATGTTTCATCATCGCGTCACGCGGTGGCGAAGTTCTTGAGGATTCGCAAAGAAACAGGCCTCCAGCCCGCGACCCCATTACGTCAATTCACCTTAATTGATAGCAGGTGTCACGCTTACAATCTGGCCCAACTCAGGAGCCTCATTCCCATGACGATCAAAAGCGATAAATGGATCCGCCGCATGGCGCAGCAGCACGGCATGATTGAACCCTTTGAGCCCGGCCAAGTCCGCCAGGATGCCAATGGCAACAAAATCGTCAGCTATGGCACCAGCAGCTACGGCTATGACATCCGCTGCGCACCCGAATTCAAGGTTTTCACCAACATCCACAGCACCGTGGTGGACCCGAAGAACTTCGACGAAAAAAGCTTTGTCGATTTTCATGGCGACAGTTGCATCATCCCGCCCAACAGCTTCGCGCTGGCGCGCACCATGGAGTACTTTCGCATCCCGCGCAATGTGCTCACCATCTGCCTGGGCAAAAGCACTTACGCGCGCTGCGGCATCATCGTCAACGTCACGCCTTTTGAGCCCGAATGGGAAGGTTACGTTACGCTTGAATTCAGCAACACCACCCCCTTGCCGGCCAAGATTTACGCCGGCGAGGGCTGCGCGCAAGTGCTGTTTTTCGAGAGCGATGAGGAGTGCGAGACCTCGTACAAAGACCGTGGCGGCAAATACCAGGGACAAGTTGGCGTGACGCTGCCCCGAGCTTGAGGTCGGCGCATCGGGCGCTTGCGGCAGGCGCTATAAGCGGAATTTCAGCGAGTACCATTGGCAACCTATGCATTCGACCTGTTTTCCTGACTAACGCGCCATGAACGCTTTCTTTCACCCCTTGTCTTGGGTCCATCTGGACTGGGTGTTGGTGGTGGTGGTTGCCTGGCTCTTGATTGGTGTACTGGGTGTGTTTGCGCTGCGGCGTTTCAGGCTGGTGGCTGTGGTGCTGTTTCCGGCGGGCGGGCTTGTCGCTTTGCTGTTGCTGGGTGTGGGCCTCAGCGCCGCGTTCAGTGTTCCCGAGGTGGCCGTGTTGCCGATCGGTTTGCCGCAGTTGCCCTTTCATTTGCGGCTGGACAGTCTGTCGGCCTTCTTCCTGATCGTCATCGGCGGGGTCGGCGCCGGAGTGTCGGCCTTTGCCGCCGGTTATTTTCGCCAGGGTGAAGGCACGCCGCCTGGCTTGATCTGTCTTGAATACCATATCTTTCTGGCCAGCATCGCCATGGTGGTGATCGCGGACGACGCCTACGCCTTCATGGTGGTCTGGGAGACCATGGCCTTTTCCTCGTTTTTTCTGGTCATCGCCAACCACCGCATTCCTGAAATCCGCTTTGCGGGCTATCTCTACATGCTGGTGGCCCACATCGGCGCCTTGGGCATTTTGCTGTGTTTTGGTGTGTTGCAGGCCAACACCGGTGACTACACCTTCGCCAACATGCGGGCCCAGCACCTGTCGCCGTTCTGGGGCTCGGTGGCGTTTGTGCTGGCTGTGTTTGGCTTTGGCGCCAAGGCCGGCATTTTGCCGCTGCACGCCTGGTTGCCCGAGGCGCACCCGGCGGCGCCTTCCCCTTTCTCGGCCTTGATGAGCGGCGTGATGCTCAAAATTGCCCTGTATGGCATCCTGCGGGTGTCGTTTGACTTGCTGCAAACGAAAATCTGGTGGTGGGGTGTGCTGTTGATGGCGATTGGCTTGTCGACGGCGTTGTTCGGCGTTGTTTTCTCCACCGTGCAGGTGGAAATGAAGCGTCTGCTGGCTTATTCCTCGATTGAAAACATCGGTTTGATCTGCGCCGGTTTCGGCTTGTCGCTGTTGTTCTCAAGCTATGGCATGCACGCCCTGGCCGCCCTGGCTCTGACGGCGGCCTTGTATCACCTGCTCAGCCACGCGTTTTTCAAGAGCCTGTTGTTCTGCAGCACCGGTGCCGTCTTGCACGCCACCGGCGAGCGCAGCCTGGGTAAATTGGGTGGCCTGATGCGCTACATGCCCTGGGTCGCCTGGCCGACCCTGATTGGTGTCCTGGCCTGTGCCGGTCTGCCGCCGTTTGGTGGTTTTGTTGCGGAGTGGTTGCTGCTGCAAAGCTTCTTGTTCACCTCCGGCTTGCCGAGCTCGGTCCTCAATATGCTGGTGCCGGTGCTGGCGGCCTTGATTGCGCTGATTGCCGCGCTGTCGGGTTACACCATGGTCAAGTACTTTGGCGTCATCTTCCTGGGCCAGCCGCGTGAGGAGAAACTCTCGGGCGCGCACGACGCCGGCACCTGGGAGCGCGTGGGTATGCTTTGGCTCACGGCGGGCTGTGTGGTGCTGGGGCTTTTTCCGAACCAGGTCATTGCCCTGATTGATCCTGTCACCCAGTTGTTGGTGTCGGCGGGTCTGGCCAAGATGGTGGCGGCCAGCGGCTGGCTGCTGGTGCCCGTGAGCATCGAGCGCGCCAGTTATGCGCCGGCGATCTTTCTGCTCGGTGTGATGTTCTTCTTTGCCTTGACCTATTTGCTGGTACGCCGCTTTTACAGCGGCCGTATTCGGCGCGCGCCTGCCTGGGACTGCGGCTATCCGTGGCAAGACGCCCGCATGCAGGACACGGCAGAAGGATTTGGGCAACCGATCCGGCAGATTTTCGAGCCCATGTTTCGCATGAAACGCGAACTGCCTTCGCCCTTCGATGAGCAGCCACGTTACCGGGTGACAGTCGAAGATCCGCTCTGGTATTGGCTGTACCTGCCGATAGCCAGACTGGTTGAGCGCATCTCGAAAGTGATTGGACTGTTGCAGCAAGGGCGCATCGCGGTCTATCTGATGTACAGCTTTTTGACCTTGATCGTGGTGCTGCTGGTGGTGAAACAATGAGCTGGCTCGGTCTCCTGTCTCAATTGATGGCGATTGTGATGGCGCTGGTACTGGCGCCTCTCCTGACCGGTTGGGTCAACCAATGGCGGGCCCGGTTGCAGAACAAGTCGGCGCCGAATCTGTTGCAGCCGTACCGCGTTTTGCACAAGCTGTTCAACAAGGAATCGGTGCTGGCCGAGCACGCTTCGCCCCTGTTTCGCATGGCCCCCTACATTGTCTTCGGCTGCATGCTGCTGGCCAGTGCCATCATCCCGACTTTGTCAACCGACCTGCCCCTGTCACCGGCTGCTGACGCCATTGCGCTGGTGGGCTTGTTTGCCCTGGCGCGGGTTTTTATGTCCCTGGCGGCGATGGATGTCGGCACGGCATTTGGTTCGCTCGGTGCGCGTCGGGAAATGCTGGTCGGTTTTCTGGCCGAGCCGGCCTTGCTGATGGTGCTTTTTTGTGCCTCCATGATTTCGCGCTCGACCTCGCTCACCACCATTGTCGAGACGCTGGCGCATCGGGAGCTGGCCATCTACCCCAGCCTGCTGGTGGCCGGGGTGGCGTTCACCATGGTGTCGCTGGCCGAGAACGCCCGGGTGCCGGTGGACAACCCGGACACGCATCTGGAACTCACCATGATTCACGAGTCCATGATTCTGGAGTATTCCGGGCGCCACCTGGCGCTGCTCGAATGGGCGGCCAGCCTGAAACTGTTTGCCTATTCCTGCATCGGTTTGGCGCTGTTTTTTCCCTGGGGCGTGGCCGAGGCCCATGCGCCACTGGCGCTGTTGCTGGCGCTGCCAGTGCTCGTCATCAAGTTGGCGGTGGGGGGTGTCTTGATGGCCCTGATCGAGACCTTGAGCGCCAAGATGCGGATCTTTCGCGTGCCGGAGTTTCTGGGCACTGCCTTTTTATTGGCCGTGATCGGCCTGCTGGTCAACATCTTGCTGGGGGTCCGATGATCAAGTTAGCGCCCCAGTTGATCAACCTGTTTGCAACGCTGATTCTGATGCTGTCGTTTGCCATGATCTCGCAGCGGCGCATCGTCTCCCTGATTAATCTGTTCACCATCCAGGGCGCCGCCCTGGTGGCAGCGTCGATGTTGCTCGGTTATGTCACGCATCAACCTGACCTTTACGTTTCGGGGGCCCTGACCCTGCTGCTCAAAGTCATTTTTATTCCCTGGATGCTGCACCGGGTCATCCGCAAGCTCAATGTGCGCTGGGATGTCGACACCCTGATCAACATCCCAACCACCATGCTGGTCGGCATTGCGCTGGTGATTTTTTCCTTCAGCCTGGCCTTGCCGATCTCGCGTCTATCGTCATCCATGGCGGGCGGCTCGCTCGGTATTGCGCTGGCCTGTGTGCTGCTTTCGTTCTTGATGATGATCACCCGCTCCAAGGCGGTGCCGCAGGTGATCGGCTTTCTATCGATGGAAAACGGCCTGATTTTTGCCGCCACCGCGGTCACCAACGGCATGCCGATGATTGTCGAGTTTGGCATTGCGCTTGATGTGCTGGTGGGCGTGCTGATTTTGGGGGTGTTCATGTTCCAGATTCGCGAGAAATTCGACAGCCTGGACATCCACAACCTCGAAACGCTCAAGGAAGACTGACCGTGTCCACCCTGTTTTTTGTCCTGGGTTTCCCCTTGCTGGGCGGTGCGGTGCTGGCGCTGATCGGGCACCGGCCGTACGCCCGCGACATCAACGTCGTCTTCAGCCTGGGCACCTTCCTGGCGGCCTGCGTGCTGACAGCAGAGATCGTCGCGGACGGCCCGATTCTGGTCTGGCATGACCAATTTTTCATCGATCCGCTCAATGTGTTCCTGGTCACGCTGACCGCCTTTGTCGGGATGACGACGGCGATATTTTCCCGGCCTTACATGCGCATTGAGCAAGACCACGGCAAGATGACGCCGCCGCGCATGCGGCTGTACCACAGCATGTACCAGTTGTTCAGCTTCACCATGCTGCTGGGCTTTACCACCAATAACCTGGGCATCCTGTGGGTGGCCATGGAGGCGGCGACCTTGACCACGGTGCTGCTGGTCAGCGTGTACCGCACGGCTGCGAGTCTGGAGGCGGCCTGGAAGTACTTTATTCTGTGTGGCGTGGGCATTGCACAGGCCCTGTTTGGCACGGTCTTGCTGTACATGGCGGCAGAAAAAGTGCTCGGCCCGGAAGGGGCCACGCTGTTGTGGACCAATCTGGATGCGATCAAGGGCCAGTTGGACCCCTCCATCATCACCCTGGCGTTTGCTTTTCTTTTGATCGGCTATGGCACCAAGGTCGGCATGGTGCCCTTGCACAGCTGGTTGCCCGATGCGCATGCCGAAGGCCCGACGCCGGTCTCGGCCGTGCTGTCGGGCTTGCTGCTCAATGTGGCCATGTATGCCCTGTTGCGCTGCAAAGTGCTGACCGACGGGGCCTTGATGCGACCCCTGGCGGGCCAGCTCATGATGGGCTTTGGCCTGCTGTCGGTGGTGGTGGCGACCTTCTTCCTGTCACGGCAAAAAGATGTCAAACGCATGTTTTCCTATTCGTCGATCGAGCACATGGGCTTGATCACTTTTGCCTTTGGCATGGGCGGGCCGGTGGCCAACTTTGCCGGTTTGTTGCACATGACGGTGCATTCCCTCATCAAGTCGGCGATCTTCTTTGCGGTGGGGCACGCCACCCAAAAAGCCGGTACGCAGGTCATGAGCGAGATTCGCGGCCTGATCAAGGTGAATCCGACCATCGGCTGGGGCTTGATTCTGGGCGTGATGGCGATTCTGGGCATGCCGCCGTTCGGCGTTTTTGCCAGCGAGTTTTTGATATTGACCACCGCCATGCGTGAGCAGCCCTGGGCGGCGCCGTTTTTGTTTGTGTCGCTCGGTGTGGCCTTTGCCTCCATGATGATCCGGGTGTTGCCGATGGTGTTTGGCGAGACCTCACTTAAAGCCCTGCCGCATCCGCCGGCCTTGGTGCCGGTGTTTGTGCACCTGAGTCTGGGCTTGGTGCTGGGTTTGTACATTCCGCCTTACCTCAATACCTGGTACGTCCAGGCCGCGCGGATGTTGGGGGGCTGAGCTGATGAAGATTTCTGGCTTCGATGTCGAGCTGCAATGCGTGCTGGCACCTGTGCCGATCTGGCACGCGCGGGTCACCGTGGATGAGTGGCGCGCCGCCGCTGCGGCCGTGCGCGAGGGGGGCGGGCGCTTGCTGGCGATGTGGGGCGCAGCAGGGCTGGCGGATGAGTCAATGGTGCTTGCCTGCGCCGCTTATGTGGTGCTGGAGGGTTTGATCTGGCTGGAGTTGCCACAGGGCGGCGAGCAACTGACTTATCCTGACCTGCTGCCTTTTTTCCCCGCCGCCGCCAGAATGCAGCGGGCCGCCGCCGACTTGTCGGGTATTCGCACCAAGGGCAGCAAAGACCAGCGTCCGTGGCTGAACCACGGTGCCTGGCCCTTCGACTATTTTCCTCTGCGCCACGCCGGCGAGGCGCCGTCCTCATTTCCTGAGGAAGTCTTGATCGATTACCCGTTCGTGCGAGTCGAAGGGGATGGCGTGCATGAAATCGCGGTCGGTCCGGTGCATGCCGGCATCATTGAGCCTGGGCATTTTCGCTTTTCGGTGGTCGGTGAAAAAGTGCTGCGCCTGGAGCAGCGCCTGGGCTACACGCACAAGGGCATTGAGCAGCGCATGACCCAGTTGGACCCGCTGCAGGCGTATCGCCTGGCCGGTCGGGTCTCGGGTGACTCAACCGTCGCCTACGCCTGGGGCTATTGCATGGCCTTGGAGTCGGCCAGCGCCTGCGCGGTGCCGCCCCGGGCCTTGTGGATGCGCGCCTTGATGCTCGAGCGCGAACGCGTTGCCAACCATCTGGGTGATCTGGGGGCCTTGGGCAACGACGCCGCCTTCGCGTTTGGTTTGGCCCAGTTTTCGCGTCTGCGCGAAGACTGGCTGCGCTTGTCCAAGGAGATGTTTGGCCACCGTTTGATGATGGACTGCTTGCTGCCCGGCGGTGTGACGCATGACATTCATGGCGCCCATATTGACCAACTGACCCGGCAATGCGACGCCGTGGAGCGCGAGGTGCGGACCTTGCGTTCAATCTACGAAGAGCATGCTGGTTTGCAGGATCGTTTCATGACCACCGGGCGGGTCACGCCGGCGCTGGCGGCCCAGTTGGGCTTGACCGGTCTGGCCGGGCGGGCCAGTGCGCAGGCGTGGGACTTGCGCTGTGATCATGCGGCTGCGCCGTATGACGTATTGCAGGTCAAGATGGCCACGCACAGCAATGGCGATGTGGCAGCCCGAGTGATCGTGCGCTTTGATGAAGTGTTTGAGTCGCTGCGGCTGATCCGGCAAATTCTTGCGGG
The DNA here is from genome assembly GCF_049302455.1 of Rhodoferax ferrireducens. GTDB lineage: Bacteria > Pseudomonadota > Gammaproteobacteria > Burkholderiales > Burkholderiaceae_C > Rhodoferax > Rhodoferax ferrireducens_B. The sequence continues at coordinate 1,374 of NZ_JBAQMD010000110.1, read as the reverse complement.
TCTGCCAGCCGGCCCCTTGCGCCAGGACATTGTTTTGCCCGAGCAGGCCAGCCGCGGGGCGGGCTGGGTGGAGGGCTGGCGGGGCGAGATTTTTGTCGCGCTGGAGCTCAACGGTGCCAGCAGCGATCAGCGCATTCGACGCTGCCATTTGCATGATCCCTCCTGGCAGAACTGGCCGGTGCTGGAGCACGCCGTCATGGGCAATATCGTGCCCGACTTTCCGCTCATCAACAAGTCGTTCAACCTCAGCTATTCCGGGCACGATTTATGATTTGGAAAATCGTCAAACAAATTGCCAGGAATGGTATTCGCACCGAGCCCGCGCCCGATATCGGGGCTGCAGTCACCAATGAGATCAGTCGGATTCAGGCTGAGGTGCTTCAAATCCTGGGTCAGTCTCTCGCCATTCGCCTGGTCGATGCAGGCTCGTGCAATGGTTGCGAGCTTGAAATCAACGCACTGGGCAACCCCTACTACAACATCGAGGGCCTGGGCATCAAGTTTGTCGCCAGCCCGCGCCACGCCGACATGTTATTGGTGACCGGCCCGGTGTCACGCAACATGGTCACCGCGCTCAAACGCACGTTTGACGCCATTCCGGAGCCCAAGCTGGTGGTGGCGGTGGGTGACTGCGGCTGTGACGGCGGTATTTTTGGCGAGAGTTATGCCAGTTGCGGCCGTGTGTCCAATGTGATCCCGGTCGATTGGGTGATACCGGGTTGCCCGCCGCCACCAATTGAGATACTGCGCGGCATCCTGAGCGCGGTGCGTCGGCGTGTTGCGTAGCCGGACCCCCCCTGCTGGCGAGCGTTGTTTGAAGTCGAGCGAGAAGGCAAAAACTCAAGGGGCTGGTTTCGGCAGGTATGCAGCGGAAGCGGTCATCCAGGCACCGGGTCTACGCGGCTATCATTCTGACCGAATGAAACGTCGAAAGACGTGAAGGCTATGGGCTTCAAAAAATCATAAATGGGAGGAGATTGGCATGGATCAGACAACGTTGATGGTGATCGCTGTACTGGTCGCAATTGGGGCCATATCGTGGTACCGAAGCGGCAAGAAAACAGTGATGGACGTAGTCACGCCACAAGACAAGCTGTCCACCAAGCTGTGTATCCAAATGGCTCTGCAAATGCTTGGCAGCGCACTAGAGCCACATAGCACTAAGTCACCTGCTGACGCTATCGCGGCTGGCGAAAGGGCTCTAGAAGATCACGGCATGAGTTGTGCGATCGTAGTGAATGTGCTGTTGATCCTATTTCCGGCAGTTGACGTCTCATAAACCGGCTGCAAGCTAGACTGGGAGCCAGTTTCAACGGATTTATCGAGGTCACCAAATGGGTGAAGCAAAAAGACGTCAAGTTGCTGTCCAAACAC
>NZ_JBAQMD010000109.1:0-12914 GCF_049302455.1 Rhodoferax ferrireducens | reverse complement strand
GATCCATGCGATCAGGGCGCCCGGTGCCTGTGCATGAGGCATGTGCCGGTTCTGCGTGCTTTGTTTTTCCTCTCTCAATGCGCGGCATGAGGCAAGAACGGCTTCTGATCGTTACAATGAAAAGACGAGAACTTAACGCAAGATTCATGCCTTTATGAAACTATCACTTTCCACTGTGCTTTTGCTGGCGGCCCTGGCGCCGGGCGTAAGCCTGGTTCGAGCTGAACAAGCCGACCGCGACAAGCCCATGAATGTGGAAGCCGATGCCTTGCGTTATGACGACGCCAAGAAAACCAGCGTGTTTACCGGCCGTGTCGTGTTGACCAAAGGCTCGATTCTGATCCGGGGCGCCCGTATTGAAGTACGTCAGGACCCCGAGGGTTACCAATACGGCCTGGTCACGGCCGAGCCCGGCAAACTCGCGTTTTTTCGCCAGAAGCGCCAAGGGCTCGATGAGTTTATTGAGGGCCAGGGCGAAAGCATCGAATACGACAGCCGCGTCGACACCGTGAAATTCAACAAGCAGGCGCAGTTGCGCCGCTACGTGGGCGCGACGCTGAGCGACGAGATGAGCGGCGGCGTGATCGTTTACAACAACCGCACCGACGTGTTCACCATTGATGGCGGTGTGGCCCAAGGCTCGCCGAGCGCGACAGGCGGCCGGGTGCGTGCCATGCTGACGCCCAAACCCAATGTCGCCGCAGCAGCGGCAGCAACGGCACCCGCCAATGCAGCTTCAGCGAGCGCCGATACGCTGCGCGCCACCACGACGCTGGGCGGGGATAAAAAGTGATGCCAGACAAGCTTGTCCGTCCGGTCCCGTTACGCGCCGATGGCGCCCAGTGTGAGAGTCGACTCGAAGTCAGCCACCTGCAGAAGTTCTACGGCAGTCGCCAGGTGGTCAAAGACGTGTCGCTGGTGGTCTGCAAGGGCGAGGTGGTCGGTTTGCTGGGGCCCAACGGCGCCGGCAAAACGACATCCTTCTACATGATTGTCGGCTTGGTGCATGCCAGCGCCGGTGACATCAAGATCGATGGTCACTCGGTTGAGCGCATGCCGATTCACAAGCGTGCCCGGCTGGGCTTGAGCTACCTGCCGCAAGAGGCGTCCATCTTTCGCAAGCTCAACGCGGAAGACAACGTGCGGGCGGTTTTGGAGCTGCAGCATGACGAAGCCGGCCAGCCGCTGCGCAAGGACGAAATTGAAAAACGACTGACCGCCTTGTTGCAGGACCTGCGCGTGGAGCACCTGCGGGAAACCCCGGCGCTGGCCCTGTCCGGCGGTGAACGCCGGCGGGTCGAGATTGCGCGCGCACTGGCCACGCAGCCGCGTTTCATTCTGCTCGATGAGCCGTTTGCCGGGATCGACCCGATTGCCGTGATCGAGATCCAGCGCATCATCAGCTTCCTCAAAAACCGCGGCATCGGGGTGTTGATCACCGACCACAACGTGCGCGAAACGCTGGGTATTTGCGACCACGCCTACATCATCAGCGATGGCAGCGTGCTGGCCCAGGGCACCCCGGCCGAGATCGTCAACGATGCTGAAGTGCGCCGGGTCTATCTCGGCGAGCACTTCAAAATGTGAACATGTTGCCCCCATGAAACAAGGCCTTTCCCTTCGGGTTTCGCAGCATCTGGCGCTGACGCCACAGTTGCAGCAGTCGATCCGCTTGCTGCAACTCTCCACGCTGGAGCTCAGCGCGGAGGTGGACCAGATGCTCGATGACAACCCATTCCTGGAGTTGACGGCAGACGAGTCGCCGCGTGAGGAATTTGGTCTGGCGCAGGCTGACACACCGGTCCGGGGCGACGACCTCGACGCCGAATACGCTACAAGTTCGGTAGCTGACTACCCAATAGAGACGAGGGCTACAGCCGAAAATGATTCAAATGTTTCGCCGCTCTCGGCGGACGATGCGCAAAGTTGGGAGGGTGACGGCAGCGCCTCCATGGCGCCCGACGACAGCGAGTGGGGCGGTGACGCCAAAGCCCGCAGCAACAACCTCAACGGCGATGACGACGCCGATGTGACCGAGCTGGCGCGCACCCAGGTGTCGCTGCAAAGCCACCTGCACGCGCAGGCGCTGGCCTTGCGCCTGAGTGCCGAGGATCGCGCCGCCTTGCAGTTTCTGATCGAGTCGCTCAATGACGATGGTTATCTGGAAGACACGCTGACCTCGCTCGCCGAGGGGCTCGCCGGCGGCGATGAGGTGCAGGTGGAGCAACTGGTCCATCATTTCACGGTCGCTTTTGGGCTGCTGCAGAGCCTGGAGCCGGTGGGTGTGGGTGCGCGAGATCTGGCCGAATGCCTGACTCTGCAACTGCGCGCCTTGCTGCCGCTGGCGCTCGCAGAGCCGGCCCGCGCCGCCGCCGTGCAGGTGGCGCTGCGTATTTGTGCCCAACCCATGGAGCTGCTGGCCCGACGCGACGTCAAGCGCCTGATGCTGCTGTGCGACGCGACGGACGCTGCCGTGCGCGAAGCCATTGCGCTGATTGCCCGTCTGGAGCCCAAGCCGGGGCGCCGCTTCGTGAATGTGGAGCGCAACATCGTGGTGCCCGATGTGCTGGTGATTCAGGTGGGCCAGGGCACGCAGGCCAAATTTCAGGTGCGCCTGAACACCGATGTGATGCCGCGCCTGCGCGTGCACGACATCTACGCCAATGCCCTCAAACAGCACAAGGGCGGCGGTAGCGATGCGTCCAGCTACGCCGCCCTGCAGCAGCGCCTGCAGGAGGCACGCTGGTTCATCAAGAACATCCAGCAGCGCTTCGACACCATCCTGCGCGTCAGCTCGGCCATCGTCGAGCGGCAAAAGAGTTTTTTCATGCACGGCGAACTCGCCATGCGCCCGCTGGTGCTGCGTGAGATTGCCGAAGAGCTCGGTCTGCACGAGTCCACCATCAGCCGCGTGACCACCGCCAAATACATGGCGACCCCGTTTGGCACCTTCGAGCTCAAGTATTTCTTTGGCTCCGGCCTGGGCACCGAGTCGGGTGGCAATGCGTCGAGCACGGCGGTGCGGGCCCTGATCAAACAATTTATCAGCGCCGAGAGCCCGGCCAAGCCGCTCAGTGACCACCAGTTGTCCGAGATGCTCAAAGAGCAGGGCATCGAATGCGCCCGCCGCACCGTGGCCAAATACCGCGAGGGGCTGCGCATCGCCCCCGCATCCTTGAGAAAAGCCTTGTGAACCAACTGCAACTCTTCTTGCCCTGCGCCGCTGGCGTGGAAGACTACCTGGCCCCCGAGGTCCTGCGCATCACCGGCTTGCCGCCGGGCTGCGTGACCAAGCAGCGCGGCGGCGTGGCCGTGCGCACGTCCTTCGCGCATGCGATGCTGCTCAACCTCTACAGCCGGCTGGCGCAGCGTGTGCTGGTGCTGCTGTCGTTCACCGAGTACCGCAACGAACAGGATTTGTACCGCGCCGCCAGTGAGGTGGCCTGGGAGCGCTGGTTCACCCCGCGCGAAAGCATCAAGGTGGAAGTGACGGCGCAGCACAGCCCGCTGACCAGCCTCAACTTTGCCGCGCTCAAGATCAAGGACGCGGTGTGCGACCGTTTCCGCGTCACGGCGGGCGGCGTGCGCCCGGACGTCAACACCCAGTGGCCCGATGTGCGCATCTACACGCACCTGACCACCGACAGCTGCTCGCTCTACATCGACACCTCGGGCGAGCCGCTGTTCAAGCGCGGTTGGCGCGAAGACAAGGGCGACGCGCCCTTGAAAGAAACCCTGGCCGCCGCCATGCTGGCCGCCAGTGGCTGGGCGGACGGCGACGAGGATCTGCTGCCGCTCTACGACCCCTGCTGCGGCAGCGGCACGATTGTGATTGAAGCGGCCCAGATCGCCTGCAATATTGCCGCCGGCTCCTTGCGCCGTTTTGCCTTCGAGAAGTATTTGCCGTTTCAGCGCCCCGTTTGGGATGCTATTAAAAAAGAAGCTAAAGAGTCAGAAGTGACGCGGGCTCCAGGCCAAAAACCTATAATTTTTGGCAGTGACGTGGCGCACCGCATGGTCGACTTTGCCCAGCGCAACGCGCAGCGCGCGGGCGTTGCCGACGTGATCGAGTTTCGCGGTGGCGACGCCCTGCAGCGCCTGCCGCCGATCGATATTCCTGGTGTGATGCTGCTCAACCCGCCCTATGGCGAGCGCATCGAGGTCGCCGGTGTGGCCAAAGGGGCGCGCCGCGCGGGCAGTCAGTTTGAGGATGAAGAGGTCGAAGTGGGTCGTTTTGGTGCCCGCGAGTTGCCGCAGACGCAGGAGGGCGGCGAATTCTTCAGCCAGCTGGCCAGCCACTGGAAGAAAAACTACCCCGGCTGGAGCGCCTGGATACTCACGCCCGACCTGAAACTGCCGGGCAAAATGCGCCTGAAAGAATCGCGCCGCGTGCCGATGTGGAATGGCCCGATCGAATGCCGCCTGTTCCGCTTTGACATGGTGGCCGGGAAAATGGGGTCGGATCACCGGGAGCGCAGCGGACGTGTGCTCTGACCCCTTTTTCCCGGACGCGCACGCAGTGCGCGGGATCGTCCTCGACACCAACATCGTGCTGGATGCCTTCGTCTTCAATGACCCGGCCACGCAGCCCCTCAAGCTCGCGCTGGCCTCCCGCAAAATCCAGTGGATTGCCACCAAAGCGATGCGCGACGAGTTGGCGCGGGTGCTGGCTTACCCGAAGATCGTCGTGCGGCTGGCGCTCTACCAACTCAGCGCCGCAGACGTGCTGGCGCAGTTCGATGGCCAGGCGCAGTGGCTCGACGCCGCCCCCAAAGCCAGCGTCACCTGCCGCGACCCCGATGACCAGAAGTTCATCGACCTGGCCGTCGCCAACAAGGCCATGCTGCTGAGCAAGGACCGCGCCGTGCTTTGTATGGCAAAACGGCTGCTGGCCCTTGATGTACGGGCGCATACTGCTACTGTTTTTGTAGTCTGAGGCGGTCCCCGCCAGCCGACTGCCGACCCTTGTGCGCTCTATCCGCTCAAAGGGCGTGACAACGCAGTAGCCTGGACTACATTAGCCACCATGAACCCTTCTCCTTCGACCCAGAAACTCACAACGGGGCCGACGTCCGGCGCCGGGCTTTCTGTGGAGATACGCCGCTTTTCGGCTGGCATGCGGGTCATCACCGCGCTGCTGTGTACCGTGCTGTTCTTCTCAACCGAAAACAGTATCGACGCCAGGGTACTTGCGGTCTTGTTGGCGTACGGCTTGTGGTCTGCGTGGCTGCTCTGGGTCGAAGCCAGCGGGCGTGGGCTCCGATCAGCGCTTTGGTCGTACTGGATCGATGTCGCATGGTCATTGATGCTCATGAAGCTTTGGAGCGCTGGCGCCCTGCTGATGCTCATCACGTTGGTGCAACCCGTGGTGCTGGCCAGCATTGGGTACGGCATCACGCAAGGCTTGTTACTCTCGCTGCTGGCGACGTCGGGCTTGATAGCCTACAACGGCAGTGACCTCATGAACAGCCCCAGCCTCGGATGGCACCGACACATACAGATCATGATCATGCTGGCCTTGGCCCCATCGGCCGCCCTGATCGCGCGGCCGATGGGCATACGGTTTCGCTGGTCGACGCTGCTCAGCCAGCTCGAAGCCCAACTGGACCCGCGCCATGGCCTCCATCCGATTTGCGCCGAGCTGGTGGAACGCCTGCGTGGCGCCACCCAGGCCAACGTCGTCGCGCTCGTGTTGCCCAGTAGCCAGGGCGCCCCGGCGATGATCGCCAGCCGCGAAGATGGCAGTTTTCGCGCGAACGCGGAGGTCCACGCGCGCCTGGAAGCCTTGCTGGCGCAGATGCCGGCCTGCACCGTGAGCTACGTCCGGCGCCCCTGGTGGGACCCGCGACCCAGCACGCGGCTGTACGCCGACCTGCCCTTGCCCGTCGACCTCTCGACCCCGCTCGCGGAGCTGGCCCTGACATTGGACGTGCGCTGTCTGCACGCGCTGTCGCTGACCCGTTATGCGCACCAGCACGGCCACATCGTGGTGGGCTACAGCAGCCAACGCGGTGCCGTCTATGACGTATCGGCGCTGGCCGACGTGGTCCCCGAGCTGCTGCGCGTGGTCGAGCAGGCCGCGCTGGTTGACCAGTTGCAGGAGGAAAGTGCCGGCCACGAGCGGGCGCGCATTGGCCGCGACCTGCACGACAGTGCCATCCAGCCTTACCTCGGGCTGAAGTACGCGGTTGAGTCCGTTGCCCTGCGCATTCCGCGCGACAACCCGGCCCGAGCCGAGGTCGACTCACTGGCCGACTTGGTGAACGGCGAAGTGGCCGCGCTGCGCGAACTGATTTCGGGCCTGCGTACCGGCAACGACCAAGGGGACAACGCCCTTGTGCCCGCCGTGCGGCGGCAGGTGCGCCGCTTTTCGGTGCTGTTCGGTATCGACATCGTGCTCGAGTGCCCGGACAAGCTGCCCACCACCCGCGTCATGGCCAGTTCGCTGTTCCATCTGGTCAACGAGGTGCTCAACAACATCCGCAAACACACTGCAGCGCGCCATATCTGGATCACACTGTCCGTCCAGGCGTCAATGATCAAACTCGTGGTCCGTGACGATGCGGGCAGCCTGCGCGGGCACCCGGCGGACGACTTCCGCCCGGCCTCGCTCAGCGAACGCGTCGCGGAACTGAATGGCACCCTGCACATTGGTCGCCCGGACGGGCCCAACACCGAGCTCGTGATACAGATTCCCCTCTAGCTGAACAAAGACCCTCAAAACAACGCTTGGCGACCATTTCTTGAGCCAAGCTGCCCTATTCATCTCCGCAACTGATTTTTATCAATTTGTAACTCGAAGTTACACATTTAATCATTGCCTATGAAGTCAATTTCATGAGTGCGCAAGTACTTGCGGAGATCGCACTCATTTGACGGTGGTTTCAGGAGGAATAACAAAATGGAAATGAGCTTTGTGGATGCACCACGTGCTGTGATCGACGCCCCGTCAAGGCCGATCAGGGTGTTCCTGGTCGACGACCATCAAATCACGCTTTGGGGCCTGCGTCGGCTGATCGAGGCCTCGAACCCACGCATGGAGGTGGTCGGAACCGCCAGTTCCCGCACCGAACTGCTGAACCATGACGCCGCCGCCATCGCAGACGTCATCCTGCTCGACCTTGATCTAGGCGGTGAAGACGCGGCCGCCTCGCTCGCCGACCTGCGCCAGCGTTGCCCTGGGCGGGTGCTCGTGCTGACCGCCAGCGATGACCCTGCCCAGCACCGCGCCGCCATGGTGAAGGGCGCGCGCGGCGTGATCCACAAGTCAGAGGCGGCAGAAACCATTCTGCGCGCCATCGAGAAGGTCAACAACGGCGAAGTCTGGCTGCACCGCGCGCTGCTCGGTGAACTGTTCGGCCTGCTGACTGACGACAGCCCCGCGGCAGTGCCGCGCCAGACCGACCTCAATGCGCAACGCATTGCCAGCCTGACGGCCCGCGAACGGGAAATCGTGGTCACCATGGTGCACTGCGCCGGCGCCAAGCAGCTCGCGGTGGCCGACGAACTCAAAATGAGCGAACACACCCTGCGAAACCACCTGACCACCATCTACGACAAACTCGGCGTGCGCGGGCGGCTGGAGTTGCATGTTTTTTCCACCATGCACGGGCTTGGTGCGGCCACGGGCAGACCGTGTGGTGCCTGAGCTGATGGCGTGATAAAGCTCCCGCCGGGGCAGGGACAAATCGCCTAGGGGGCGTCGCGCATTCTCACTGGCACTGCGTTTCCCCAATTCGTAGTATCGGGCCATCAGTTGGCCATGCAAAGCAGCAAGATCGGACCCTGCTTGACCCAATGGCTGGCTTTACACACGGCGCCGGGTCTGAAATCTTAGGGGGAATCTCATGCGAAAAATAATGGCAATCTTGGCGGTTCTACTGTCAGCAGCCTTGGTTGGATGCGGGGGAGGGGGGAGTGACAGCCCTGTCGTCTGCAGGGCGACCATGCTAAATCCTGACCTCTGTCTCTCAAACACTCCGACTGGCCTCGCATCGCTTAATCTTTCGTTGGTCGACTCGTCCGGTGCGGCCATCACATCGGTTTCTCCTGACCAGCGGGGAACGCTGCAAGCGTCGGTGAAAGACAGCAAGGGGGCCGCAGTACCGAACGTCGCCGTCACCTTCACCACCAGCGACAAAACAGGCGCATTCGTGCCATCGTCAGGGACCGCGTTGACCGATGCAAACGGGGTGGCACGCGTAGGCTTGCCAGCGGGCACGCAGGCCGGCGCGTTCAGGGCGACCAGTGTGACCACCCTTGGGGGTGTGGCTGTTACCGGCACAGTCGACTATGCGGTCACGTCGCCGAGCCTTACGCTTAGTCCGCTGACGATTTCGTTGATCGACTCTTCAGGCGCGGTTATCACATCCGTGTCTCCTGAGCGCCCGGGAACGCTGCAAGCGGCATTGAAAAACGACAGGGGAAACGCCGTACCGGATGTTGCAGTCACTTTCACCACAACCGATAAAACGGGGGCGTTCGTGCCATCGTCAGCGACCGCGCTGACGGATGCAAACGGGGTGGCACGGGTGGGCTTGCCAGCGGGCACGCAAGCTGGCGGATTCACGGTGACGGCTAACGCCATGGTGAGCGGCAAAGCTACTGTAGGAACGGCCAGCTACGCGGTCACGTTTCCGACGCTCACCTTGAGCGCGCTCAGCATCAATCCTGCAACGCTTTCTGCGGGTGGCAACGCCAGCGTTAGCGTCACGGTGTTAAGCGGATCATCGCCCTATGCGCCGCCGCTGCCGGTATCCTTTGTTTCGCCATGTGTCACGGCCGGTAAGGCTGCGATAGGCTCCCCTGTGCTGACTGAGAGCGGCATTGCGACCGCAAGCTACAGTGACAAAGGCTGTGGTGTTGCCGACATCATCACCGCGTCGGTGGCGCCCGGTGGTGCAATGGTGAGCAAGACGGGGACAATCACCGTGCTCCCAGCGACGGCCGGGTCCTTTAAATTCATTTCCGCAACCACTACCAACATTGCGCTCAAGGGAACGGGGGGCTTCGGACGTCAGGAGTTCTCTACCCTGAAGTTTGAGGTGTATGACAATACGGGGAATCTAGCCGCAGGCAAACTAGTCGACTTTGTGTTCTCGGACTGTAACCTCGCGATCACCGATTGCAGCAAAGGGGTCGGGGTGGGCGGACTCACGCTGTATCCGACCTCCGCCACCTCCGCTGCCGATGGGTCGGTGACGACACTGGTTTCAGCGGGAACGATACCCACGTCGGTGCGCGTCGTCGGTACGATTCATGGCAGTTCGCCACTGATTACCACCCTCTCAAATATCCTGGTGATTTCAACCGGCGTGCCGGATCAGAAGCACTTCTCTCTCGCCACCGAAACCGGAAATTGCGAGGGAAGGGACGTGGATCAGACCTGCAGCTTCGTCACGGCTACTTTGGGCGATCATTTTGGCAACCCCGCTCCTGATGGCACGGCTGTGAATTTCACCACTGGCGGGGGCGTCATTGACGCCTCGTGTGTCACGGGATCGCTCCTGACCCCGCCCCCCGACCTTCTTCCCCCCGGCTCCACACCAATCGGCCAGACCACCAATTCCAAAGTCGGCCCAGGATCGGGAACCTGCACTGTGTTGCTGCGAGCAAGCAATCCACGGCCAGCAAATGGACGCGTGACGGTTCTGGCCTATGCCGTGGGTGAGGAGAATCTTTTCGACGCTAACGGCAACAATGTGTATGACACTGGTGATACCTTCACCGACAAGAGCCTGGACATTTTCCGCGACGACATCGAGACCGGCATATGGAGCCCAGGCGAGCCGTGCATCGGGCCCAACTTGAATGGTACTTGCAGCACGCCCGGCGATGGTCAGTACAACGGTGTGCTGCGCAATCCGCAGGTACCGAGCGCGCAGACCTTGTACGTCTCGGCTCAGCTCGTGCAAATATTTTCCGGCAGCGAGGCGAAGATTACGTCGCTTGACGCCTCACCCACTTTGAGCCAATGCGTTAACGGCACACCGTTTGTCAACATCGCAAAAACGTTCGGAATTGCGGTTAGGGACAACAACCCAACCGTGTTTGCTGGCAACCAAGCAAATACGCTCCCGCTGAATCTGCCAAGTGACCTGTCCGGGAACATTTTGCCAGCCGGCACGAAAATTGAGTTCACTACTTCCAACGGCACGATACTGAGTGGCACCAGCTTTATCGCGCCTAATACCAATGAGCCGAGCGCCGCAGCCTGGATCTACTATTTGACCGTTCAGAGCGATGCGACACAGACCGGTCCTGGGACCACATCGGGTGGTGTTACCAACCCGAGTTATGTGTGCAGCAATCAAGTCACAAGTGGACTATTAACGGTGAAAGTGACGACGCCGCTCGGGGTAATCACAACACAGTCTTTCTCAGTGACCGATTAGTTTTGCTGTGCCATCAAATTCGGCTTGGACTTGATGGCACGGCACGTATCGCACCTTGCCTCACCCGGACGCACAAACGACACTGCTCCTTGCTTTCGCCAACGGACTGATGCAACTATTGGAATGCGTAGTTCTGTCGCGAAAATCGTGCTCGGCCGCTCCTTCGGCTTGCTCCCCGCCCAACGTGGTCTCGTGATGGCGGGGCCGTATCGCTTCGTGCGGCATCCGATCTACTTCGGCTACCTGATCGGTCACATCGGCTTCTTGCTCGTCAACTTCTCGTGGCGCAATGCTGCGGTGCTGGCCTTGCTGTACGTTGCGCAGGTGATTCGCATCCAGCGCGAGGAGGCCATGCTGATCGCCACCGATGTTGCCTACCGGCGCTACCAGAAACGGGTGCGCTGGCGCCTGCTGCCGCTCGTGTATTAGGCGACTGCGCGGTGGCATCTAGGAGCAAACTCCCAGCATCCGGTGCTCACTCCTCCCATGCCAAACACGCCATAGTTACCTAGCATGCCTGTATGTCGCCGTCACCCGCTCCCAGCACCGAATTCGCAAGGTTCATCGCGCCCATTGGTGTGCTCGTGGTGGATGACCAGTTGGCGGTGCGCGAGGGCTTGGCCCGGCTGATTGCATGCGCGCCGATGGCGCTACGTTACGTGAGCACCGCCGCCACCGGCGCCGAGGCCTTGAGCGCAGCCGCCAGGCTGCACCCAGACGTGGTGGTGCTGGACGTCGACTTGGCGGGCGAGGACGGTTTGGCGCTCATCCCGCAGCTAGCGCTGACCGCTGGCGTGCTGGTGCTCACCAGTCACGGCGATCCGCTCACCCGAGCCCGCGCCACGCGACTGGGCGCACGCGCCTTCATCGAGAAACACCAGCCGGCCGCCGACTTGCTTGGCTCCATCGCAGCTATCTGCCGCCTGCCAGCGCGGGGCGAGGGGGAGGAAGCTCCCGGTCGGCCCGGGACAAGCTCCCCCCTGACGATGACGCCATCCTCCGATGTGCAGGCGTTGCGCCATTATTAAAGTCAAGACCATGAACACCATCACACATAGTTTCGCCCAGGGTCTCGCTGACGAGTCGGGTGTCACGGCCATCGAATATGGCCTGCTGGCGGCGTTGATTGCGGTGACGATCATCGGTGCGGTTGGCAAGACCGGCACCTCACTCTTGACACTTTACGAGAACTGGAGTGCGGCCGTGATTGCCGCGCTTCAGGGTTAGACAGGAAAAACGCGAATTGCCGGCCGGCGTTACAGCAACAGGCCAGCAGGGTTTTGATCCGGCCCTTTCGGATCGTAGGCAGGCGCTGCAGAGCGTCGTTTTTCTCACCGCAAGGAGTTCATCATGCAAGTCGTTCAATTTATTCAGAAGTTTGTTCGCGACGAAGAGGGCGTTACCGCCATCGAGTACGGCCTCATCGCTGCGCTGATTGCGGTCTTCATCGTTGGGAGCGTCCAGGCAGTCGGCATAACCCTCGATGGTGTCTTCAAGGCTATCGATAACGGGTTGAAAGGCGTCGTCTAGTTGGATCCGGCCAAGTCGAGCAAACGTCGTATCCCCGGCTTGGCTGATCATCAACCGCATGCTTCTGTCAATCGTCATCATGGTCCACGCGCTGCTCACCGTTTTGTTGCTGGCCGCCGTCGTCGCCGACCTGCATTCGCGCCGCATCCCGAATGCACTGGTACTCGTGGGGCTGACGCTCGCATTTATCACTCACTTAATTGCTCTGGCCGCAGGCTCCGCGCCTCTCGCAGGCCGCGCCTGGTGGGCACCATTCACCGGCCTGCTGACCGGCTTGGCGTCACTGCTGCCGCTATACCTGCTACGCGCCACAGGCGCCGGCGATGTCAAGCTAATGGCCATGGTAGGCGCCTTCATCGGCGTCCAGCCCGTGCTCACCGCCACCCTCTACACCCTTCTCGCCGGCGGCCTGCTGTCACTGGTCTTCATGCTCGGCCGTGGCGTGGCAGCGCAGACGCTGGCCAATGTGCGTTTCCTGCTGACCGACTGGGCGCTGCGCGCCAGCAGCGGCCAGGGCGCACGCCTGGCGCCGCTGCAAACCACAGCAGCACGCCTGCCCTACGCGGTGGCCATTGCGCTGGGCACGGGCGCGGCCTTGCTCTGGCCCCTCGCCACACCCTGAACGGTGCCGCATCATGAACCTGCTTCAGTTTCCCGCCACACAGCCTCGCACCCTGCACGACATCCGGGCCACGCTGCCGCACGCGCCGCAGACGCTGGAAGAAACCGGCCTGTCCAGCACCTTTCTGGTCGAGCTGGTCGGCAAGACCATGTTCCAGCTCGGCCTGACCCGGCTCACTGAACTCAGCGCCCAGTTGTGCCTGGCCGGCACCGTGGTCGAAGCGGTGTGCCTGTTCATGCGCCGTGAATCGCTGCTGGAAGTCACGCGCCGCGGCCAGCACGAGGCTGATGTTCAATTCGACCTCACGCAGGCCGGCCGGGCGCGCGCTGCCGAGTGGCTCACCCGCAGTTCCTACGTCGGCGCAGCGC
>NZ_JBAQMD010000108.1:0-14691 GCF_049302455.1 Rhodoferax ferrireducens | reverse complement strand
TTCAGATCCCCTTATGAAATGAAGGGACCCGACTCTACGCGGCCGGTGAAATTTATGTGGTGCTCAGCGACGGACCTCCCAAGGCCGATGCCGCCGGCCGCCACATATGGACCAACGCCACATTAGGCATGAAATGTGGTCGACCACATTTCATCCCGAAATACCATTGCTGACCCTTGCGGGTTTGGTGCATCTCGGGGTCACGCGCCTTGTCCGCGTTCTTGGTCGAACTGGGCGCGCCGATGATGGTGGCGTCCACGATGGTTCCGGTGTTGACCTTGAACCCTTTGCTTTGCAGCACTTGGCCCACCTGAGCAAACAGAGCTTCACCGAGTCTGTTGTCGTTGAGGAGTTTGCGAAACTTGAGCATGGTGGTGGCATCGGGCACCGGCTCGCGGCCCAGATCGATCCCCACGAAGCGACGCAGGCTGGCGCTGTCGTACAGCGCTTCCTCGCAGGCCAGATCAGCCAGGTTGAACCAGTGCTGAGTGAAGTGAATGCGCAGCATGCGCTCCAGCCCAATGGGTGGGCGTCCATTGCCAGCCTTCGGGTAGTACGGCTCAATAACTTCGCACAACGCCGACCACGGCACGATGGCCTGCATCGTCTTGAGAAATTCCTCTCGCCGCGTGGGCTTGCGGTGTTGCTCGAATCCCGATCCTTGATCGGCTGCCATGGCAAGGGTTTGCTGTTTCATTGGCTATTAATGTTTTAGAACCGGTCTGCGCTGACCTTAATCAGCATTGCCTTAGGCGAAATCGGCAGCGCATGACGGCTGTCGGTTGTGTGCACGAATTTGCGCTTCCATACCGAGCGCAGTCCGTGCTTGCGCATCAGACGGCGCAGGCGGTAGATGCCAATCACGATCCCTCGCGAGGCCACTGCCGTGCGCAAACGACGACTCCCATAGGCCCCGCCACTCGCAGCAAACGCAGCCTTCATGTGCACGCTGGCTTCGCAAACCACAAGCTGGGCTTGGTCGCGCTTGCGGGCTGTGTAATAGCCTGAGCGACTAATGCCCAAGACTCGGCACATTTGGTTTACCGGCACGGCCTTCTGCTGCAGTTGCTCGACAAGCTGGAAGCTCATCGCAGTTCCCGGGCAAAGAAGGCCGATGCTTTTTTTAAGATATCCACATCGCCTCGCAGTTGCCGGTTTTCGGCTTCGAGCTGGCGGATACGCTGTTGCTCAGCGGTCAATGGCTTGCCGATGCCTGGCTGGCCGAGTTGTTCGGCATCAACCTGCGCGAGCCAGCGTCTCACGGCCGTCTCGCCCAGCTTCATGTCCCGACAAACCTGCCCAATGCTCAGGCCTTGGGCCCGGATCATTTCAACGACTTGCAGCTTGAAGCTCGCGTCAAAGACTCTTCGTTTTGATTTCGTCACGTTTATTTTCTCAGGTGATTTCCACCTATCTGTGTGTACGAAGTTATTAGATCAGGACAGGATGCGCTCGACTGTTGTCACCAACTACTTGGCCTTGGCCTTATACACATAGCCATTCTCAGATCTATGTTTTGACTTAAGTGGGTAGACCGTATCACTAGGATCGAAAATAAGTACGAGATTTCGATCTCTACAAAGGTCAAGACTGATGGTGTCCGCAGTAATCGTTACATTGCGCTCACAATTCATAAGACCCCTGGTGTTTGCACCCGTCGCGGTGATACTGAGCTTCGCGACAACGTCTTCCCCGCGATCCGCAAATATGGCGTCGGTCACTCCGCTGTTGCGTGTATCGGGATTGCTCCATTCCATAACCCACCCATTGGCAGGCTTGAGCAATATAGCCTTAAGGTCTTGAGCATTCGCTGATAGAGAACATGAGGCCGTGAGAATTATTCCGGTAATGGCTGCGGCGAGTTTCTTATTCATGACAGTATTCCTCTTAGCACTCGGTTGTTAAACCCTCTACAGGTGCAACCATTGTGGACCTAGACGTGAGGGTTGTATACCACTTCCCGCGCTCGACGAAGGCGGGCGGGGCGAGAACAAGACTTTGCATGTGTCCTCGTAACCCAACGCGTGCGGTTTGATTCATCCCGCCAGACGCATGATTGAACCTGTACGACATTGGCGAACTGAGATGCTCTGAAGCTGCCATTGGCGACCGACCGTTCTCGCTGCGTTGCGGGTACCCGCCTGGCTCCGCCGCTCACTTTCGATTTGGCGGCATAGGCAATGGTGACCAGCTCTTCAAGACTGAAAGTCGCTGGACAAAATTTCGGGCAACAGACCCGGAGCCGGGCCTGTTTGGGTAATGGTTGGAAGCCGTGACGCAGCCGATTGGATGCCTCCAGAGGTAGACACAGGCTACGTGATCTTGAAGACAGTGGATTGTTTTTGAGCCCGCAATTCTTTGTCGCCAACTTTGCCAATCCATGTGACGATGAGTTCGGTTGCTGGCACGTGTTGGCCTTAATTTATACGGAAACAGCCTCTAGCCCGCATGCAGCATGAGCTGGTAGCTATGTAATATGTAGCACTGTTCGCGCGCCATCCAAGCCGAACACCCAACTTCCAGTTCCCCCCTCCGCCTGCGGCGCGGCATGGTGTTCTGCGCCTTTCTGCTCGTCAAACGGACGGGCCAGTACGGTCAGCAGGCGCGCGCAGTTCCAGGCCGACCACCGCAACCAGGACACCTGGGTCACAGGTCGGCGTCGATGACCGCTCAAGCATGCTTTTTTACCAAACGAATGACCGTGTTCCAGTTACGCGTGGTAGCCGGGAGATCAAAGAGCTTCTCCAGGAAGGCATTCGGGCTGCCTGGTGTATTTCCGATCTTTCGGCAGACACTCATTGCCTCGCCGCTGGTAAAACGAAGCACTTCAACATCCTTGCGCTTGGACTCCAGTGGCACGGCCGGAAGGGCGCTGACCTTTGCATGGAGAAACGTTGCGCAGCATGAGTAGACGGCGCTCTGATCAACCGAAACGAATGGATCGAGCGCGATGAGCTCGCGTAAATACGCCAGCGACCTCAGGAAACCTGGCTCTACGAGGCCACATTCGCTTTGGAGTTGTTCTGCCGCCGCAGTAAGAATCCTGGTTGGATTGGACCTTGGCCTAGCTGTGAAGACGATCGTACCGTTGGTGAGAAAAGACTGCGCCTCAACCGCGTCGGCATCCAGGAAGGCTCGCTCAAGCTGGGTCTTGCTGGGGGACTTGGGTCGACCTAAGTTGACGTTGCGAAAGAAGACTGCGTACTTCATAGGCATCTATTTATAGCAGTTCGCACGCCGCCTGCGCCGCTGCTCACGCCGTCATTCGAAACAGCGCCGGCTGACTCTGTTGGTAGACGCGCAGCCACAGCAGGGTGGCGGGCACCAGGGATGCGCAGGCAAACCACAACGCCTCGTCCAACGACTCGCCGATCAGGCCCGAAAAGCGCGGGCGCAGCGCGTCCCAGCCGTCCCAGTCCAGCTCTGGCATCTCGGAGCGCGCAGCGGGTTCAAGCTGGCCAACGCTGTCGGCCAGCGTTTTCAACTGGCGCAGCACCTCGACGCGGGTGAGGCGCGAGCGCAGCAGTTCGTCCCGTTCCAGACCCTCGATCAGTGTGGCGACCGCGGTGCCGGCCTGTTCGATCAGGCCCAGCAGGGCCGTGTTGATGATGTGCGTCATAGGTCTTTAAATAATGGCCGCACTGCTGGCTTCCACCAGCAGTCGGGTATTGAGTTCCAGCGCGAACTCGCGCCAGGCGGCGGCCAGATCGAGCGTGATGGCGCGCAGCGTCTCGCCATCGGGCCGGTGTTCCTGCGGAAAATTGGACAGCGCGCAGGAGGTGCCGTTAAAGCTGAGCGCCGCATCCAGCAAGCCTTTGTTCCAGCCTTCGAACAGGACTAGCAGCGCGCTGGTCAGCGCATGGCGGCCATTGACGATCTCGGCGTTGGCGGCATCCAGTGCCGGCAGCAGCTGGTCCAGCCGCGCCAGGGTCTCGCTGTAGACCAGGTCGGCCGTGGCCAGCAAGGCGCGCTGCGTGAGCAGCTCGGTCTGCTGGCTCGACAGCAATCGTGTCAGATGCAGGCGGTAGCGTTCCGGCGCTCGCCCACGCAGCGCCAGCACGCTGGCGGAAAAAGTCCCGAAGGCGTGGGCGCGTGTGCCGTCGGCCACACCGGCCTGATGCAAGGCCGCTGGCACGGGGGTGCTGCACACGTTGGCGTTGGGTCGGCACACGGCATGGGCAATGCGGTCGGCTGATTCGAGCGTGCCTTCCATGTGGCCGGCCCCGTGGGCCGCCGTCTCGCTGCCGCCCAGGAACACCCGGCCCGCCCACAGCGGCTGACGCAGCAGGGGATCGGTCTGCGGTGGCTCGGGTGGTTTGGCGCGGTCGGTGGCGCTGCAGGTCCAGGGTTCTTGCGCCCAGTCCAGCCAGAACAGGTGGCCGTCCTGCGCCTCGGGACCGAACAGCTGGGTCAGCTGACTGTCGATCAGCAGCGGCAGGCCACGCTTGAAGTGTTCGCGCTGCGCCGCGTTCAAAGCGACAAAGCCGCCCAGGGCGCCGGCTTCGCCTTCGCCTTCGCTGACATCAAACACCTCGCCCAGCACCGCTTGCGCATGACGCACAAAGGCATTGCCCGAGTGGCCGGCGCTGCGCCAAAACGGCTGTGCGAACGTGCTGACTGCCTTGGCCTGCGCCGCCATCCAGGTCGGCGTGGCCGCCAGTGTCTCCCACACGGCGGGGGGCAGCGGCGGATCAAATTGAATCTTTTCGTGCACCAGGCGCGGTGGCAGGGCCAGCACCACCTGGCGTGCCCGCACCGGCTGCCCGGTGCTTGGCAGCAGCTCGATGAAGGTGCCCCGATCGCGCAGCGCTTGCACGGCAAGGCCGGTGCGCACGCAGCCGTCCGGCAGCGTGGCCGCCAAGGCCTCGACCAGGCGGGCCGCACCGCCTTGGATGCGGTGGGCGCCGACATGCACGCCGCCGGGCTCGACGCGGCGTTCGGGTTCGCGGTTGGGGTCGGTGAGCCAGAGCGCGTCACCCGGGTCATGTTGCGGCCCACTGGCCAGGCCCAGTTCGGTCAGCAGCGCGGCGATGCGCGGCTCGGTTTCAAGCCAAAACCAGGTCGGACCGAGGTCCAGCGCCTGGCCCGTGGCTTGGCAGTGCGCGGTGAACACGCGCCCGCCCAGACGTTCGCGCGCCTCGACCACTTGCACCTCCAGGCCACGCGCGATCAGTTGGCGCGCCAGCGCCAAACCGCACAGGCCGGCGCCGACGATGGCGACATCGAATACCCGGCTCACGGGGAGCGGTACCGGCGCGGCCATGGTGTCGGCGTCAGGCAATCAATTCCACGGTGATCGGCTCGGTACCGATCACGGCCTGGCAAGCCAGCCGGGAGTTGGAACTGATGCCGACCATGCCGTCGAGTTTTTCGTTTTCTGCGGGCTTGATCCTGGACAGGGTTTTGCGGCCTGACGTCACGAAGACGTGGCAGGCTTCGCACTTGGCTTCGCCACCGCATTTGGTCTTGATGGGCTCGCCGGCGGCTTGCAGGGCTTTCAGCAAGGTGGTGCCGGTGGCAACTTCATAGGACTTGCCGGACGGCATGACGGTCATGGTCGTCAGGGTGGTTTGTGTCGCGTCGGGGGTAGAGAGGGTGGTCATGATGATTTTTGAGTGAGTTGGGAAAGGAAGGGAAACAAGAGAAAGGTGTCAGGCGGCGAGGGCCGGTTGCATGGCTTCCATCAAAGCCTCGGCAAACTGCGCCAACGGCATGTCAATGCGGGTGATGTTCTGCTCTTGCAGAAAGCGCGCTTCCATGCGGGTCGGCTCGTCAGGCAGCACGGCCCAATGGCGGTCGGAGGATCGCTTCATGATCTGGCGCGCAAAACAGCGCGTCAGCTGGTCGTCAAAACGGCAACCGAGGAACAGAAAATGGCGGCCACTGCGCCAGGCTTGCACGGCGGCCGGAATCGGGGTTTGGATGTCAATCTCGGTCAGCACTTCAACAAAGTCGCTGTCCGAGACCAAGTAGTTGCCGGCCGGGCTGTGGCTGCCGATGGGCTTGTAGAGCAGTCGTGCGCCATCTTTGGGCATCTCTGCCAGCAAACCGCCATCGTCGCCGTAGACGCCGGTCCAATCGCCAAAATGCTCGGACTGCGACAGACCCTGCACCTGCGTCCAGCTTCCTTGGGGTCCCACTTGCGCCAGGGCGGCGGCCAAGGTGTCGTCATACCAGGTGTCCACCCACAGCTCGGCGCCGCTGGCGGCCAGCGCCAGATGCAAAGGCGAGGGCGCCGGCGTGTTGGCAAAAGCCTCGTTCATGAGATGCACCACCGACTTGCGGTGCTTGAAGTTTTCGATGAACTGCGCGGCCTGAGTCAGGCGCTTGCGGATCTTGTGCGGCACGCTGACTTTGCCGGTCATGCTCTCGGCCAACGCCAGCGGCGTGGCGGGCACCTTGAGCTCGCTGCACAGCGACAGCATGTTGGGCCCCAGATAGGGAATGATGGCGCCCGTGTCGAGGCTGCGGGCGATCTCGTTGATCAAGTCGTGGTTCGAAGCGGTCATGGTGAAGTCCTTAAAGGTAAATGGCCGCCCCGGCACCGACGTTGGTCGCGGTGTCCTTGAGCGTGGTGACGATGTACTTGACCTGGATTTCATCAAGCTGGGTGTGCAGCGGCAGCGCCAGCGCGCGGTCACTGATGCGGTCGGTGTCGCGCAGCAGTTGACCGCGTTGGCGGCCGATCGCGTCGCCGCTGTTCATGTAGAAAAATTGCTGGTGCAGGGGATGGCTGTAGGCCACGGCCTCAATGCCGCAAGATAGCAGGTCGTCGATCATCTGCGCGCGGGCACTGCCCGAGAAGCGCTTGCCCAGGTGCACTACATAAAGCATCCAGTGCACTTCGTCCACGTCCTCGCTGATGTAGGGCGGCTTGACGCCTTCAAAACTTTGCATGTGTTCCTGATACCAGGCCACCACCTGCTTGCGTTCAGCCAGCCGCTCGTCCAGGCCCGCCAGCTGGGCCAGCCCCAGCGCGGCGGTGAGCTCGCTCATGCCGGCCTGTAGCGGCACCCGCGAGCCGACCGAGACCGAGCTGCGGTCCGCGATGCGGCGCTGGCGCAGGTAACGCAACTCGTGCACCAGGTCATCGTCATCGGTGACCAGCATGCCGCCCTCGCCGGTGCACAGGGCCGATGGCGCCGAAAAGTCGAACACCGAAACGTCGCCGAAGGTGCCCACGGTTTGGCCCTTGTAACGCGAGCCCAGGGCTTCGCTGCTGTCTTCAATGAGCTTCAGGCCATGCGCATCGGCCAGGGCGCGCAGCGGTGCCCAGTCCGCCGGGTGGCCGTTGGTGTTGCCGGCCAGAATGGCGCGGGTGCGCGGGCTGATCTTGAGTGCGGCTTTTTCAGGGCTCAGGCTGCCGGTCCAGTAGTTGATGTCGGCGAACACCGGCGTGGCGCCGGTCAAGGTGATGGCCTGCGCCACCTGGTGCCAGGCGTGCGAGCTGCAGATCACCTCGTCGCCGGGACCGATGCCCAAAGCGCGCAGTGCAATCCAGGTGCCCAGCGTGCCACTGCCCACGGCCACCGCGTGCTTGCGTCCGACCCAGCCCGCAAAGGCCTGCTCAAAGGATTCGAGCATCGGGCCATCGCCCCAATGCGCCGACTGCAGCACGGCGCACGCGAGTTCGATTTCGCGGTCGCCGCATTCGGGCTCAAACAGGGAGATGACATCGATTTCCATGGCTAGTCCTGCGTCAGAATCAGCGCCGTCGCCTCGGAAGGCTGTTGCGTGATGGACCAGCAATGGCCGTTGGAGGTGGCCAGATAGACGCGCCGACGACCCAGCATCAGTGCCGGGGTCTCGTCGGACATGTCCATCGCATCGACCAGCACGACACGCATGGAGGGATCGCGCGCACGCCAGATCGCCGCCGCGTCGCGCAGCGACGAAGCCGCGCCGATCACTTCGCCAGCATGACGCAGGTAGTCAGCGGTCATTGCCATGATCAGTCTCCTCAATCCTCAGTTAACGCGAGGCGTCGCGCTTCGACCGTGATGGGCAGCGGCGTATCGGCCGGCATGGCCGGCAGATCGAACTGCCAGCCGTTGGCCAAGGTCACCAGCCCGCCCCACATGCCGGGGTTGGCCATGGAAACAATGGGTTCCTCCAGGTCTTTTTTGGGCACGTAACCGGTTAAGGTGCCCTTGCTGTCTTTGCGGATCATTAGTTTCATCATCGGCTCCTGGTAGGGGTAAACATAAGTTCAAGGGTTCGCTTTAAGGAGCAGTCAGCACTTCTTCATGCAAGAGCGGTGCCAACAATGGCGGCAGCGCATTCAATAAATAGGTCACGTCCTCCTGGGTGCTGGTTCGCCCCAGGGAAAGGCGTACCGCCGCCAGTGCCTCATCGGCCGGCACGCCCATCGCCGTCAGCACATGCGAGGGTTCGCTACCGCCCGAGGAGCAAGCCGCGCCGCTGGATGCGGCCACGCCCAGGCGCTCCAGCCGTTGCAGCACCACATCCACCGACAGCTGGCCAAAACGCAGATAACTGGTGCCGGGCAGGCGCGGCACAGCGCGGGACCAGATGTGCGTCTGCGGCAGCGCACGGGTCAGTCCAATCTCCAGCGCGTCGCGCAGCTGGGCCACGCGCGCGGCCTCCGCGGCGACGTCGCCCAACAGTTCCAGCGCCGCTGCCAGGCCCACAATGCCGGCCAGGTTCTCGGTGCCGCCGCGCCGACCGCGCTCCTGGCTGCCCAGCGTCTGCGGTGCAAACGGAACGCCCTGGCGCAGCAGCAGCGCGCCGACGCCTTTCGGACCCTGCAGCTTGTGGGCCGACAGCGACACCGCGTCCGCACCCCAGGTAGAAAAATTGAACGGCTGCTTGCCGATGAACTGGGTCGCGTCCACATGCAGCCGTGCGCCGGCCGCCTGCGTCAGTGCCGCGACCTCAGCCACCGGCATCAGGACACCGGTCTCGTTGTTGGCCGCCATGAGCGAGACCAGCGCCACGTCCGGGCCGATCAGCGCTTGTGCTGCCTGCAGATCGAGCGTGCCGTTCGCCAGCACCGGGAGCAAGTCCACTTGTACACCGGCTGCCGCCAGGGCGCGCGCCAGGCGCAGGTGGCCGGCATGCTCGACGCTGCTGAACACGACGCGCCGACGCTCGGGCGGCGCCATGGCGAGCAGCCCGCGCATCGCCATGTGGTTGGCCTCGGTCGCGCCGCTGGTAAAAATCACCTCCACCGGTTTGCAGCCCAGCACCCGTGCCACCGTTGCGCGCGCCGCACTCAGGGCACGTTTGGCCTCTTGCCCCAGCCCGTGTTGCGAGGAGGTGTTGGCCCACAGGCTGGAGAGCACCGGCAACATGGCGGCGAGCACCGCTGGTGCGGGCGGCGTGGTGGCGTTGTGGTCGAGGTAAATCATGGTGGCGGCCGCGCTTTGGCTCAGGGCCAGAACTCGCGCTCGGTGTCTATGCACAGCGCGTCCAGCAAGACATCCAGCGGCTCGTTCTGAAAGCGCGAGACCCAGGTGTTGTTGACGTGGTCACGCGCACACAGGCACCAGCGTCCGCCCTCATGCGGGATCAGCAAGGCAATATCGATCAGGCCGCCGCTGGGGTCCACATTGCGCGAGCAGCATGGGCTTTGAATACGGAAATTCCCGCCTTCACGCAACACGCGCGGCTGCACATAGCGGTAACGCACGCGTTCCCGCAGGGCCCGCTCCAGGCGGTGCTGCATCAAGTCCCGCACCTGGCCACGGGCCGGCGCAGTTACAGCAGCCGCGGCCCTGTTCACATCAGTTCCTCGGTCTCCGGCAGCAGGCCGTGCGGCGCGGGAACCAGTTCAATTTCAAGGCAGCCGACCACGCAGCCATCGAACTGCACCAGGTACACCGGCTCGTTCAACTCTTGCGCATGGCCTACATTGACGATTTCGCCGACCGAGCCGCGTGCCGCCAGCATCGCATCGACCGGGCGTTCGGGGTAGCTGCCGTCGTTCACCAAATCGTCCAGCGCAATAACGCGCTGGCCCCAGGCATAGGCGGGTTCGCGGGTTTCGATACCGGTCATGGCATTCATGATTTCCTTAGTCAGTTGAGGACAGAGCTTGTTCACTTCGTGTACTGCGGTCTGTCCCGCAAGGTATCAACGATGTGGCAGATCCGAGTACTTGCAGCGCGGCGGACTTTTCCCCCAGCTGTTCCAGCACGTCGTCGGGCAGGTTGTCCAGCGTGCAAATCTCCTTGGCCCGCATGCCGACGCGGTGGCCGGACTCGACGAAGTCCACCGCGTAGATATAGAACTGCTGCAAGAAGGTGTTGATGTTGATGACGTAGCCGATCTCGCCCTTGTTCACCAGCACCTCGCCGATGTCTTTGCCGTTGTAGGTGCCGTCGTTGCGGACCACTGAGCGCGCCACCACCCGCTCGCCGTAGCTGAAGCGCGGCGGGGAGGCCAGTTCGATCACGTCGTCGTCGCGGTTGATGTCAGCCATGGGCGCCTCCAATCCACCCGCGTACCGGGTAGGCCGTGCCGGTTTCGCTGTCATCGCCCTTCTCGCGGCGTACCAGGACGTGCTGCAGCAAGGGCAGTGCCTCCAGTGGACGATCACGCAACAGCCCGGCCTGCGCGATCAACGCCTCCACCTGCGGGCTCAAGCCCCCGCCGAGGGCGCTGGCGGCAAAGGCCGACCAGTCGTCATCAAAGCTTGGGCTGATCGCATCCATGGTGATGCCTGCGCGGGTCAGGAGGCCAGGATGGGCGCCGTTGGACGGCCACGCCCTATGGCACTGATCTCGATCTTGGTGACGCCGACCTTGGGTGCGGTCTCGGCACTGCTGCAGGCGCAGGCTTCCTTGTTGGGGTCGATAAAGGACAGGCCGGACTGGGTGGCGGTTTCGGTGAAGTCAATCGTGATGCCCTGGAGCATCAAGCGGCTCTCGGCGCCCAGGAACAGGCGCACGCCACCGACCTCCAGCAACTGCTCGCCCGCCTGGGGCGCGGCCTCGGCGCTGAACTCGGATGAGTAGCCCGAGCAGCCGCCCGGGGTCACGGCCAGGCGCAAGCCTGCGCCTGCGGCCAGGCCGGAGAAACGCACGATGCGGTTGATGAATTTCGCCGCAGCGGGGGTGATGGTGACGTTGGGCAACATGATGTTGAAAGTCCTGTTGAGTGGGTTCAGACTTTGATGATGCAGCCGTCCACTGGACAGACCGCAACACACTGAGGCTCATCAAAGTGACCCTCGCAATCGGTGCACTTTTTGACGTCAATGACGTAAGTGCCGTTTTTCTCGCGAATGGCGACGTTCGGGCATTCCGGCTCGCAGGCAGAGCAGGCGGTGCAGGTGGATGCAATGATCTTCATGGGCATGGTGGCTCTCCAGTAAGGTTGAGGGGTGAATGGAATTCAGGCAGCCAGGGCGATGCCGCTGGCCAGGTTGGTGTAGGCGCCCTGGCGGATTTGCGCGTCGCCGCGGTGCTGGTGCTCAATCGCACCGCTGGCGATGCGGGCACGGTAGTCGTTGAACCAGTCCAGCGCGGCTTTCTCGATGAACTCGCCGACATACTGATCGACCGGTTCGATGCCGGCTGCGATGAGATCGTCCTTCGGGCAGGCGCCGATCTTGGCCACCAGCACCGCATGGCAATCGTTGATGGCGCGCACGACCGAGGGCAGTTGTTCGTCGTCGCCGACGCCGCCCTGGCAATACTGGTCAACCCGGCGGTGACCCACAAACAGCGCTTCGGTCGATGAGACCTGGAACACCTGAAATTCGGTGACATGGCCGAAGTGCTCGTTGACGCGGCCGCCGCCCTTGGTGGCGACCGCCACCAGGACCTGGAGATCGTCCCCCACCTTGATGGCGCTGGATGTGGCTAAGGCCTCTTGCTTGGCGGTGTGCTGGGCCTGGCGCTCGACCTCGACCTTGTCCTGGTAAGTCTTGCGTTTGTCGAGGTCGTAGACCACTTCCATCTGTTCCAGTTTGTCGAGCGTGAACTCCTCGCTGCGGTCTTCGCCCAACAGGCCGACGGCATCGGCGCGGCACTGGCGGCAATGCCGCATGAGGTTGGCGCCGCCCATGCAGGCATCTTGCACCGCCTTGAGTTCGGCCGCGCTCGGGCCGCGCTGGCCGGTCAGGCCGAACACGGTGCCGTGCTCGGCTTCGGAGATCAGGGGCATGATGTTGTGCAGGAAGGCGCCGCGTTTCTTGACCTCGCGGTTCACTTCGATCAGGTGCTCGTCGTTGATGCCGGGAATCAGCACCGAGTTGATCTTGGTGAGCACGCCGCGCGCGGTGAGCATCTCCAGACCCAGCATCTGGCGCTCGTGCAGGATCTTGGCGGCCTCATAGCCGGTGACGCGTTTGTGGTTCCAGAATATCCACGGGTAGATTTTTTCGCCGACCGCCGGGTCCACCATGTTGATGGTGATGGTGACGTGGTCGATGTTGTACTTGCAGATTTCGTCCACCATATCCGGCAGTGCCAGACCGTTGGTGGACAGGCACAGCTTGATGTCCGGGGCCTGCTCCTGCAGCATACGAAAGGTATCAAAGGTTTTCTTCGGGCTGGCCAGCGCATCGCCGGGCCCGGCAATGCCCAGCACCGTCATTTGTGGAATTTCGCTGGCGACGGCCACCACTTTCTTGACCGCCTGCTCGGGCGTGAGTTTTTGCGACACCACGCCCGGACGGGATTCGTTGCTGCAGTCGTATTTGCGATTGCAGTAGTTGCACTGGATGTTGCAGGCCGGCGCGACGGCGACGTGCATGCGGGCGTAGTGGTGGTGGGCTTCTTCGGAGTAGCAAGGGTGGTTCTTGACCTTGTCCCAGATCTCTTGAGGCATGTCGTCCGGGCCGGACGACGTGCCGCAACTGGCTTTGCCTTCGCCGCCCTGCGTACCGCAGCCGCTTCCTGCTTCTGGCAGGTCTAGCTTGGTTCCTAGTGATTTGATCTGACCAATGCTGACATAGGTCTTAGCCGGGCTGGAATCGCGGTGCGCGCTTGCTTGCATGGAAACCCTTTTCGCGACCGACCATGGCCGCATAAGGGTTCTATAGCTATATTCATGCCATCCGAAAACCGGTGTTTTTGCCTTGGCTTTGTAGGATGTGGCACATAGGACTGGCTGGCACGCCGTGCCATTTCACGGTCTGCTGTCAGTGATGCGACAAAGATGACACAAGCGCCTGTCGGTGGGGGATGGGGCTTGACGCTGGCTTCCTTGTTTTGGGTCAGAGACTGGCGGCTGGAACGGCCAGAATGCGTTCACTCAGCCAACGCGGACGTTCGTCGTTGTTGATCACCAGCCCAAGCTGGCAGTTCTGGCTTGTGACAAATTCCGTCAGGGAACGCAGCGCTCGCTGGTCAGAGTGTGGTGTGAGTTTGATTTCTATCGGCAATAGCCCGGCAGTGCCAAATTGACCTTCCAGAATCAGGTCGATCTCGGCACCACCACGGGTTCGGTAATGAAAGGGCTGCACCTCTATCCCGGCGTTTTCGAACCCCCTGAGCAAGGTTTCCACCACCATGCCCTCCCAAGATTTGCCAACTACCGGATGGGTGGCCAGCTGCGTGGTGTCCGGGATGCGCAGCAACCGATGCAACAAGCCGCTGTCGCGCAAAAAGCCCTTGGGATGCTTGACCAGTTGCTTGGCCGTGGAGCGATCCCAGGCCGGTATATGCCGCCACAAAAAGGTGTCATGGGCGATGCCCAGCCAGTCGCGCACCGTGGGCTCACTGACACCCAAGGTGCGGGCGATGTCAGCGTTATTGAGGATATTGCCGGAGTGCTGGCTAAGCAGGGTGATAAATTGCCGAAACCGATCCCGATTCAGGTTGGGAAACAGGGCACCAATGTCCCTGAGCAGATACGAGTCAATGTAGTGGCGCGCCCAAAGGCTGCGGAACTCCTCACTGTCACTCAACCAGGGCTCTGGATAGCCACCGGCAAACCAGTAGTCTTGAACCTGTTGCACGGTCAGTCGCGCAGCGGCGGCGGCCAAAATGTCGGGCATGGGCGCATTCTGGGTGAGCAAGCGGTAGAGGCTGGATGCAGGCAGCTGCCACGCCTCCGCCAAACTCAAGGGTGCCAACTCGATACGTGCCACCCGTCCGGCCAGGCTCTCGGACATCTGCCGAGCCAACTCCGGGCAGCTGGAGCCAGACAATAAAAATCGACCTTTTTTGGAACGATCTCGGTCGATTGCAACGCGCAATGCCGAAAACAAGGGAGGCGCCAGTTGCGCTTCATCGATCACCAGCCGGTTGGGGTGCAAACGCAAGAATAAATCCGGGTCGGCCAGCAATTGCTGCCGATCGGCGGAGTTCTCCATGTCGAAGTGCTGCCAAGTGCCAGGCAATGTGCCCAGCAAGGTCGTCTTGCCGCATTGCCTCACCCCGGTCAGCACGACACAAGGAAAATGAGCCAATAGGGTTTCCAAATGTGCTTGCAGGTGTCGGGGTAACATATATGTAATTTCTAAACTCTGAGTTTACAATTTACATAATTCTAACGACTCAATGGTCCTCGTGCGTCGATAAGCTTTGCCGTCCAAAGCTTGAGTCCCCGCGTGCCAAACGGGGAGGACATTGAGCGCTCTGGCAATGTCCGACGCGATGGCCCATCCAGGACGCTTCAAAATTTCCTGACCTCAATCCCGTTTTTTTGCAGCGCGTAGCCCATCTGGCGTGGCGATATCTTCAGCAGGCGCGCGGCCTTGGCCTGGACCCAGCCGCA
>NZ_JBAQMD010000107.1:0-28176 GCF_049302455.1 Rhodoferax ferrireducens | reverse complement strand
TGGCCTGGGCCAACACGGTCGCGGTGGTGGTGCCGTCGCCAGCGAGGTCAGAGGTTTTGGAAGCGACTTCCTTGACCATCTGCGCGCCCATGTTCTGCAGCTTGTCCTTGAGTTCGATTTCCTTGGCCACGGACACACCGTCCTTGGTCACGGTGGGGGCGCCGAAGCTGCGGTCGAGCACCACATTGCGGCCTTTGGGGCCGAGGGTTACCTTGACGGCGTTGGCCAGAATGTTGACACCCTCGACCATGCGTGCGCGGGCTTCGCCGCCGAAAATTACGTCTTTTGCTGCCATGTTAGGCTCCTAAAAATTTAAGTGAAATTAGCCGCCAGCCCGCATGGATACTGCGTGACCAGCTATTGATTTAGTATGGATTACTTCTCGACCACAGCAAACAAATCATCCTCTTTCATCACGAGGAGTTCGTCGCCAGCCACCTTGACGGTTTGGCCGCTGTACTTGCCGAACAACACGCGGTCGCCGACCTTGACTGCCATGGGGCTGATTTCGCCCTTGTCATTCTTTTTGCCAGGGCCCACGGCCAGCACTTCACCTTGATCGGGCTTCTCAGCAGCGCTGTCCGGAATGACGATGCCGGAGGCGGTTTTGGTTTCGTTTTCAACGCGTTTGACAATCACGCGGTCGTGCAGGGGACGAAGTTTCATGGGAGCTCCTTGGTATTGAAACAGAGGTTAAAAATCAAGAGTGCCAACCGATAAGTTGGCGCTCGTTAACTTGAAGAGAGAATTCTGAGAGGGCCAAAGCCTGTTAGCACTCAACTCTTACGAGTGCTAATGATAAGGGCATTTGCCAGACTTTCAAGAAGCAATGGGCAAAACTACTGCGCAGCGCCACTCAACATGCCATTTCGCGCCACGTAACATTCAACTCTGTGGCTGCTCTCGGGTGAAGCCCACGTCAAAATCACGAGGTTTTCACACCGCCTTACCGTCAAGTGGTCACCAATCCCGCGTCAACCCGGTTCATGAATTCTTCCAGCGGCACAGGGCGGCCAAACAGATAGCCCTGATAGGCATGGCATCCCAGGCGCGCCAGGAAGTCCCGCTGGGCTTCGATTTCCACCCCCTCGGCGATGACGGTCAGCCCTAGACTGTCGGCCAGAGCGATCACCATCTTGGCAATGGCGGCATCATTGGGGTCGATCAGGATGTGCCTGACAAAACCCTGGTCAATCTTCAGTTGATCCAGCGGCAGTCGTTTCAGGTATGACAGCGACGAATAGCCGGTGCCAAAGTCATCCAGTGAAAAACCCACACCATGCGCTTTCAGTGCGCTCATCTTGGTAATGGTGTCTTCCACATCGGACACCAGCAGGCTCTCGGTCAGCTCCAGCTTGAGTCGCTTCGGATTGGCCCCCGTTTTGCTGAGTACTTCCAGCACCTGATCCACAAAGTCCGCCTGGTGCAACTGGTTGGCACTGACATTGACCGCCAGAAAGAGCTGGGCCGTTGCCGGCTGTGTGGCCCATGTCGCCAATTGGGAACAGGCTGTTTCCAGTACCCAGAGGCCCAGCGGCAGAATCAAGCCGGTTTCCTCGGCCAGCGGGATAAATTCGGCCGGTGACACCAGGCCGCGCTGCGGGTGCTGCCAACGCAGCAGCGCCTCGGCGCCGGTCAGGCGGCCATCACCGATCACCTGCGCTTGATAGTACAGGGTGAACTGCTGGTGTCGCACCGCTTCGCGCAGGTCGAGCTCCAGGGCGGCACGGTCGGCCACCATGGACTGCATCGCCGGATCAAAGAAGCACAAGGTGTTGCGGCCGGCCGTCTTGGACTGGTACATGGCCAGATCGGCTTGTTTCAGCAGTTCATCGATGGAGGTCTGGTGGCCGAAGAACAGGGTCATGCCGATGCTCGGCGTGCTGCGGTTCTGGCAATCCGCGAGCTGGTAGGGCTGACCCAACGTGGCCAGAATTTTCTTGCCCACGGTTTCGGCCTGCGTCGCCGCTTCCTTGGCATGCAAGCTCAGACCTTCGAGCATCACCACGAACTCGTCGCCGCCCAGACGCGCCACGGTGTCACTTTCGCGCACACAGCCGACCAGCCTTTGTGCGACTTGTTGCAGCAGCAGGTCCCCCTTGTCGTGCCCGAGCGTGTCGTTGAGCGTCTTGAAGTTGTCCAGATCGATGAGCAGCACCGCCCCGCGATGACCGCTTCGCGCGCTGTACGGCAGCGCCTGCTGCAGCCGGTCAGTGAGCAAGCGCCGGTTGGGCAGCATGGTGAGGGCGTCATGAAAGGCCAGGCGATGAATTTCCGCATGGGCCTGCTCTCTTTCGGTCACGTCACGAAAGCTCCAGACACGACCCACGATTTGCTCATCCAGACGCTGGGGCTGGGAATGTCGTTCCGCAAGCCGGCCATCTTTGAAGCGCAGGGTGTCAAAGCTGGACAAATCGGGATCCGCATTGAGCTCCTGTACTTTTTGCAGAAAAAAGGCTGGATCGACCAGGTGCTGTGACACAAGATCCAGCAGGTCGCTGTAACTGTGGGTGTTCAAGTAGTGCGGCGCAATGTGCCAGAAGTCCAGGAAACGTTGGTTATAGGTGACTACCTTGCCGTCGTTGCTCACCGCCAGAATGCCATCGGTGGCAGCCTCGATCACGGCGCGTTGCAGGGAGGCCGCTTTGCGCAGATTGAGGACCAACTCGGGAATCGGCAACAACACCAGCCCGATGGCGACCGCGCCGATGAACCACGCCGAGATCATGGGCGCCGGAAAATAAGGCGCGGGCATCAGGTTGGCCGTGCGCAACGCGAGGTAGAGCAGCCAGGCGAGCAAATAAGTGATGCCAAAGATGGCCGCCGCCCGGACATGAACCACGATGGCCAGCATCATCGCCATGACGACGGCGCCTGCGGTCGTCGGGGGCAAGCCTGCATAAATCAGGGCAACCATGATCAACCACATCACCACCGCGAAGAAGATGAGCGACTTCTGGGGTTGTCCACGGCGATTCATGCGCCACGCGATCAGTACCGCAAGAATCAAGACCAATAGGGCAACAGCGCTAGCAGCCTTTCGGTAAAACACAAACGGCACGCCGATCGCAAGCAAGACCGACCCGACGAAAAAGAAGATGCTGTAAAAGCGGTGCAGCAGGCGGATGCTGGCAGATTGCATGTTCATTGGAAAAGAGGGCATTGGATCAAGTGATCGAGGCATCACGCGGGCCTCAATTTGCCACTGACAAGCAGGTTTGATTTGAATAGCGTTTGGGACCGAAATTTATGCAAAATCCCGCGCGCGATGATGGCTTTTTGATGACTGGGCATCAGGTCAAATATAAAGCATGAAATGTTGTGCCGGGTCAACCTGGAAAGACTGTCGAAAAAAATGACATGACGGACGACTCGCTATTTCCAGACTGACACCGTTGACGAAAATTTCCAGTAAATACAATGTGTTAGCGAAGCTGTACTTTCCTGGCACGGGTCATGCTTCGAATGCGGCGCGGACAGTATGGTTGTCATTATTGGACAAACCAAGGTGTCTGACCCCGTTTATCCCCCCTTCATATCCGCCCAAGGTGAGAGGCAAAAACGGGATATGTCAATCTTCCAGGCTGCATCAATGAGGAGATTCCATGAAACTACGCATCTTTTCTGCATTCTTGGCCGCATTGTTTTTACTCCCGACGGCCTGGGCTGGCTTTGTGACTTACGAGTCGGCCGGTAGCAGCCCCGCTGCGATCACATCGATGCGAGATGACTTTCGCACCGCCGTCGGTGGCGGCGCAGTCGCAGGCCCCAATGGCTCCTTCGGCGGGCTTCGCCGCGAAATCAACTGGGACGGCGTACCCGACGCTCTATCCGACCCGAACGCCTTGCCCGCCAACTTCTTCAACGTCAACTCGCCTCGCGGGGTCGTATTCAACACGCCGGGAACGGGCTTCCTCGTGAGCGCCAACGCCGGATTGGCCACGCCCACGCTGTTCGGCTTTTCCAACGACTTTCAGACCTTCAGCGCGCAGCGGCTGTTCACTGCGGTCGGCAGCAACATCATGGATGTTCTGTTCTTTGCGCCGGGCACGATGACGGCTGCCACCACCAGTGCCTTCGCCGCGATATTCGTCGACGTCGAAGTGGCCGCTCAGACCAAGATCGAGTTCTTCGATGAGAACAATTCGGTCATTTTCTCTCGAGACGCTTTGGTCGCTGGGAACCAGGGCTTGAGCTTCGTGGGTGCGGTTGCCAATGCCGGCGAGAGGATCAGCCGGGTTCGACTCACTTCGGGCCCGAATACGCTCATTTCCAATGGGGTGTTGGGCAACCCGAATGACGACATAGTGGTCATGGACGAT
Source organism: Rhodoferax ferrireducens (assembly GCF_049302455.1). Classification (GTDB taxonomy): domain Bacteria; phylum Pseudomonadota; class Gammaproteobacteria; order Burkholderiales; family Burkholderiaceae_C; genus Rhodoferax; species Rhodoferax ferrireducens_B. The sequence goes on along the minus strand of NZ_JBAQMD010000107.1, from coordinate 23,854 downwards.
TTTCTTTATGCAGAGCCGCTGCAGAGCGTGCCCGAGCCATCGAGTTTGGCGTTGCTCGCCCTCGGACTGGTTGGCTGTCTGGCAGGGCTGCGTCGCCGCCACCACAGCATCTAATCAGTCGCCAGCCCCAGCTTATTCAAACACTGGCGGTTTCTCCGGCGCACCGGAGCCTGCGCTGGCGGGCATGGTGGACGGCAGCTCAACATGCCCAACCGACTGGCTCTGAGCACCAATGAATGCTTCAAGCGATCTGAACAGATCGTCAAAAATGTCCGCGCCGATAGCCTCCTCAATGAGTTGGTATTGCAAGTCGATTAACGGTGCCATTTCGCGCACCAGTTGATCTCCCTTCGCTGCCAACCGAACCCCAACCCGCCTTTGATCGCCTGCCACCCGGCTGCGTTGAATCAAGGCCAGCGCTTCCATGCGCGCCAGTACACCCGTCATGCTGGCGCTATGGATCTGGCACAAACTGCATATTTCACGGGGTTCAAGCTGATCATGCTCATCCAGGGAGCGCAGGATTCGCCACTGCTGATCGGTCAGGCCGTAGTGATTGAGGATCGGACGGAAATGAGCCATCAGGCACTCCCGCGCTTTCAGAAAGAGCTGGGGCAGGTTGCGGTACGCAATTCGAGGCTTCAAATGGGACTCCATGACGCGTTTTTGCTTGCTAATATATTAGTGATTAAACTACTAACATGTTAGTAAGTTTTTTCAGTGGCCGGATCCGAGTAGAGGGTGCGGGCAGGATGCTCGGAGATCGGTCATGCGCGCTCAAGACCTTCCTGCTGCGGTGCCGCTCCATTGTGCTGCGGATTCTGCCATTGTTGAAGGGGAACGCAGTGCTTGCCAACTGGGTCCCTGCGGTGCTGGCGCCGATCAACCATCGCCTGACCCGACGGCAAAAAATCAACCAAAGAGGAACGGAAAAATGCACAGAAATATGGACAGCCGCATCCGCTTGTCGTTTTTGAAAGAGCGCGTGACCAGCGCCGCCAAGGCAGCCGAATGGATACAGGACGGCATGACAATTGGCATGAGTGGTTTTACCCGCGCGGGCGACGCCAAGGTCGTGCCCCTGGCGCTGGCCGAACGGGCGCGCCATGAAAAGCTGAAAATCACATTGATGACCGGTGCCTCCCTGGGCAGCGATGTCGACAAGACGCTGACCGAAGCGGGTGTGCTGGCCCGGCGCATCCCGTTCCAGGCCGATCCGGTGCTGCGCGCCGCCATCAATCGGGGTGAGGTGATGTATGTCGATCAGCACTTGTCGGAAACGGTCGAACTGCTGCGCACCCGGCAGATGGCACCGATCGACCTTGCCATCATCGAGGCCATCGCCATCACCGAGAGCGGCGCCATCATTCCGACCACGTCGGTCGGCAACAGTGCCAGTTTCGCGATTCTGGCGGACAAGGTGATTGTTGAAATCAACATCACCCAGTCGCTGGAACTCGAAGGCTTGCACGACATCTTCATCCCCAAGCACCGCCCGCGGCGCGAACCGATGCCCTTGATGACGCCGTATGACCGCATCGGCACCACCGCGATCGAGATTCCACCCGAAAAGATCGTCGCGATTGTTTTCACGGAAAAGCTCGACAGTTCCTCCACCATCCTGCCGCCCGACACTGAGACGGCGGCCATCGCAGCGCATCTCGTGAATTTCTTCAAGGAAGAAGTGGCTCAGGGGCGTTTGAGCGAGAGCTTGCTGCCGATGCAGGCCGGCATCGGCACCATCGCCAACGCGGTGATGGCGGGGTTCATCGACAGCCCGTTCAAGCGCCTGACGATGTATTCCGAGGTGCTGCAGGACTCCACCTTTGACCTGTTCGATGCCGGCAAGCTCGACTTTGCGTCCGGCTCCTCGATCACCTTGTCGGCGGAGAAAAGCCGGCAGGTGTTCCATGACATCGGCAAGTACAAGGACCGCCTGGTGCTGCGTCCGCAAGAGGTCAGCAACCACCCCGAAATCATCCGGCGCCTGGGGCTCATCGCGATCAACACCGCGCTGGAAGCCGACATCTATGGCAACGTCAACTCCACCCATGTGCTGGGCACGCACATGATGAACGGCATTGGCGGCTCGGGCGACTTTGCGCGCAACGCCTACCTGTCGGTGTTTGCCACCAAATCGGTCGCCAAGGGCGGCAAGATATCGAGCATCGTGCCGATGGTGTCGCATGTGGACCATACCGAACACGACGTGGACATCATCGTCACCGAAATCGGTCTGGCCGATCTGCGTGGTCTGGCACCGCGCGAGCGTGCCGAAATCATCATTGACCGATGTGTGGCGCAACCCTACCGGCAAATGCTGCAGGCTTACGTGGCGCGCGCGAAACAGCGTGGCGGCCACACACCCCATATTCTGGAAGAAGCGCTCTCGTGGCACACCCGCTACCGCGACACGGGCTCCATGCTGACCAGCCAAATCACGCCCGATATCGGTTCTTACGAGAAGAGTGTTTCGCTATCTATTTAATAGCGTTTAAACGAGGAAGGATAAGGGCTGGGGGCTGATTCTTCATAAATTCAGCATGAATTAAGACGCCTGCCCCGGGCTCAAGTCAGCAATTTGACCCGCATGTCCGGATGGAGATGCCAGCCGGCCAGCCCTGCCACGCCCATGACAGCGTCGAACGCCGTGGGCAGCAAAGCGACCCGGTACAGCGGCCAAAGTTGCGTCAACGCTGTCGCCGCGAGGACGGCGATTCAGGTTCAACCCGAACTGCAGCAGCTGTGGTATCATCGATGACGCCCGCCTTCTGAACCCCACCGACCTGCCCCAACTCATGCTCTACACCGCGCTCAAAACCGTTCATCTCTTGTCCATCATCGTCTGGATTGGCGGCATGGTGTTTGCCCAATTCTTTTTGCGCCCCGCGCTGAGCCAATTGGAGCCGCCGCAGCGCATCCGGTTGATGCACGACGTGCTGGGCCGTTTCTTCAACGCCGTGCTGGTCGCAGCCGGCTTGACGCTGGGCAGCGGCATCTGGATGATCGGCCGGATGGCGCGGCAAATGGCGCAATCGGGCGTCAAGTTCAACATGCCGCTTGAATGGATGGTGATGGCGACCTTGGGCCTGTTGATGATGCTGATTTTTGGCCATATTCGCTTTGTCCTTTTCGCGCGCCTGTCGCGTGCGGTAACAGAAGCCGCCTGGCCTGCGGGCGGCGCGGCGCTGGCCAGCATTCGCACCTGGGTGATGGTGAATCTGGTGCTTGGTGTGCTGATCGTGGTGGTCACGCTGCTGGGCCTGTCGCTCTGATATTTCCGCATGAACCCCGACGCGCAACAACTCTGGCGGGCGCCCCGCTGGGCGCTGGCGGTGCTGCTGGCGGTGCTGGGCATGCTGGGACCGTTCTCGATTGACACCTATATACCGGCTTTTTCCGGCATCGCCCAATCGCTGGGCGCGACGCCGGTGCAGATGCAGCAAACGCTCTCGGCCTACCTGTTCGGCTTTGCTTTCATGAGCCTGTTTCACGGCGCGATTTCCGATAGCGTGGGGCGCCGACCGGTGGTGTTGTGGGGCCTGGCGGCCTTCACGCTGGCCTCCATGGGCTGCGCCCTGTCGCAAAGCATTGGCCAGTTGGTGTTCTTTCGGGCCGTGCAGGGCCTGACCACGGGCGCCGGCATTGTGGTCTCAAGAGCCGTCGTGCGTGACATGTTTGCGCCGGCGCAGGCACAAAAGGTGATGAGCCAGATCACCATTTATTTCGGCGTGGCGCCGGCCATTGCGCCCATCATTGGCGGCACCCTGTTTGTGCACTTGGGCTGGCACAGTGTGTTCTGGTTTCTGACCGCGGTGGGCGTGTTGCTGTGGGTCGCCAATTACAAGCTCCTGCCCGAAACCCTGCATCTCACGCAACGTCAGCCGCTCAAGGTCAGCAATCTGCTGCAGGGCTACTGGAAGCTCGGGCTCGACCCGCGCTTTTTGCTGCTGGCGCTGGCCAGTGGCGTGCCGTTCAACGGCATGTTTTTGTACATCTTGTCGGCGCCGGCTTTTTTGGGTGGGATTTTGGGTTTGGCGCCGACGCAGTTTTTCTGGTTCTTTGTACTCACCATCAGCGGCATCATGGGCGGCGCCTGGTTCAGCGGCCGCATGGCGGGCAAACTGGCGCCCAAGCAGCAAATCAAGTACGGTTTGTTGATCATGCTGCTGATCGCCAGCCTGAATCTGGTGGCCAACTGGCTCTTCAAGGCGCATGTGGCGTGGTCGCTGTTTCCGATTGCCATCTTCGCGTTTGGCTGGGCCATGATGGTGCCGGTGATCACCCTGCTGGTGCTCGATCTGCATCCGGAGCGCCGTGGCATGGCCTCCAGCTTGCAGGCCTTTATTGCCTCCTCGGCCAATGGACTGGTGGCCGGTCTCATTGCGCCGCTGGTGATGCATTCATCCGTGTCACTGGCCGTCGCTTCTCTGAGCATGATGTGTGTCGGTCTGTTCGCCTGGCTCTATCTGCACCGCCGCTGGCCCGATATTGGCCGGGTGGTGGAACATCCGGCGCATTGACCGCCACCGGCCTACCTGTCAGGGCGAACCCGCTGGTGTGACGCGCTGGAATTGCTGGTCTGAGTCCTTGAAAAAATCCACCAGGAAATCGACCATCGCCCGCACCTTGGGCGCCAGATTGCGACCGCTGGGGTAGGTGGCGAACAAGGGCACCGGCTCCACATGGTGCCAATCGGTCAGGATCGGCACCAACTCCCGGCGGGCGATGGCCGCACTGACGATGACGTTGGTCAGACGCGTGATACCCACCCCCGCCACCGCCAGTTGCAACACGGTTTCGGCATTGTTGGCCACGACATTGCCACCGATGTGCACCACGCGGATGCCATCGTCGGTGTCAAAAGGCCAGCGTCGCAGTGCGGGCAGGCTCGAAATCCACAGACAGTTGTGCTGTTGCAAATCGTCCGGTATGCGCGGCGTGCCATGCAGCGCCAGATAGCTCGGAGCGGCGCAGATCACCCGCTCCAGCGTGCAAATGCGCCGCGCCACCATGGATGAGTCGTCCAGCGGTCCGGTGCGGATCGTCAGGTCGATGCCTTCCTCCATGGCCGCAGGCGGCTGATCGCTGATGGTGATGTCCAGCTGCACGTCTGGGTAAAGCCGCTGGAAATGGGGGATGGCGCGCGCCAGTTGATGCAGGCCGAAGGTCGATCCGCAGTGCAGGCGCAACAAGCCACGCGGGCTCAAGCCGGCCTGGGTGACCTCGGCCTCGGCCTCATCCATGGCCAGCAGAATCGGGCGCGCACGGGCGTAGAAAGCTTCGCCTTCGCTGGTCAGTTGCAAGCGGCGGGTGGTGCGTTGCAGCAGTCGTGCGCCCAATCGGTCTTCGAGCCGCGTCACCAATTTGGACAAGGCCGATGGTGTCAAACCCATCTCGCGCGCGGCGGCGGTAAACCCACCGGTTTCGACGGCGCGGACAAAAGCGGTCATCTCGGCGGAACGATCCATGGCGCGATTATGGATGAATATTCATCAATGTTTGTCCATGAACGCTAATTGTCATTCGCCTGAGATGTAATTACAGTTAACTCCATGAGATGTTGCGTCGCAACATGAAAAAGGAAGAAATCATGGATTCGATCCAAATGGATGAGATTCAGAAATACGCCAAAGAACTCCGGGCGCAGGAAATGCAGCGCATTGCGGGCCTCATTGGCACCGCTGTGGGGGCTGGTCTGGCCGCAGTCAGTGAGCGTCTGCGGCACCTGTTCAACTGGAACCCGCAAAGCGAGAAGTCCACTGGCACGGTCTGATCAGGGGTGTGGGCGCGCCTAAGGATTTTTTGGCGCGCCTTGCAAGACCAGGTCGATCCGGCGCTGAATCCGACTGGCTGACTGAGCGTCCTGTGCATCACCCGCGCGTTTGAGTTGCACACCCAGCCAGGCCAACAGCGGGCGACGCCAGCCCTGGCTGGACGCGGTATCGGTCGCAGTGGCGACATCAAAGCTGCTCAGGCGGCTGCTTTGCAGCAGTGCACCGGCAGCGATCAGGCGTGACAAGGGGTCTTCAATGGCGGCCAGCGCACTGGGTTGCGGGTCGGATGGCTGCTTGGCCGCCGCCGTCAAAACGATGGCACGGTACGGGACCGGCAGCCGCGCCACATCCAGGCCGCGCCACTGGCCGGTCAAAAATGCCGCATAAGCCTGCTCGTCAGGGCCCGCCTCCAAGGCCAGCGTTTGATAACCGGCACATTGATCCAGCTCCAGGCTGGCCAGGCGCACCGCGCAGCGCGTCAGTTCGGCGCGCGCCAGCAGGTCGGCGCGGCCCGTGCTGGCGATCTCGGACTTGGCGCGCGTAAACTCAAAATCGGCCAGTCGCGTGTTGCCTTTCAGGTAAGCCGCTGAAAAATCCTTGAGCGCGGCAAAGGCATTGGTTTGCCAGTCGGGTGGCACCGGCTTGCTGGCGCAGGCGCTCAAGAGCAGGGCGCTCAGCAGGGTGATCCAGTGACTGGCGCTGGTCCGGTGCTGGCTTGGATGTGTTCGTTTGCTTGATTTCATTTTTTTATCTGATTGATCTGGATTCATTACTTTCAATCTTTTTACGCTTGACGATTCCATCGGCCGTGGCCTTTGCTGGGCTTCAATTCTTAACTTTCTTTTTCCCCACTCACTCCCCCCGCCCTCTCCCGCCCCGCCGGGCGGAAGAGGGGGCCAACCGCCACATTTGGCCGCGTCCTTTACGGTGGGAAATAAACGCTCGACCGCGCGCTGGCCTCAAAGTGACGGTAACCCATGAACCAGCCAATCCCGTCAATTCAAGGCTAGCGGCCAAACCAAGACTGCAAACCAGCGCAGCATCTGCCTGGGTGATCAGCCGGTCAATGCCATGGCGAAACTTTGAGGCCAGCGCATCATCAAGAAACAAATTTCCCACCATTAAAGCGTTGGCCAAATGTGGCTGTTAGCTCCCCTTTCCGCCCCGGCGGGGGTGTAAAGGGGCGGGGGGATAGGGGGGGGAATACAGACATCAAAAAAACATTAACAATCAAACATTAACAATCAAAAACCAGATAACGAGAAAAAACATCAAGGCAATTTAATCTCCGTATCCCGAGCAAACGGCCATTTGCGGTTCACCTCTTCCACCAATTGGCTCACCTTGCGCAGGCTGATCTCGACTTCGGCGCGCAGCGCACCCAGGTCGGCGCTGGCAACGCGCGCATTCGCGCCCACGGCCTGGGCTTCGGCCAGCACGGCATCGACTCTTTTCAGGCTGGCACGGGCGTCGGTCAAGACGCCGGTGAGCTCCCGAATTGCCACCTGCGAGCCATCAATGGTGGCCTGGGCGCTGTCCATCACGCCCTTGGCGCCAAAAATGCGTTGATCGGCTTTGGCCAGCAGCGCGTTGGTCTGGTCCAGCGTGGCGATGATTTTTTTGGCGTTGTCTTCGCTGCCCATCACGCCGCTGAGCAGGCCGTAGCGGCCGGTCAAGCGCTCGCTGACTGTTTTCAGGTTGCTTAGGCTGGTGTTGATATTGGACTCCGGCCCGGTCATGTTCTCCAGGTTTTCCAGCAGCGTGCGGGTCGACGCCACGATGCGGGGGATTTCGGCGTTGGTGTCGCCGCGCAGCACGGTGCGCTCGGCGTTGGCCGGCAAGGGCGGGTCGCTCAGAATGCCACTGAAGGCGCGCAGGTGGGTTTCTCCCACCATGCTGCGTTCCATGGTGAAGATGCTCGATGTGCGCAGCCAGGGCGCGTCCTTGAGTGGCACGTCAATCACCATGCGCGCCTTGCCGTCCAAGGCCAGCTCGATGCGCCGCACGCGGCCGATGGGAAAGCCCGAGAAGGTGAGATCCATGCCGACGAGCACACCTTCGGAGTCGTCGGCCACCAGCACCAGCTGCTGGGTTTTCTCGAACACGCCGCGCGCGTACATCACGTACAGCAAAAAACCGCAGATCAGGGCCGTGATCAGGACCAGCAGCATGATGGCCCTGAACTCGACGTGGGCGATGGTTGCCGGGGGCGGCGCGGCGGGTGGCGATGAGGGTGGGGATTGTGGTTCCATACGGTGTGAGCTTAGATGTACTTGATCACCAGCGAGGCGGCCTCGATCAACAAGAGGACCAAAAACAGGCGCGCGGCACCGGGCTGCACGCCATTGGCGTTGGCGTTGTCGCGCGCCGCTTCCAGACTGGCAGCCATCGGCACCACCGCCACGGCCAGACTGAAGAAAACAGTTTTGAGGGCAAAGCCCAGCGTGACGGACAGATCGAACACATGGCCGACGGTGCGCGTGTAGCCCGGCAGCCCCCAGGGCGACAAGCCATAGACGATGAGATAGGCCAGCACCAGCACAATCACGCTGTTGATCATGGCCAGCGTCAGGACCGAGAAGGCGCTCGCCAGCACACGCGGCACCACGTCAGCGCGCAGGCGGGTGAGGCTTATTGATTCGGCCTGACGAAGACCCGATTTCCGTTCGGGCTGAGCTGGTCGAAGCCCTTCGATCGTTCGACCAGCTCCCGACAGGCCAGGCTCAGGGCGAGCGGTGAAAGAGTCATGAGCTTGCAAAGTGTTGGCCTGCGCGTTGAACGTCATCCCGGCGCGCAGCGCCACAAACAGGGCCGCCGACAGCGGAATGAGCTCCAGCACCAGCACCCGCACCACCATCTGCAGGGCGTATTGCGACAGGCCGTAGTTCAGCGCCGTGACCACCACGATGCGGATCAGCACCAGACTGAACAGGGCGGCCATGGCCGTGAACCAGGGCAACACCTGCCAGGTGCTGGCATAAATATGGCGCGACGTGATGGCGCGGTTGGCGCGGTTGTAGGTCGAAGGCGACAGGGCCAGCACCAGCACGATGGCACCGAGGTGAATCATGTGCCACCAACTGGCCGCCCCGCGCAGCAAGGCCCGGCCCCAGGCGGCGCTGTCAAGGTGGGCGTAAGAGCGGGTTGGCATGGCCGGATGATAACGAGCCGAACGTGGGAGCGAATCGACAAGACGCAAGCCAGGCAATTCACTATACTGTTGTTTCATACAGTTAATTACCCTTGATTTTCAGTGATTGCTCATGCTGCCGAGTTCCTTGTCTGTTGCCTCTCTTGACTTTGGCGCCGCCGTCTGGCGCGCCGATGCGCTGGCCTGCGCCGCCGGAGCCACGGTTGCCAGCGGCCATGGCGCGCTGGACGCCGAGTTGCCCGGGGGTGGCTGGCCACTGGGGGCGATCAGCGAAATCCTGCAGCCGCCGGGTGTTTGTCAGGAGTGGCGCCTGTTGCTGCCGGCGTTGACGCGAACCTGCGGCCCGGTGGTGTTGGTGGGCCCGCCACAGGTGCCGTTTGGCCCTGGGCTGGCTGCACAGGGCCTGGATGCCCGGCGCTTGTTGTGGGTTGGCGCCGCTGCGCCTGCGGCCCGCCTGTGGGCGACCGAGCAGGCCTTGCGTTGTGCCGAGGTGGTGGTGGTGCTGGCCTGGTTGCCGCAGGTGCGCACTGAGCAGCTGCGGCGTTTGCAACTCGCTGCCCAGACCCACAGCAAGCTCTTGTTTGTGCTGCGACCGGCGGCGGCGCAAAGTGAGTCCTCGCCCGCCGTGCTGCGCCTGCTGCTGGTCCGTGCGCTGGCCGCCGATGTGGCGTCAGACGCCTTGCGGGTGCAGATTCTCAAGCGGCGCGGTGCGCCGCTGGCGCACACCTTGGTGCTGAGCGCCCGTCCCGCCGGTCTGGCGGTGTTGCTGGCTTTGCGGGGTGACAGCCAAGGGCCTGGTCAGCAGCTTGTGGCCAGGGAGGAGGCCGGTCATGCACTGGATTGCCTTGCGGCCAGGGCCTGAGGCCGATGTTGATCCCGATGCGCTGCTCGCCTTGGGCGGCTGGGCGCTGCAGTACACGCCCAAGGTCGCTCGGCTGGACGATGCGCTGCTGCTGGAGGTGTCGGCCAGTGAGCGCCTGTGGGGTGGCTGGCGCGCGCTCCTGCGCCAAATTTATACATCAAATAAGCCAGTAGCCCCCGTCCAGTATGCGCGAGGCGCTACTTCTTTAATAGCGTATGCACGGCTCCAGGACAAGGCCTTGGCGCGCACGAGTCCTGACGATCTGCCGCTGCACACGCTGGCGGCGGCCCGGCCCCATCTGGCCACGTTAGAGCGGCTCGGCTGCAGCCATTGGGGCCAGTTGCGCGCCCTGCCACGGGGCGGTGTGGCACGGCGCTTTGGCGCACCGCTGCTGGCGGCGCTGGACCGGGCCTACGGCCTGCAGCCCGAGCTCTACCCGTGGCTGGCGCTGCCCGATGTGTTCGATGCCACGCTGGCGCTGGGCGCCCAGGTCGAAACCGCTCCGGCGCTGCTGCTTGGCGCACGCCGCTTGTTCCAGCAGTTGCAGTTGTGGCTGCAACTGCGCCATCGGGGCGTGCTGGCGCTGGAGTTGTGCTGGACCATGGACGCCCGGCGCAACACCGCGACCCAGGGTCAACTGCCGCTGCGCAGTGCCGAGCCGAGCGCGGACATGGCCCATCTGCTGCGCCTGGCGGGCGAGCAGCTGGCCCGCGTGACCTTGCCCGCGCCGGTGCACGCCCTGCGTTTGCGCACGCTGGAGACGCAAAAACTGGCGGGTGAAACGGCCAGTTTGCTGCTAGAGGCGCGCCGCTCCGGCGACAGTCTGCAGCAGTTGCTGGAGCGTCTGAGCGCCCGCCTGGGCGCGCAACAGGTGCTGCAGATGCAGCCCTGCGACGAGCACCGGCCGGAAAAAATGCAAGTCTGGCAAGCCGCTGTCAATGCTTCACAATTGATAGCTACTTGCGAAGGAAGGACGGGGGCTAGAGCCCTAAAAGATACAAACAGCTCGGCGCTGTATCCGACCTGGCTGCTGGCCACGCCGCGCCAGCTCGCGGTGCACCAGAAGCGTCCCCACGACCTGGGCCCGTTGACGCTGATGGCCGGTCCGCAGCGGCTTGAGGCTGGCTGGTGGGAGGCAGATGACTGCGCCTTGCGCGACTATTTTCTGGCCCGCAGCGAGCAGTCTGGTTTGTTGTGGATTTACCGCGAGCGCCTGAGCGGGCAGGGCGCAGCCGCCAACGCCGACCCGCAATGGTTTTTGCATGGGCTTTTTGCTTAGGCGAGCGCTGGTGTGTGATCTGGGTTACCGCATCGATGAGCTTGAGCGCCACATCCGCATAGTTGAGTTTTATTAGCTCTTTTTCATGTATCCATACCTTGATGTAGGTATCAAAATGCCCTGTAGAGGGGGGTGCCATGATCAAGTGATTAGCTTACAGTTTCGATCATCATCAGACCAGCCACGCCGGCATGCAAAAAGGAAATACTTCAATGACTTCAGAAATAACGTCCACCAAGACTCCGTTCGTCATCGAATGGCGCGATGGGTTCAAGGTCGGCATCGACCAGGTTGATCAGGAACACCGGCACCTGTTCACGCTGGTGAAAGCGTTGGATCTGGCATCGGTCGATCAAACGGTCGAAGAGTTGCTCGATTACGTCGTCACGCACTTCTCCAACGAGCAGGAACTGATGGAAAGTAGCGGGTATCCGGCTTTTGAGCAGCACCTCAAGCTCCACGAAGAGTTTGGCGCACAGGTCGCCGACTTTCTGGGGAACCAGGGGGCGTGGACCGAGGATCGCGTGCAGGAACTGCGCCGTTTTCTGAACAAATGGCTGATTGGCCACATCATGACCCACGACCTGCGCTTCGGAAAGTGGAGGGCAAACCAGCGTGCCCCAAGTGCGCCCGTTGTCCCCGCGGTCGTGCCACCCACTGGTTTTTTTGCCCGCCTGTTTGGAAGAAATAGACCGAGCTGATCAGGCACTGCATCGTCGGCGATTCAACCCATCGCCTGCCAGCAGGGCCAACCCCTGCTGGCCGTGGCGCAAAACCACTTGTGAAAGTGGCATCATTGTTTATACTGGTTTTTTAAACAGTATTTCACCGGGTTTCCGGTGGCATTTTTCCCATGGTGTCTTCTATGGCGGGCTATTGCGAGCTGCATTGCCTGTCCAACTTCAGCTTTGGACGCGGCGCCTCGCACCCGGAAGAGCTGGTGGCGCGTGCGGCAGCCCTGGGTTACGCGGCGCTGGCCCTCACCGACGAGTGCTCGGTGGCGGGTGTGGTGCGCGCGCATACCGAGGCGAAAAAACTAGGTTTGAAGTTGCTGCCCGGGGCCGAGTTTGCGGTGACGCAGGCTGATGGGACCGATGGCGCCGCGCCTGCTGCCGGTTTTCGGCTGGTGGCGCTGCCGCACGACCTGCAGGCCTGGGGCGACCTGTGCGAGTTCATCACCCAGGCGCGCCGGGCCGCGCCCAAAGGCCAGTACCGGTTGCTCTGGCAGGACGCCCCCTGGGCGCTGCTGGGCGGTTGCGAGATCTTGCTGGGGCTGCCGTCTGCTCTTCATTTCGAAGTTGCTTACGCAATAACGACGGGGGCTAGAGCCCTGTTTGGTCCAAATTTATGGCTGTTGATCGAGTTGCTGCTGGCGCCTGATGACGCGCTGCAGGGGCAGCGGCTGCAACAACTGGCCCGTCTCACCGGCGTGCCGCTGGTGGCGGCCGGCAACGTGCACATGCATGTGCGCTCGCGCAAGCCGCTGCAGGATGTGCTCAGTGCCGTGCGACTGGGCCAGCCGGTGTTTGACTGCGGCCGCTCGTTGCAACCCAACGCGGAGGCGCACCTGCGCTCGCGCCAGCGCCTGGCCGCCATTTATTCGCCCGACGTGCTCGCCAACACGCTGCTAGTGGCGGCACGCTGCAGCTTCAGCCTTGATGAGTTGCGCTACCAGTACCCGCTGGAGACGGTGCTGCCGGGCTTGTCAGCGGCGCAAACCCTGCGTCGTTACACCGCCGAGGGCGCGCTCTATCGCTACCCGCAGGGCACCCCGGCCTCTGTGCAGCAGCAGTTAGAGCACGAGCTGGCGCTGATCACGGAACTCCACTTTGAGATGTATTTTTTGACCGTGCACGACATCGTTCGCTTTGCGCGCAGCCGCCACATCCTGTGCCAGGGCCGCGGCTCGGCCGCCAACTCGGCGGTTTGCTATTGCCTGGGCGTGACCGAGGTGGATCCTTCGCGCATGAACATGCTGTTCGAGCGCTTCATCTCCAGAGAGCGCAACGAGCCCCCTGATATCGACGTCGATTTTGAGCACCAGCGGCGCGAAGAAGTCATCCAGTACATCTACGCCAAGTACGGACGTGAGCGCGCCGCTTTGAGCGCCGTGGTCATCAGCTACCGTCCGCGCAGTGCCTTGCGCGATGTGGGGCGCGCGCTGGCTGTTCCCGAGGCGCTGATCAGCGCGCTGGCCAAAGAGCACCCCGGCATGTACAGCCGCACGGTGCTGGTTGAGCGGCTGCAGTCAGCGCTGGCGCTGCTGGCGGCAGACGTGGCACCACCCGCTGAACGTCTGCAGCTTTGGCTCGATCTGAGCACCCAGTTGCAGCGTTTCCCGCGCCACCTGAGCCAGCATCCGGGCGGCTTTGTGCTCACCCGCGGCAAACTCACCCGGCTGGTGCCGGTGGAGAACGCCGCCATGCCGGAGCGCAGCATCATCCAGTGGGACAAGGATGATCTGGACGCCATGGGGCTGCTCAAGGTGGACGTGCTGGCGCTGGGCATGCTCAGCGCCATCCGGCGCTGCCTGGACCTCATCAGCGTGCAGCGCGGCACGCCGTTTTCAATGCAGGACATCCCCCCGGAAGACCCGGCCACCTACGCCATGATTTGCCAGGCCGACACCGTGGGCGTGTTCCAGATCGAGAGCCGCGCGCAGATGAGCATGTTGCCGCGCCTGAAACCGCGTTGCTTTTACGACTTGGTGGTGGAGGTCGCGATCGTGCGCCCGGGGCCGATTCAGGGCGGCATGGTGCACCCCTACCTGAAAGCGCGCGAGCACCCCGAGCAGGTGCCGTACCCCAGCCCGGCCCTGCAAGAAGTCCTGAAACGCACGCTGGGCGTGCCTATTTTTCAGGAGCAGGTGATGCAGATCGCCATGGCGGCGGCTGACTTTTCAGCCGGTGAGTCCGACAGCCTGCGTCGCTCCATGGCGGCCTGGAAGCGCCAGGGCGGCGTGCACAAGTTTTACGACCGCCTGGTCGGCGGCATGCTGAAGAACGGCTATAGCCTTGAGTTTGCCGAGCAGATATTCAAGCAGATCGAAGGCTTTGGCGAATACGGCTTTCCCGAGAGCCACGCCGCCAGCTTTGCCCTGCTGGTGTATGTGAGCAGCTGGCTCAAACGCCATGAGCCCGCCTGTTTTCTGGCCGCCCTGCTCAACAGCCAGCCACTGGGCTTTTACAGCCCGTCGCAACTGGTGCAAGACGCGCAGCGCCATGGCGTCGGGGTGCGCCCGGTCGATGTGACCCGCAGTGACTGGGATTGCACGCTGGAGCCAGCGAAGTCAACCAAGCTTTTGGGGTCGGATCCCAATTCGGGGCAAAAATTTTGGCAAAGCACCAGGCCGAACACCGATTTGGGCTCTGACCCCAATAGCGGTGCCACTCAATCACCAGACGTGTGCAGATCGCCCTTCGTGCGCCTCGGTCTGCGCCAGGTCAGCGGCCTGTCTGAATCGGCCGCCCAGCGCATCGTGGCGGCGCGTGTTGAAGCCCCGTTCACCAGCACCGAAGACCTGGCCCTGCGCTGCGCGCTCGATGCGGGCGACCTCAAGGCGCTGGCCAGTGCCGACGCGTTGATCAGCCTGTCGGGCCACCGGCGCCAGCAGGTGTGGGCGGCGGCGGCGCTGCAGAGCGCGCCCGGCTTGCTGCGGGCGGTGCCGGTGGCAGAAGCGGCGTTGCAACTCCCGCCAGCCAGCGAGGGCGAAGAAGTGATCTTCGACTACGCCGCCTTGGGGCTTACTTTAAGGTCGCACCCCTTGTTGCTGTTGCGCAAGCAGCTATCAAAAATGAGACTGATGACAGCGGCGCAACTGCGTGACTTGCCCAACGGCCGGCTGGCGCGCGCCTGCGGAATCGTCACCATGCGCCAGCAACCGCAAACCGCCAAAGGTGTGATTTTCGTCACGTTGGAGGACGAAACCGGCCAGGTCAATGTGATTGTGTGGAAGGCGTTGAAAGAGCGGCAACGCCCGGCGCTGCTGCGCTCGCGCCTGCTGGCGGTCCATGGCACCTGGCAGCGTGACGTCGAGAGCGGTGGCGACGTCTGCCACCTGATTGCCGGGCACCTGCAGGACCTGACGCCGCTGCTGGGCGGCTTGACGACGCAGAGCCGGGAGTTTTGTTGAACGCACTTCCCCTATCCGCTGGCCTATCTGTACCACTGGCTCAAGCTCGGCAAACCGCACTTTGAATCGCTGTCGGGCGGCTCGACCTTTGCCGAGTAGACCAAGGGAATCTTCAAACGCATGGAAATCCTCACACCGCCTCAAGCGCTGGTACAGCAGTTCCAGCAGCTTGTCGCGCCACTGTTCAACTCGATGGAAACCCACCTCAAAGCCAATGTCAGTCTCAAAGCCACCCGCGACGCCCTTCTCCCCCGCCTGATCTCTGGCAAGCTGGCGGTGGACGCGCTGGACATCCGCTTTCCGCCAGGGATGGCACCAACAGTCTAACCATTTGCTACGTTTTTGATAGCCACTTGTGCATATGTATCGGTGGCTAGAGGCCAATTTGATCGTAAAACTGAGAACCCTTGGCGCCCAATTCAGAAGTTAACTCAAACATTAACTTTTGTTGAGTTCTGGATAAAATTAGCTTGTGGGCTAATTTTCAAACTCGATCCTCCAAACGTTTCACCTCAATGAGTACCAAGTCTTTCGCCGCAATGATGGCCCGGCTGGCCGTCACCTCCGAGGGGCAGGCTGCACATGTAGCCGTGGGGTTTCTGGCGCAAGTCAATGCGCGCATGCAGGCCCAGGGTATGAGCAACGCAGCACTGGCCCGGCGCATGGGCACCTCGTCGGCCTACATCACGCGGTTGTTTCGCGGCAACGCCAATCTGTCAGTGCAGACCATGGTCAAGCTGGCGCAGGCAGTGGGTGGCTCGCTTCGGGTGGAACTGGCAGAGCAGGCGAATGTTGGCAGCCCACTGGCGTAAGCACCACACGTCAAAGAGCAGTCAAGTTGACACCAATCCAATTTGTAGCTACATTGCAGCTACGTACTGCAAAAAATCCAAACACTAAATTTAACTACTGAATCAAAAGCAAACGCAAAAAGCAAACGCATCAATCAAATACTTAAACATCAACACTATGCAAGCAGCAACGTATGGGAAGTCAGCCGAAATTCGTTCACGGATAGAGCCTGACTTGAAGAAGCAATCTACCGAAGTGCTCGCCGATTTGGGTCTCGACCTAAGCGGTGCCATCCGGTTGTTTCTGCGACAGGTTGTGGAAGTTCGCGGTTTGCCTTTTGAAATTCGCAAGCCCACGCCAGAAACAGTTGCAGCAATGATCGAGGCCCGCGAAATGACGGCGGCGCGTTACGGCTCTGCGAAAGAACTTTTTGATGCTCTCGATAAAAAAACCAGCAAAGGCAAAGCGCGCGCCTCTGCCAAGAAAGTCTGAACACACACGTCAATTTGGCAAGGACTGGGAGAAACTGACCCACTCAGGCAAGCAGGACATGCAGCGGCTCAAAGAGGCCATGATGTTGCTGATTGCCAATGAAGGGCCGTTGTCAGCCGAATGGCTGGACCATGCGCTGGAAGGCGAATGGGCTGATCACCGTGAATGCCATGCAAAGGGTGATCTGCTGCTGATTTACCGCTTGCAGGTCGACAGTGTGATTTTTGTTCGCGCAGGCACGCACTCAGAACTGTTTGGGCGATAGCCCTGAGAAACCCGCTTCGGCGGGTTTCTTTTTTGCGAAAACAGCTGCATGAAATGGATGCATGTAAGGTCGGCAAAAACGTTGGTAATGTTGTTGGTGAAATTTGATTAAGTTGCATTGAAATCAGCTACTTGCATGCGCTTATGACTTGGCAAAAAAGACTGCACGAAGGCTCGCCTTATTATCAGCAGCTATGCCCAACTTCATCTCCGAAGACCCAATCGAACAAGCGCTGCATCGCCTGCAGGATGAATCGCCCAAAGTCCTGGTGCAAGACTGGTACAAGACCGATCAGACGCGGCGCATTGTGCGCTCGGCGGTGGCCGAAGTGCTGGACCGGGAACTGCCCCAGGAAAGCTATGACCGCGTGCTGTTCCAGACCAAGTGCGACAACGTGTTCCACCTGGTGCTGGACCATGCAGCTCAGGGTCGCCAGTGGGCCGCGTGAGACATGCCGGTATTATCAAAGCATGTCCCAAGACCTCTTTCGCAACGACGCTTATCTGACTGAATGCACTGCCACGGTCACTGCCATCACGCCGCAGGGCATTGTGCTGGACCGCACCGTGTTTTATCCGCTGGGTGGCGGGCAGGCCGGTGACACCGGCCTGTTGGTCCTCGCCGACGGCAGCGAAATCGTGATTGGCGATACCCGCAAGGGCAAGGCGGAAGACGGCAGTTTCAATGATGAAATAGGCCACTTGCCCCCGTCGGATGTTCTCATACAGCTATTTAATCAGGAGCAAACAGCGGCTGTCAGGCTGGCCGTGGGCGACACCGTGACTGCACGCATCGATTGGGCCCGCCGTCACCGCCTGATGCGCTTTCACACCAGCACGCACCTGCTGTGCCATCTGGTGCCGCAGCTGGTGAACGGCTGCTCGATTACGCCCGATTACGCGCGGCTGGACTTCAACATGACCGATGCGCTGGACAAGGATCTGCTGACCGCCGGCATTGCCCGGCTGGTGGCGGCGGCCCACCCGGTCACGGTGGGCGCCATTACCGACGCCGAACTGGACGCCAATCCGGAGCTGGTGAAAAGCATGTCGGTGCAGCCGCCGCGCGGCAGCGGCAAAGTCCGCATGATTCGGATCGGCACCGAAGAGATGATTGACTTCCAGCCCTGCGGCGGCACGCATGTGGCCAACACCGCAGAGATCGGTCCGGTCGTCGTCACCAAGATCGAAAAGAAATCAGCCAGCACCCGGCGTGTGGTGCTGGGTTTTACCCCATGAGCCGCGGCCGGGTCAAATACATCACCTGAAACTCCTTCTTTGCCTGGGGCGGGGTGTGGTGTCGTGCCTTGGGGTCAGTCATTGCTGTCGTGATTGCTGTGGTTCTTGATGTCCACCTTGGTGGCGACGAACACGCCGTTGCTGCCTTGGGTGCCCTTGATTTCCACATAAACCCCGTTGGCCAGGCTGGCCGCATTCGTGTGTTCGAAGCGGGCCGCAGAGGCATCGACCGTCAAGCCGTTGAGCTTGAAACTGGCCACCGACGCAAAGTCGGACACCTGACCGTATTGTTCATAGCTCACATCGCCAACCGTCCCGTGGCTGCTATCGGTACTGGTGCCGCTATCGGTGCCGTGGCTGCCATCGCTACCGGTGTTGTTGTCGTTGCTGTGGCTGCTATCGCTACCGGTGTTGTTGTCGTTGCCGTGGCTGCTATCGGTACTGGTGCTGCTACCGGTGCTGCCGGTGCCATTGGTCTTGAGCTCGACTTTGGTCGCCTGCAGCAGGTTGCCCGACATGTTTCCCTTGATTTCGACATAGCTGCCGACCGCCACCTGGGCCAAGGTGGCGCCATGCCCGAACGTCGCAGTGCTCAAGTCAACACTGACACCATTGACGACCACGGTGCTGCCGTTGATGCTGCTGACAGCGCCATACAGCTCGTTGCGGCCGCCAATCTGGCTGGCACGGCAACCGTCCTGTTCAAGCTGTGTGGCCTGCAACACGCTGCCGTCCCAGTTGCCCTTGACCTCAAGCAGCTGACCCGTCGTGATGCTGCCGGTGCTGCCGGTGTTGCAGGTGCTGCCCTTGATCACTGCCTGTGACACATTCACCGGCGTACCCGAGACCTTCAACACGCCATTGATGGGCGCCGCATCGGCGATGCCCCTGATCTTCAGCCAGGCGCCTGCCGTGACGGCAGCGCCATACACCGAGCTCGCTTCCTCGACTTTTACCGTGCTGGCCGTCAGCACGTTGTTGACCGCGTCAAAATTGCTGGCGGCTGCCTTGATCTTCACCCGCTTGCCATCGCCCAGCACCCCGGTAACCACCGCCGTGCTGTAGTTCACCGTCAGGCTGCCCATCTTGAAGCTGGTGGCGCTCAGGTTGCCCACCACGCCGTTCAGGCTCAGCGTGGTGAGTGCTGTTGTCTTGAGCTGGATGAGGGTTGCCAGCAGGCTGCCGTCGGCCTGCAAGGCGCCGTACACCTCCACCGATTGCCCGGCCGTCAGTCCGGCCAGTCCGCTCACACCCTGGTAAGCGGTGGCCGTGTTGGTGTTCACCGTTTGCCCCAGCAACGTGAGCGTGTTGGCCGATGCATTCACGTTTGTGACCGTGCCCCGGATGCCATGCACCAAAGCCAATTGGCTGGCCGTGCCGAGCTGGGTGCTGTCGTCGGCAGTACCACTCACGCGCACCGTCATGCCCAGTTTGAGTTGATCCAGATTGATGTCCTGGCCGTCATCATCCTGCAGCGTGGCGCCCACCGATGAGAACCGCACGCCGTTCACGATGACCGAGCCAAAACCGGTGATCGGTCCGGCATACACGGCGGCCGCTGCGGGCGCGCTGGTGTTGTCAGCGGCGCTGGTGGAACCCCCGCCGCCGCCGCAAGCTGTCAGCATCACGGCACTGGCCAGGGTCATGACGGTCCAGTGGCTATTTGTTTTGTTTTGGCTCATTACATTCTTCCTTGAAGTTGGGTTGGTCTAAGTTTTGGCACACCGTGCACCGGAAACTGGCGCAACTTTATTTAGCAAATGTTATGGGAGGCTTAAGAGTTGTTTTGCAACCCTTTGGCAATGCCGCCGTTCAGAATGGATCCCGACCCGAGACTGCGCGAGAGCATCTGGCGCCATGGCCTGTCAAGGTCGCGTCAATTTGCCGTCTCACTTGCTTTTCTGCGTGAATCGACCCAGCACTTGTTCCCCCTTTGATCTTTATCAACTGATAGCCTTTGATCTCTGACTCCAATCACTCGCTATTGAGTACGTTTTCGAGGGCAAGAACAGTGCAGCTTTCTGGCTGAAACTGGCCGTGAATCCAATCAATTCAACCGCCTCGTTGAAAGCCTGAACGAACCAGACGACGTTACGTCTGATGCGGGTTTGGCCACGACGCCATCCGACCGAAGTGTCGGCCAGCCCCTGCGTGAGGAACGAAGCGAAGTTCGCCCATTACGCACAAGTGGGCCGCGCCCTGCTTTTTTCATGTCAAGCATGCAAGGAGAACAACATGGCAATCGACAACACCGCAAACACAAAGGCCCGGGGACTCTCCTTGCACATCGGCCTCAACAGCGTCAGCGGCGACGCCTACAGTGGCTGGACAGGGCCACTGGCTGCCTGCGAGTTCGACGCCAACGACATGGCGGCCATCGCGAAAACCAGGGGCATGAAGTCCACCGTTTTACTGAGCAAAAAAGCCACGCGCGCCAACACGCTGGCTGCCATGCGCAGTGCGGCCAAGTCGCTGAAATCGGGCGACCTGTTTTTCATGAGCTACTCCGGCCATGGCGGCCAGGTGCCCGACGTCAATGGTGACGAGCCGGACAACAAGGACGAAACATGGTGCCTGTTTGACGGTCAATTGATCGACGACGAGCTGTACTTCGCGCTCAGCAAATTCAAGGCCGGCGTGCGCATTCTGGTGCTGTCCGACAGTTGTCACAGCGGCAGCGTCACGCGTGAGCTGCCGCCGCCGCCACCGCCGCCCGGCCAGCGCGTCAAGCTGATGCCGGATGCCGTGGCCCGGCGCGTCTATGGCGAACACCAGGCCTTTTACGACAAGCTGCAGCAGGACGTCACCGACGCTGCCGGCAAGGCCAGCGTGGACCCGGATGCAGCGCTGGCGGCTCTGACGCAAGTCGGCGCGGCCGCCCATGCAACGGCGCTCGTTGGCCGCTTTCACCCGGCCGTGATTCTGATCTCCGGCTGCCAGGACAACCAGACCTCGATGGACGGCGAGCACAACGGCGCCTTCACTGAATCACTGCTGAAAGTCTGGAACCTGGGCAAGTTCAGCGGCAACTACGACGCGTTCCACACGCGTATCCGCGCCGCCCTGCCGACCAGTCAATCACCCAATCTGTTCACGCTGGGCCAAGCGGGGAACTTCCTGGCACAAACACCTTTCACGGTCTGACCACCCGGTTCGATGCATGCCATGGCCACCCGACCGCAGGACATCAGCTTCATCATCCCGGGCCAGGCGCAGGCGGCCAGTGCCGCCACGCGCGGCAGCAGCAAAGTTTCGATACAGGTTGGTGCGCAGCGCGGCGGCGCCGAGCCGGTGCGCGTCACCGCCCGCCCGGGCGAGGACGTCGTGGTGCTGAGCATCGCCAACGGGCCAACGCTGTACTTGCACCCCGAAGACGCGCGCGACCTGATGCGCGCGCAAAGCGCCGGCGCCACCCGCGGCGCGGTCAATGTGGCCGACGACAGCGAAGTTGTGGTGTCGCCGCAGCTCGGCTGGCCGGGCCTGGAGGCCGGCGCCACCCGTGGCGCGACGCGCGGCTGGATGGGCCAGGCCGTGCTCAGTGCCTTTGAGCTCATCACCGGCCTGAGCAAAGACCCGGCCGCCAAACTGGCCACCGCCGCCATCACGAAAAAAGTTGACGGTGCCGTGGACGCCGGCGTGTACGAGCTCTCGGCGACTGCGCTGGAGCCGCTCAAGGGCAGCGGGCGCAAGCGCGAGGCGGTGCCGGCGGCGACCGACGGCGGGCCGCTGCTGGTGCTGGTGCACGGCACTTTTGTCGACAGCGTCAGCACCTTCGGCAGGCTCTGGACCCTGCACCCGGAGACCGTGCGCGACCTGTTTCAGCACTACGGCGACCGGGTCTACGCACTCGACCATCCGACCCTGGGCCAGGGCCCGATCGCCAACGCCTTGACGCTGGTGCGCGCCATGCCGGCGGGCGCGCGCGTGCACCTGCTGACCCATTCGCGCGGCGGCTTGGTGGCCGAGGTGCTGGCGCGGGCCTGCGGCGGCAAGCCGCCTGGCAGCGAGGAACTGGCCTTGTTCGCCGGTGCCGACTACCGCCAGCAACGCGCCGACCTGCAGACCCTGGCCCAAGAGGCGATCGCCAAGGGCCTGAAGATCGAACGCGTGGTGCGCGTGGCCTGCCCGGCGCGCGGCACGCTGCTGGCGTCCAAACGCCTTGACGCCTACCTGTCGGTATTGAAGTGGAGCCTGGAGCTGGGCGGCGTGCCGGTGGCGCCGCAGTTGCTTGACTTCCTGATTGAAGTGGCGCGCCGGCGGACCCAGCCCGACGAATTGCCCGGCCTCGAAGCCATGATGCCCGAGAGCCCGCTGGTGCAGTGGCTGAACGGCGCCGGCGGTGGCAGCGGCGGCGGCGAGACCCTCCCCGGTGAGCTGCGCGTAGTGGCCGGCGACCTGGAGGGCGACTCGATCGGCTCCTGGGTCAAGACGCTGCTGTCCGATGCCTTCTACTGGACCGACAACGACCTGATTGTGCAGACCCGCTCGATGTACGGCGGCGCGCCGCGTGCCGCCAGCGCCGCCGGCGCCGGGGCGAGTTTTGTACTCGACCGCGGCGCCAGGGTCTCGCACTTCAACTACTTCGCCAACGAGAGCACGGTCAAGGCGATCACGGGTGCGCTGCTGGAGACCGCACCGGCCGACTTCGCGACCATCGGCCCCCTGTCGTGGGCCGGCGAGGACGCGAGTGGCACCCGTGCCGCGCGCGCCGTGGCGCGCTCACGCGGTGCCGATGCCAGCGGCGCCGACGCGGCCGACCGCCCGGCAGTGTTCGTGCTGCCCGGCATTCTGGGCTCCAATCTCAAGCTCGACGGCAAGCGCATCTGGCTCGGTTTTCGTTTTGTCAATGGTCTGAAGAAACTGGCGTGGGACCCGGCGACTGCCGCGCGCATCGAGCCCGACGGCCCGATTGGCAGTACCTACGATGACCTGATCGAGCGCCTGGCCGACAGCCACGAGGTGATCCCCTTCGCCTACGACTGGCGCCGCCCGATCGAAGATGAAGCGCAGCGCCTGGCGGCGGCGGTGGATGCGGCGCTCGCCGCGCGCAACACCAGCCAGCAACCGGTGCGCCTGCTGGCGCACTCGATGGGCGGGCTGGTGGCACGCACCATGCGTTTGGAAAAACCCGACACATGGGCCCGCATGATGGCACGTGAGGGCGCGCGCCTCTTGATGCTGGGCACGCCCAACGGCGGCTCGTGGGCGCCGATGCAAACGCTCTCGGGCGACGACACGTTTGGCAACGCCTTGGTCGCCTTCGGCGCGCTGTTCGACAACGGCGGCGCGCGCCAGATGATGGCCGGCCTGCCCGGCTTCATCCAGTTGCAGGCCGCGCTGCTCGACCCCACGCTCGGCCTCGACCAGGCCAGCACCTGGCAGAAGCTGGCCGACGAGGACATGGCGGCGCTGCGTGAACGCAGCATTTGGCACGACGAGGGCGCGCAGCGCACCATTTACGAATGGGGCGCACCGCCGCAAGCGGTGCTCGACCAGGCCGTGCAATTGCGCCGGCGCCTGGACGCGCAGGTCGAGACCCTGGGCGCCGACGCGCCAAAAATGCTGCTGGTGGTCGGCCACGCGCGCTTCACACCGGCCGGCATCACGCAGACCGCCGATGGCCTCGAATACCTCGACGCGCCGGACGACGGCGACGGCCGCGTCACCCTGGCGAGCGCGCTGCTGCCGGGTGTGCGCACCTGGAAGGTCGATGCCGAACACGGCAAGCTGCCCGACGAAGCGAGCGCCTTCGCGGCCTACATCGAACTGCTCAGCACTGGCCAGACCACCCAGCTGGAAGTCGTGGAGCCCGCCGCCCCCGGCGTGCGCGGCGCCGCCGGTGCGGCCGCAGGCGTGGCGGCGCTGG
>NZ_JBAQMD010000106.1:0-8867 GCF_049302455.1 Rhodoferax ferrireducens | reverse complement strand
CACGACAGCACACCGTGCATGTTGACCGCGTAACGATTGAGCAGTTGTGTTTCCATGATCGTGCCCCGTTAGCTATGAAGTGGCATGGTATTACTTGTTTGGTTCCGGCTCGTCCGGCTTAGGTAGTACAAAAAGCCAGCGTGGGTGATCCAGGCCGCTGGCGAACGCGTTCACGCGCGTGCCCGGTGCCGCCTGCGGCATCGCACCAGGCAGCCAGCCCTTGGCGGGCGCGATGTTCACCGTTGGAATCAGCGTGCGCTGTGGCGCTGGCAAGGTCGGCTTCGGCCCGATGCCGGCTGAAATTGGCAGCGTGGCCATCTCACCGCAGGCGGCGAGTGCCAATACCACCGCGCCAATCAGCGCGGAGCTTGAGCGAGGACGCATCAACCAGCCCGTCGGGCAAAATGACCTGTCACAGACGCCCCATCAACAGCAGCACAATGATGATGACCACCACCAGACCCAACGCACCACTGGGTCCGTAGCCCCAACTCCTGCTGTGCGGCCAGGTTGGCATAACCCCAACCAGCATCAGGATCAGAATGATGAGAAGTAGGGTTCCGAGGCTCATGGCTTTCTCCTTGACGTGTTGTAAAAGCAATCATGACGCGCTGCACCCGCAAACGATGTCAGACGAACAACTGAGCTGATGTAGGAAAAGGCATATTCTGGTGTCGGTAGTTAGCAATCAATTATTCTGCAGGCGCAGCCTTTGACGCGGCAAGTCACCAGGAAGCAACCGCCATCACGGCGTTCCGCCAGTCCGCCTGAATCATTGGGGTGGTAACGTGTATCCATTCCGCAGGATAATCTGTTGCCAGATGGTGAATATATTGGAGCAAAGTCAAAGAAGTAAGGGGCGCCCATGTTGAATTTTTTCAGGAATTCAAAAGTTGTAATGAGCAGACCAACGCAAACAGAAGCACTCAACAAGACTTCATCCACAGCCAAGGAGAGGCGACTCATACCGCGGCCTCTCCCACTTCCTGAAGTGGTTGAAGGCAACGAGGAGTCTGATTGGTCCTTGTGGCAGGAATCCGTTGCGTTTCATGACAGTAAGATGCCGGCCGTATGGCCTGCTACAGTGCCCGACCAACTGCATGAAGCCACGCCCAGCATAGAGTCAACAGCCATTGACCCTTTTGCCTCGGTTCACAAAAATTCCACATAGCTATTGGCCCCAATGGGCCTCAATTAGCCAATTTGTGTTTACAGACTCCGGGCGCTGAAGGTGTCACAGGTCTGGATACTGCCGTTCTTGAGCCCCGCATCAAACCAGCGCTGGCGTTGGGCGCTGGTGCCGTGGGTGAAGCTCTCGGGCACCGTGGCGCCACCGCTGGAACGCTGCAAGGCGTCGTCGCCAATTTTGGCCGCTGCGTTCATGGCTTCTTCCACGTCGCCCTGCTCCAGAATCTGGCGCGCGCTCTGGGCGTGGTTGGCCCACACGCCAGCAAAGCAGTCGGCCTGCAACTCAAGCTTCACGCTCAGGGTGTTGTAGTCGGCCGTGCTAACGCGTTCACGCATCTGGTCCATCTTGGCACTGATGCCGAGCAGGTTTTGCACATGGTGGCCCACCTCGTGGGCAATCACATAGGCCTGGGCAAAATCGCCGGGCGCACCAAGCCTGTTTTTCAGGGTTTCGTAAAAACCGAGGTCGATGTACACCCGTTGATCGCCAGGGCAGTAGAAAGGCCCCATCGCCGCCTGTCCCTGACCGCAGGCGGTTTGCGTCGCACCGCGAAACAGCACCAGTCGGGGTTCCTGATAGGTGCCGCCGCTCTTGGCGAACACGTCTTTCCAGACGTCCTCGGTATCGGCCAGCACCGTGGACACAAAGGCGGCCATGCGGTCATCGGCCGGTGGCTTTTGTGCGGGCGCCTGTTGCTGTACCTGGGCCGACGGTGAGCCGCCACCCCCGCTCAAAAGGCTTAGGATGGTGAGCGGGTTGATGCCAAAAATCCAGCCGGCCAGCAGCGCCACCACGACGGTGCCAATGCCGATGCTGCGCCCGCCCAGCAGGCCGCCCCCAAAACCACTGCCGCCCTCATTGCGCCGGTCGTCGACGTTGTCAGACTCTCGATTGCCTTCCCACTTCATGATGACTCCGATCGCAATTCAGTTAATGTGCCGACGGCGTTACTGGTCTCTAGCCCTGTGGTTTGACCACAGGTCCGACAACACCCTCCATGTTTGAGATAAGCGCTTTACGGTACTCCGACACGTAAAACTCCACCGCCTTCTCGCGATCTTGTTCCGCACCATTGCGGGACACGAAATTGAAGGCGTTATACCGACCAGCGGCGAACAAAATTGCGGCGCTTACCTCTCCGTCGTTTCCGCCCTCGGCCAATCGGTTGGCAAGATGAATGAACTCGTCAACGAGCTTGAGGAATTCTGGAGGGTAGGCCATGGTGATCTTTCTTCGTCAGAGCCACATGCCGCTGTGGGGCATCTGAATATCGTGCGCCGGACTGTCACTGGGCAAGATAGCGCCAATCGCGAAACTGAGCACGGAAATGAAAATACTGGCAAAAAACGCGGTCCAGAAGCCTGAGACCTTGAAGCCCGTGACCAGAGACGAAACCAGCAGAATCATCAAGGCGTTGATCACTAGCAGGAACAGGCCGAATGTCAAAAACGTCAACGGCAACGTCAGGACAATGAGCAGCGGTTTGACAACGGCGTTCGCAAAGCCCAGCAGCAGTGCCGATACGATTAACGCAGAGGTACTGCTGAACCGAATTCCCTGGAACAGGAGGCTGGTGACCCAGAGCGAGATCGCTGTGATGCCCCAATGCAGCAGAAAAGGTGAAAGACTGTCGAGCATGAAAGTTTCTTTGGGTGTTCATGGGTTGGCAAGCGCTTCATCATACTGCCCATCCAAGCAGTTGTATTTCCCTCGTTCAGGCTACGAGGCCAGTCCCGGCCCTATCCTGCGATCCACGAATGGATCAGGAAGAGGAGAGAGGATGTACACAAGGTTGACCTATACGCCAAAGTCAGGTGCGTCAGCCATGGGCGGGTACTCTGAGCAGAGTACGCACTGCCCGTTCGCGGGCGCTGGGCGGCGCTACTATGAGCTTGGGCAGCAGTCGCTGAGCGATCTCGCGCCCTTCGCCACGGCGCACATCAACCTCGCGCACTGCCCGGCCGTTTTCAATCACGAAGGCGACGTCGGCCAGGGCCAGCACGTCGTCGATGTCGTGTGTGATCATCACGACCGGCGTCTGCCAGCGTGCACACACCTGCGCCAGTTCCCGCCGCAGGTCTTGCCGCAGCATCGGATTGAGCGCAGCAAACGGCTCGTCCAGCAACAGCACTGCGGGTTCACAGGCCAGTGCCCGCGCCAGCGCAACACGTTGCTGCTGGCCGCCCGAAAGCGTGACCGGCCGACTGTACGCCAGGGTGGTTAGGCCAAAGCTCTGCAGCAGACCGTCCACCCGCGCAGCATCACGGGGCGACGGGCGTTGCCGCCACCAGCTCGTTAGCCCGAAAGCAACGTTCTCCCACACGCTCAAGTGCGGAAATAACGCGTAGTTCTGGAACAGGTAGCCCACGCGTCGCTCGGCCGTCGGCACGTCGATGCCTCGGCTGGCATCGAACAGTGTGCGCCCGCCGATGCGCACATGTCCGGCCGCGGGCCGCAACAGCCCGGCGATGGACTGAAGCGTGAGTGACTTGCCCGCGCCAGAAGGCCCGTAAAGCGCCACCACTGGCGCGTCCGCGGCCAAGCGCACGGCCAGATCAAAACGGCGCGTGCCGTCCGTGACCGAGGTGTTCAGATCGATGTCGATCATCGGGGCATCCTGTTCAGGGCTTGCCGAAGCCGTATTTCGCCAGCACGTCCAGTGCCGGGGGTGTGGCCAGGAAGGCGATGAAGTCTCTCGCCAGCGCCTTGTTCCGGCTCTCGCTCACCACCACCACCGGATAGCTCACCGGTGTGTGGCCCTGCGTCGTGAGCACGATCTTCACCTTGCCGGCGCCGAGCGCAGCGTCGGTGCGGTAGATAAAGCCCGCATCGACTTCGCCGCGCGCGACATAGTCCAGCACCTGGCGCACGTTGTCGGCAAACACGAACTTGGGCTCCAGCACGGACCAGAGCCGGGCCGAGTCCAGCGCCTCCTTGGCATAGCGGCCGGCTGGCACGGTGGCGGCCTTGCCGATGGCGATGCGTTTGACACGGGGGGAAGCCAGGTCGGCGAGCGCCTTGACATCCGGCGCACCTTGCACAGGCACCACCAGCACCACGGTGTTGCGCGCGAAGTCGCGCTTGGAGTCAGCATCCAACAATTTCTGCTCGATGCCGCGCGTGACGGTGGCCTGGTCGGCGCTGGCGATCAAGTCCACCGGCGCGCCCTGGGCGACCTGCTGGAGCAGCACACCTGAAGGCCCGAAGTTGAAACGCAGTGTGACGCCCGGCTTGCCCACTTCGAACTTCGGCGCCAGTTCGGTGAAGACATTGTTCAGGCTGGCGGCGGCCGAGACGGTGAGTTGCTGCGCAGTGGCCAGCAGCGGCAGCATCGCAACCAGAACGGTGCCGAGAAAACGTGTGAAGCACATGGCGAATACTCCAGAAAGGTTAGCGAAGAGACAGGAACCGGCTGGAAGCGACCAGCACTGCGATCGAGATGACTGATGTGACAAGCACAAGCAACAACGCTACGTCGTCCTGACCGGCTTGGACCGCGTCGTAAATCGCCATGGAAAGGGTCTGGGTCTGGTGCGGAATCGAGCCCGCCACCATCAGCGAGGCGCCAAACTCGCCCATGGCACGAGCAAAGGCCAATAGCGTGCCAGCCAGGATGCCGCGCCACGCCAGCGGTAGCGTGACGCGCATGAACACACTCCAGGGTGACTGGCGCAGCGTGCACGCGGCGGCCTCCAACGTGCGGTCGACCCCGGCGAACGCGGCGCTGGCCGACTTGAGCACCAGCGGCAGCGCCACGACGGCCGACGCCACGACCGCGCCATGCCAACTGAAAATGATGGTGTAGTCGAAATGCTCGCGTAGCCAACTGCCCAGCGCGCTGCGCCGCCCGGCAAGTACCAGGATGCCGTAGCCGATTACCGTAGGCGGCAGCACCAGTGGCAGCATGCAGGCCGCCTCCAGCACCGTGCTGCCGGGAAAGCGCCGGCGCGCGAACAGCCAGCCCAGCGCTATGCCGACCACCAGCGCCAGCAGGGTCGCCACACTGGCGACCTGAAGCGACAGGATCAGCGGCGAGCCGTCAAAATTGCGTAGTGAGTCCGACATGGGTGCGACATTCTTTATGTAACGGGCCAGCGTTCAGTGCGGCGCGACGGCCGACGCCTCTTCGGGGCCGAAACACGTTCCGTGGTCGGAGCAGACGCCACAACTCGGTGCCTTGCAGATGAGCAGCTCCTCGCGCAGGCACAACTGTTTGTAGAGAAATTTCTTCCACTTCATGTTGTGTGTGTTGCGGGCGGCGAGGCGAGGAAACCAATGGTCGATCAGCGCCGAGAGTTCGAGCCGCGAAGGCAGTCCAAGGTCTTGCCACAAATGGTTTTCCCCCAGGCTGGCGCAAGCGATGGCCCAGGCAACCGTGTCCACTACCGCGGCGGAACCTGCCGCCGGATCGGCATGGTCGCGCAGCAGGCTCATCAAATCGACAATTTCGTCGCGCCGGGCCTCCATCCGCCCGGCCAGCGCATTCCAGTCAGGTGTCGGAACCATATGCGCATCCATGGTGGCTCACACCAGTGCGGCCGCGTGGCTGTAGCACTTTTTCGGGCAAATCCTGGAGCAGGCGGTGCAGCCGATGCACAGCTCCTGGTGGGCAATCGTCATGACCTTCTTTTCGTATTCCTCGTCGTCATCGTCGTCCAGGTCCACACGAATGCGCTCGCCGTCCTCATTCAGGCCAACGAGTTCGAGCACGCCGCGCGGGCAGACCTTGAAGCAGCGACCGCAACCGATGCATTTTTCTTCGTTCAGGGCCGCCACAAAGGTCGGTGTCCAGGTGGCGCCGCTGGGCAGGGTGACGTTAAAGGTGTTGATCATGGTTGGTTCTCCGTCGTAGGAGGCCTTCAAGATGCTGATGTGGCAGCGGCCTTGCGCGCCTCCATCAGCGCGGCATGGGCGTCGTGACAGTGCTGGGCGACCTCAATGATCTTTTCCCAGTTGGTGGGCAGTTCCTCGGACAGGTCATGCAGGTCCATCTTGGCCTGCGTGGCCCGGGCATTGAGCTTCTTCAGTCGCGTCTTGAGTTCGTCGGCGTCGCTGCTCATGGTCAGGCTCCGTATTGCGCAACGGCCGGATAGGTTCTGATCATGCTCACCGCTTCGTCAAAGAACTTGCTCCCGGCATCGGCCAGTTTGGCCAGCGACGGAAAGCCGAAGCGGTGCACGTCGCGCAGCTGCTTGTTGACCACCACCAAGCGGCCAGCGATCAAGACCATGCGGCCGAAACCTTCGTGGCTCATCTTCATCATGGGCGAGACCATCTGACCCGTCTCGCGCTCGACCGCCACAGCAATCGCGTTGTAGAAAATCTCCAGATGCCACAGCGTCTCGGGGTCCGGGTCACCCAGGATCGGCAAAGCGCGACGCTCCTCGGCGGTGTGGATGTAGGGCTTCAGCAATTCCAGGTCGGTTTTTCCGTCCCAGGTGCCGTGGATGTCCTGCGCACGCAGTTGCTTGACCAGCTGCTGCACAAATGGCAAGGCCATCAGGGTTTCGTTGCTGGCAGGGGCCTCAACAGTGCTTGTTGCTTCAGTCATGGTGTTACCTCGTCATCTTCAAAGTCGAAAGAACGTTCGCTGTCCTTGGCCAGCGCCTTGCGCAACCAGGGCGGTGGCGTGCCCTTGAGCACACCCTGCAATTTCTCCAGAATTTCGGCAATCGATTCCGGTTGCGACACCTTGATGGGGTGGATCTTCATGGCCACCACGCGCGCCGCGCCGGAGCCACCGATGGCGGCCACGTAGAGAATGGCGACGTCCTTGATCGCTTCCAGCTTGGGGGCAAGCTTGTCCTCGTCGCCGTCTTCCTCCAGCTTGTCGCCGAAGTCGAAGCTCTCGATAAAGCGGTGCCCCTCGGGCGACACGTCATAAACAACGATGCTCTTGGCCCAGCCGAAGTGCGCGTCAACGCGCTCTTTGTCCTGGGTAGCGAAGGCGATTTTCATAAGGCACTCCTGGGTTGAGGTTGAGTCAGGCACTGGCCGTGGCCAGGTTCGTGGGGGTGAGGGTTGAATCGGCGATTGGCACGCCGGTCGCCGCGCGCCGGGCCTCGGGCGTCAGCGGCCAGTCGCCTGGATGGTGGTGCTCAATCCGGTCAATCATGAGGTTGGCAATCTCGAAGATCAGGTCCATGGTGCCGCGGTAGCCCACCATGCGGCGGTGCGCATTGCCAATGCGGTCAAACACCGGAAAGCCGATGCGCAGCAAGGGCTTGTTCAGACGCTCCGCCGCCTGGCGACCATGCGAATGCGTGATCAGCAGGTCGCAGTCGGCAGCACCCGTCTCCAGGTCTTCCAGGTCACCCAGCACGACTTGTTCAGCCGGCAGCAGCGCATGCGCGGGGGACTTGGTGGTGCTGATGCAGCAGCGCAGCTCGGCGCCCATCTCGTGCAACAGACTGCCCACTGCCAGCAGCAAGTCGGGTTCGGCCCCAATCGCCACCTTGACCCCGCCGGTGTAGAAATGACCGTCCAGCATGGCATCCAGCAGCTGGCTGCGTTGACGCCGGTATTTGGTCGGCACGGCACGGCCAGAGAGCTGCGCCAGGCGTTGCAGCAGGCGGTCATTCACCTCCAGCCCGGTCAGGCGCTCGAAGATTTCCAGCGGCGTGCCGGCAATGGTTTGCAGCGCCTCGGCGCCCTCACGCGTCTGCTCGCCCACACCGATGGTGAAGCTTGATGCGCCGGCCGCGCGAATCTCTTCCACGGTCGTGCCGCCCAGCGTGGTGCCGCGCCAGTCGGGCGGAATGTGACCGTCCAGCGAGCCGGAAATATCGGACAGCACGATGACCGAGAGGCCAAAGGCTTCGATGACCTCGCGCAACTCGTCAATGTCACCCGGCGACAGATGGCTGCCGGGCAGCAAGGTGATCTGGTCCGCCTTCACCGGCAGCGGTTTCACCAATGTCTTCACGATGGCGGTGATGGCATGTTTGTAACCATCCTCGAAGGCGCCCACGTAGTCGGGCGTCGAGACGTAGACGATCTCGGTGTCATCGAGTTCGGGCTTGCGCTTGCGTGCCGTCACGATGTAGCCGTCCACATCGTCGCCCTTGGTTTCGGTCAGGCCGGTGGAGCAGATGGCGATGATTTTGGGCGCGGCGCGCTTGCGGATGTTGAGCAGCGCCGCTTCAATGTTGTCGTAGCCGCCGAGGATGGAGGTGACCTCGTTCATGGCCGTGGTCTGCAGCGGGATCGCTTCCTTGAAGTGGCGCACCAGCAGCACCAGGCCGAACGAGGTGCAGCCCTGCGAGCCGTGCATCACCGGCATGCAGGCATCCAGCCCGAGGAAGGCAAAACTCGCGCCCAGCGGCTGGCTCATCTTGAGCGGATTGACCGTGCAGGCTTTTTTGGATTCAACAACGCGCGCCATGTTCATGCCCTCCCGACAGGTGACACCGCACCCAGGGTTTCGCCATCGTCACCCCAGGGCGCGGGGATGCGCACCTGTTGCCAGACCGGGTTGTAGATGGCGCGGTCAATCTCGCGCACCAGCTCGACCATGCCTTCATACCCACCGTAGGGGTGATGACGTTCCTGGTTGATGTCCAGCCAGGGCATGCGCGCTTTGAGTGCCACAAACTGCGAGCGGCCACCGGACAACATGATGTCGGCGCGGGCGTCGCGCAGCATGTTGTACATCTCGCGCGGCGTCATGTCGTCGATC
>NZ_JBAQMD010000105.1:0-17745 GCF_049302455.1 Rhodoferax ferrireducens | reverse complement strand
GGGCACATCTTTTTTGAGCTTGAAGGTGAGAGCCTGGCTGTGGCAGCGCATGGTGCCCACGCGCACGCAGAAGCCGTCCACCGGAGTCTCTGCGGTACCGAAAGCGGCACCCTGACCCAATATCTTGTTGGTTTCGGCGCCGCCTTTCCATTCTTCGCGGCTCATGCCGTTGCCGAGATCCTTGTCGATCCAGGGAATCAGGCTGCCACCCAACGGCACGCCAAAATTGGCTGTTTCAGCCGGCGTCAGGGATTGCTGTTTACTCAGAATCTTGCGGTCAATCTCCAGGATCGCTGATTTGGGATCATCCAGCAGGTTCTTGACTTCGGCATTCAGTGTGCCGAATTGGGTCAACAACTCACGCATGTGCTGCGCGCCGCCGCCGGATGCCGCCTGGTACGTCATGCTGGTCATCCACTCGACCAAGCCCGCCTTGTACAGCGCGCCAACCCCCATCAACATACAACTGACGGTGCAGTTGCCGCCAATCCAGTTGTTCCCACCCTTGGCCAGGGCATTCTGGATCACGGGCAGGTTGACCGGATCTAGGATGATGATGGCATCATCTTTCATGCGCAGCGTTGACGCGGCATCAATCCAGTGGCCTGCCCATCCTGCAGCACGTAGTTTAGGGAAAACCTCAGTGGTGTAGTCGCCCCCTTGTGCACTGATGATGATGTCGCACTTTTTCAGCGCTTCAATGTCAAAAGCATCTTTGAGGGTTGTTTCGTTTTTAGCCAGAGCCGGGGCCTGGCCACCGGCATTGGAGGTTGAAAAGAAGACCGGTTCGATCAGATCGAAATCGCCTTCGGTCTGCATGCGGTCCATCAATACGGAACCCACCATGCCGCGCCAGCCTACCATGCCGACCAGATTGCCAATTTTCATCATGTTGCCCTTTCAGATGTTTGAAATACAGGAATTTCATCTGCCCGGCTCGTCAGGCCGGTGGGGCGCGACGAACCGGGCTGTGTCAGCCTTTAATGGTTGTCGTTTTGGTGCTTGCGGAGAAGATCAACACGCTCACGCTACTGGCGCCGCTCAATGGGAGCATTGCTGTTGGGTCGCGAGTGAGTGTGTCGTGGTGCATTTTTGAATTGTAAGCGAAACTATTTCAAGGCTTTTACCACCGCCGTGCCCATTTCAACCGTGCTGACTCGTGTCGTGCCTGTGCTGAAGATATCTGCGGTGCGCAGACCTTGCACCAGCACATCTTTGACGGCGGCCTCGATGCGCTGGGCTGCCACTTCCTGGTTCAGACTGAAGCGCAGCATCATGGCGGCGCTCAGAATGGTCGCCAATGGGTTGGCGATGCCTTTGCCGGCGATGTCCGGCGCGCTACCGTGGCTGGGTTCGTACAGGCCCTGGTTGCTGGCATTTAGGGAGGCCGAAGGCAGCATGCCGATGGAGCCGGTGAGCATGGCGGCCTCGTCGCTCAGAATGTCGCCAAACAGGTTGCCGGTGACCACTACGTCAAATTTCTTGGGGGCGCGCACCAGTTGCATGGCGGCGTTGTCCACGTACATGTGGTCGAGTTCCACATCCGGGTATTGCTGGCCGACTTCCGTTACCACGTCTCTCCAGAACTGGAAGGTTTCCAGCACATTGGCCTTGTCCACGCTGGTCACGCGTTTGCTGCGTTTGCGGGCCGCCTGGAACGCGACGTGCGCAATGCGCTCGATCTCGGGGCGCGAATAGCGCATGGTGTCAAACGCTTCCTCGGCACCGGGGAAATGGCCGTCCGTGGCGGTGCGGCGCCCGCGCGGCTGGCCGAAATAGATGTCGCCCGTCAGCTCGCGAATGATCAGGATGTCGAGGCCGGCAATCAGTTCGGGCTTCAGGCTCGATGCATCCACCAGTTGCTCGTAGCAGATGGCCGGTCGGAAGTTGGCAAACAGGCCCAGATTCTTGCGCAAACCCAGAATCGCCTGCTCGGGGCGCAGCGGCCGGTCGAGCTTGTCGTATTTCCAGTCGCCGACCGCGCCAAACAAGACGGCATCCGCCTCCTTGGCCAACTTGAGTGTGGCGTCCGGCAAGGGATGGCCATGCGCTTCGTAGGCGGCACCGCCGACCAGTGCGGTTTCCATTTCCAGCGGAAGATCAAGCGCGTTCAAGACTTTCACGGCCTCGGCCACTATTTCGGTACCAATGCCATCGCCTGGCAACACTGCAATTTTCATGATCAACCTAATTCTTTCTAGAGTGTTGGGGGGGAGGGCCTGCGCGCTACGCGCAGCAGCAGTCCATCCCGCAATGAAGCAAAATCTATAGCAGCTTACCCAATCAGGGTGCGGGCTAGCCATGGTTTTTGTGCTAAGCGTTGGACTTCAAAGGCCTTGATCTTGTCCGCTTGGCGCAAGGTCAGACCAATGTCGTCAAAGCCGTTGAGCAGGCAGTATTTGCGAAACGGCTGCACCTCGAAAGGCAGTTCTTTTCCATCCGGCTTGATGATGACCTGTCGTTCCAGATCGATGGTCAGCGCATAGCCCGGGAAAGCTGCCGCCTCGTCAAACAGCTGGTTGACCTGGATTTCGCTCAGCACAATCGGCAGCAAACCGTTTTTGAAACTGTTGTTGAAAAAGATGTCGGCGTAACTCGGCGCAATGATGGCGCGGAAACCGTATTGATCAAGCGCCCAGGGGGCGTGTTCACGGGATGAGCCGCAGCCAAAGTTCTTGCGCGCCAGCAGAATGGACGCGCCTTGGTAGCGGGGCTGATTCAGCACAAAGTCCGGGTTGGGCCTGCGACTCTTGGGGTCCTGGCCGGGAAAGCCCGCATCCAGGTAGCGCCACTCGTCGAACAGATTCTGGCCAAACCCGGTCTTGCGGATGGACTTCAGGAATTGCTTGGGAATGATGGCGTCGGTGTCGACGTTTTCGCGGTCCATCGGGGCGACCAAGCCTTTGAGCAGGGTAAATTTTTGCATGTCGGTTTCCTTGGCCTGTCCGTTCAGACAAACTTCCTGATGTCCACAAAATGGCCGTGAATGGCGGCAGCAGCGGCCATGGCGGGGCTGACCAGGTGCGTACGTCCGCCGGCGCCCTGGCGACCCTCAAAATTGCGGTTGCTGGTGGACGCGCAGCGCTCACCGGGCTCAAGCCGGTCGGCATTCATGGCCAGGCACATCGAGCAGCCTGGTTCGCGCCACTCGAAGCCGGCCGCCTTGAAAATCTCATGCAAGCCTTCGCGCTCCGCCTGTTCCTTGACCAGGCCCGAGCCCGGAACCACCATGGCCAGCTTGACGTTTTTGGCGACTTTTTGCCCCAATTTCTTGACCAGTGCGGCGGCCTCACGGATATCTTCAATCCGGCTGTTGGTGCAGGAACCAATAAACACCTTGTCCACATACAGGTCGTCAAGGGCTTTGCCTGGCTCCAACCCCATGTAGACCAGTGCGCGCTCGATGGCGCCGCGTTTGTTGGCGTCTTTTTCTTTGTCGGGATCGGGCACACGGCCGTCAATGCCCAGCACCATCTCAGGTGAGGTTCCCCAGGTGACTTGCGGAATGATCTGGGCGGCGTCGAGTTCAACAATGGCGTCGAAGTGGGCATCGGCGTCAGAGTGCAAGGTCTTCCAGTACGCCACCGCCTGGTCCCATTCGACGGCAGCGGCCGTGTCGTTGGCGGCGTTGTGCCCCGGCGCCAGCGGCCGGCCTTTAACGTACTCGATGGTTCTTTCGTCCACTGCCACCAAGCCGGCACGCGCACCGGCTTCAATGGCCATATTACACACGGTCATGCGGCCTTCCATGCTCAAGGCACGAATGGCGGAGCCGCCAAATTCAATGGTGTAGCCGGTGCCGCCTGCGGTGCCGATTTTGCCGATGATGGCCAGCACAATATCTTTGCCGCTGCAGCCACGTTGTAGTGCGCCGTCGACCCGCACCAGCATGTTTTTCGCTTTTTTGGCCAGCAGGGTTTGCGTCGCCATGACGTGCTCGACCTCACTGGTGCCGATGCCATGGGCCAATGCGCCAAAGGCGCCGTGAGTGGATGTGTGCGAGTCGCCGCACACCACCGTCATGCCGGGCAGGGTGGCGCCATTCTCTGGCCCGATGACGTGGACGATGCCTTGGCGTTTTGACATGAACGGAAAATAGGCCGCCGCGCCGAATTCCTGCATATTCTTGTCCAAAGTCAGGACTTGCTCTTTGCTGGTGGGGTCCGTGATGCCGTCATAGCCCAAGTCCCAGCCGGTGGTCGGCGTGTTGTGGTCGGCCGTGGCTACGATAGAACTGACGCGCCACACCTTGCGGCCCGCCTGACGCAGGCCTTCAAAGGCCTGCGGACTGGTAACTTCGTGCACCAGATGGCGGTCTACATACAAGATGGCAGTGCCGTCTTCTTCCGTATGGACAACATGTTCGTCCCAGAGTTTGTCGTACAGCGTGCGTCCGTGCGTTTCAATTTTTGTGCGGTCCATCGGCTTATTCCTTGGCAATCGGCGATTTTAAACGGCGCGGTAAAACCATTGCGCCCGACAGCAAAACGCCCGCCGGTGTTGCCATCCGGCGGGCGCTTCAGATGACAGGGTTTCAGCGTTGGGAAATCGGCAGAACATCCCGTTTGACAGAACCCGTAAACAGTTGACGCGGACGACCAATTTTGTATTCAGGGTCGCTGATCATCTCGTTAAGTTGGGCAATCCAGCCGACCGTGCGCGCCAGCGCGAACACGCCGGTAAACATGTTGACTGGAATGCCGATGGCGCGTTGCACGATACCCGAGTAGAAATCGACGTTGGGATAGAGCTTGCGCGAGACAAAGTACTCGTCTTCCAGTGCAATTTTTTCCAGTGCCATCGCCAGCTTGAACAGAGGGTCGTTTTCCAGCCCAAGTGCGGCGAGGACTTCCTTGCATGTTTCCTGCATCAGTTTGGCGCGTGGATCGTAGTTCTTGTAAACCCGGTGTCCAAAGCCCATCAGCTTGACGCCAGAATTCTTGTCCTTGACCTGCTCCATGAAATGACCAACTTTGGCGATGCCGCCCATTTGCTGGATCTCACCTAGCATGTTCAAGCATGCCTCGTTGGCGCCACCGTGGGCCGGACCCCACAGACAGGCCACCCCTGCTGCAATAGCGGCAAACGGGTTGGTGCCCGAACTGCCGCACAGTCGAACGGTCGAAGTGGACGCGTTTTGCTCGTGGTCAGCGTGCAGGATAAAGATGCGATCCATGGCGCGTTCAATGATCGGATTGACCTTGTAGTCTTCGCAGGGTGTGGCAAACATCATGCGCATGAAGTTGCCCGCATAGCTGAGGTCGTTCTGCGGATACATGTAAGGCTGGCCGATGCTGTATTTGTAGGCCATGGCCACCAGAGTTGGCATCTTGGCGATCAATCGCAGCGCCGATATGTCACGATGCTCAGGATTATTAATGTCGGTGCTGTCATGGTAGAATGCCGACAGGGCACCGACCAGGCCGGTCATGATGGCCATTGGATGGGCGTCACGGCGAAAACCGCGCAGGAAAAACTGCATCTGCTCGTTGACCATGGTGTGGTTGGTCACACGTTTGGTGAATGCTTCCTTGCCAGCGGCATCCGGCAGGTTTCCGTACAGCAGCAAATGACAGGTTTCCATGAAATCGCAGTTGGTGGCCAACTGTTCGATCGGGTAGCCGCGGTACAGCAGTTCACCCTTGTCGCCGTCAATATAAGTGATGGCCGACTGGCACGAAGCCGTGGACAAGAAACCCGGGTCATAGGTGAACATGCCGGTCTGTCCGTACAACTTGCGAATGTCAATCACATCCGGTCCGACGGTGCCTTGGTACACCGGCAAGTCGATGCTGGGTTTGCCGTCGCTGAACGACAGGGTGGCTTTATTGTCAGCTAGTTTCATCTTTTACCTTTCAAGGGGTTTTTTCAACATACACAAAACTTCACGCACATCATCTCGATCCAGGTCCACACTGACTTGCGCATCAGCGATAACTTGCGCCAGCGATTTGCGCTCCAAATGCAGATCCAGAAGATCCTTGTCGCTCAGTTCCATCAAGGCGCTTAAACCCTGCCCCTGTCCAACCGTCAGGTTCGATTCAAAACGCCGAAAAAACCGCTCGATAAAAATGTCGTTTTCAAGCAGACCACGGCGACAACGCCACTTCAGTTTGCTCAGAGCCCGTTCATCGATTAGTTCTTTATCTGGTGCCATCGCGCTAGTTTCCATGCCAGGTCAAAGCGCGCGACGAACCATCATTTCCTTGATCTTGCCAATGGCCTTGGTTGGATTAAGGCTCTTGGGGCAGACATCGACACAGTTCATGATGCTGGTGCAGCGGAACAGGCGATAGGGATCTTCCAGGTTATCAAGCCGCTCGCTGGTCGCCTCATCGCGACTGTCAGAGAGAAAGCGGTAGGCTTGCAGCAAACCGGCCGGACCCACAAATTTATCCGGATTCCACCAGAAAACAGGGCAAGCCGTCGAGCAACTGGCGCACAAAATGCACTCGTACAAGCCATTGAGTTCATCGCGTTCTTCTGGACTTTGCAGACGCTCTTTTTCTGGCGGCCGGGTTTCATTGATCAAATAAGGCTTGATCGAGTGGTACTGCTTGAAGAACAACGTCATATCGACGATCAGGTCACGCACCACCGGCAGGCCTGGCAACGGTTTGAGAACAATGGTGTCTGGCAAAGTCAGCATGTTGACCAGGCAGGCCAAGCCGTTCTTGCCATTGATGTTCATTGCGTCTGAGCCACACACGCCCTCGCGGCATGAACGCCGGTAGGAAAGCGTGGGGTCAATTTCCTTGAGTTTCGATAGTACGTCCAGCAACATGCGCTCGCTGCCATCGAGTTCGAGCTTGATGGTTTGCATGTAGGGCTTGGCATCGGTGTCAGGGTTGTAGCGGTAGATTTGGAAAGTGCGTTGAGCCATTTTTGTTTCTCCTTGACTGGTCTGGGTCAGAACGTACGGACTTTGGGCGCGATGGACTCTGCAGTCAACGGCTTCATGACGACCGGCTTGTAGCTGAGGCTGTTCGTCTCTTTATCCCAGAGTGTGTGCTTGAGCCAGTTGACATCGTCGCGTCCGAGAGGGCAGGTGGCATCATCAGCGGGACGGTCATAGTCCAGCACGCTGTGAGCCCCACGACATTCGTGTCGCGCAGCGGCCGACACCATGGTGGATTGCGCCACTTCGATCATGTTGTCGACTTCGAGTGCTTCAATCCGGTCGGTGTTGAATACTTTGGACTTGTCTGCCAGCTTGATGCCACCAACGCGCTCACGAAGTTTGGCGATTTTGGCGACGCCCTCATCCATGCTGGCTTGCGTGCGGAAGACACCAGCGTGTAACTGCATGCAGGCGCGAATGTCATCAGCCACTTTTTGCGAGTACTCGCCTGAAGTGCTGGCGTCCAGTCGGTTTAAACGTTCCAGCGATGCGTCGGCGGCATTGGCAGGCAGTGGTTTGTGGTTCTTGTTCTTTTGGTTGGTTTCAATGATGTGATTGCCGGCGGCGAAGCCGAACACAATAATGTCAAGCAATGAATTGCAGCCCAGTCGGTTGGCGCCATGCACGCTGACGCAGGCGCATTCACCCACGGCATACAGACCGTTGACGACCTCCTGAACTCCGTTTTTAGGAGCGACCACTTGTCCGCTGATGCTGCTCGGCACACCACCCATTTGGTAGTGGTTGGTCGGGATGACGGGAATCGGCTCTTTGGTGATGTCGACATTGGCAAAATTGTGACCAATCTCGAACACCGAGGGCAAGCGCAGCTTGATGGTCTCAACCCCAAGGTGGGTCATATCGAGGTTGATGTAATCCTTTTTCGGACCACAGCCGCGGCCTTCCTTGATTTCCTGGTCCATGCAGCGTGACACAAAGTCACGGGTTGCCAAGTCTTTGTAGGTCGGCGCATAACGCTCCATGAAGCGCTCGCCGTTGCTGTTGCGCAAAATAGCACCTTCACCGCGACAGCCTTCGGTCAACAACACACCCGCGCCGTAGACGCCAGTAGGGTGAAATTGCCAGAATTCCATGTCTTGCAGCGGTATGCCGGCGCGTGCTGCCATACCCAATCCATCGCCAGTATTGATGTAGGCGTTGGTGGACGCGGCAAAGATGCGTCCTGCACCACCCGTGGCCAACAATACCGTCTTGGCTTCGAGAATATGAAGGTCTCCGGTTTCCATCTCCAGAGCGGTGACACCCACCACATCACCTTCGGCGTCGCGAATCAAGTCGAGTGCCATCCATTCGACGAAGAAGTTGGTGCGTGCCTTGACATTTTGCTGATACAGCGTGTGCAGCATGGCGTGACCCGTGCGGTCGGCGGCAGCGCAGGCGCGTTGCACGGCCTTCTCGCCGTGGTTGCTGGTGTGACCACCAAAGGGGCGCTGATAAATCGTGCCGTCGGGGTTGCGGTCAAATGGCATCCCGTAGTGCTCGAGGTCATAAACAACTTTGGGCGCTTCGCGGCACATGAATTCAATGGCGTCCTGGTCTCCGAGCCAGTCGCCGCCCTTGATCGTGTCGTAAAAGTGAAAGTCCCAGTTGTCTTCGTTCATGTTCGACAGTGATGCGGCAATGCCGCCCTGTGCCGCCACGGTGTGAGACCGCGTTGGGAATACTTTGGACAGCACGGCCACGTTCAAGCCGGCGTTGGCCAACTGCAGTGAGGCGCTCATGCCGGAGCCACCAGCACCGACGATAACAACGTCAAATTTTCGCTTGGTAATTTTGGAAGTAGCAGTCATGATTTATATTGAGTCTCGGTTTTTTGGATGCAACAAGCTACAGCTTGCAGGCCATTTTTACGAACACACGGGGACGAATTTTTTGGACGTTTCTTACAGACGCCACAAGACTTGAATGCCCCAGCCTGCGCAACTGACCAGCCAGACGATGGCAAATACGTCCAGGACAAAGCGAACGCCATAGGGATGGACGTAGTCCTGGAAGATGTTACGCATGCCAACCCACACGTGGTAGAGCAGGGAAAGGATGACGGTAAAGGTCAAAGCCTTCATCCATTGCGGTGAAAAAATACCGGCCCATTGGGCATAGCCGATAGGGCCCTTGGTAAATATAAGTTCGGCCAGAGCCAGCACCGTAAAC
Source organism: Rhodoferax ferrireducens (assembly GCF_049302455.1). GTDB lineage: Bacteria > Pseudomonadota > Gammaproteobacteria > Burkholderiales > Burkholderiaceae_C > Rhodoferax > Rhodoferax ferrireducens_B. Next base: position 8,672 of record NZ_JBAQMD010000105.1, on the reverse strand, counting down.
AGCGCCATCAGGACGGCGGTCACGCGTTGGGAAAGCCAGTCGCGCATACCATAGTGAGCTCCGACAACAAGGCGATGAGGACCAAAATTTACAGACATGATTAGTTTCCTGGTTGTTTGGGGCAGCGCCGACGGGCTGACCCGCAAAATTTAATAAAGGCCGAAAAGCTTGGCGCCAAGAATGACCGTCAGGCCCAGGGTGACAGCCATGACGAAGGCGGCTGACGATTTGCCGAATTCCTTGGTGGTGGCTTCGTGATGGGTATCCATCCACAGGTGGCGAATACCGGCAAGGAAGTGGTGCAGGTAAGCCCAGATCAGCCCCAGGGCGACCAGCTTCCAGATGAAACCGGGCAAGCCCAGCATGCCGACACTGAATGCGGAAGTGAATTTGTCAAATGAAATTTCAGACGAAATCGAGTTGTCAAACATCCAGATGATGAAAGGCATCAAGAAGAACATGATGGCACCGCTAACGCGGTGCATTCCCGACACAATGGACGCGAGTGGCCATCGGTAACTGATGAGATCGCTGCCGCCAATGTTGTAGAACTCGGGACGCTTTTTTGCTGTGCTTGTCGCTGATTCAGACATACTTTGCTTTCTATGTTTTGGGTAACTGCTTTGTAACCGGTCTCGGCAGCTACAAACATTCTATTGCAATGTTGAGGGTATACCCGCCCAAGCTGGCTACAGCTTGATCTGCAACAAAAGATGTGCTCACGATCCGTGCTTATTCATTGTTGTGATGGTCAGTCGTCCGATGGCGTGCGCTATGAGAAGTGTCGAAATTCATGGTTCATCCCAGGGTGTTGTGATAGTGATGCGTGTCAGTGCGGTAGTAGCCCCGGCGCAGTTCCATGGGCTCGTCCTGGTAGGTGTAGGCAATCCGCTCCACACTCAACAAGGGCGTGCCGCGCTCTACCTTTAATAGCTTTTCACGACCTTCTGACGCGGGCTCGGCGCGAATTTTTTCTTCAGCACGCACCATGCGAACATTGAATTCTGTCTCAAACAACACGTACATCGGACCCTGGTAGTTGGCCAGTCGTTCAGCGGTCAGGCCTTTGAACGGGACGGCGGGCAGCCAGATATCTTCCAGAATAGTCGGCGTGCCGGCAAAGCTCAACACGCGGCGCACCTGCAGTACCGGATCGCCCGTACGCAGTGCCAGGGCCCGAGCAATATCGGCGCTGGCGCGGCTGCGGCGACACGCGATGATGTCTCGTTGGGCCGGGCCTTCGCTGCCCGGTGGGCCGCTGTCGGGGACGAGTTTCAAGAACCGAAATTGCACTTGTTGCTCTGCATGGGTGGCCACAAAAGTACCCTTGCCTTGACGCCGTAGCAGCAGATTCTCTGCCGCCAGTTCATCAATGGCTTTGCGCACCGTGCCCTGACTCACCCGAAAGCGTAGCGCCAGTTCCATTTCACTGGGAATCACTTCGCCGGGTTTCCATTCGCCCGAGCGCAGGCTGTTCAGGATCAGGCTTTTGATCTGTTGGTACAGCGGGCTGAACGCCGGCGCGAGGGGCGCGGAAACAGCCCCCATGTTGCCAGCGACAGCAGGTGTGTTGCCGGCCAATGGAGAGGGTGTGAGTTGCATATTGCAACACATCTTATCTTATATAAGACATAAGACAAAATTGACGACTCCGGGTTTTCCAGAGTAAACTTGCTGTCATTCTGAGGGGCTCATGCAACCCGTTTGAGCAGCCACCAGGTCCCGTTTCACAACACTGGAGTTCTCACTATGAGCAAAAAGCCCGTCCGCGTTGCCGTTACCGGCGCAGCTGGTCAAATTGGTTACGCTATTCTGTTCCGCATCGCCTCCGGCGAAATGTTGGGCAAGGACCAACCCGTGATTTTGCAATTGCTGGAGGTTCCGGTGGAGAAGGCACAGCAGGCGTTGCAAGGCGTCATGATGGAACTGCAGGACTGCGCGTTCCCGTTGCTGGCGGGTATGGAGGCGCACAGTGACCCCATGACGGCTTTCAAAGACGTTGACTACGCCTTGCTGATTGGTTCGCGTCCGCGCGGCCCCGGTATGGAGCGTGCCGAGTTGCTGGCTGTCAACGGCGCTATTTTCACTGCACAAGGCAAGGCGCTGAACGCCGTAGCGAGCCGCAATGTCAAGGTGCTGGTGGTTGGCAACCCGGCCAACACCAATGCTTATATTGCCATGAAGAGCGCGCCTGATCTGCCCGCCAAGAATTTCACCGCCATGCTGCGTCTGGATCACAACCGCGCCTTGAGCCAACTCGCCTCCAAGACCGGCAAAGCCGTGGCTGACATTGAAAAAATGGCGGTCTGGGGCAATCATTCACCCACCATGTACGCTGACTACCGTTTTGCCACCATCAATGGCGAAAGCGTCAAGGACATGATCAATGACCAGGACTGGAACGCCAACACCTTCCTGCCCACCGTGGGCAAGCGCGGCGCGGCCATCATTGCCGCCCGGGGTGTGTCGTCGGCCGCCTCCGCTGCCAATGCAGCCATTGACCACATGCGCGACTGGGCGCTGGGCACCAACGGCAAGTGGGTCACCATGGGCATCCCGTCGGACGGCCAATATGGCATTCCGAAAGAGACCATGTTTGGCTTTCCCGTGACCTGTGAAGGCGGTGAATACAAGGTGGTGCAAAACCTGCCCATCGACGCGTTCAGCCAGGAATGCATCAACAGGACGCTCAAAGAGCTGCAAGACGAGCAAGCGGGCGTGGCCCACCTGCTGTAAGAAAGTCTGCCGTCCCGGCGTTGGACCGTGATCCATGGCGGTGAGGCCCCGGTCGGGCTTTCGCAGCAACGGTTGCGAATCAAGCCCGGCACGGGAAGCGTTTCAATGCAACATCCCCGCGACATCCTTCACGGTGCCCAAGCCGTCACACTCTTGCCGGTGTGCGACCATTACTGCGGGGTCGAGGCGCTGATGATCAAGAGCCTGGCTTTGCAGACTGAAATGTCTGCGGAGTTTGGCTCTTGTGTTTTTGATGTCACGCTCGATTGCGAGGACGGCGCGGCAACTGGCGATGAAAAAAATCATGCCAATCTTGTTGCTGCCCTCGTCAATCAAGCGTTGTCAGCTACTAAAAATATAGTGATTGACAAGCTCCAGCGGGTTGCCGCACGGGTCCATCCGGTCGGACACCCGGCGTTTGAACAGGATGTGGACATCATTGTCGGTGGCGCGGCAGCAGGCTTGTGTCACTTGATGATTCCCAAGGTGGAGACGCGCGCTGACGTCGATCGGGCTGTGCAACGGGTGGATCAGGCAGCGGCACAATCCGCGCGAACCGTCCCGCTCCCTTTGCATGTATTGCTTGAGTCGCCCGTCGCGGTGCAGCACGCTTTCGAGATTGCGGCGCACCCGCGGGTTCAGTCACTCAGTTTTGGCTTGATGGACTTTGTGTCAAGCCACGGTGGCGCCATTCCTGCCAGTGCGATGGGTGTCGATGCCGACCCGGGTTGGCACAGCCTGGATCAGTTTACCCATCCGCTGGTACGACGGGCCAAGCTGGAAATCAGCGCCGCCTGCCATGCGCACGGCAAGGTGCCGTCGCACTGTGTGGTGACCGAGTTTAAAGATGGAGCGCTGCTGCAGTCGGCTGCCAGGCAAGCGGCGCGTGCTTTCGGCTTCACCCGCATGTGGAGTATTCATCCGGCGCAAATCCGGCCTATCCTGCAGGCTTTTGCACCGGAGGCGCAAGAGATTGAACTGGCTGCGAATATCATGCAGGCGGGCGGTCAGGCTGATTGGGCGCCGATCTCTTATGGCGGCAAATTGCACGACCGTGCCAGCTACCGTTATTTTTGGCAAGTGCTGCAGCGGGCCCACCAGACCGGCTGTCGTCTCCCGGCGGCAACTGATGTTTATTTTTCAGATTTTGTTTCAACGCCATGCCACTAACCAAGGTCACTCCAGTGAAAAAATATATTTTTGCATCGGCACTGTTGATCGCGCTGCCTTTGACCCTGCTGGCGCAAACGCCAGCCAAGGCGGTCCACAAAGCCAAGCGCGTGGCCCCGAGCCAGGTAGAAATCAAATCCAAGGCGGTTCAAATGGCCGCTGGTATCCGGGCCGCAGAAGCTGCCTTGAGCCCCGCCGAGCTGGCCATTGCCGCATTGATCTACCAAGGCAGCATGCCTTGTGAGCTGGGCGCTTCTGTCACCGTGACGGCCGACCCCAAGGCACCGGGCTATTTCGACCTGCAGATCAAAAACCTCAAATACCGCATGATGCCGGTCGTCACGAGCACTGGTGCCATCCGGTTGGAAGACCAGCAGGCCGGTGCCGTGTGGTTGCAGTTGTCCAACAAGTCCATGCTGATGAATCAAAAGCTCGGGCAAAGGCTGGCCGATGTCTGCATGAATCCTGAGCAGGTGGTCGTGGCCGAGCGTCTGATCAAGACTCCGGCCCCCAGCCTGCTTGATGCACCGATTGTTGTTGCCTCAGATCCAAAGCCGCCTGTCGCCGTGCCAGGTCTGGCCCCCATCCTGCCTGACGCACCAATCGTTGTTGCCTCCGATCCCAAGCCGCCTGTCGCTGCGCCAGGTGTGGCCCCCAGCCTGCCTGACGCGCCGATTGTTGTTGCCTCAGATCCAAAGCCGCCTGTCGCCGCGCCAGATACGGTCCCTCAGCCTGCTCTGTGCACCGCTCCCAATTACTGCTAAATAGATAGCGGGCAACGCAAGCCCGACAAGGGCTAGAGATATTTTTTTCATAAATAAGGAGTAAATCATGTTGAAAAACTACCGTGCCCACGTGGCCGAACGCGCCGCCCTCGGCATCCCCCCTTTGCCCTTGTCGGCCCAGCAGACTGCCGAACTCATCGAGCTGCTCAAAAATCCGCCCAAAGGTGAAGAAGCCACTTTGCTGGACCTGATCACGCACCGCGTGCCCGCCGGTGTCGATGACGCGGCCAAGGTCAAGGCCTCTTATTTGGCCGCCGTGGCGCATGGCACTGAAAAATGCCCGCTGATCTCGCCTGAAAAAGCCACGGAGTTGCTGGGCACCATGCTGGGCGGCTACAACATCAGCCCGCTGATCGATTTGCTGGATCAGCCGGCGGTGGCTCAGGTGGCGGCCAATGGGCTGAAAAAGACCTTGCTGATGTTTGACCAGTTCCATGATGTGCAGGAAAAAGCCGACAAAGGCAACGCACAGGCCAAAGCCGTGTTGCAAAGCTGGGCTGATGCCGAGTGGTTCACCTCGCGCCCGGAAGTGCCGCAGTCGATCAAGCTTACCGTCTTCAAGGTGGCCGGTGAAATCAACACCGATGACCTGTCGCCGGCACCCGATGCCTTCAGCCGCCCGGACATTCCCTTGCACGCCCTGGCGATGCACAAAAATGCCCGCCCCGGCATCGTTCCCGAAGAAGACGGCAAGCGCGGCCCGGTCAAGTTTTTTGATGAACTCAAGGCCAAGGGCAACCTGGTGGCCTATGTGGGCGATGTGGTGGGCACGGGCTCCAGCCGCAAATCAGCCACCAACTCGGTGCTCTGGTTCACTGGCGAGGATATTCCGTTCGTGCCGAACAAGCGTTTCGGTGGTGTCTGTCTGGGCGGCAAGATCGCCCCGATTTTCTACAACACCATGGAAGACTCAGGCGCACTGCCGATCGAGCTTGATGTCAGCCAGATGGACATGGGCGATGTCATCGAGCTGCGCCCCTATGACGGCAAAGCCTTGAAAGACGGCAAGGTCGTGGCCGAGTTCAAACTCAAGAGCGACGTGTTGTTTGACGAGGTGCGCGCCGGTGGCCGCATTCCCTTGATCATTGGCCGCGGCCTGACCGCCAAGGCGCGCGAGGCGCTGGGTTTGCCCGTGAGCACCTTGTTCCGCCTGCCGCAAAACCCGGCGGATACCGGCAAGGGTTTCAGCCTGGCGCAAAAAATTGTCGGCCGTGCCTGCGGTCTGCCCGAAGGTCAAGGCGTGCGTCCCGGCACTTACTGTGAGCCGAAGATGACCAGCGTGGGTTCGCAGGACACCACCGGCCCGATGACGCGCGACGAGTTGAAAGACCTGGCCTGCCTGGGCTTCAGTGCCGATCTGGTGATGCAGTCCTTCTGCCACACCGCGGCTTACCCGAAGCCGGTGGACGTGAAAATGCACCACGAACTGCCCGCCTTCATGAACAACCGCGGTGGCATTGCGCTGCGCCCGGGCGACGGCATCATTCACTCGTGGCTCAACCGCATGCTGCTGCCTGATACCGTGGGCACCGGCGGCGACAGCCACACCCGTTTCCCGATCGGCATCAGCTTCCCCGCCGGCTCCGGCTTGGTCGCGTTTGGCGCCGCCACCGGCGTCATGCCGCTGGACATGCCAGAGAGCGTGCTGGTGCGCTTCAAAGGCAAGATGCAGCCGGGCGTCACGCTGCGTGATCTGGTCAACGCCATTCCGCTCTATGCCATCAAGGCCGGGCTGTTGACGGTGGCCAAGCAGGGCAAGAAGAACGTGTTCTCGGGCCGTATTCTGGAAATCGAAGGCCTGCCGGACCTCAAGGTCGAACAGGCCTTTGAGCTTAGCGATGCCTCAGCCGAGCGCAGCGCCGGTGGTTGCACCGTCAAGTTGAACAAAGAGCCCATCATTGAGTACATCAACAGCAATATCACGCTGCTCAAATGGATGATTGCGACCGGCTATCAAGATGCGCGCACCATCAACCGCCGCATCAAGGCCATGCAAGCCTGGCTTGCCAATCCGCAGTTGCTGGAGCGTGATGCCGATGCCGAGTACGCTGCCGTGATCGAGATCGATCTGGCCGACATTCATGAGCCCATCGTGGCTTGCCCGAACGACCCCGATGATGTGAAGACACTGTCTGAAGTTGCCGGCGCCAAGATCGAAGAAGTCTTTATCGGCTCGTGCATGACCAATATCGGTCACTTCCGCGCAGCCAGCAAGCTGCTGGAAAACAAGCGTGATATCCCGGTCAAACTGTGGGTCGCGCCGCCAACCAAGATGGATGCCAAGCAGTTGAGCGAAGAAGGCCATTACGGCGTGCTCGGCTCGGCCGGTGCGCGCATGGAAATGCCGGGCTGCAGCCTGTGCATGGGCAACCAGGCACAGGTCAAGGAAGGCGCTGTGGTGTTCTCCACGTCAACGCGCAACTTCCCGAACCGCTTGGGCAAGAACAGCAACGTTTACCTGGGCAGCGCGGAACTGGCGGCCATTTGTGCCAAGCTGGGGCGCATTCCGACCAAAGCCGAGTACATGGCCGACATGGGCGTGCTGACCGCAGCCAGCGACAAGATTTACCAGTACCTGAACTTCGACAAGGTGCAAGACTACACCGACGCCGCAGCCTCCGTGGCAGAAAGCGTTGCCGCCTAAATCAACGGGTGAGGCGCTGGCAGGATGCAGCGCCGGGCGTGATCAGTCATGAATGCCCGGAGCTGCTGCGGCGTCAATTGCTCAGGATGATGTGCGCGATCAGGCCTGTGGCAATGGCGACCAACACATAGTCCGGCCCCACCTGCACCCACTGCTGGCCGTACGGGGGCCGGCTCAGATGGTATGAGCGGTAGTCCGTCACCACGTACTGGTGGTTGCGGTATTCGCGCGGAATGTAGCCGCCACGCCTGAAGTCCGGGCCGCGTGCGCTGTAGTAACCGTTGCGGTCGTTTCGACGCACCTCGCCCTGGTCGAATCGGTGATCATCCTGCCGGTAATAACGTTGTTCGGTGCGGCGTTCATCCTGGCGGCTGTAACGCCTCTGGTCACGCTGATCAGCATGACGGCGGTCGGTCTGCTGAGCCCGCACAGGCTCCTCGCGCATACCGTGCCGGCCATTACCCTGGGCTGATGCGATTGCGCTAAACCCGAGGCTGGCGGTGGCAATGGCAAAAACAATGGCAGTGGATTTCATACGCTATCTCCAGATGGTGAGTGAGCTTCCATAGTGCACCTCCTTTATGTCCTGTCTGCCAATGGCGCGGGTTTTTGTGCAACGAAAGGTAGCAGGGGACGACGGGCGTCACTTCGCCCGCAGCCCCTGCACCAGCGCGCCCAGCGCAATGCCGGCCAGCGCCCACAGCAGGCTCCAGTTGCCAGCGCCCAGGCCCGCAATGGCCGGTCCCGGGCATACGCCGCACAGACCCCAGCCGACGCCGAACAGAGCCGCGCCCACCAGGGTGTCGCGGTTCCAGACGCTGGGATGCACGTGGAAATGCTCGTCCAGCAGAGGCCGCGCCAGCAAACGGGGCGCCAGCTTGTAGACCAGCAGCACCATCAGCACGGCGCCGCCCATCACCAGCATCAAGCCGAAGTCTTGAAAGCGCAGAAAGCTCAACACCACCTCGGGCCGGATCATGGTGGACAGTGACAGGCCAAAGCCAAACAGCGCACCCGCCGCCAGTGTGGCGAGCGACTTGAGGAGGGGCTTGTTGGCGGCGCTCATGCCAACCACCTTGCAGCCAGGTTGGCTGTCAGGAACGCGGTCGCCATGAAGGTCAGCACCGCCAGCAGGGACGGCCATTGCAGCGAGCCCAGCCCGCAGATGCCGTGACCTGACGTGCAACCGTTGCCCAGGCGCGAGCCGTAACCGACAAAAAATCCGCCCACTAGCAACTGCCATGCCGGCACCGCCGTGGCTTCGCGCACACCGCCCGCAAAGCCCAGCCACCACACCAGTGCACCCAGGATCAGACCCAGCGCATAGACCAGCCGCC
>NZ_JBAQMD010000104.1:0-10508 GCF_049302455.1 Rhodoferax ferrireducens | reverse complement strand
CCGAATGTACCTGACTCGAAATCAGGCGTACCGCAAGGTACCGTGGGTTCGAATCCCACCCTCTCCGCCAAAAACAAAGCTCTTTCACCAAATGAAAAAATGGTGAAAGAGCTTTTTTCATGCTTGGCTTCCCGGCACCAAGCCGCATGGCGAGCTCCTACCTTGAGATTGAATGCCGGGTCAAGACCCGAAAAGACTGACGCGGTTGCCGCCGCTCTCCTTGGCACGGTACATGGCGGCATCGGCACTGCGCGATAGCGTCAGCTCGTCACTACCATGTTCTGGGTAGAGGGCCACACCGATGCTGGACCCAATAAACAAACTGCGGCCATCAAGATCAAAAGGCTGACTGAGGGCCTTGCATATTTTTTCGGCGACCAGCACGGCATCCTGGTCCTCCTCGACATGGGTCAGCAGCACGACAAACTCGTCACCTCCCATGCGCCCCACCGTATCGGCATGGCGCACACAGGCCTGCATCCGTTTCGCAGCGGCGTTCAGCAACAAGTCCCCAACATGATGGCCGCAAGTGTCGTTGACGTCCTTGAACGCGTCCAGATCAACAAACAGCAGGGCCATGTGCGTCTTGTCGCGCCGCGCTTGTGAGACCGCTTGACGCAGCCGGTCGTCAAACAGTGCGCGGTTGGGCAAACCGGTCAGGGGATCATGTTGGGCCAGATGCTCAAGCGCTTGCCGGCTCTCGTTCAAATCGCGCATGTTCGCCACAATGATGTTCTGCATGTCGTTGAGGCTGCTGGCGAGCAGCCCGATTTCATCCTTGCGGGCCGCCGACAATTCGTTGACCACATGCTCTTTTGAAAAGACACTCATCGCATCAACCATTTTCCGCAGGGGGCCGATCACGGCGCGCGAAACCAGCGCCGCCAGAAGTATGGCAAGAACCCCCAGCACAAGAATGATTTGAACGGTGTTCCAACCCAGCTTCGACGTTTCCCGCACGACGTTCTCCAGCGGCTGCGACAGTCCCAGAATCACAAAATCCTTCTGGACCGAGCCACCAAAAGGCATGCGGATAAAAGCGGCCACCAGCCCGTTGCCAGCTTGCTGAATAGCGTCAATATTGGTGACCACACTGGCGCTCTTGCCGTTGATCAAGGCCGCAACCGGCTCGAAAGACTCTTGAATAAAGATTCTGCGTCCCTGGTCAAAGCCAAAGGCTTCGGCCGGGTTGGGGTGAATCAGAAAGTCGCCCCAATGGTTGCTCAGGTACAACTGATAGGCGCTTGGCAGATCGGACTTCAGGCGGTCAAACAGGCCGTTCAGATCCACGTTGATCACGATCAGCCCCAGCACTTTGCCGCTGTCGTCCAGCACGGGTGAGGCGACCCGGACGGTGGGCTTGTGCAATCCGGAATGCGCCCCTTCTTCGTGGTTGATCGTGATGTCCGACAAATAGACTTGCCCCCGGCCCAGTTGCAAGGTGTTGAAAACATAGGGGTAATGGGCTTTTTCCTGCAGATTGTCTGTTTGTACCGGCACCAGTTTGCCGTCGTCACGGTCCAAGCGAACCAGTTCCAGGCCGTGTTGGTCGGCACCAATCAGTCGAATCTGGAAATATTCAGGATGCGCCGCCATCATCGCCGCGAAGGTATCGCTCAGCCCCTTTGGGTCACGGCCCGCTGGCATGCTCTCGGGGCTACTGACCATGGCCGAGCTGGCCGGGAGGCTTGCCAGCAGCAAGGTGTCCCTGGCAACTGCGTCGATGTTGGCCTGAAAGTTGCGCCCCAGCACGTGAGTCGCCGTCAGCAAATCACGTTGCGCGGCCGCCAGCAAGGTAGCACGGCCACTGGCATATGAGTAGTAACCCACGATTCCCATCGCCACCAGACTGAAACTGGCCAGCAAAAGCCCCAGCTTGAAACCGATGCCATAACGCATGAGCTAGAACCGCCCTGGCAAATCGCCAGAAATAATGCGCCCCCACAGGGCTGCCCGGCGTTTGTCATCTTCGACCGGTTCGAGCCAGATGATCTTGTCCGCATCCGCCGCTTCGGTGTCGACTTCAATCGTATTGGACAGACCCTGACGTCGGGTCAATTCGCTGCTCACTTTTTTGTCCAGCATGAAGTTGATCCAGCTCTCTGCCAGTTCCTTGTTCCTGACCCCGCGCGTCAGCGCCCAGCAGTCCAGCCAGGCCAGTGCGCCCTCAACGGGAATGACATAACCGACATCGGCGCCCGCATCGCGCAACAGTTTGAGCTGTTGGCGGCCGTAATTGGCAAACAGAAGTGCCGCCGAATGATGACGAAACAGCTCGACTGATTCTTCCGGCAAGGTGTAGAAGGTCAACACATTGCGGCGCAAGGCGATGAGGTGGTTGACTACGCCTTTGAAATCTTTATCTTCAATCCGGAAAGGTTTTCCCCCCAGCACCAATGAGGCGATCGAAAAATTGTGGCTACTGGTATCGAAGGCGAGCACCCGCCCCTGGTACTTGGGATCCCACATCGCAGCCAGCGAGGTGGGCGCTTGCACAAACTGCTTGCGGTCATAGATCAGCCCCATTTCCGAGTAGGTGTACGGTACCGCATAGGCCTCACCCAGACGGGTGATTCCCGGAATGCTCTGCAGCTTGCGAAAACGGGGCAACTGGTGCGCCGTGTTGGGAATATTGGCGAGCCGCAACGGCACCACCAGTCGCTCGTTGATGTAGTGCTGCATTTCGGCCGTGTTGGCCGCAAACACATCGAAGTTGCCGCCCTGGTTCGCGCTGATCTTTTGCCGCAGCACATCATCGGAACTGACGAAGCTCACCTCAACCCGCACGCCGTGCTGTTTCTCAAACAACTTGACCAGATCACTGTCGGCGTAGCCAGGCCACGTCAGTACGCGCAAGGTTTCCACTGCCTGGCCTGGCAAACTCAATGCCAATAGGACGATGAGCAGCAGTAGGCGCAGGTTCATGGCAAGCTACATATCCATGTCATTCATGGTGGTGGCGCCCAGAACTTTTTGACCGCCCACATAAGGACGCAAAGCCTGCGGTACGGTGACCGAGCCATCGGCATTCTGGTAATTTTCCAACACCGCCACCAGCGCGCGCCCGACCGCCAGTCCCGAACCGTTGAGCGTGTGCACCAGCTCGTTCTTGCCCTGTGCGTTCTTGAAGCGCGCCTGCAGGCGGCGCGCCTGGAAGGCCTCGCAGTTCGATACCGAGCTGATTTCACGGTAGGTGTTTTGCGCCGGCAACCAGACTTCCAGATCGTAGGTCTTGCTGGCACCAAAGCCCATGTCACCGGTGCACAAGGACATCACCCGGTAGGGCAGGCCCAGCTTTTGCAAAATGGCTTCCGCGTGACCGGTCATCTGTTCCAGCGTCTCGTAACTCTTGTCGGGGTGCACGATCTGCACCATCTCGACCTTGTCGAACTGGTGCTGGCGAATCAGGCCACGCGTGTCACGCCCGGCACTGCCAGCCTCGGAGCGAAAACACGGTGTGTGGGCGGTTAGCTTGACCGGCAACTCGGCCTCGGCCAACACCACGTCGCGTACAAAGTTGGTCAGCGGCACTTCGCTGGTCGGAATCAAATAAAGTGCGCTGTTGTCAGGCGCCGCTTCAGCCTCTTGCCCGCCTTTTTTGGCGGCAAACAAGTCGGCTTCAAACTTGGGCAACTGTCCGGTGCCGCGCATGCTTTGCGCATTGACGATGTAAGGCGTGTAGCACTCGGTGTAGCCGTGTTCCTGGGTTTGCACGTCCAGCATGAACTGGGCCAGCGCCCGGTGCAGGCGTGCAATCGGGCCCTTCATGACGGTGAAGCGGGCGCCAGTGAGCTTGACGCCCAACTCGAAGTCGAGCCCCAGCGGTGTGCCGATATCAACGTGGTCTTTCACCTCAAAATCAAAGGCCTTGGGTCCCTTGCCGTCGGGACTCCAGCTGCGCACCACCACATTGCCATTCTCATCCGCGCCCACCGGCACACTCTCGTGTGGCAAATTGGGCACGCCCAGCAACAGCCCCTGCAACTCCAGCTGAATTTGTTCCAGCCGGGTCGCGGAGGCTTCCAACTCCTGCTTAAAGCCTGATACCTGATCCTTCTTCTGCTCAACCAGATTCCGATAAAAGTCAGCTTGATCAAACTCTTCCTCAGCATTGAACCTAGTGATCCGGCTCGCTAGGGGTCCAATTTCCTTCGATAGAGTGTTGCGCTGCGCTTGCAGCTCTTCGGTGCGCATCTGAATCGTCTTGCGCTCGGCCTCCAGCGTCTTGAAGCTGTCCACATTGAGAAAGGCTTGCGGTGATTTACGGGTTTCGAGACGGGCAATAACCGAGTCGAGGTCTTTTCGGAGGGTGGTGATGTCTAGCATGACAAGATTGTAAATTTTTTGTATCCTGGATTGCCTGAAATCGCTACCACGCGGCCCGCAATTGCCCGTCCACCAGTCGCACGCCGCGCGCGGCCATGGCGCGGGCCTCGGCTTCGTCGTGCGTCACCAGCAGCGTGGCCATACCAGCGGCGGCAATATGCCGGCAAAACTCCTCGCGCAAGCCTTGGCGCAACTCGGCATCCAGCGCTGAAAACGGCTCGTCCAGCAGCAGCGCACGCGGATTCGTGATCAGGGCACGCGCCAGCGCGACGCGCTGCTGCTCACCGCCCGAGAGCGTCCAAACCTTATGCCGGGCATGATCAAGCAGACCAAAACGCTCCAGCATCTGCGCCGCCCGTGCGCGCGCGTCCGACTTGGCCAGCCGCTGCTCCACCAAGCCAAAAGCGACGTTATCGAGCACGTTCAGGTGCGCAAACAGCGCAAAGTCCTGGAACATGAGTGCAAAGTGGCGCCGCTCGGGCGGCACCCGGGTGATGTCCTGGCCGTCAAACCAGACGCTGCCCTTGAGTGGCGGCTGCAGGCCCGCCACGATGCTGAGCAGCGTGCTCTTGCCGCTGCCAGAAGGCCCCAGCAGGGCCACAATTTCACCGGCAGCCACTTGCAGGTTGATGTCTTGCAGCAGGACCCGATCACCATAGTTCTGACTGATGTGGCGCAGCTCAAGCATGAAGAAACGCCCCCACAGCCACAGCACTTGCCGGTGAGCACCTGCGATCATGACGATCGGCCACCGGCCACTCAATCAGTAAAAAGGCCAGCAAGGCCAACAGCATCAGCAGGCACGCCAGCACCATGGCCTGATCCAGGCTGCTCGCCCCCGGGTGACCCAGGCGCTGGTAGATCAAGGTCGTGAGCGTGGCCCACTCGGGACGCGACAAAAATAGCGTCACCGCAAACTCACCCAAAGCAGTGGCGGCTGCAAACGCCATGCCCCGGCGTAAAGCGGGGCGCAACAGTGGCAGGGTGACACGCCAAAAAGTACGCTGCGGGCTGGCACCCAGGGTGCGGGCAGCGTGCAGCACATGCGGGGGCAGACTGTCCAAACCCGCTGACAAGGATTTAGCGACAAAGGGGTAGGCCAGCACGGCGTAGGCCGCCAGTAACAGGGGCAAACTGGCCGTCCAACTCGGGTACAACAACAGCAGGCCAAACGCCACGGTCACCGGTGACACCACAAACGGCAGAAATGCCGCGGCGCGCCAGGGCACCGAGCGCTCCGCAGCCAGCGCGTGCAGCACGCCCAACAGTGTCGCCACAGCCAAGGCCAGCGCGGAAAAACGCAAGGTGTTCCAAAGAGCGCCACGCACCTCTGCGTCCAGCACCGTGACCCAAGTGACCCAACCTGCATCCAGCGCGCGCCAGACGATGGCCAGAACGGGCAGCGCGCAAATCACAAACAGCACCCCGAGCGCCGCCAGCAAGGCCAGCCATTGAGCCATGCCGTGGGGCGGCCTGCGCGCAATGGGTTCCACGCGACCGGGAGCCGCCAGGCGTTTCTCAAGCAGGGCATAGACCAGCGCCACCGTACCCGTCAGCAGCAGCATCCACAGCGCCAGCACGCTGGCTTGACCCAGTTGCAGCTCGTGTGCCACCAGGGTGTAAATCTCGACCTCCACAGTGGCGTAACGCTGACCGCCCAGCACCAAGGCCAGGCCAAAGCCGGCAAAGCAATACAAAAACACCAGGCACAAGCTCGACATCAGCCACGGCGCGATCGACGGCCACTCGACCCGCCAAAACGCCCGCCACGGCGTGGCTCCCAAAGAGCGTGCCGCCGCCACCTGGCGCGCATTCACCTGGCCGAGCGCATCGACCCCGGCGCGCACCACCAGACACAGGTTGAAAAACAGGTTGCCGTACAGCAGCAGCCAGGGCGTGTTGTGCAGGTTGACACCGAGCCAGCCACTGAGCACGCCGTGCGGACCCCACAGCGCCAATACACCCAGAGCCGCCACCAGGGTGGGCACCACAAACGGCAGCATCAACAAGCGCAGCACCAGCGTACGTCCCGCAAACTGAAAGCGCGCCAGCACCCACGCCAGCGGCAAGCCCAACGCCAATGCCAGCACGCAGGTGATACCCGCTTGCGCGAGCGACCAGAGCACGCGCCAGCGCAGGTAGTCGTCTTGCCAGGGCGATCCAAGCGACCATGCCTCCGTGGCGGCCGCGCCGGGCAAACTGACGTCACCCGCCCACCCGGCCAGCACCAGCCGACCCAGCGGCGCAATCAGCAGCACCAGCAAAGCAACAGCGGGCAGCAGCCCGAGCCAAACGCTGCGACGCAACCAGCCAGGCAAGACAACAGGCGACATCGACGGCCGCGCTACTTGAGCACCACTTTGGTCCAGCGTGCGACCCACTGCGCACCCTTGCCGGCCACCACTTGGGTCGCCGGGGCCTCAAACTCGGTCGGCTCGGCGGCGTGGCGCATCACCTCGGCCAACGGGGTTTTGGCCTGCACCGGGTACATCCACATCGCCGTTTGCAGGGCCTCTTGCACAGGGGCGGAACGCAGAAAATCGACAAACTTCAAAGCCATCGCCCGCTGGCCACCCCCTTTGACCAGGCCCACACCTTCCACCTGGCGGAAAACGCCACCCTTGAGGTTCAGGCTCGCCGTGGGCGACTCTGGTGTTTTTTCCTTGCTGTAAAACACCTCGGCGGCCGGGCTGGTGGCGTAACTCACCACCAGCGGGTAGGCACCCTTGTTACGTGCAAAGTCGGTGTAATAAGCTTCGCTCCAGCCCTTGACCACCTTGAGGCCGTTGCCGCGCATCTGCGCCCACCAGGCAAAGGCGGGCTCTTCGCCCATGGCGGAAATGGTGGCCAACATGAAGGCGTAGCCGGTGCTGCTGGTGGCGGGGTTGGGAGTGACCAACCAGTTCTTGTAGGCGGGCAGCGTCAAATCCTGCAAGGTTTTCGGCAAACTGATGCCGCTTTTGGCCACAGCCGCTTTGTCGTAATTCAAGGTCACAAAGCCATAGTCCACCGCCGCCAGTGCAGCCCCCAGATTGGCATCGGGCGCGTCGGCGGTCTGGGGCAGCGCAGGCTCCAGCACGCCCGTGGCCAGCGCCTTGCCCACCAGCGTGTTGTCAATGCCAAACACCACATCGGCGATGGGTTGGGCGCGGGTCAAAATCAACTTGTTGAGCATTTCACCCGCATCGCCGCCCTTGATGATGGCCAGCCGGATGCCGTTTTGCGCTTCAAACTGCGCCAGCAGGGGCTTGGGCAGTGAAAAAGAACTGTGCACCATCACGCGCAGTTCATCGGCCGCACGGGCTTGGGTTGACAGCGAGAACGCGGCCAGCGCGGTGGCGGCCAGGGTAAAAAGACGACGGTTCATGGCAAAGCCTTTCGATGCGCCAACGCACAAAACGCCAGGATGAAGGCCAACCTTCACGCTCCCTACGCTGGCATGATCCAGATCAGGTGAGTGGGGTATTTCTCAGACCATCTTGCAACGGACACCCCCGGTGAGCTCGCCATTGTAATGATGCAGTTCAAGCTGCACGGGCGCGGCGCTTGCAGCCAGCGCGGGACCCATGTTCAGCTTGTGAGTGTCTCAACCGCCAGAATCGCGGCCTGCAGTCGGCTGTCACCCGAGCCGGACACCTCAATGCACGGGTGGCGCATGGCGTGAAGCTCGTGCCGCAGCCTGGCCTGAATGGCGGCCCGCGCGGGGTCACCGTCACGCTGCAGGCCATCAGACAACCACGGCATGTCTGGCTGCAAGAGCAGCGTCAAGGCATAGCGGGTATGCAAGACATGGGCGCACTCAAAAAGCGATCTGTCGGAGAAATAAAAGTCGCTGTAAATCGCGGTGAGCAGCGGCGCGCTGTCACAGAGTACATACGGGCAAGCTCTTTGCCGGGCCAGTGCCGCCACCTGCTCTTCTTGCTCAAACTGGGCACGCATGATCAACGCCTGCTCATCCGCCCTGGGCGTGCGACCCTGCAAGTCACAAAAAGAGCGCAGATGCTCTGGCACCCACAGGCTGGAAAAATGCGCGGCCAGGGCTTTTGCCAACGTCGTTTTGCCGGTGCACTCAGCACCTATCAGGCAGATGAGTTGCGGGTTGAACATCACATCGCGCGCCAATTTGGTCAGCTGCATATTTATGAAGAATCAGGCCAGAGCCCCCGTCCCTTATGCGCAATACGCTATCATTACAATAGCTATCCAAGAGCCTCTGTATCCTTCAGACGCAAGCCCTTGGGCAGCGGAAACTTCACGGTCTCCGGCGTACCAGCCATCTTGCGCACAGACACCGCGCCCAGTGCCTTGATGCGGTCAATCACCTGGCGCACCAGGATATCGGGGGCCGAGGCACCGGCGGTCAAACCCACGTGCTGGCGACCCTCAAACCACTGCGCCTGCAATTCGTCCGGGCCATCCACCATGTGGCTCTCGGTGCCGAGCTTGCGCGCCACTTCACGTAGCCGCCTGCTGTTGGAACTGGTCGGGCTGCCCACCACGATCACGACGTCAACCAGCGGGCTCATCACTTTGACGGCGTCCTGCCGGTTTTGCGTGGCGTAGCAAATATCTTGTTGCTTGGGCTCGCGCACCTTCGGAAACCGTGCCTTGATGGCCGCCGCAATGTCAGCCGCGTCGTCCACACTGAGCGTGGTTTGCGTCACCACCGCCAGTTTGTCGGTCTGCGCCGGGTTGATGCGCGCCACGTCAAGCACACTCTCCACCAGATGAATGCCGCCCTCCAACTGTCCCATGGTGCCTTCGACCTCGGGGTGTCCCTTGTGGCCGATCATGATGAACTCATAGCCTTCTTTGTGCAGCTTGGCCACTTCCACATGCACCTTGCTCACCAGCGGGCAGGTGGCATCAAACACCTGAAAACCCCGGGCGGCAGCCTCCAGCTGCACCGCCCGGCTCACGCCATGGGCCGAAAAAATGAGCGTAGCCCCCGCAGGCACGTCATCCAGTGCTTCAATAAATATAGCGCCTTTCGCCTTCAGGTCATTCACCACGTAGGTGTTGTGCACAATTTCATGGCGCACGTAGATGGGAGCGCCAAATTTCTGCAGCGCTCGCTCCACAATCTCGATGGCCCGGTCCACACCGGCGCAAAAGCCGCGCGGCTCGGCCAGCAGGATGTCCTGCGGTGCGCTGGCTGTCACAGAATTCCGATCACATGCACCTCAAAGGTCACGGCTCGACCGGCCAGCGGGTGGTTGAAGTCAAACAACACGGCGTCGCCCTTCTCATCGCTTCTGAAATCCTGGACCGAACCGGCAAACTTGCCCTTGCCGTCCGGCGTGGGGAACTGCAGCACATCGCCCACCGCATACTCTTCGTCGGGCTCACCCATGTCGATCAGTTCCTGGCGCGCCAGCCATTGCAGCATGGCCGGGTTGTGCGGGCCAAATGCGGTGCCCGCAGGCAGCTCAAACGTGGTGTGGGTGCCTTCGGACAGGCCCAGCAAATAAGCCTCCAGCGTGGGCGAGAGCTCACCGGTGCCCAGCGTCAGCGTGGCGGGTTTGCCGTCAAAGGTGTTGATCACATCACCGACCGGCCCGGCCATGCGGTAATGCAGCGTGAGAAAAGATCCCGGTTGAACCGTGAGGAGTGTTGATGTCATATAAACCCTGTAGCTAGTTTCCAATTGGTTGGAGACAGAGCGAAAATTGCTTCGCCATTATTGGTCTGTGCCGCAAAGTCTCAAGAAGGCCGCACAGACTGCCCCCCTATTCTAAAAGACCGACCAATACCCATGAAAACCCTGCCAACAGCTATGACGGTATTTCAGAGCCGTTCCTGGGGTGCCATTTCTCTTGGTTACTTAACCGGCAGGCGCAGACTGCGAAAAGTCAGTGGCCGACGGCCGCATGCCCACCCCTGAGTCTCGGCAATGGGACCCGAAGCTGTCGTTCAGGTTCATCCTGCGATGGTCGCTTGTCGGCCACAGCCGAACGGTCAGCGCTTGCACCCATGGCAGTCACTCGTGAAACGGCAACTGCTTCCCGACGGTCGCGGTGGAGTACTCAACTGCCGATATAGCTTGTTTTCACGGTGGTGAAAAACTCTTGCGCATAACGGCCCTGCTCACGCGAGCCGTAGCTCGATCCCTTGCGGCCACCAAACGGCACGTGGTAGTCGACACCGGCGGTCGGCAGGTTCACCATCACCATGCCGGCCTG
>NZ_JBAQMD010000103.1:0-36313 GCF_049302455.1 Rhodoferax ferrireducens | reverse complement strand
CCGCCTGCAGGCGGCGCGGGCGGCGCTGGCCAAGGCCGAGCGGCCGCTGCTGGTGATCGGCAGCCAGGCGCTGGTGCTCTCAAAACAAGCTGATCATCTGGCCGAGGCCGTGGCCAGGCTCGGTATTCCGGTCTATTTGTCAGGCATGGCGCGCGGCTTGCTGGGGCGCGACCACCCGCTGCAGATGCGCCACCAGCGCCGCCAGGCCCTGCGCGAGGCCGATTGCGTGCTGCTGGCGGGTGTGCCTTGCGACTTCCGGCTCGATTACGGCAAACATGTGCGGCGCAGCGCCACGCTGATCGCCGCCAACCGCAGCGCCAAGGACGCGCGCCTGAACCGCAAACCCGACATTGCCGCCATTGGCGACGCCGGCCTGTTCCTGCAAGCGCTGGCGCAGGCTTTTTTACCCGCGCCCGCCGCACCAGTTCGGGCCGAGCCTTCTTCTTCCGTTCGGGCTGAGCCGCCTGCCCTGAGCTCTGTCGAAGGGGTCGAAGCTGCAGGATCAACGGACCGCCTGGCCGGCTGGATCGCGCAACTGCGCGGCCGTGACGGCGAACGCGAGCTCGAAATCGATCAGCAGGCCCAAGCCAGCGGCGAGTTCGTCAACCCGATTGCGCTGTTTCGCACGCTGGAGAAAGAGCTGGGCGGCAACGCCCTGCTGGTGGCCGACGGCGGCGACTTCGTGGCCACGGCCTCCTATGTGCTGCACCCGCGCACGCCGCTCAGCTGGCTCGACCCCGGCGCCTTCGGCACCCTGGGCGTTGGGGCCGGCTTTGCACTCGGTGCCGCACTGGCGCGCCCGGGCAGCGAAGTCTGGATCATCCTGGGTGACGGCGCCTGTGGTTATGGTCTGGTGGAGTTCGACACCTTTGTGCGCCACGGTATCCCGGTGATTGCGCTGGTGGGCAACGACGCCGGCTGGACCCAGATTGCCCGTGAGCAGGTCAAGATGCTGCACGACGACGTGGCCACCGTGCTGGCCCGCACCGACTACCACGCGGTGGCCGCCGGCTTTGGCGCCGAAGGTATCGTGGTGAAAACCATGATGGAGCTGCCCGCCGCCCTGGCCCGCGCCCGCGCGCTGGCGCACAGCGGCAAACCGGTGCTGGTGAACGTCTGGCTCGACAAGACGGAGTTCCGGGACGGTTCGCTGTCGATGTAGGGCGGGTTAGCATCGGCGCCATGCACGCAGCCCCGACCCACAGCACCACCCGTGCGCGGCTGATTTTTCCGGCCTTGTTGGGTTTTGTGACGGGCACCGCCTGGCAGTTGCATCAGCCGACCTTGTTGGCTTGGCCTGTTTATGCATCATTTGTGCTTCTAGCCCCCGTGTTATATGCACTAGTAGCTACTAAATTAGTAGCAAATATCTATCGCAGCGCGTTGATGGCACTGGCTCTGGCGGTGCTGGCCTTTGGTGTCACCGGGCTGCGCGCTTCGATCTATGCGGGCCAGGCGCTGGACGCCAGCCTGGAAGGGCGCGACGTGGCGGTGAGCGGCGTCATTGCCGCCATGCCACAGCGTAGCGAGACCGGTTTGCGTTTTCGCCTGGACGTGGAGTCGGCGCAACAACAGGGGCAAACCGTTCGCCTGCCGCCCCGCCTCTATCTGGCCTGGTATGCCGACCGTTTTGCCGGCGGTGATGCAGATCTGGTGGATGAACTGCAGCGCCAGCCCGCCGCCCTGCAGGCCGGCGAGCGCTGGCAATTCACCGTGCGCCTGAAGGCACCACATGGCGCCAGCAACCCCTTTGGCCATGACTTCGAGCTCTGGCTGTGGGAGCAGGGCTTGCAGGCCACCGGCTATGTGCGCGCCGGGCCCAAAGACCCGACGCCGCAACGGCTGGCCCAAACGCATCGGCATCCGGTGGAACTGGCTCGCCAACTGGTGCGCGAGCAGATAGTTGGGCAGGTCGAGGATCGTCAATATGCCGGACTGATCGCCGCCCTGGTGGTGGGCGACCAAAACGCCATCGACCGCGCGGACTGGGATGTGTTCCGGGCTACGGGCGTGGCGCATCTGATGAGTATTTCAGGCTTGCACGTCACCATGTTTGCCTGGCTTGCCGCGCTGGTGGTGGGCTGGTTGTGGCGGCGCTCCAATCGTTTGTGCCTGTGGCTGCCGGCGCCCAGTGCGGCCCTGGTCGGCGGCGTGTTGCTGGCGGCGGCCTATGCCCTGTTCAGCGGCTGGGGTGTGCCCTCGCAGCGCACCGTGCTGATGCTCGCCACCGTGGGTTTGCTGCGCCTGAGCGGCAAGCGTTGGCCCTGGCCGCACGTTTGGCTGCTGACCTGCGCGGTGGTGGTGGCGGTGGACCCGTGGGCGCTGTTGCAGGCCGGGTTTTGGCTCAGCTTTGTTGCCGTTGGCATCCTGTTTGCTTCTGATTCAGGAGCTACTCATGCAGTAAGAACGGGGGCTGGAGGCCGATTTGCCTCAATACTTCGGGAGCAAGGGGTGATCACACTGGCGCTGACGCCCTTGACGCTGCTGCTGTTTGGACAGGTTTCGGTGGTGGGGCTGGTGGCCAATGCGCTGGCCATCCCCTGGGTCACGCTGGTGGTGACGCCGCTGGCGATGGCGGGCGTGGCGGTGGCGCCGCTGTGGGATGTGGCGGCGTGGGCCATTGCCGCCTTGACCTGGTATCTACAAATGTTGGCGGCCTTGTCCTTTGCAACGATCACCGTGGCGCAAGCGCCGCTGTGGGCAGGCGTGGCCGGTGTCATCGGCGGCGCGGTGCTGGTCATGCAGTTGCCCTGGAGTCTGCGGCTGCTGGGCCTGCCCTTGATGCTGCCGGTGTTGCTGTGGCAGGCGCCGCGACCGCCGGTGGGCCAGTTTGAGCTGCTGGCCGCCGACATCGGGCAGGGCAATGCCGTGCTGGTGCGCACCGCCCACCATGCCTTGCTGTATGACGCCGGGCCGCGCTTTAGCCGTGAGAGTGATGCGGGTCACCGGGTGCTGGTGCCTCTCTTACGCGCACTCGATGTGCGGCTCGATACCTTGCTGCTGAGTCACCGCGACAGCGACCACACCGGTGGCGCGCTGGCGCTGTTGGCGATGCAGCCGCAGGCGACGGTGCTCAGTTCGATTGAGGACACGCACGAGCTGCAGGTGGTGCACCCGGTCACGCGTTGCGTTAGCGGGCAGCGCTGGCGCTGGGACGGTGTTGATTTTGAGGTGCTGCACCCGCAGGCCGCTGACTACGGCGCGGTGCGCAAGAGCAACGCCATGAGCTGCGTGCTGCGCCTGTCCAATGGCGTCCAGTCGGCGCTGCTGGTGGGTGATATTGAGCAGGCGCAGGAATCCCGGCTTGTGACCGAGGGGGGTAATCTGAAGTCCGATGTGTTGCTGGTACCGCATCACGGCAGTAGATTCTCCAGCAGCGCGGCGTTTCTGGACGCGGTGCAGCCGCGGGCTGCGCTGGTGCAGGCCGGCTACCGCAACCGCTTTGGCCACCCGGCGGCGTCTGTTTTGGTGCGCTACCAGGAGCGTCACATTCAGGTGATCGATTCGCCCCATTGTGGTGCTGCGACCTGGCGGTCGGCTCTGCCGCAAGAGCTGCGATGCCAGCGATCAGAGGCTTTGCGCTATTGGCAGCATCGTCTGCCGTAAGTACGAAATTTTGCAATCTGTTGGGAATACCCGACACCACGCTGATTTCGGCGGTGATAACTTTGCACCTTCATTCCTAACTTGTCATGCACCATGCCCAAAACCCTGATTGAACCGTTTCGCATCAAAAGCGTCGAGCCCATCCGTATGACCACCCGACCCGAGCGCGAGCGGCTGCTGGCAGCCGCCAAGCTCAATGTTTTCAAGCTGCGCGCCGAAGACGTACTGATCGACTGGCTGACCGATTCCGGCACCGGCGCCATGTCCTCCAAACAATGGGGCGCCATCATGGAGGGCGACGAAAGCTACGCCGGGGCGCGCAGCTTCTACCGGTTAGAGGCCGTGATCCAGGACATCACCGGCATGCAGCACTTTGTGCCGACGCACCAGGGGCGCGCGGCCGAAAAAGTGTTGTTCACCGCCGTCTGCAAAAAAGGCGATCTGGTGCCCAACAACAGCCACTTCGATACCACCCGCGCCAATCTGGAATACCTCGGTGTCGAGGCGGTCGATCTGGTCATTCCGGAGGGCTTGCAGCCCGCGCTGATTTACCCGTTCAAGGGCAATATCGATCTGGCCAGGGTCGAGGCGCTGCTCAAGCTTGATGCCGCGCGCATCCCGTTTGGCATGATCACCGTGACCAACAACACCGGTGGCGGCCAGCCGGTGTCCATGGCCAATATCCGCGCTTATGCCAAGCTGCTCAAAGCCTACGGCAAACCCTTGATCATGGACGTTTGCCGCTTCTCGGAAAACGCCATGTTCATCAAGATGCGCGAGCCGGGGTACGAAAATACACCCATCAAGCAAATCGTGCAGGAGATGTTCAGTTATGCCGACGGGGCCACCATGAGTGCCAAAAAAGACGGCATGGTCAATATCGGCGGCTTCATCGTGCTGCGCAGCGAAGAGTGGATGGACGCCGTGCGCAACGTGCTGATCATGACCGAAGGCTTTCCCACTTACGGCGGGCTGGCCGGGCGTGATCTGGAAGCGCTGGCTGTGGGGCTGGAAGAAGGCATGCAGGAAGACTACCTGCGTTACCGCCTGCGCACGGCAGAGTACCTGGGCGAGCGGCTGCAAGCCTCGGGCGTGGGATTTGTCAAACCCACCGGCGGCCACGCGGTTTACATCGATGCCAAAACGGTGCTGCCTAACATGCCCATTCAACATTACCCGGCCTGGGCGTTGTGCAATGCGCTGTATCTGGAGGGTGGCATTCGCGGGGTTGAAATCGGCTCCGTGATGTTCGGCAAGCGGCTGCTTGATGGCAGCGAGACCTACCACAGCATGGAACTGGTGCGGCTGGCCTTTCCGCGGCGCATGTACACGCAGAGCCACTTCGATTACGCCGCCGAGGTGATTGACGAGGTCAAGCAGAAGGCGGCCAGCATCCGCGGGGTGCGGATCACCAAGCAGCCTCAGTACCTGCGTCACTTCACTTGCGAATGTGATTGGGTTTGAGGTTTGCTGGTTCTTTGGGCTGGTGCAAGGGCTTGTCTTCCCCATTCACTCAGACCAAGCGTTGACAAAAAAGTAACAATCAGACCAGTGCACCAAGTTGGATTGGCGCAAACCTTGCTAAGCTAGAAGCAGGAGCGATCAAGTTTATGCAGAAATTCGACGAGATGTATACCCAGCTGCCCTACCAGTTTTTTACGAAAGGGGCGCAGATTCGGGACCACTACAAGATCTATGACGAGTGGCTGGCGCGCCAGCCCGGCGACATGATGGCCAAGCGGCGTGAAGAGGCTGAGATGATCTTCCGCCGCGTCGGCATCACCTTTGCCGTTTATGGCGAAAAAGACGAAGAGGGTGCCGGCACCGAGCGCCTGATCCCGTTTGACCTGATCCCCCGCATCATTGCCGCCCAGGACTGGGCTTTTCTGGAGCGTGGACTGGTGCAGCGTGTCACCGCCCTGAATCGTTTTTTGCACGACGTCTACCATGAGCAGGAGATCATCAAGGCTGGGGTGCTGCCACGTGAACAGCTCGAGCACAACGCCCAGTTTCGCGCCGAGATGGTGGGCGTGGATGTGCCCAACAACATCTATTCGCACATTTCGGGCATCGACATCGTGCGCGCGCCCGATGCCGCAGGGGAGGGTGCGTACTACGTGCTGGAAGACAATCTGCGTGTGCCCAGTGGCGTGAGCTATATGCTGGAAGACCGCAAGATGATGATGCGGCTGTTTCCTGCGCTGTTCAACGCGCACCGCGTGGCGCCGATTGCGCATTACCCCGATTTGCTGTTGGAAACCCTGCGTGACAGCAGCCCCGCCACCACGGCCGAGCCCACGGTGGTGGTGCTGACCCCGGGCATGCACAACAGTGCCTATTTTGAACACGCGTTTCTGGCGCAGCAAATGGGGGTGGAACTGGTCGAAGGGCAAGACCTGCTGGTGAAGGACAACTTTGTCTACATGCGCACCACGCGCGGCCCGCTGCGGGTGGATGTGATCTATCGACGGGTGGATGACGACTTTCTGGACCCCACGGTGTTCCGGTCCACCTCAACCCTGGGGTGCGCCGGCCTGCTGGACGTGTACCGCGCGGGCCATGTGACCATTTGCAATGCGGTCGGCACCGGCGTGGCCGATGACAAATCGATCTACCCCTATGTGCCCAAGATGATCGAGTTCTATCTGGGTGAAAAACCGATCCTCAACAACGTGCCCACCTACATGTGCCGCAACAAGGACGATCTGGCCTATACGCTGGCCCACATGAAAGAGCTGGTGGTCAAAGAGGTCCATGGGGCCGGTGGCTATGGCATGCTGGTCGGACCGGCCGCCACCAGCGCCGAAATCGAAGTTTTCCGCAAAGCGGTGCTGGCTAACCCGAGTGGCTACATTGCGCAGCCGACACTCAGCCTGTCGAGCTGCCCCACTTTTGTGGAGAGTGGCATTGCGCCGCGCCACGTCGATTTGCGCCCCTATGTTCTGAGCGGCAAGACGGTGCAGATGGTGCCCGGCGGCTTGACCCGCGTGGCGCTGAAAGAGGGCTCGCTGGTCGTCAATTCGTCACAAGGCGGGGGTACAAAAGATACCTGGGTTCTGGAGACTGACGAAACGCCCCGCGCCGCCGCTTTGCCAACACCGTCCGGGGCGTCGACCGCCACGCAGACCCAGACTCAATCTCAAACCAGGTCGTCTTGAGCACAAGGAGAAATTTCATGCTGTCACGCACTGCCGATCACCTGTTCTGGATGTCGCGTTATACCGAACGGGCCGAGAACACGGCCCGCATGCTGGATGTGAATTACCAGACCTCGCTCTTGCCCCAATCCAGTGCTGCGGCGCAGGTGGGCTGGAAAGGCTTGCTGAGTATCAGTGAGTTGCTGCCGAGCTACACCCAAACCCATGGCGGGATCAATGTTCGCAACGTGATGGATTTCATGGTCAAGGACGACAGCAATCCATCGAGCATCGTCTCGTGCCTGAGTGCGGCGCGCGAAAATGCGCGCGCGGTGCGCGGCACGCTCACCACCGAAGTGTGGGAGACGCAGAACCAGACTTGGCTGGAGGTCAAACGCATGATCAAGTCGGGCGAGTTTGAACGCGATCCGGGTCAGTTTTTTGAATGGGTCAAGTTCCGTTCGCACCTGTCGCGCGGCGTCACGGTGGGCACCATGCTGATGGACGAAGCGCTGCACTTCATGCGGCTGGGTACTTTTCTGGAGCGCGCCGACAACACGGCGCGGCTGGTGGATGTGAAGTTTCATGCGCTGCAAAGCGACCCTTCTGATGCGTCCAACGGCAAGGCGACGGAGTACGACTTCTACCACTGGAGCGCGATTTTGCGCAGCGTGTCGGGTTTTGAGGTCTATCGCAAGGTGTACCGTGACATCATCAAGCCCGAACGTGTGGCCGAACTGTTGATTTTGCGGGCCGACATGCCGCGCTCGCTGCACGCCAGCATGAACGAAGTGGTTAGCAATCTGGAGTTGGTGGGCAGTGAGCAATCGGGCGAAACCCAGCGCCGGGCGGGCAAGCTGCGGGCCAGTCTTCAGTATGGGCGTATTGATGAAATTCTGGCGACCGGACTGCATGCCTTCTTGACGCAGTTTCTGGACCGCGTGAACGACCTGGGTGTCAGTATCAGCCGCGATTTTCTGGTTCCGGCCCCCGCCTGAAGTTAATGGGCTGACAGGGCTGCGGCAGCGGCTCATGGATGTCGTCAAATCGGCGATAAATTCGGGGATAATCCGCTCTTGCTAGAGGTGTCGCCTGTGGGTGACTGAGACATACTCTTTGAACCTGATCTGGGTCGTACCAGCGTAGGGAAGCTTCATTTTTTCCTTCCTCGCCAGTCTGGCCCATGTCTTCTTTTTTCAGGAACCACATGGCCGCAAAACTTTCATTCTCTGATCTTTGGTCTGATGTCTGCGCGGTGCGCGAACGCTCTCCTCTTGTGCACAGCATCACCAACCTGGTCGTGATCAATTTCAATGCCAATGTGCTGTTGGCGGCCGGGGCGTCACCGGTCATGGCGCACGCGCATGAAGAGGTGGCTGACATGGTGGGCATTGCCCAGGCTCTGGTGCTCAATATTGGCACGCTGGACCCGTACTGGATCGAGAGCATGCAGTTGGCGCTACGCGCTGCCGCCAAGCGCGGCATTCCCGTGGTGCTGGACCCAGTGGGGGCAGGCGCCACCAAGTACCGAAACGAATCCATTGAACAGCTTTTGATGACGTCCTTGCCGACGGTGGTGCGGGGCAACGGCTCGGAGATCATGAGCGTGGCAGGCTCCGCCGCACAGACCCGCGGTGTGGACAGCAGCGCCGCCGCCACCGATGCGCTGGGTGCGGCCCAGTCGTTGGTCCAGCGGACCCGGGGCGTCGTTTGCGTCAGTGGGCAAATCGACCATATTCTGGATGCCAGCCACCGTTGGGCGCAACTGTCCAACGGGCATGCGTGGATGACCCGTATCACCGGCGTGGGGTGCTCGGCCACCGCACTCATTGGCGCTTTTTGTGCCGTGCAGCCCGATGCCTGGCGCGCCACAGTGGCCGCGATGGCCTTGCTGGGCGTGGTGGGTGAAGTGGCGGCTGAAAAGGTGATCGCACGTGGCAGGGGAGTGGGCAGCTTGCAAATGGCTTTGTTGGACGAGCTACAGCTGCTTGACCAGAGCACTTTTGAGCAGCGGCTGAAACTCGAAGTCGCTCAGTGGTAGGCACCAGCACCTTGGCACACGGCGTGCGCTTGCAGGCACTGCGTTTGTATCTGGTCACCGACCAGTTCTGCGCCGGTGGCCGTACGCTGGCTGATGTGGTGGCCGCGGCGGTGCAAGGCGGCGTCACCTGTGTGCAGCTGCGCGAGAAACAACTCAATACCCGTGATTTTGTAGCCCAGGCGCTGGCATTGAAGGATCTGCTCGCGCCGCATGGCATTCCACTCGTCATCAATGACCGGATTGACGTTGCGCTGGCCTGTGGCGCGCAGGGTGTGCATCTGGGGCAGAGCGATATGCCGGTGACGCAGGCGCGCCGGCTGTTACCACCCGAGGTCTTCATCGGCTGGTCGGTTGAGACCCTGGAAGACGTTGCGCGCAGTGCCGAGCTGCCGGTGGATTATTTGGGTGTCAGCCCGATCTTTGCCACACCCACCAAAACCGATACCTTGCCACCGTGGGGACTGGAAGGCTTGCGCCAGGTCCGGCAGGCGACAACCGCACCCTTGGTGGCGATTGGGGGCATTCATGTTGACAACGCGCGCGAGGTGCTATTGGCCGGTGCCGATGGGCTGGCGGTGGTCAGCGCGCTGTGTGCGGCGCAAGACCCCTGTGTGGCGGCGCTCAGGCTGAGACAACTCATCGACGCGGTCTGATCGAGACCCGACAAGCGAGGACTAATTGATGACGACTGGTATATACAAATTTGAGTACCCCCGGGTTCTTTCCATTGCAGGCTCGGACAGCGGTGGTGGCGCGGGCATACAGGCTGATTTGAAAACATTTTCGGCGCTGGGTTGCTACGGCATGACCGCCATTACAGCGCTCACGGCGCAAAACACCTGCGGCGTGCGCGCGATCCATGCCGTGCCGCCGCAGATGCTGCGCGACCAGATTGACGCCGTGATGGAAGACATCGGCGCTGATGCGGTCAAGATCGGCATGTTGCACTCGCCGGAAATCGTGCAAACGGTCGCCCAGGCGATTGACCGGCATGCCATGCAGCATGTGGTGTTCGACCCGGTGATGGTGGCCACCAGTGGGGCGGTGTTGATTGACGACGCAGCGATCGAGGTGCTGGTGCGCGAGCTATTTGGCCGCGCCGCAGTGATCACCCCCAACCTGGATGAGGCCGCGCTGCTGGTGGGCTACCCCCTGGGCTCAAAGCAAGACATGGAGCGGGCGGCACTTGACTTGCTGGCCAAAGGCGCGCGCGCCGTTTTGCTCAAAGGGGGTCACTTGCCGGGCCACACCGTGATGGACTTGCTGCTGAGCGCTGGCGGTGAAAAACTCTGGATGGAGGCACCACGCATTGACAGTCCCAACACCCACGGCACCGGCTGCACCTTGTCGTCGGCCATCGCGGCCTATTTGGCCCTGGGCGCTTCACTGCCCGATGCCGTGCAACAGGCCCGGAACTTTGTGCGCGAGGCCTTGCAGGCGGGTGCACAGGTGCGTACTGGCAAGGGCAGTGGCCCGCTTAACCATGGCTACGCACCGATTGCCATGCGAGCGCGTAAATCTTGATGCTTTTTTGAGCGGCTCTGCTCACTGCTTGAGCCCTTAACGCCGGTTCTTCTTGGTGGAAGTTCCCATGTTTTCCCGGTTTCTGTCAATTCGATCCTGCCTGCGACTATTTTCACGTTCCATCGCTTTCTTTTTTGTATAGCCGGAGTTGTCAGCCCATGCCCACCAGAGCACGGCCAGGCCAAACGGGGCCAGTACAACCCACCAATTCCATGCCGCCACTGGGCCGAGCGCCAGATACTTCATGACGAGAAAAGCCAGCCCCAGTCCCAATAAATACATATCAAAATCCTGTCATTTGTTGCATGTCATTACGGCGGTGAGTGTCAACGCCAATCAATACAATGGCGTTTATCAGCTTTAAGCCAACCGATAAGGTGTCAATGATTAAACATTCCATTCTCGCTTTAATTGCCGCCGTTGCGGTAACTCTTCCTGCATGGGCCGATCTGGCGCTTGCCAAATCCAAGAATTGTCTGGCCTGTCATACCGTCGACAAAAAATTGGTGGGTCCGGCGTATCAGGATGTTGCGAAGAAATACGCCGGTCAAAAAGACGCGGCGGGCAAGCTGGCAACAAAAATCATGAAGGGCGGCTCTGGCGTCTGGGGTGCGGTGCCGATGCCGGCCAATACGCAGGTCAACGAAGCGGAAGCCAGAAAACTGGCAGAGTGGGTTCTGAGCCTGAAATAAGCTGCCGAATCGATTGTTCCACGGCGCCTGCGCGCAACGCCCTGCATCTCAAAGCGCGGGCTCAGGCGCCATGGCCGAGAGCTTGGCGTTGATCTTGGCTTGCAGACTATTTGCCATGACCTCAGGATTTTCAGCGGCCACCAGGGCACGCACCACCGCAATCGATCCCACGCCGCAGTTCAGCACGTCCAGCAGTTTGCCGGCGTCAATTCCCCCAATCGCTACTTTCGGATAGTCACGCATCAGCCGGGCATAAGCACCTAGTCGTGCCAGGCCTTGTGGTGGTGTCTGCATGCGTTTAAGCGTGGTGGCGAACACCGCACCCATGGCGATGTAGCTCGGACTGTAGTGATCGGCCCGCAGCATCTCGGCGTAACCGTGACTGCTCAGACCCAAACGCAGGCCCGCCGCCCTGATCTTTTCCAGGTCTGCTTCGACCATGTCCTCCTGCCCCAGATGCACGCCATAGGCCCCGGCATCGATGGCGGCTTGCCAATGGTCGTTGATAAAAAGCCGGGCATTCGTGCCTTTGACCGCCATCACCGCAGCGCGTACTTCACGGGCAATGACCACGGTGTCATCGGATTTGAAGCGCAGTTGAACGGTGGACACACCAGCGCGTGCCATACGCCCCACCCAGGCCGCATCGGGCAGGACCGCGTACAGGCCCAATTGACGCGGGCAGGCCGCAAACGCAGTTGAGCGCGGCCAGGCCTGCAGACTGAAATCCTCCGGCTGGTCGGGCCAGGCCGTCACGTCAAAATGCCCGGTGCGATCAGTCTGGTTTTGCCAGGCCAGTGCCACGCACTCGGCATCCGCCTCAATGAAACCCAGCGCCAGGCAGGCGCTTTTGGCGGCGCGGTAAACCGCTGCATCACAGGTGAAGGTGGCGGTGGCTGCGCGCTGCGATGTGCCGGCGCCAGGCGCCAAAGCGAGATCGGCGTGGGCCGTGACGATGGTCTGCACCATGCTGTCATGCTGGGTCATGTAGCGGCTCCAAGCTGATGCCAAAAGGGTGTGCCCAGCACGGGGGTGCTGGGTTGCGCCGCCTGCTGTTCGGGCATGGCGCCGCTCAAAAATGCAGTGCGTCCCGCCTGGGTGGCAGCGGCAAAAGCACCTGCCATGGCCACCGGGTCTTGCGCCAGGGCCACGGCGGTGTTGAGCAGAACGCCGTCAAAACCCCATTCCATCACCTGGCAAGCGTGTGATGGCAGACCCAAACCGGCGTCCACGATCATGGGTACGCTCAGGCGCTCACGCAGGGTGCGCAGCGCATAGGCGTTGATGGGGCCTTTGCCGGTGCCAATCGGCGCCGCCCACGGCATGATGGCCTGGCAACCTGCGTCCACCAGGCGCTGGCACAGTACCAGGTCTTCCGTGCAGTACGGCAGTACGTTGAAGCCTTCCTTGATCAGCTGGCTTGCCGCCTGCACCAGATTCAGGGTGTCAGGCTGCAAGGTGTAGTCGTCGCCAATGAGTTCGAGCTTGATCCAGGGCGTCTCAAACACCTCGCGTGCCATCTGCGCGGTCGTGATGACCTCCTGCACGCTGTGGCAACCGGCGGTGTTGGGCAGTACCGGCGTACCCAGTGTTCTTAGCAGTTCCCAAAACCGGTTCGGTGTAGCCGGGTCGCTGACGTTTTGTCGCCGCAGTGACGCGGTGAGCATGGCCGGCTGGGCTAGGCGCAGCGCCGCCTCCAGAATGCGTGGCGAGGGGTAACGGGAAGTGCCCAGCAACAAGCGGCTGTTAAAGCGCTGGCCGTACAACAGCAATGGATCGGCGCTGGGGGTATCTGCGCTTGAATTCAGGGAGTTTATTGACATGGTGAAAATTTTCTAAAACGTTCCGGGAACCCTATCCGCCAGTGACCGGTGCAATGATGTCGATCCGGTCGTCGTGCTGCAGTCGGGTTTGGCTGTAGCGGGTTTGGGGCACAAACTGCAGGTTCACGGCCGCCGCAAAAGGCGCCCGCGCTTGCAGCAATTCAATCGCATCGGCCAGTGTGGCACCCTCAGCGAGAGTGTGCCGGGTCTGGTTGATGATGACGTTCATGGCAATTGGTGGATCGACAGGGCAAAATCGTTCGCCAGCGGCGATGCTCCGGTTTCAAACAGTTCCAGCGCCACATCCAGCAGGGCCGGGGCCATCAGGTAGCCATGGCGATAGAGGCCGTTGATCTGCATCACGCGCGGGCCCAACTGGCGGATGCAGGGCAGGTTGTCGGGCAAGGCTGGGCGGCACTGGGCGACCAATTCCACAATGCGCGCCTCGGCAAAACCACTGTCCACCGTATAGGCGGCGCCGAGCAGCTCCAGCGCTGAGCGCACGCTCATCGGCGAGAGGTCATCGGACTCAATTTCGGTGGCGCCGACCAGAAAATAGCCGTCTTGTTTGGGCGCGATGTAGATCGGGTAGCGCGGATGGAGCAGTCGCGTGGGGCGCGACAGTTTCACGTGCGGCGCCAGCAGCGTGATGATCTCGCCGCGCACGCCACGCAACGCGGACCACTGTGGGTGCGCACCCAAGCCCCGGCAGTCAAATACCCAGTCGGGCTGCCCCGGCTGCCCCGGGGAGAAGTCGCTGAGGGCGCGTGGACTGTTCCAGTGAATCGTCACCTGCAGTCGCTGGAGTTGATGCAGCGTGGCGGCGAGCAACTGGTGGTTGTCCAACTGGCCTTCGCCCGGCAGGTAGAGGCCTTGTGAAAAATGTGCACCCAGACTGGGCTCCAACCGTGCGATGCCCGCCGCATCCAGCGGCTGCGCGATGGGCAGCGTTGGCAGGCGTTGCGCCGTGGCATCAAGCTGGCGTGAAAAGCGTGTTGCCTCAGCCACATCTTGCCGATGCCAGACCACCATCGTGCCCTGCTGCTGAAAGAACACCGGCTCATCGAGTTGCGCAATCAGCGTAGGCCAGCGGCCGAGCCCGTACACGCCCATTTTCACCACCGGGTCCTCGGCGACGGCCGACTCCGCCAGCGGTGCCAACATGGCTGCCGCGGCACGGGCCGCCGAGTTCAGCGCCTCGGGGCCACCCGCATCAAATAATTCAAGCTGGTGACCCGCACGGGCCAATTCACACGCGAGCAAGCGCCCCATCAGACCGGCACCCAAAATAACGATGTTCATGCGGGTTCTCCCAATTGATTCATAGACACGTTGGCGCGTGTCAACCAGGCCAAGCCAAAGGTCAGTGCCAGCGTGGGTAAGGCAGCACCCCATTGCGGCGCCCATTTCGCTAGCAAGTGATAAACCGCAATGCCAGCCAGCCACAGCAAAGCTGCACTGAAGTCCACCTTGCGCTGCATTGGTTGCAAGCGCACTGAAACACCGCTCAGGCGCCCCAGAATAACCCCGTACAGCGGCACAAAAACCGAGCTCAACAACAACAAAAACGGCTCCAGACTGTGCATCGGCAACACCAGCGCCAGGCCCGTGCACAGCAACGCCAGCCCGAGCCCCCATTGCCGCACCGTCCATGACGACTTGATGCTGTGCGCCGACACCGCGCCCGAGTACACATCGCCATAGGCGTTGTCAATTTCATCCACCAGGATCAGGCTCAGCGCGATCAGCCCGCCTTGTGCCAGCAGCAGGGCACTGACCAGATTGACATCGGGCTGCGCCACACTGACCACCATCACGCCGAGTGCGTAACACCAGATGTTGGCCAGCGCGTAGCCGAGCCAGGTGCCGCTCAGGGCGCTGCGGCCTGACTTGCCGTAGCGCGCATAGTCGGCCACCAAGGGTAGCCATGACACCGGCATGGCGATGACCAGGTCCATCGCCGAGAGCATGCCCATGCTGCCATCGCCCTCTCTGGTCCAAAACGCTTCAAGCCCCTTGCTGTGCAGTTGGCCGCCAAACTGCCAGGTCAGCCACAACAGCGACGCAATCACCAGCGGCAGGCCGACCCGGCTGATGACTTTTCGCACCAGCTGCGTCATGGAGCCTGCCAGCAGCAGCGTCAGCACCGCACCCCACAACAGCGTGGTGACGACGATGCCGCCCGTGCCCTCCAGCGACAGGCCCAACGATTGTTGGCCAATGGCGGCTGTGCCGTCGCGCATCACCACCAGTTCAAAGGTGGTCCAGCCAATGAGCTGGGCCAGGTTCAACAGCACCGGCAAACGTGCAAAGTAACTGCCATAGGTGGCGTGCATCAGCCCGGCGCTGGACAGGCCGCTGTCGCAACCCAGCTTGGCCGTCCAGGCCAGCAGGCCGGCGCCCAGCAGCGATCCCAGCACAATGGCAATAGCCGCATCACGGCTGCCCACGGCCGGCACCAGGTAAGCGCCGACCTGCATCACCAGCAGGCCCACGCCCAGGCTGAACCAGAGTGAGGCGTGGTCATGCCAGGTGAAGACCCGCCCAGTGGTCCCCACTGGCGTTAAAGCCTGGTTGACGTTGTCAGTTAAGTTTGTATTTGCCATCTATTTGCTCCATGCAAAAAAGTTGGCAGGTTGGCCGAATCTGAAAACGCAGTTGTGTCAGCAGAGAAGGCGGTGACACCGGTGTTCAGACTTGCTTCCCTGCGCGAGGATTACCTCAGTCAGGTTCAAAGGGACTTTCTCAGTCACCCGCTTTCATTGAAAGCCTGGCAACACCCCTAGCGAAATGCGCTCCAGCGAAAGAGCGCGATGCAGATTCTACTCAGTCAAACACCGGCGACTCGACCCCCAACACTTTGTGCAGCTTCGGACTGGTGGTGGTGTACTGCAAAAAGACCTTCTTCTCGGGCGAAATGATCGGCATGGCGCCAAAGGCGGCGAGTGCGCATTCATGAAAGCCACTCAAGATCAGTTTCTTTTTGCCGGGATAAATGTTGATATCGCCGACGGCAAAAATACCGGGCTCGCTGGTGGAAAACTTCTCGGTGTCCACCTTGAGCTGTTTGCGCTCGATGTCCAGACCCCACTCGGCAATGGGGCCGAGTTTGGGCGACAAACCAAAAAATACCAGCAACACATCGAGTGGCACGACACGGGTGACGCCGTCAGCACCGGTGACTTTGATGCCGGTCAGCAGGCTGTCCTGGGCTTCAAAGCCGGTGACTTGACCCACGATGAACTGCATCTCCAGCGCGTCGCACAGTTCGCGCATCTTGGCTACACTCGCCGGCGCCGCCTTGAAGCCGTCGCGACGATGGATCAGGATCACGCTGGCGGCTTTGTTGGGGCCGTCCTTGACAAAGTCCAGGGCCCAGTCGAGGGCGGAATCGCCGCCACCGACGATGACCAGATTCTTGTCCGCAAAATCGGCCGGGTTGCGCACGCGGTAAAACAATTGCGAGTCTTCAAACACCTCCAGGCCGTCAACTTTGAGGGTGCGCGGCTGGAAGGCGCCCACGCCTGCAGCAATGAAGATGGTTTTGCTCAGGAAGCGTGTGCCCTTGGAGGTTTCCACAAAAAAACGTCCGTCGTTTTGTTTTTCCACCACCGTGACTTCCTGCCCGTAGTGAAAGGTGGCACCAAACGGCGCAATCTGTTTCAGCAGGTTCTGCGTCAGCTCCCGGCCGGTACAGACCGGCACCGCCGGAATGTCATAAATCGGTTTGTCCGGATAGAGCTCAACGCATTGGCCGCCGGGGTAGGCCAGCGAATCGACCACATGGGCCTTGATTTCGAGCAGGCCGAGTTCAAACACCTGAAACAGCCCGACCGGGCCGGCACCGACGATCACGGCGTCGGTCTCTAGGGGGTCTTGATGGTTGCGCACCGGCGGGTCAACGAATCAGATACGGCAGCTTGCCGGTCTTGTCTTTCCACTCCTCGGCCTCAGGCAGCGCGGGCTTGCGCTTGGTGATGGTTTTCCAGCCTGGTAACTTGGCCAGCTCAGCGTTGATTTTGGTCATGTGCTGCTGATCTTTGGGCACGTCTTCTTCGGCGTAGATGGCGTTGACCGGGCATTCGGGAATGCAGACGGCGCAGTCAATGCACTCATCGGGGTCAATGGTCAAAAAATTGGGGCCCTCGCGAAAGCAGTCCACGGGACAGACATCAACGCAATCGGTGTACTTGCATTTGATACAGGCTTCAGTGACGGTATGTGTCATGTTGTGTTTTTCGACAAGGTGGGTGAAAAGCAGTGATTTTATTGGGTTTCAAGATCGATTTATCCAGATTGACCTTGCAGGCCATGGGATTACTTGAACGGAGTCAATTGATCAACACCGCGCCCGAGGTTTTGTGCGAGGCCGTGTCCACCAACACCAGCGCACCCAGCACCCGGGACTGGCTAAAGGGTCGTGCCGCTATCGGTTCTTGCAGCAGCAGCTCGACATGGCCGATGGCATTCGCGGCCAGCGCCGTGGCGGCTTCTTCGACCAGGGTGTTGATGTCCAGCTTGTGCACGATGCGCTTGACCCGGGCTTTGACCCAGCGGTGCCCATGCAGCGCCCAATAAACGCGACCCGCGACCAGCGGCTCGTCGTCCATCCAGGCAACGGTGACCTTGAGTTCGCGGCTGGGTGCCAGGCTGGCGCTGGCTGGCACG
This sequence comes from Rhodoferax ferrireducens, assembly GCF_049302455.1. GTDB lineage: Bacteria > Pseudomonadota > Gammaproteobacteria > Burkholderiales > Burkholderiaceae_C > Rhodoferax > Rhodoferax ferrireducens_B. The sequence continues at coordinate 18,822 of NZ_JBAQMD010000103.1, read as the reverse complement.
GTGTCGAAATCATCCTCGGCCATCGGGGTATCTGTTGGCGCAGGTTCAACCGCCAGCAGCCAGTCGCCGCGCGACACATCGACCTCACGGTCCAGCACAATGCCGGCGCTGTGCCCGGCGGCCACCGCGGCGGGTTGGCGTGTGTGGCCCAGCACCTGCGCAATGCAGGCGCTCTGGCCGCTGGGCAACAGCTTGACGGTTTGCCCGACGCGGGCAAAACCGGTGGCGACACGGCCCCAAAAAACACGCCGACCCTGGGAGGTGTCGCTGCTGGATGAGAATTTTTCGACCCATTGCACCGGAAACGCCAACGGCAAGGCGGTATCCGCCGGGGTCACGGGCAACAATTCCAGAATGTCGAGCAGACTCGGGCCGCTGTAGCCGCACCAGCCCTCGGCCGCCTCCACCACGTTGTGGCCCTTGAGCGCAGAAATCGGCACGATCGCCGCCACCTCAATGCCAGCGGCTTGCGCAAAAGCTTCCAGCGCGTGGCTGATATTGGCAAACGCCAGTGCGGCCTGGCCCGCCGTCTCGGGCTTGGCCGTGTCTTCCAGCGCATCGAGCTTGTTGACGGCAAACACGATGCTGTTGACGCGCAGCAAGTGGGCCAGCAGCGAATGGCGGCGGGTCTGCGGCAGCAACTCCAGGTTGGGGCTTTGCCATTGCAGTTTGGTGGCATCCACCAGCACCACGGCGGCATCGGCGCTGCTGGCGGCGGTGACCATGTTGCGGGTGTATTGCTCGTGGCCGGGGGCATCGCCAATGATGAATTTGCGATTGGCCGTGTTGAAGTAACGGTAGGCCACGTCGATGGTGATGCCTTGTTCGCGCTCGGCCGACAGGCCGTCGGTGAACTGCGCCAGGTCCGCCTCGCCGCTCTTGGAGACGTTGGCCAGTTGGTCCAGCAGCACCGAGCGGCTGTCGATCAAGAGGCGGCCAATCAGCGTACTTTTGCCGTCATCGACGCTGCCGCAGGTGATGAATCTGAGGGCAGAAACAAAATCCGTTCGCCCTGAGCTTGTCGAAGGGTTGGCTTCGACAGGCTCAGCCCGAACGGTGGTTGGCTCATCCTTGGGAATAGTGAATGCGGTCATTGTGTCCATCAGAAGTATCCGTCTTTCTTGCGCTTCTCCATCGAAGCCTCAGAGGTTTTGTCATCCATGCGGGTCGCGCCGCGCTCGCTCACATCGGCGGCCAGGGTTTCGATCACGATGTCGTCAGGCGTCGCGGCCAGGCTCTCCACTGGGCAGGTGCAGGTGATGTCGCCCACGGTGCGAAACCGCACGTTGCGTGTTTCCACTTGCTCACCCGGCTTGGCCGGGGTCAAGTCGGTCACCGGCACCAGCAGGCCTTTGCGCTCCACCACCGCACGTTGGTGCGTGTAATAAAGCGAGGGCAGGGCGACCCGTTCACGGGCAATGTACTGCCACACATCGAGCTCGGTCCAGTTGCTGATCGGGAACACCCGGAAGTGTTCACCCGGGTGCAGGCGGGTGTTGAACAGCGTCCACAGCTCGGGGCGTTGCTCTTTCGGTTGCCACTGACCAAAACTGTCGCGGTGGCTGAAGATGCGCTCCTTGGCGCGCGCCTTTTCTTCGTCACGCCGGGCCCCGCCAATCAGCGCATCAAAGCGGAATTCTTCAATGGCTTCGAGCAGCGTGACCGACTGGTGCACGTTGCGGCTTTCGCCCGGATGCGCCAGCCGCACGGTGCCACGCGCCATCGAGTCTTCGACGCTGCGCACAATCAGCTCGGCGCCCAGCTCTTTGGCCCGGGCGTCACGGAAATCAGTGACCTCATGGAAGTTGTGGCCGGTGTCGATCATCAGCAGCGGGTAGGGAATGTGGCCGCCGGTTTTGCTGTCCATAAAGGCTTTTTCAGCGCACTTGAGCATCACCAGCGAGTCTTTGCCGCCGGAGAACAGCAAGGTCGGGCGCTCAAAGGCGGCCGCCACCTCTCGCAGGATGAAGATGGTTTCTTCCTCCAGCGCATCGAGGTGGGCGTTGCTGAGATGGTCAGGGCGGGGGTGGTGCGTCATGGGTTGCAGCAGGTTGGAAAGTATCGGGGCATTCATGTGGGGGCCTTTTCTGGCAGCGGGCTGGCTTTGACATGCAGGCCGCATTCTTTGGCTGTCTCGTCTTCCCACCACCAGCGCCCGGCGCGAAAATCTTCGCCCAGGCTGATGGCCCGGGTGCAGGGCGCGCAGCCGATGCTGGGGTAAAACTGGTCGTGCAGCGGGTTGTAGTCAATCTTGTTGACGGCGATGAAATGCCAGACGTCACCCCAGGTCCAGTTGGCCAGCGGGTTGAGCTTGACGCGGGTGGCATCTGAGGTGTCGATCAGGGGCACGTCCGCGCGCGCGCCGGACTGCTCGCGGCGCAGGCCGGTGATCCAGGCGGCTTTGCCTGTGAGGGCGCGGTTCAAAGGTTCCATCTTGCGGATGTTGCAGCAGGCTTTGCGCAGTTCGATGCTTTTGTACATCGCCTCCTTGCCTTCGCGCGCCACAAATTGCACGACCGCCTCGGTGGCCGGGGTGAAGACCTCCACCGGGGCGCGTGACGAGGCTTTGAGGCGAGCCAGCAAGTCAAGCGTCTCGGTGTGCAGCATGCCCGTCTCCAGCACAAAAATGCCGATGTCGAGCTGCAAGCTGTTGATCAGGTGTGCAATCACCATGTCTTCGGCGCCCAGACTGCAAGCCAGCGTGACACGCGGCGCAGTACCTGCGCTCAGCGGTGCATAGTCACGCGCGGCCTGTTGCAGCAGCGCAGTTGTCTCAAGCAGTTTGGCTTCAAAGTTGCTTGAGGCGCGGGCGTTGAGATCAATGGCGCTCATGCAGCAACTCCTTCGGTGTTTTTGACGCTGGCAGGCACGCCCGTTGCAGCCGCGAACAGGGGCGCTCGCTGCGCATCGCCCTGGTAGAAGCCGCTGAAGCGCTCAAGCTGACGCTGCGCCTGCTCGATGTCCTGGTCAGCGCGCAGCACGGCGGTATCAAAGCCGCTGCGCTGCATTTGCAGCACTTGGTCGATCAGCACGTCCCCTAGGGCAATAATCTCGCCCTTGAAGCCTAAACGGCGGCGCAGCAACAAGGCCTGGCTAAAGGCGCGGCCATCGGTGAACTTGGGGAAGTTCAGCTCAACGCGGTCCACCCCAGCCAGCGCCACGGTGCGCGGATCGGCATCGTTCGCCAAATTTATGACATTCAGGCCTGTAGCCCCCGTCGAATAAGCGTTAGCAGCTATCAATTTAAGAGTATTTTGCATACGGATTTAATCTCAATCGGTCAAGGCATCGGCCGTGGCCAGATGAATATGGAGTTCTTTGCCGCTGTTGCCGGTCTCGCTGCGCACTTGGTTGGCGGCAGCGCGAAACGGCTCCAGCCCGAGGCGCCGCACGGTGGCGATAAAACGCTCACCAGGCAAACGGTGCAGGCGGTAGGTGTCCAGCAACGCCTCCACCACATCGGTCACTTCAGACGCCGCAAATGACGGCCCAATCACCTTGCCCGGCACAGCGGCGCCAGACAGTGAGCTACCGTCCGAGCCGCCGAGCGACACCTGGTACCACTCGCGCCCATCTTTGTCGACCCCCAAAATGCCGATGTGACCGCTGTGATGGTGACCGCAGGAGTTGATGCAGCCGCTGATGTGCAGGTCAATCTGGCCCAGGTCAAACAGCTCGTCGAGGTCCTGGAAGCGCTCGCTGATCGCCGCGGCCACGGGAATGGACCGAGCGTTGGCCAGCGCGCACAAGTCGCCGCCGGGGCAGGCAATCATGTCGGTCAGCAGCCCGATGTTGGCTTTGGCCAGACCGGCTTCACGGGCCGCCTGCCACAGCGCGGGCAACTGGTCGGCGCGTACCCAGGGCAGCAGCAGGTTCTGCTGGTGCGTGACGCGCACTTCACCGGCGCTGAACCGGTCCGCCAGATCAGCGGCGGTGTCCAACTGATCGGCGCTGGCGTCGCCCGGGGCCTGACCCAGGCGCTTGAACGACAGGGTGACGGCGCGCAAAGCGGGGTTCTGGTGCGGTGCCACGTTTTGCTTGAGCCAGCGTTGGTACTCGTTGGCATCTTTGTCCGACCATTCAGTCGCTTCTTTTTTAATAGCTGCTCGTCCTTGCTGAACAAGGGCTGGCGGCCTGAATGATGCTGAAACCCGGTCCAGCTCGGCTTGCGGAATCGTGTGCGGCGCGCCGTCGTGGGTCAGGATGTCCTGGTACTCGGCTTCGACCTCGTCGATGAAGCGCTGGCCCTCGGCCTTGACCAGAATCTTGATGCGCGCCTTGTACAGGTTGTCGCGTCGGCCCCAGCGGTTATAGACGCGCACCACGGCTTCCAGAAAGTTCAGAATTTCGTTCCAAGGCAAAAAGGAACGGATGGTGCTGGCAATGACCGGTGTGCGGCCCATGCCGCCCCCCACTTGCACCTTGAAGCCGATCTGGCCGTCGGCATTGCGCAGCAGGTGTAAGCCGATGTCGTGCCAGGCGGTGGCCGCGCGGTCCTCCCGTGCGCCCGAGACCGCAATCTTGAACTTCCGCGGCAAAAACGCAAACTCGGGGTGCAGCGTGCTCCACTGGCGCATGATTTCGCAATACGGGCGCGGGTCGATGTCCTCGTCAACAGCCACACCGGCCAGCGCGTCGCTGGTGATGTTGCGAATGCAATTGCCGCTGGTCTGGATGCCGTGCATGTCCACGCTGGCCAGCAGTTCCATCACATCGGCACTTTTATCCAGCGGGATCCAGTTGAACTGCACGTTCTGGCGGGTCGTGAAGTGGCCGTAACCGGTGGGCAAATGCAGCGTGCCCAGCGCGCCCTGGGTCGTGGTGGCGGTCTCATAAACCTGCGCACTGGGTTGGTCAAACTCGCGCGCAATGCGAGCCAGCACGCGCAGTTGCCGACTGGCCAGCTCGCCATACGGCACCGCCACACGCAGCATCGGCGCGTAGCGCTGCACATACCAGCCGTTTTGCAGTCGCAGCGGTCGGAAATCATCGTCGCTGAGCTGACCGCTCAGGTTGCGTTCAAGCTGGTCGCGGTACTGCGCGGCGCGTTGATGAACAAATTGACGGTCAAAGTCGGTGTATTGGTACATGGTGGATTTAGGTCAAAAGGGCTGAACCGACGGTTAAAAGAGGGTGGATTGTCCGGTGAAGTCTCACAAGGCGATTAATTTGGTGCCGGCATAGGCCAGCAACACGGACAGCAGGGAACGAATCACCCGCTCTGGAATGCGCGACATCAGGTGCGAGCCGACCCAGATGCCGGGAATCGAACCCGCCAACAGTTTGGCCAGCAAGGGCCAGTCCACCGAACCCAGTGAGGCGTGGCCCAGCCCCGCCACCAAGGTGAGCGGCACGGCATAGGCAATATCGGCCGCCACAATGCGCGGCAGCGGCAGCAAGGGGTACAACACCATTAGCACGGTGACGCCAATGGCGCCCGCGCCCACGGAGGTGAGGGTCACAAGTGTGCCAATCACGGCGCCAAACAGCAGCGGCAGGCTCCAGTGCAGGGGCTTGGCGGCCAGTGCCTCCTGGCCGCGCGCCACAGACGTGGGCGCTGCCTTGCCGCGCATGGCCTTGTACAAGGTGGCTGCCGCCGTGAGCAGCAAGGCCACGCCCAAGGTGCTGGTCATCAGATGCTGAACATGGGCGCTGGCCGCGCCCACTCGGTTGAGGATCAAAAGGGTAATCAATGCCGCCGGAATGCTGCCCGCCGACAGATGAAACACGACACGCCACTCCACCTGACGCGCGCGTGCCATCTTGACGGTGCCGCCCATTTTGGTGAACGCGGCAAACAGCAGATCGGTGCCGACGGCCATGTAGGGCTTGACGCCAAAAACAAAGATCAGGATGGGCGTCATCAGCGAGCCGCCGCCGACCCCGGTGAGGCCCACCACGATTCCAACAAAAAAGCCGGCAAAAATAAAAGCGAAGTCTTGCATAGGAGTTGGACTCTAAAGGCAAGGCTTTATATTTCAAACTATCTTTTGATGATTTACATATGCGATCTGGCTATAAAGGAGGTCTTCAGACGCCTGAACTGGTGCAAGTTCGGGTTTGAGGTGGGCCGAATTTTTGCTGCTACAATTTGCGGCTGATGACAATTTCAGGCGCATAGCTCAGCTGGTTAGAGCACCACCTTGACATGGTGGGGGTCGTTGGTTCGAGTCCAATTGCGCCTACCAAATTCAAAGCCCCTTCTCCCGCGGAGATGGGGCTTTTTTATCGCTTCACGCCACTCAGTCCCCGCCCCCAAACAGGTCATTAAATTTCTTGGCTCCATCTGGATCAGCACTGGAGGTCATCGGTGTGCCCTTCGGGTACTCCTCCGCGATCCGGTCCTCCCAGTACGCCGCCGGGTTGGGTGCGCTGCAAAGGCGCCGATACACCTCTTCGGGAACATGCTTGTAGGCCAGGACGGTCTTGTTGTCCCAATGCAGGTCCAGCTGTCGCGATGCGGTGTTGTAGTCGGCCTTCTTGATGCGGCCGCTTGTGAACGTCTTGGTGGGCATGTCTGAAGTCTCCGAAGGGCGTCGGCAATTGGAACTACGGCAGTCACAGGCCACGACAGATGCAGAAGGTCCACTCGTGGCTTAAATTGTTTCACCGTTAACGTAGCCTTAATCTTGCCACGCAAAGATGCGTGCTCCATTTGATGTAGGAGCACTTATGCTGCGTTTGTTGTGGTCGGTCGTGATGTTGACAATGTGGTGGGCGCTGCCGGCGCATGCCCAACAAGATTTTTTGCAGCCGGAACAGGCTTTTCGTCTGAACGTCAGCAAGCAAGCCGATGGTCAGTTGCGCCTGAACTGGGACATCAGCCAGGGCTATTACCTCTATCGCCAGCAGATGAAGGTCGAGGTGGACCCCGTCGGAAGTGCGCTCAAGGTTGAGTGGCCAACTGGCACCCGCAAGACCGATGAGACCTACGGCGAAAGTGAGGTCTACCACGACCAGGTAACGGCCTTACTCACGGCGCCTGATACCCAAGCACTGACGATTGGCTGGCAGGGTTGTGCCGATGCGGGTCTTTGCTACCCGCCGCAAACCCGGCGCGTGAATTTGGCCGATGTCGCCGCAGCACAGTCCGCCAGCCCGGACGTGGCGGCTGCCAGCGTGAGTCGGACTGCGTCGGGCGCACTCGGCGAAGATCAGGATCTGGCCGACCGTCTGTCACGCCTGAACCTGGGTTGGATGCTGCTGGTGTTCTTCGGGCTGGGCTTGCTGATGACGTTCACACCCTGTGTATTGCCGATGGTGCCGATTCTCTCCAGCCTGATCGCGGGTAGCGGCGCGAGTGCCAAGCGCGGCTTTGTGCTGTCGTTGGCCTTCGTGCTGCCGATGGCGCTTGTCTATGCTGGAGTCGGCGCGGCGGCGGCGCTGGCAGGCGCCAATCTGCAAGCCGTATTACAGAACCCTTGGGTGCTCGGCAGCTTCGGGCTGGTATTTGTGATGCTGGCACTCGCCATGTTTGGCTTTTATGAACTGCAACTGCCGGCCGTGCTGCGCAACCGTGTGAACAACGCCAGCCAGGGCCAGCGCGGCGGCACCATGACAGGCGCCGCGACGATGGGCGTGCTGTCGGCGCTGCTGGTCGGCCCCTGCATGACCGCGCCACTGGCTGGCGCTCTGCTTTACATCGGCAATACCGGTAATGTGCTGACCGGCGCCCTGGTCCTTTTCGCCATGGGGCTGGGCATGGGGGTGCCACTGTTGTTGGTCGGAACTCTCGGGGCCCGGCTGCTGCCGCGGCCAGGTGACTGGATGAACCGGGTCAAAGCATTGTTCGGATTTATCCTGCTGGGCACCGGTATCTTTTTTGTGGCGCGTGTCTTGCCTGCGGCACTGACGCTGGGCCTGTGGGGCGCTTGGTTGCTGGCGATTGCCCTCAGTTTGCTGTCACTGGTGCAAAAGCTCGGCACCGACAGGGGGCGCTTAGTCTCCCGCTTTCTGGCATTGCTGCTGGGCCTGTGGGGCGGCTCCATGGTGATCGGTGCGGCCGCTGGCGCCCATGCCCCCCTGCAGCCGCTGAACATTGGCGCCATTGCCAGCCCGCTCGCGTCGCCCTCCGTCAGGAATAGTTTCATGACCCGCTTCGGACCGCTCAAGACACCGCAAGCGCTTGAGGTGCTGGTTGCCGCGGCGGGCCAACGCGGCCAGTGGACGCTGGTGGATTTCTACGCCGACTGGTGCGTGTCGTGCGGTGTGATCGAACGCGAGGTGTTTGGCGACCCGCGCGTGCAGCAAGCCTTGAACGACATGCAACTGCTGCGTCCGGACGTCACGGCCAACAATGCCGATGACCAGGCGCTGATGCGCACCCACCAGATTCTCGGCCCGCCCACCATGCTGCTGATCGGCCCCGATGGCAAAGAGCGCCGTGCCGAGCGCATCGTCGGCGAACTCAGTGCCGACGAATTTCTCGCCCGCTTGGCGCGGGCAAGGCAGAAGGGTTAAACATGCTGACATTGAATGTCGGTCCCCTATCCTTGCCGATCACACTTTTTCTAATGCTGGTGGCTCTACTGGTTGCGGCGGGAGTAGGCCGCCTGGTCGGGGGTAGTCAGCGGACCGGCGTAGGCAATATCGCAATCGATATGTTGGTCGCCGCTGTGCTGGTGGCGCGCATCGCCTTTGTTTCCATCTGGTTTGACACTTACCGCAACTCACCCTGGTCCATGCTCGATATCCGTGACGGCGGGTTTACACCCTGGGCCGGGATGATGGCCGCTCTGCTGGTGGCGTTCTGGCGGGCCTGGCGCCGCCCGGCGTTGCGCAGACCACTGGCCTTCGGTCTGGCGGCTGGGGCGGTCGCCTGGGGAGGGCTATTTGGTGCGATACGCATGATGGAAAATACGACTGTGCCCCAAGCATCTGTGACGACGCTTGCGGGTGAGCCGACGAACCTTGCCGCGTTGGCGCAGGGAAAGCCCATGGTTGTCAATTTGTGGGCCAGTTGGTGCCCCCCTTGCCGGCGTGAAATGCCGGTGCTCGCCGCCGCGCAGAAGCAGCAGACCAGTCTAAGTTTTGTTTTTGTCAACCAGGGCGAGGATGGGGAGACAGCCCAGCACTACCTCACCGCCGCCGGACTTGATCTCGCCAACGTGGTGATCGACCCCGGCACCGCCCTTGGGCGCGAAGCTGGCTCTGGGGCGTTGCCAACCACTCTTTTCTACGACGCCAACGGAAGACTGGTCGACACCCATTTGGGCCCCCTATCGGCCGCCTCGTTGGCGAGCAAATTAGACCAGTTCCGGTTCCCCTCAAATCTCTCAAATAAGGAGTAAATCCCCCATGCTTAAGAAATCACTTGCTGTGTTTGCAGTTTTGTTCACATTGATCGGCCTCACCCTGGCTGCGCAGGCGAAAGACTGGCCAGCACCGATCAAGGCGCTGGAAACGCAGGGCGTTGAGGTGATAGGGACTTTTGCTGCGCCAGGCGGACTGACCGGCTATGCAGGCATCGTCGACCAACAGCCGCTGGCCATCTATTTGACCGCCGACGGCAAACAGGCCATAGTCGGCTCGATGATCGACGCCAAAGGGGCAAACCTTAGTCAGGAGCCACTGAACAAGCTGGTCAGCAAACCCATGACCGGGAAGATATGGAAGCAGCTTGACAACAGCACTTGGATTCCCGATGGCAGCAAGAACGCTCCGCGCATCATCTACACTTTCACCGACCCGAACTGCCCCTACTGCAACAAGTTCTGGAATGACGCCCGTCCCTGGGTCAGTGCGGGCAAAGTGCAGTTGCGCCACGTCATCGTGGCGATCCTGACGGACACCAGCGCGGGCAAGGCGGCGGCCCTGCTCTCGGCACAGGATGCGCAAGCCGCCCTGACCCAGCACGAACAGCAGCATGCCAGTGGTGGCGTCAAGCCCTTGAGCCAAATATCGGCAACAGTACGCGCGCAGCTTGAGGCCAACCAGAAGTTGATGCAGCAACTCGGCTCCTCGGCCACGCCCACGATCTTCTACAAGGATGCCAGCGGTAATCTGCAAAAGATGCAAGGCGCGCCATCGGCAGAGATGCTAGTCAAAATTATGGGCCCGCGCTGAGGCTACCCGGTGGCCCAGCAAGCTGCTGATCCGACTGCAGCCGGGGCCTGCTCGGCCGGTCGGTGCAAGGTCACTCGGCACTGTCAATCAGTGTCACCCCACTTACCAATAAAAATTGGTTTGAGTCACAGTTTACTAATCAACCACAAGCAGGGAAGATATATATGATTAAAAAAGTCAGCACCGTCTCAATAGCCATCGCGGGACTTCTCGTCTTGTCATTGAATGGCATGTCATCTTCTGCCTTCGCTGAAACCCCCTTCAGCTTTTCAGAAAACACCAAGCCGCCATTGCAGATCGTCAACCAGTCGGAACTTAAAGTGGCTGTCCAGATAAATTATGCTGACACCGTTCCCAATGGCATCAGCAAGCAAGTGATGGCGGCGAAGAATCTCTATGATCAATACACAGCCATTGGAATGAAACCCGGCAAAGACTATGAAATAGTGATGGTGTTCAGAGGCGACGGAGCCCAGTTTCTGTTGACCGACGAAGCCTACGAGCAAAAAGTGAAACAGCCTCATCCGAAAGGAAATCCCAACCGAGCCATACTTGACGAGATGATCAAAGGCGGGGTGAAGATGTATGAATGCGGCGTGGCGATGCGACTGAAAGGCTACGCACCTCAAGACATTCTTCCCTATGGCCGAATTGTCGTGTCTGGCATTGGCGCAATAGTCGATTTTGAAAAATCAGGCTATATCTCCATCACGCCGTAATGGGTCCACGCTTCCATTTCAGATGACCAACATAGAGCCCGCGCACGGGTGGATTCAGATGCTGAGAATCCACCTTTTTGAACCGATACTGACAGAGCCACTATGCGTGTTTTACTGATTGAAGACGATGAACTGATTGCTCACGGCATCCTGGTCGGATTGCGCGCGCACGGCCTGACCGTCGATGGTGTGACTACGGCGGCGCAGGCGCAGGCCACGTTGTCAGCCGTGCATTGCGATGTGGTGATACTCGATCTGGGGCTGCCCGACGAGGATGGCATGAGCCTGCTGCGGCGCTTGCGGGCTGGCGGCATGGCGCTACCCGTGCTGGTGTTGACCGCGCGCGACGCCGTGCAAGATCGCGTGGCCGGGCTGCGTGCCGGCGCCGATGACTATCTGCTCAAGCCTTTCGATCTCAGCGAACTCGTTGCCCGTCTACAAGCCTTGCTGCGCCGCGCCGCCGGACGCAGCGTGGATCTCATTGAGCATGGCGCGTTGCGCGTTGATCCGGCAAGGGGTGAGGTCTTTCTGCACGGACGGGCCATCGATTTGTCACGACGCGAACTGGCGCTGCTGGTTGCCCTGCTGCAGGCTCGTGGATGCATTCTGAGCCCCGATCAGTTGAAGGACAGTCTTTACGATTTCAGTGAGGAGATTGAAAGCAATGCGCTCAATGTGCATATCCACCATCTGCGCCGCAAACTGGGGGCCGACATCATCGAAACGGTCCGTGGCGTAGGCTACCGATGCAGCATGGTGACCGAATGACACTTCGCGTGCGATTGCTGCTGATGATTGGCGTCTCGATGCTGCTGCTCTGGGGTGGGGTCGCGATCTGGATGCTGCACGGCCTGGAGCAGGAAATGCAGCGCACCCTGGATCAGCGCCTTGAAATGTCGGCCCATATGGTGGCCGGCCTGATGTCGCAGAACCCGGCTGCGTGGGATGGCCGAAGCGGCAAAGCCGGCGTCTCCACCTTGAGCATGCCGCAGACGGTGAAAGGCCTGGCGTGCCAGGTCTCGCTGCGCGGTGAGGTGATTGCCAGCACCCCGGGCGCTGCGCCCGAGGCCATTGATCAGGTCGGCCCCGGGTTTGTCAATCGCGAAATCAGGGGTGAACACTGGCGCAGCTACACCCTGGATAAACTGGGTTTGCGCGTCACTACGTCCGATCGTCTGAGCGAGCGCAGCACCCTGTTGCGCAATGTCATGGTGGCTGCTGTCGTGCCCTTTGTCGCCGCCCTGCTGGGCAGCCTGCTGGTGCTGTGGTTCGGTGTTGGCAGTGGGTTGCGGCCACTGGAACGCCTGCGCCAGGTCCTGGCCAGCCGCACGCCAGATTCCTTGACCCCAATTGAAAACGCGCCCATCGCGCGCGACTTGCAGCCTTTGGTCAACACCCTGAATCATCTGTTGGCGCGGGTGAGCGAGACATTCAGCCGCGAACGGCGCTTTACCAGCGATGCGGCCCATGAGTTGCGCACACCTCTCACCGCCATCAAGATCCATCTTCAGGTCGCCCGCATCACGCACGGCCAGGAGGCCGCCGTGGCCATGGATTACGCCGAAGAGGGCGTGGCGCGGCTGCAGCACTCGCTCTCGCAGTTGTTGACGCTGTCACAAGTGGAAGGCACTGTCTCTTGGGAAGATGGGCGCCTCGCAGAGGCCAACGAAGTCGCGCTCCTTGCCATGCGCGATGCGACGCCCGAGGCGCCGGAGCGCATTGAATTCGACAGCGACGCCAGCGGTGCCGAACTGGTACTGCCCCAGGCGCTGGCTGTTACCGCACTACGTAATTTGTTGGAAAACGCCTTGCGTTATTCCCCCGCAAACAATAGCGTCAGGTTGGAGGTCCGCCGCTCGCCGGACACGGTTCGGTTCAGCGTCTGTGATCGAGGACCGGGGCTCAGCGAGGAGGCGCTGGTGCTGGCCAAGCAACGTTTCTGGCGACGCGGATCAGGTCGAGGCAGCGGACTTGGCTTGTCCATCGTTGCAGCGATTGCCGAGCGCTTCGGCGGAGCGTTCGAACTGCTTCAGCGATCCGAGGGCGGGCTGGAGGCGAAGTTGACGCTGCCAAGAAAGAAACAGCTTGACTCGAACTAGAAAGAATCGCTTTCCTTTTCTGCAAACCTGATCGCACTGAAAGCCCGCGTCAACATGCTTTGTCAAATGGATCTGTCAGCACCAGCGCCCCTCCTTATACTGCCGCATTGAACATCAATGCGGCTTCCTGGTCCCGATAGATGGGGGGTTCCCACCTGTAAAGGACGAAGGTCAACAATGTTTTTTTCAAGGATTTGTGCAATGAATATCTCCCGATCACTTCTGGCCGTTCTTGGTGCGTGTTTGATTCTTGGACATGCCGCGCAGGCTGCCGACCCGACACCCGCCCAAGTAAACAGCGCAGCGCAAGCACCCAGGGCTCCCGACAACGAGGCAGCATTGATTGAGCGCGGCAAGTATGTGGCGCACTTGGGCGATTGCGTGGCCTGCCACACTGCAAACAAGGGGCCAGCGATGGCGGGCGGCCTTGAACTCAAGACGCCGATGGGCACAATTTATTCGACCAATATCACGCCTGACGCCACCAGCGGCATCGGCAGGTATTCGTTTGCGCAATTTGACCGCGCCATGCGTGTCGGCGTGACCGCGGACGGTCACAACTTGTACCCGGCCATGCCTTACCCGTCCTACGCCAAGATGAGCGAAGACGACATGCGCGCCTTGTACGCTTTTCTGATGAAAGGCTTGGCGCCGGTCAATCAGGCCAACAAGCCGGCGGAGATGAGCTGGCCGTTCAGCATGCGTTGGGGTTTGTCGTTCTGGAACTGGGCGTTTCTGAATGATGCGCCCTTCAAGCTTGATGCGGGCAAGGATGACGTCTGGAATCGGGGCGCCTATCTGGTGCAAGGCTTGGGACACTGCGGTTCCTGTCATACGCCGCGCGGTATTGCTTTCCAGGAGAAGGCCATGAGTGATGCGGGTTCCGATGGCAAGTACTATCTCGCGGGCGAAACGGTTGAATCGTGGCGCGCGCTCAGCCTGCGCAATTTGTGGACGGTGCAGGACACTGCCCTGCTGCTGAAAACGGGACAGAATAGTTTTGCCACGGTGTCCGGCAACATGGCGGAGGTGATTCATAACAGCACCCAGCACTTCACGGATGCCGACTTGACGGCTATCGCTACCTACTTGAAGTCGCTGCCGCCGGGCGAGCACGATCTGCCCATGCCTGCGGCGCCGGTACGCGCTGCAGCAGCGACGGTCCCCGCCAATCTGTTCACGACACGCGGCGGATTGGGTTATGTGCAATTCTGTGTCGATTGCCATCGCCAGGATGGCGCAGGCGTCAAGGGGATATTCCCGGCGATGCAGCGCAACCCTTCCATCACTGCCGCCGACCCGGCCACGCTGATGCATATCGCGCTGACCGGCTGGAAAACGGCCGAGACCGCCGCGCATCCACGCATCTACACCATGCCGGCCTTTGCCCGGCTGTCCGATCAGGAACTCGCTGAAATCCTAAGTTTCGTGCGCGGCAGTTGGGGCAATAACGCCGAACCGGTTGCCGCGTCTCAGGTAAAAAAGATGCGTGCAGAACTCGATCCCAAGACCACGGATTCGTCCAATTTTGAAACGCCGCGTCTGGCGGACATGCTCGCCAGCCCCACTGCCCTGCAGCTTGTCCGCGGCATGCGCCTGCATCTTGAGACCAAAGCCCTGTTGCCGCAGAACGTCGGTAACGCCTTGAATTGCACCAGTTGTCATCTGAACGCCGGCACGGTGGCCGATGGTTCGCCATTTGTCGGCGTATCGGCCTTCTTCCCTAGTTACGGCGCGCGCGCCGGACGGGTCATTACCATCGAAGACCGCATCAACGGCTGCTTTAGACGCTCCATGAACGGCAAACCGCTGCCTGCGGATTCGGCGGACATGAAAGCCATGGTGGCCTATTTCGACTGGATGAAAAAGGAAACCAAGGCGCAGGACAAGGTCGCCGGACGCGGCGTTGGCAAGGTGGACATGGCGATCAAGCCCAACCTGGAAAATGGCAAGCAGGTGTACGCGACCCAGTGCGCGGTGTGCCACGGCAAGGACGGCGAAGGCCTGACGCAGGCCGATGGCAGCTTCATCTACCCGCCACTTTGGGGCGATGATTCATTCAACATCGGCGCTGGCATGGCGCGGACCTATACCGCGGCGGCCTTTGTCAAGCGCAACATGCCGATCGGATTCCATGAGAAATTCCCGCTGGGACAAGGGGGGCTTTCGGATCAGGAGGCTGTTGATGTCGCGGAGTATTTTTCGCACCAGTCACGCCCGGATTTCCCGGACAAGGTGAAGGATTGGCCCAAGGATAAGAAACCGGCGGATACGCGTTACTGAGAAATGGTGCGGCTATGGTTCGATGGGAAGCACCTTTTCTCCGGTGCCCAAGCCAACGTTGAGGGCAACAAAAGGCACCGAATCGTAGCTACGAGGCGGCAAACAGAAACTGTTTCGTGACTGGACTTACCGCGCCACATCTCTACTCTACGCGCTGCCCACCTTCACGCCCAAGAAACCAGCTTGTTACTTTCTCCAAGCAATCCCGTTCCACGCCGGGTTTAGGCCATCAACGCCTTAAACCTCAAACGCCGTCTCCATCACCCGCCCCGCCTCAATCGTGATGCAGCGCGCGCAGCGCGAGGCAATGGCGCGGTCGTGGGTGACCAGCACCAGCGTGGTGCCGAGTTCGCGGTTCAGGTCAAACATCAGCTCCATCACTTTTTCACCGGTGGCAAAGTCCAGGCTGCCGGTGGGCTCATCAGCCAGCAGCAGCGCCGGGTTGACGACAAAGGCGCGCGCCAGCGCCACCCGCTGTTGCTCGCCGCCACTGAGCACCTTGGGGTAATGGCCCAGGCGCTCGGACAGGCCCACGCGCGCCAGCATGTCGGTCGCGGCCTGTCGGGCATCGCGCCTGCCAGCCAGTTCCAGCGGCAGCATCACGTTCTCCAGCGCCGTGAGATTGCCCAGCAGTTGAAAGCTCTGAAACACAAAGCCGACTTTTTGGGCCCGCACGGCCGCGCGCTCGTCTTCATTGAGGGCGAACAAGTCCTGCCCGGCCAACCGGACGGTGCCGCGGCTGGGCGTGTCCAAACCCGCGATGATCGACAAGAGCGTGCTTTTGCCGGAACCCGAAGCCCCGACAATGGCGACTGTTTCCCTGGCATTCAACGCAAAATCAATATCGCGCAAAATGTCGAGCGTGCCGGTGGAATCGGTGACCGACTTGAACACGTGTTCAACAGAAATAATTGAATCAGACATGAGGCTTTCTTTGTATCGAACTGACGAGCATCGGCGACACTTTATCGCCACAGGCGTACTGGCCGCTGTTGCGGGGGTATCGCTGTTAGCACCGGCGAATGCCGCTGCCCCGACCCCTAAAACCATCCAAGCCAGAAAAGTCCTGGTGTTGGGCGATTCGCTGAGTGCCGAGTATGGCCTCAAACGTGGCAGCGGCTGGGTGGCGTTGCTTGAGCAGCAACTCAAGGCCGAAAAAATTCCCGCCGTCGTGATCAACGCCAGTATCAGCGGCGACACCAGCTCCGGCGGGCGCGCGCGGCTGGGGGCGCTGCTGACCCAGCACCGGCCGACCCATGTGCTGATTGAACTCGGTGGCAATGACGCGCTGCGAGGCTTGCCGCTGGAACTCACCCAGGATAACCTGACGTTCATGACGCAGGCGGCGCAACAGGCGGGCGCCAAAGTGCTGCTGATCGGCATGCAGATTCCCCCCAACTATGGCAAAGACTATGGCGAGCGTTTTGCCGCGATGTTTTCCAGCGTGGCAAAAGCCAGGCGCGCCGCGCTGGTGCCGTTCTTGCTCAAAGGCATTGCCGAAGATGACGCGACCCGTTTGTTTCAAGCCGACCGCATCCACCCCAAGGAAGAGGCCCACCCTCTCATGTTGGCCAATGTCTGGCCGGAACTGAAAAAAATCCTGTAATGAGCCTGAACACCCTGCCCGCAACCGAGGTCATCGCTCGTTTGCATGAGTTTGATACCGTCATCGACGCCCGCAGCCCCGGCGAGTTCGACGAAGACCACTTGCCGCACGCCGTCAACTGGCCGACGCTCAACAACGAGGAACGCCGCGATATCGGCACCCTGTACAAACAGGTCAACGCCTTTGAAGCCAAGAAGCGCGGTGCGGCGATAGCGGCCCGCAATGTGGCCACCCACATTGATCGTTGGGTGATCGACAAACCCAAAGACTGGCAGCCGCTGGCCTACTGTTGGCGTGGTGGCCAACGCAGCGGCGCGTTGGCGCTGATTTTGAGTCAGATCGGTTTTCGGGTCACGCTGGTCGAAGGTGGCTACAAGGCGTTTCGGGCGGCGGTGGTGCAGGATATTCCACGGCTGGTCAGTGGCCTGGACTGGCGTGTGATCAGTGGCACCACGGGTTCGGGCAAAACGCGCCTGCTGCAGGCCCTGGCCGAACAAGGGGCGCAGGTGGTGGACCTGGAGGCGCTGGCCCGGCACCGCAGTTCGGTGCTCGGTGCCATTCCGGGACAGGCGCAGCCGACCCAAAAGCGCTTTGACACGCTGGTGTGGCAGGCGTTGCGAGCGCTGGACCGCACGCGCCCCGTCTTCATCGAGAGCGAAAGCAAGAAGGTGGGCAATGTGGCGGTGCCGACCGCGCTGATCGAGGCCATGCGCCAAAGCCCCTGCCTGAACCTGGTGCTGCCGGACGCTGAACGTGTTGCCTTGTTGATGGAAGACTACAGTTTTTTTGTCAGCGACGTCGAGAGCTTTTGCGCGCGTCTGCAGGTATTGACCGAGTTCAAGGGCAAGGTTCTGGTGGAGGGCTGGCAGCGCCAAGTGCGCGCTGGCAACATCGCCCCGGTGGTGCAGGCGCTGCTCACGCAGCACTACGACCCGACCTATCTGCAGTCGATGCAGCGCAATTTTTTGCGTTTTTCAGATGCAAAAATAATAGCACCCCAAGACCATTCGACGGGGGCTATGGCGCTTTTAGCTCAAAAAATAACCTGATTAGCCCCCAAGTTCAGTAGGCCTACTTCGCCATAGTCTGAATTGGAGCAACATGCGCACCCTCTCTTCAAAGGAGATATGCCATGTCGATCAACCAGGTTCAATTTCAAAAGGGACTGTCGATAGCCGACTTCATGGAGCGCTACGGCACACAGGAAAAGTGCCACGCGGCGCTGGTCGCTTCGCGCTGGCCGACGGGGTTTGTCTGCCCGCACTGTGCCAGCACGCGTCATTGCACATTTGAGCGCAAGGGGCTGCAATACTGGCAGTGCTCGGCCTGCCGCGAGCAAACCACTGTGACTTGCGGGACGATCTTTCAGGCCACCAAACTGCCCCTGACGCGCTGGTTCTTGGCCATGCATCTGCTGACCCAGGCCAAGAACAACGTCTCGGCCCTGGAGCTCAAACGTCACCTGGGCGTGCGCTACAAGTGCGCCTGGCTTATGAAGCACAAGCTGTTGCAGGTCATGTCCGAGCGCGAGGAGACGCGCCAACTCGATGGTCGTGTGGAGATTGACGACGCCTACCTCGGCGGCGCGCTGCCTGGGGGCAAGCGAGGCCGGGGCTCGCAAAACAAGGTGTCCTTCATTGCTGCGGTGCAGACCACCGACACGGGCCATCCCATACTGGTGTGTTTGAAGAAACTGGAGTTCACCAAAGACGCACTGACACAGTGGGCCAGGAAATCGCTGTGCGCCTCAGCCCAAGTGATCTCCGATGGCCTGGCTTGCTTCACGGGCGTCACCACGGTCGGCGCCAGCCACGAGCGCACCATCACCGGCGGCGGTGCGGCCAGCGTCAAGCTCGAACAGTTTCGTGCGGTCAACACGCTGCTGGGCAATCTCAAAACGTCTTTCAGCGGCACCTATCATCCTAAATCCAATAGGTAATCCCCCGGCTGTGCCGGGGTGACAGTAGAAGTTTGACATTTGCATTGGTATGGATGTCCATCGCAGAAACTTCCAATCGTGAGCCGCCAAGCAAACGAAAGGAAAAAACTG